>JAHHHI010000067.1 GCA_019359435.1 Kaiparowitsia implicata GSE-PSE-MK54-09C
AAGCCCTTGAACGTCTGGTGCGCCTTGGCCCGATTAACGTGACAAACCGCTATCGAGGTGGAATCGATGAAACTGAGGCCGGTGACCTCGCCAAAACAGCATGTGTTTAGAAAGCTTACTAACGCCACCTGAGTTCGACAACGAGTGAAGTGCTGAAAGAAAGGCTGAGGGTTACGCTCAAAGTATTGAATTCTAAGCACCTCAGCCTTTCTTTCAGCACTTCACTCGTTGTCGAACTCACGTTTTGCGAAGCGCCGTCTCTTGAACGTGGGCTCTCGAACATCGTTCAATTGCGCAAGTTTTACAGGGTTTGAGCTGCTCCTGAACTGAGGTCAGACGACTTCGGAAAACCAGAGACGGAATCCATCAGCGCTGGTTTGAAAAGAGGCTATTGGGCCCGGTTGACCACCACCGACACGATGAGGTAATCGCTGGCGATCGCCATTCCCTCTGTGGTTGCCGGGCTAAACTCCCATCGCTGCACCAAGCAAGCGGCCAAGTCTGCGTAGTCTGCATTGCCGGAAGAATTGCGAACGGTCGTGCCTATCACACGTCCCGAAGCGTCTATTGTGACTTGAATATCGACTTCAACCCCAAACCAGGGCAGGCTCTCAGGCTGAATCAGGCAGTTTCCGGACTGGGTAGGGTCAGCCAAAAACGTGCGTGACGTATCCAGCACTTGCGCCGGAATCTCGGGGATATCCCGTGGATTTTCAGACTCGGGGACAGAGCGCGTGCTCACAATCGTGGCCACGAGGCTCGTGGGCATTGCCTCGCCGCCGATCGCCACATCTGGAAGGATTCCATCCGTTGGGTTGCCAGAGGAAGGGCGATCGCCCCCATCAGGCTGATCAGGCAACCCCGCGGCTATATCCCCTGGATTAGGAACGGCAGGTGGCGAGGGCAGGGGCTCAGAATCGGGGAAGGTTTCACCCGGAGGCTGCCCTAAGTCACCGGGTGTTTCTGGAGCAGATGTTTCAGGCGGAAACGGTTGCGGTGAGGGGGCTGTTGCCTCAGGCGAAGGGGACTCAGGAAATTGGGACTCAGGAAATTGGGAGTCGGGAGCCTGGGACTCTGGCACCTGAGAGTCGGGCACCGAAGGCTGCGGCGGCAGGCTAAAGTCCAAACCCAACGGTAGATTAGGCTGTGGATTGGGTTGCAGTTCTGGATTTAGAGCGATCGCGCCATCGGGTGCTGGCGCTGGATTCGGCAAGGGGGCTGGCTGCGGTGCTGAGAACGCGTCGGGCGGAGCGATCGCCCCACTCTCAGCATCAAACGCTGGCGGAATATCTTCGAACTGAGCGTCTGGTGTGGCCTCTGCTGTCTCGCTGCCCTGCAGCCCCAGAGTGTTCAAATCCACAATTTCAATCGGGGTTGCCGCCGACGCACTAGAGCGCGTCATCATCCGCAGCAAATAGGGCAACAGCAACAGCAGCCCAAAGTGCAGCAGCAACGACCCCATCGCCACCCACCACCATAGTTTGGGCGGGTCGAGGTGCTTCCGAAACCCTGCGTCGGTGTAGAGATACTTCTGCACGTGAGCGAGTTGCCCCATAGGTTATCTTTTTATCTTCAGTCGCAGCGCACGCCGAGCGCAGACTTAATGTCAGCAAGAGAACAGGCGTCTGCGGTCTGGCAACTCAATGCTAACGACTCGAATCAAAATCCGGGTCAGAGGCCGGGGCACAAGTTGGGCGATCGCCCCTGTTCTCTCAGTCCCCAAGATACATCACCCTCAGTAGACGAATGAACACGCTAAATTGTTCGCAGCGATCACTCAATCTTCTCTCGGCTGTGGTGATCACGACGTCCAAACACAGTCCGGGTAGGGATGCACGAACCACGCTCTTACTAAGCCGTCCTAAAAACAGAGGAGAAAAGCCGTCACCTGCCCTGCCCATTAGGCGCCTCTACTCGTTTGCAGGGATAATGGAAAAACGATTTGGTTGAGCCGCTCGGACTGCTGCTCTCCTTGTCCTCCCATTGATCTTGGCAAAGGCAACTGATGGATATTTTGGACATCCTCAAGCAGGACTATCGCAACTTTCCTTACCAGCAAACCTTTAGCATTTATGCCGAAGAGGTTTACTTTAAAGACCCCATGACAGAATTTCGGGGGCGCGATCGCTACCAGCAAATGCTCGGGTTTATCCAGACTTGGTTTCGCCATCCTCAGCTCAACCTGCACCAGATACAGCGCGACGACTCCCACATCCGCACCGATTGGACGCTGAGCTGGACTACGCCCTTGCCCTGGCAGCCCCGCATTGCTATCTCTGGCTGGAGCGATCTGGAACTTAATGACCAAGAGCAGGTGATTTCTCACATCGACTATTGGACTTGTTCTCGGTTAGACGTGCTAAAGCAGCATTGGCCCGGGCGGGTAGATTAACAGCTAATCCAAATCCCATACCCCCGGCTCCACATCCGTCAATTTGTAGGGGCGAATGGCATTTGCTCTGCCCAACTGGGGGGACTAAGCAGGATTTGGTTCGAGGAGAGCGAATGGGGGCGATCGCCCCAACAGATGCACCAATCGCACCGATTTAGAACGCTCCACGTTAGATTAGATAGATTAGAAGAAATGTAAATATTCATCACAACACCAGTCGGGAATCCATGCGCGTAATTTTGATGACGGGGAAGGGCGGCGTGGGCAAAACCTCAGTTGCAGCCGCAACAGGGCTGCGCTGCGCTGAGTTAGGCCACAAGACCTTAGTACTCAGCACCGATCCAGCCCACTCTCTAGCCGACAGCTTTGATCTAGAACTGGGGCATGAGCCTGTCTTGGTACGCCCAAACCTCTGGGGTGCAGAACTAGACGCACTGATGGAACTCGAAGGCAACTGGGGCGCGGTCAAGCGCTACATTACCCAGGTGTTGCAGGCGCGAGGGCTCGATGGTGTGGAAGCCGAAGAACTCGCGATCCTCCCAGGCATGGATGAAATTTTTAGCCTCGTCCGCATGAAGCGTCACTACGACGACGGTGACTTCGATGTGTTGATTATCGACTCAGCGCCCACGGGCACAGCGCTGCGCCTGCTGAGCTTGCCAGAAGTAGCAGGCTGGTACATGCGCCGCTTCTATAAGCCGCTGCAAGCCGTATCTGCGGCACTACGGCCTTTGGTAGAACCCATCTTTCGACCCATTGCGGGCTTCTCGTTGCCCAACCAAGAAGTCATGGATGCCCCCTACGAGTTCTACCAACAAATTGAAGAACTAGAGAAAGTGCTGACCGATAGCGCTGTCACCTCGGTTCGGTTGGTGACCAATCCCGAAAAAATGGTGATCAAAGAATCGCTGCGGGCGCACGCCTATCTCAGCCTCTACAACGTGGCGACAGATATGGTCGTGGCTAACCGCATCATTCCCGATAGCGTCACTGATCCCTTTTTCCAACGTTGGAAGGAGAACCAGCAGCAGTATCGCCAAGAGATTCACGACAACTTCAGCCCGCTGCCGGTTAAAGAAGTGCCGCTATATTCCGAAGAAATGTGTGGCATCGCTGCGCTAGAGCGGCTCAAAGAAACGCTGTATGGCGACGAAGATCCGTCTCAGGTCTACTACAAAGAAACCACCATGCGTGTGGTGCAAGGCGATGGTCACTATAGCTTAGAGCTATACCTGCCGGGCATCCCCAAAGACAAGGTGGAACTGAGCAAATCTGCCGACGAACTAAACGTGAGAATTGGTAACCACCGCCGCAATTTGGTACTGCCCCAAGCGCTCGCAGCGCTCCAGCCCGCTGGTGCCAAGATGGAAGACGATTACCTCAAAATTCGGTTCGCCAGTCCAGTCACTGCTTAGCGCTTTTCGGCGTTGCTGAATGACGCTATGATTTCGCCGGATTGAGGACAGAACTACAAGGCTTTCAGAAACTGTTTCATAGACTGATTCAGCAACGCCCGCTTTTCAACCTAAGTTGTAGTGGGTTCACGAGACACCGGTTTTCCCCTTGCGACCCAAGGATGGGGCTCTAAGGATTGCGCATTAAATAACGTGGGATAGCCGTCCCGGCTGTCCACGGTCAGGCAAGATGCCTAACCTACAAGAACTGCACATTAAAAGATCCGTGTTCCTACGCTTATCTCGGTGTGGCAACAGGTTGAATAAGGGTGCAAGAACTTGCACCCTACATCTGAACCCATCAGGACAATGACCCGATGGAATCCTCACGATCAGGTATTCGGTTGATCTATGCCCGTTACAGCTGCATCCGTTGCTTCTAACCCATCTTTCCTCGGCAAGCCACGCTCTCTAGGGCAAGTGGTGCGACGATCCGTGCTGTCGGGGTTGGTCTACTACGCCTATTACAAATGGATGATTCACGATGAGCTGAAGCGCTATCAGGGCCACGGATGGTCTGGGGTGCTGTGCCTGATGCCGTTTCTGGTGGGGATTGTGCTTCCGAAACTTTTGCAACGGTATGATCCTGATGTTCCGGGGTGGTTTGGCTGGTTCTCGCTGGTGGGGCTCGGGTGGATCTACATGGTGCAGTTTCGGCTATACCGCACTGTGAATGGCCTGTACCGAGAGCTGGGGCAGGCGGAGCCACTGAGGATTTGGTGGCTGTTTGTGCCAGGGCTGAACTTGCTGGTAGGGCTGCGGCAAATTCACTACCTCAGTCGGTTTTGGGCGATGCAGCGCGGAGAACGAGTGACCGATCCGGTGGCGGCAGCGCTGCTTGGTTTATTCGGGGAAACGTCAGCACTAGATTTGTGAGCTTTCCAAAAGCTGTCAAGATGAAGAAGGAATCTGCTTGGGGATCAGGGCAATGAAATTAGGCAATCGTGCGTCTGGCTTGGCCCAGCGTTGGGGGCAACTGTTTGTTGTGCTGCTGGCGCTGCTGGTATGGAGTGTTCCCCAGGAGGCGATCGCCCTTCCGCCTCAATATGCACCACCGCTCTCCTTCAGCAATGCAGAGCTGCGCGGTCGAGACTTTTCGGGGCAAACGCTGCGGGTGGCGGAGTTTTCCAACACGAATTTAGAAAACGCTGATTTTTCGAATGCGAATGCGCGAGGCGCAATATTTAGCGCCTCGGTGATGACTCACACGTCCCTTCACAGCGCAAATTTGTCTGACACCATGATGGATCAGACTAAGTTTCAAGAGACTGACTTTAGCGATGCGGTGCTGGTGAATGCTATTTTGCTGGGTTCTTCGTTTGAGGATGTGGACATCACCGGAACTGATTTCACCGGTGCGTTGCTAGACGGCGCTCAGGTGAAGGAGCTATGTGCGATCGCCACGGGCACGAATTCCCAAACGGGCGTGTCTACGCGAGAGTCTCTAGGCTGTTAGTCGCAGGCTATGACACCGAATCGCGCGTTTCTAAGCGATTGCCACCTAGATTTAATTGATTTTTTGAATTGATTTGATTTACCAGTAACGAATAATGGCGCTATGAAAATTGCAATTACAGGGGCTACAGGATTTGTCGGCACTCGCTTGGTGGAGCGACTGCAGCAAGAGGGGCACGCCATTGTGGTGTTGACGCGAGATGCGGCGCGAGGCCAGCGTGTGTTCCCTGACGGTGCGTTTCCCGCTGTGACCGTGGTGGAGTATACGCCGCTGGAGTCGGGGGACTGGCAAGGGGCGATCGCCGGATGCGACGGGGTGGTGAACTTGGCAGGTGCTCCCATTGCTGAAGAACGCTGGACACCTCAGCGCAAGCAGCAGATTTGGGATAGCCGCACAATTGGCACTGAGAAAATCGTCGAGGCGATCGCCCAGGCGAATCCTAAACCCAGTGTGTTGGTTAACTCGTCTGCCATTGGCTATTACGGCACCAGCGAAACGGCGACGTTTGACGAGACCAGCGCTGCGGGGAACGATTTCTTGGCTCAGCTGTGTCAGGCTTGGGAAGCAGCGGCCAAAAGCGTAAAGGATAGCGACACTCGGCTCGTGATTTTGCGCACAGGCGTGGTGCTGGGTATGGGCGGCGCGGTCGAAAAAATGCTGCTGCCGTTCAAAATGTTTGCGGGTGGCCCCATTGGCAGCGGGCGGCAGTGGTTCTCTTGGGTTCACCGCGATGACCTAGTGAGCTTGATCATCACAGCGCTGACCGACTCTAGCTTGGAGGGTGTGTACAATGCCACAGCGCCCAATCCTGTACGGATGGCTGAATTTTGCACAGCACTGGGGCATGTGCTGGGTCGCCCGTCTTGGCTGCCCGTGCCGCCGTTTGCGCTCGAAGCACTGTTAGGCGATGCGGCTCAGGTGGTGCTTGAAGGGCAGCAGGTCATGCCAACGCGCACTCTCGAGTCAGGCTTTGACTATCGCTATGCCACCGTGAAGCCTGCGTTAGAAGAGGTGTTGTCGTAACTGAGCGAGGGATTGGGTGAGGCATCGGGGAGAGTCGCAGCGCCGCTAGCCCATTCACCCGAGGCGGAGCTAGGGCCGCGCGACAGGCTATGTTTGCAGTCCGCGCGCTGGTGGACTGCGTCTATTGTTTGTGGACTGCGCTCATGGGCAGATTGCGCTAATTACTAATTGGGTGTGCCAGTGCCCAATCGTTTGCTGAGCCAACTGGCAATGCCGCTGGCGATCGCCCCCAGCATCAACACCCCAATCGCCGGTTGAAACACAGGCTGCCACAGCCGATACCACAGGTCAAACCCTAGCGGCACATCGAGCGATCGCCCTATCAGTGCAGCCGCAAACCATACAAACGCCGCCAGCACAAAAAACGTATCCAGCATTAGCACTGTGTTTAGCCCGTTTAGCACTTTGTCTTTCATTGGCAGCTCTTTGATAACGCCCTCTCATCTTACCGCTGGGGCGATCGCAAACCGCACACCGCCTGTTTCCATCCCAATACAATCTCGTCATAATGCCAGAAAAGGCACAGCGCGGGTATGAGAACAGCCATGGGATTCAGTGTGTGGCCGGTGGGATGGGTGCTAGGGGCGATCGCCCTTGTGGGGGTGATATGGCGACGCCGAGTTGCTGCCCGCCGGGCGCAGAAAGACCGCAGGTCTCAGCCTCCCCAGCCCTCTAATAACTATGAGCGCTATATGGCTGCGGCCTTCAATCGGCCTGACACCTATCCCCTCAGCCCCACGCTGGATGCGGAACTGTTTCGCCCGGTGGGCGACTGGACTGGACGACTGATCTTGCCAACCCAAGCGTCGCGGCAGGCGTTGCGCGGCGTATGGCTGGAGGTGTATCATGCCCCTCCTGAGCATCGGGCGCTGATCGGCCAGCGGGTGCTGCTGCGCTGGCAAGACACCGACGCCATCCACAGTCGGCTGCGCCGCGCCATTAGGGATGTGCGCTTTACGCCCGCCGTGGAGGACAGCCAGCAGGACGGATTGGTGCATCCCACCCGCCTCAACCACTGGACGCAGGTTGACCCGCTAGAATCGCTGGCGGGGTCGCGCCCGCTGGATGACATGGTGGTGAAGCTGGATGGCACCGTAGGCGTTGATGTAGTCGAGTTGACGGCAGAGATGGCCGAAGCTCCGAGCAATCAGGCGGACTCTCTAAATGGGAACCCGCAAGCGCCGAGCGATCGCTGCCGCTACCCGCTACTCACCATTGAGCGCGAGCCGATTCAGATTTCGGGACGCTACTATGCCTTGGTGACGTTTCTGCAACCGGAAGCAGGCGATCGCTGGCAGGTGGCACACTTCAACCGAACGACGCGCCAATTTGATGGCGCAATCCAACAGGTCGTAGTGCCCGAGGTGGTGGCAGACCGCAACGGCTGCCGCAATGCTAGCAACCGCGAGTTGCATCAATCCCCCGCTAACAAGGCGGGATGGTATGTCTACGGCGCTCACGACAGAGAGGGGCAATTCATTGTGCAGGCGATCGCCCCCCGGCTGCTGCTTCAGGTTCAGCCTGATTCTGTGGTGACGAAGCCCGCCGCCATCTGGCGCTATCTCAAACGCAACGCTTGGCATCTCAGCGATCAAAAAGGGCAAACCACTTCTACGTTGCTCTGTCCCCAATGGCCGGGGTGGGCTGGGGATGCAGGCGATGGGGATATAGGCGTTAGGGATACAGGTGCTGGGGATGCAGGTGCTGGGGAGACAGTCTCGGCCCTGCCTGCTGGGCTGTTTATGAAGGGCGATCGCCACTTGCTCATTCACCTTTACGGCGGCATTGGTGGAGAGAATCAAGAACCAGCGGCAAAATCATGGGTCTACTTTGGTCATTATGCCTATGGCTTGGCCACCGTCATTTACGAGCCGCTGGCGGATGAGTTGAGCTTTGACATCACCTATTACCAGATTTATACGCACAATTTAGACGGCATTATTGCAGGAAAACTGGCGTGGAATCGCTATATGGGCGATCGCCAGTTTGGGTGGCTAGGCACCCGCCCTGTGGTGGATATCCTAATTAAGCTCGACGCCCTGAGTCAGCCTTATGCCCTCAGCCAGACGCCGCAATCTGCGCTGGACGTGCTGCTCAGCCAGCTAGAGGTGATGGGTGCCCGCTACCGCATTGGTGACGGCACGGGCGGCACCTACGTCGGCCCGGCCCACAACTGCGCCCAAGATTCCAACCAAGCTCTCTATACCGCCCTGCGATACATTCGGATCATTCTGGAATCGCAGCCCGATCGAGCGTCGCTAGAGCGCAATGTGGCCTCTCAGCAATTGCTGAAGCTGGGACAAGGCATTAAATGGGAACTGCTGCCCCTCGGCGCAGCTCGTGCCGACTGGAAGCAGGGGCAAGACACGCTGGGCATTAGCCCTGAAGAAGAACTCTGGCGAGGGCTGCGCGTGGGGCTGCTGAGCTGGCGCACCCTGATGCCTCGGCTGGCTGCTCAAACTATCCTGCATCAGTTTCATCGCCAACAGGCGACTTTCTGGGTGCTGCGCACCTGCCAGGTGGGCGGCAGTGACCCTACCATTGAGCCGATTGCCCCCACGCAAATTGGGTTTTGATCGGCGCTTCTTAGGGCTGAAAGTCCCTATAGTGATAGAAGCATCGGCTCTCTCATTTGGATTGGGTTGGATGGTGCCCTTCTATTCGTTCTCCATACACATGCTCAATGCGTTTATCTCGGGTCTGCTGGTCTGTCTTTTGGCCTGTTTGCTGACGGTTGGCGCTGCCCCTGCGGCACTCGCCCAATCTGCCGCAGGGCTGTCTCAATCGGCGATCGCCCCCGTTACAATGGCTCAATCCTCTACCGACGCATCTACAGAACCCCCTATGGCTGGCAAAAAATCATTGTTTTCGTTTTCAGGCACTCGCCCTGCTACTTTGGGCGCAACAGATGGCAAACTAGCGGCCTGCCCTGATTCGCCCAACTGTGTCAGCAGTCAGGCTCCCGAGTCGGATGCAGGGCACTACATTGCACCCATTGCGTACAGCGGCACGGCCGCAGATGCGATCGCCGCTCTCAAATCTGCGATCGAACTGACGGATCGGACGACCCTGGTCAACGCAACCGATCGCTACCTTTATGCGGAATATGCCAGCGCCCTCATGGGATTTGTGGATGATGTGGAGTTTGTGGTGGATGATGCCGCGAAGGTGATTCACGTCCGCTCAGCGTCGCGATTGGGGAAATCTGACCTGGGTGTCAATCGCACTCGGATTGAAGCGCTGCGCGCCGCATTCAATGCCTGATTAGCCTTGTTCTCTAGAGCGATCGCTCCAGCGTCTATGTCCTTTACTTCGCCCGCCGCTGAGCCATTGCCCGTCGCGTATGGGGATGTCGACAATGCCGCCCGTGTGCTAGACGGCGTAGCCCATCGCACCCCCGTCATGACCTCGCGCTTGGTGGATGAGCGCACCGGCTGCCGGGTGTTTTTTAAATGCGAAAACCTGCAGCGCACGGGCTCCTTCAAATTTCGCGGGGCTTATAATGCGATCGCTCATCTCAGCCCAGACCAGCGATCGCACGGGGTGCTGACCTACTCGTCTGGCAACCATGCCCAGGCGATCGCCCGAGCGGGGCAACTGTTGGGCGTCAACACGACCATCATCATGCCCGAGGATGCGCCAGCCGTGAAACAGGCGGCCACGCAGGGTTATGGCGCAGAGGTGATTCTCTATAACCGTGCCGAAGCAACCCGTGAGCACCTCGCGCAACAGCTGGCGCAAGAGCGGGGGGCAACGCTAATTCCGCCCTACGACCATCCCCAAGTGGTGGCAGGACAGGGCACGACCGCCAAAGAACTCCTAGAACAGGTGGGCAATCTAGACTATCTGCTGGTGTGCTGCGGCGGGGGCGGACTGCTGTCAGGCTGTGCGATCGCAGCCCACCAGCTATCTCCCGCCTGTCGGGTGATCGGGGTAGAACCGGCAGCGGCGGATGATGCCGCCCGGTCCTTCCGCACAAAAGCGTTGCAAACAGTCGAAAATCCGAACACCATTGCAGATGGGGCGCGTACCCCGTCGCTGGGTCGCATCACCTTTCCGCTCGTGATGCACTATGTTCATGATGTGGTGACGGTGGATGACAGCCAGTTGCTCAAGACTCTGTTCTGGTTATGGGAGCGGCTGAAGCTGGTGATTGAACCCACTGGGGCCCTAGCGGCAACAGCGCTGCTAGAGAGAAAGGTCGCCATAAAAGCGGGCGATCGCATCGGTGTCATTCTCAGCGGCGGCAATGTCGATTTGCAGCAGATGGCTCACTTGTTATCCCATTGAAGGCCCTGTAGCTGGCTATGCAATGTGAAGCGAAGCCTAGATGCTATGGTCGTAACGTTTTACGGCCAGCATCCGGCAGATGGTATGGATATTACCCCCGCAACTCACCAACTCATTGGGGCAGTGCAACGCCTCAAACCCAAGTACAGCGACCCCGCCTCGCTGCTGTTTATTGATTTTTACTGCCAGTGCAAGCAGGGGTGTGACTACCTGTTTCCGGCTCCCGTGCGCGAGACAGTTCGGCTGATAGACATTTTGCAGTGGTTCTTTGACTGTGTGGCGCGCAAAGAGCCGACTGCCCTAATTCAACTCATGTGGAAGGATGTGGTGGGGCCAACCTTAGGGGAATACCTCGCCGATGAAAAGATTGAACAAACCCTCTGGCAGGCATTTGAGGGAGATGTCTCGCAGTCACTGGCCGATTGGGATCTAGAGCGCCTGCCGACGGGTGGGGTGCGGCTGGTGCTGCGAGAACTCCTCGATGACATCTACCAGGTAGAACAGATGCTGGGTTAAGACTAGGGGCTAACGCGACACTGTCGCCTGTTGAGAACGCGCTGCTCTCAGAGAAACGTGTCGTATAGATGGGGATGCTGGACGGGTTGGTTGACTGGCGGGCGATCGCCCCGTCCCAACCCGTCCTCTGCAATCAGCGCCATAAAAAGCCCTGCACAGTACTGTGCAGGGCTTTTTATGGCGTTAGATCAACGTTCAACAAAAGAGAGCAAGCTGTAGCTGTAACCCAACGACTAGATGTTTTTTTCTGCCAAATCTCGGCACATGTAGTCAAATGGCTCATCGACAAAGCCAACGCCTTCAATACCGGCTTCAGCCACCTGGGCTTTCACAATGTCTTTCATGATCTGAATGCCGCGCACCGTAGGGCCAGACGGAACGCCCAGTGAGTTATAGGTTTCGCGCAACCCTTGCAGCACCCGTTCATCTAGCACGTCAACGCTGCCCGCCACCAACGCATAGCTGGCATAGCGCAGGTAATAGTCCATATCGCGCAGACAAGCGGCGTAACGTCGAGTCGTATAAGCATTGCCACCTGGGCGAATCAGCTCTGGCACTTCTTCAAACAATTGCAGCCCGGCTTGCTTCACAATGGCGGCAGCATTACCGTTGATCACCGATGCGGCCTGCACCCTCGCCATGCCGGTCTCAAAATAGGCTTTTAGGGCATCCATCGCATTGCGATCAAGGTATTGCCCTCTTCCGTCATAGCTTCCAATCAAGTTGGTAACAGCGTCCCGCATGGATTTCGTCTCCCATCTCTAACAAAACTATGGTCTTATGTAGCGTTGACCCGCAGGGGCCTCGTGACAGCTAACGTGCACTGCAGACGTAATAATAGACATCAGCAAATCTTGTCAACAGGCCAGAACGCCTGACACCTAATGAAGTCAAAAACCCATAAGGCCAAGATTAACTGATGCTGGTTCGTTAGGTTAGCCGCTTGATCCAGCCATCAACTAGCGCTCAGAATCAAGCGCATAGCATCCAATGCTCGGATCGTGGCAGTGAGGTAAAGCCCGTCTAAATCAGACAAGCATTTACTCAGGATTTAATAAGGGCAAACCTCTGTAGGGCGATCGCCCCATACTGTCTGCTAAAGTACATTTCTCAAATCATTACGGTCAAGTTTATCACGCTAGTTAGAGCGAAAATCCCCATCACTGCAAGGATAGAGCGGCTTTAACGATTAAGTTTTGTATCAACGATTCCACCCGCGTAGCTCTCTAAATCCTAATAGGCTCAGTGCTGCTTTCTTCAGGCATAAATTCAAGAGAGAGTCGTGCAAGTCGTTCGCAGAATACAGAACTCAGCCTTAAAAATTCAAAATTTACACTTCAAATCAGCAATGCTATATTTTGTATTTCTTGATACAAAACCTGCATTTGTCACTCCATAGGATTATGCAGGTGCCATAGTGCCTTAGTTTGCATTGCCCAATCTAAAGTGCTCAAAAGCCAACTTGCACCCCTGCAACACGTAGTTTGCCCCCAGCTGATTGCCAGGGTTGGTTTAGCACTGACACAATTGCTCAGAATTGATTTTGCTAGAGATGAAGGAGTAGTTCATGACCATGACCCCAGATGACGTCTTGCGTCAGATTAAAGACCAAGACATTAAGATGATTGACCTTAAGTTCATCGATATGCCTGGCACCTGGCAGCATCTCACTGTTTTTCAGGATCAGATCGATGAAAGCAGCTTTGAGGACGGGGTGCCTTTTGACGGCTCCAGCATCCGGGGATGGAAGGCCATTAACGAGTCAGATATGACGATGGTGCTTGATGCGAGCACAGCTTGGATCGACCCCTTCATGGCAGAACCGACTCTGAGCGTGATTTGCAGCATCAAAGAACCGCGCACCGGAGAGTGGTATGCGCGCTGCCCTCGGGTGATTGCCCAAAAGGCAGTTGATTACCTGCAAGCTACGGGTTTGGGAGATACTGCGTTCTTTGGCCCTGAGGCTGAATTCTTCATTTTTGAAGATGTTCGGTTTGACCAAAACGAACATGAAGGCTATTACCACGTTGATAGCGTAGAAGGTCGATGGAACACGGGTCGGATGGAAGAGGGCGGAAACAAGGCCTATAAGCCTCGCTATAAGGAGGGCTATTTCCCTGTTTCGCCTACTGATACCTCCCAGGATCTTCGTACAGAGATGCTGCTTACAATGGCCAAGTGTGGCGTGCCCATTGAGAAGCACCACCATGAAGTGGCTTCGGGCGGGCAGTGCGAGCTAGGCTTCCGATTTGGCACGTTGGTGCAGGCCGCAGACTGGCTGCTGACCTATAAATACTGCATCAAGAACGTCGGTAAAAAGTACGGCAAAACCATTACGTTTATGCCTAAGCCTGTGTTTAACGATAACGGCTCTGGCATGCACACCCACCAGTCGATTTGGAAGGACGGTCAACCGCTATTTGCAGGGGATCAGTATGCAGGGCTGAGCCAGATGGCGTTGTGGTATATCGGCGGCATCTTGAAGCATGCGCCAGCACTGTTGGCATTTACAAACCCCACGACCAACTCTTACAAGCGTCTGGTGCCTGGGTTTGAAGCACCCGTAAACCTTGCCTATTCCCAGGGAAATCGCTCTGCGTCAGTCCGCATTCCGCTCTCCGGCACAAATCCCAAGGCCAAGCGTCTAGAATTCCGCTGCCCCGATGCTACGTCTAACCCCTATCTAGCCTTTGCCGCCATGCTTTGTGCTGGTATTGATGGCATCAAGAACCAGATTGACCCCGGTAGTCCGCTAGATGTGGATATCTACGACCTTAGCCCTGAGGAACTGGCAAAGATTCCTTCTACGCCGGGCTCTTTAGAAGATGCCCTGAGCTGTCTAGAGAAGGATCATGAGTTTCTAACAACGGGTGGCGTCTTTACCGAAGACTTCATCGGCAACTGGATCAACTTCAAGCTAGATAACGAAGTTAACCCCATGCGCCTGCGTCCTCATCCGTATGAGTTCTCTCTCTATTACGACTGCTAGACCAGGACTTGCTAGATCTGGCGTCAGTTCGGCAAATCCCTAACCCGAGCTGCTCGCTAAGCTCAGTTTGGGTTAGGACGGGTTTGAGCTTATCCCGAACTCAGGTTCTGATTAAATTGAAGCCGCCTTGCACTGTCTACGATGGTGCAGGGCGGCTTTTTAATTGATGGGCGATCGCCCTACTCGCCCATCAGTTGTATTTTCGTCTATCGTGATGGACTCTCTCAAGCCAGACCAGAAAAGGGGCAGACAATCGCTATTTAGCAATCAACTGCCCCTTTCTCTTTTTGCTTTGGTAGTCTGGATTGAGTGCCATAGGCGGACTCAACCCAGACTTATATCAAATCCTTTTAGTTGCCCATAGCTGTGGTTCATTCATAACAAGGCTTTCAGCTAATTTTATTGCGGTTGATCAACCGGATTTGATATTACTTAACGTCAGTTCGGGTTAAGAGGGTTTTGGGGCATCGCGCGTCGCGCGATGCCCCAAAACCCTTAATGTGCTGTGCGCGTCGCGCACAGCACATTAAGGGTTTGAGCTTATCCCAAACTCAGGTTACTTAAACAGAGACTTTTTCTTTTTCTTCTGCTTAGCGCGCTCCCGCTCATACTCCACTTCCTTGAGCTTTTTCATAATGCGGTTGAAGTACTCTTGCATATACCCCTCCAGCGTCGTCAAGCTTTGTGGATCGATGCCAAACGTTTTGTAGGTACTCTCCATATCGGCAGTAAGAGGCTTCCCAGAGGAGATCACTTCTGCAAAAGCTAAGCGATCGGCTAAATTCCACCCCCATTGAAAAAAGCGGGCAAACTTTTCGACATTTTTCAGCAGCCCTGTGGGCATCCGCCAAATGCGAGCTTCTTGACCAGACAATCGCTCACACAGCCGAATGATCTCGTATGCGCCCCAAGCTCGAGACCCCACCACAGGAAAGGTGCCGTGCTCGGTCTCTGAAACCTTGAGCGCGTTGACCGCAAATTTTGCCACATCTTGCGTGTCGATGTAAGCAATCGGTGAGGTGTCACCCGTGACCCAAACCGCCTGCCGCTCTAAGATAGGGATGGCATATTGACCAATCAACCCCTGCAAAAAACCTGCGGTGCGCAGGATGGTGTAGTTTAAGCCAGATTCTTTGAGGAATAGCTCTGTGCAACGCTTGACTTCCATCAGCGGCACATGGGGATATTGGTCACAATTGAGGATAGATAGAAACACATACCGCTCAACCCCTTGAGCGCGAGCAGCGTTGATGAGAGCAACCTTCCCATCCCAATCGATCTCTTGAATGCTGGAAGAATCGGTGGGGCGGGCGGTGGATGCATCAATCACTGCAGTGACCCCCTCCATCGCAGCAGCTAGGGACTCAGGCCGACGCAAATCACCCTGAGCTAGCTCTGCGCCCCACTCCTTAAGGAAGCTGGCTCGCCTAAAATTGCGCACTAAACACCGAACGCCATAGCCTTCGTCTAAGGCCCGGCGCGTAATCTGTCTGCCCAATGTGCCTGTAGCACCCACCACTAATACAGTCATTCGGGATTAGATAAGTTCGTTAACTTTTTATAAGATATACCCTACATTCTCTAATACTTTGGCCGCTTCGATGAGGGAATATAGAAAACTCATCAAAAGTTTGCTGCATTAAACCAGAACTGCATAAACTGTGCCGATTAGCGACCTCCGCTTTGCGCAAATTGTCATTGAACTGTTAGGGTTAAAGGACATAAATAGGCAAATAACTTTCCCATAAGCCTGTCAAACAGGTTTTGATTTATCCTAAATCAGGATTCTGGTAGCTTGACTCCTAGAAATTCTGGAATGGAACTTGTATTCTACTCATACTAAATATGCCTAGCTCTAAACCCCTCTCCAAGTTCGACGAGCAGTCAGTTGGATCTCACCAAAGGCTCCCTCTGGCGGGCAGTCCCGCCTGCGATGAGCAGCATCCCTTGGATTTGGGGCAGGCGCGGCGGCTCTATCGCGATCTGCTGGGGTATGAAAAGGCGCAGCGGATGGCAGAATTTTTCTCGCTGCTGGGTGATACAAATCGGTTGAGGCTTTTATCGGCCCTGTCGATTCAGGAACTGTGCGTATGCGATCTGGCTGCTGCGGTGAAGATGAGTGAGTCTGCGGTCTCGCATCAGCTTCGAACCCTACGCACGATGCGACTGGTTAGCTATCGCAAGCAAGGGCGCAAAGTGTTTTACTACCTGAAAGACAGCCATGTTCTGAATCTCTATCGAGAAGTGGCTGAGCATCTAGATGAGCCCATCGACGAGTAGACGTAGGCGTTGCTGAATCAAGGGATGAACCTTGGAGGGACAGGGACATCGCCGAACTTGAGGTAGTGAAGTAACAGTCGGATCGAGTGAGCTAGCATTTCTACGGACTTAGAGTAGCAAAGCGTTTTGCGATGCAGACGGGCTAGATAATGCCGTAACCGAGTGTTTTCTCCTTCAACCCGAGTCATGTAGGTTTTGCTGACAATCTGATCGCCTTCTGGAATAAAGCTGGGATACACCGTCCACCCGTCAGTGACATAGAAGTAGCACTGCCAACGAGCAACCAACGACCAGAGCGGTTGAAACGTCTGGGAACTATGGTCACCTAAGACCCAACCCAAAATCCCTGTCCTGAAGTGGTCAACGGCCGTCCATAGCCAAATCTTGTTTTTTTGAGCCCACAAAGGTTTCTAGCTCGTCCAGTTCACCGACCTCTGGGGTTGTTTCAGGGTCGTACGCATCCGGAAGCAAGTCGCCTACCTGCTTCACCCAGGTAATCACGGTTGTATGATGCACCCCTTTGACCCGCTCAATGGCTCGAAACCCATAGCCATTGACGGTACATCTTGAGGCACTCGCGCCTGACCTCATCTGAGTACCCTCGGTGAGGCTCGTAGGCATCAATGAACTGACGACCGCACGCGACACAGATGTGATTTTGTTTACCCTTTCTCTTCCCATTCTTACGGATATGGGTAGCTCCACACTCTGGACATTGCATCGCACATTCCCCTAACTCATCTCTTAATTATGCAACGCCTAGACGTAGATGGTTGGTTGGTTGTCAGCGCAAAGCCCGCACTCATCGCGATGTTCTGATGCGAATCATTTTTTGATGCTCCCGACTTGACGAGATTGAAAGCGAACTTGAACCAGTACCTATAGAGGAGGGACGCAGTTGCTCAGCAACCGCGTCCCTCCTCTATGGATATTGCTCTGTTCTATCGAGAGCCTGAGCTTATCCCAACTTACGTGAATTAGGATGATCTAGCTTTAAAGGGGTCTGGCGTCCTATTCTTCGCCACCTTGCAGTTTGAGAAGGGCAAAGCCAAGGCCAAGCCCAATCATGACGATAGCGGGCATGATTAGAGTGGTGGAAAGGATTTCTCCCATGGGTTGTCTCCTAGGAATGTATTGAACGGGATAGCACTGTCATGGCGGAAGGAGCAGAATTGCGTTCTGCAACCCGTATAACGTAATGGGGTTGGAACGGAGCCGCTGCTTTAGCTAGAGAGAAATCTCTTAAGTGGGCGAGCCTAGCGATTCTCTAGGCCAGCGGTTTGAATAACAGGTTTTGGCTCAGCCTTGACTGGGTCACCCTTAAAAAGGGCTTATACCCTGTATTGTACGGCAGTTTGGGGATGAGAGTTGGAGATGGAATTGAGCAAATTAGATAAGACTCCGGTGGCCTTGGCGATCGCCCTAGGAGATCCGGCGGGTATTGGGATGGAGGTGACGCTGAAGGCCCTAGGAGACCCAGCGGTGCTAGAGCGGTGTTCGGTGACGCTGGTGGGCGATCGCGCCCTCCTTCATCACACCTATGCCCAATTAGTCGCACGGCAGCCGCATCTAGAAGCCACCCTGGCCCACCCCGATACGCTGTCAGTGGTGGAGGTGCCTGTTACCCAGACTCAGCGGCAGCAGGTGATGCTGGGGTGCGGCAATGCCGCCAGCGGCGACATCAGTTTTCGCGCTCTGCAAGGAGCGATCGCCCTAGCCCAATCAGGACAGGTGCAGGGTGTAGTGACAGCGCCCATTTCCAAGTCTGCTTGGCACACAGCCGGGCACTTCTACCCTGGACAAACGGAACTGTTGGCGGAGCAGGCTGGTGTTACACAGTTTGGCATGATGTTTGTGGCGCGATCGCCCCATACAGAATGGATGTTGCGCACTTTGCTGGCAACCACCCACATTCCGCTACGCCAGGTATGCGACACCCTCTCGCCGGATCTGATGACCCGCAAACTTGATCTGTTAGTGCAGACCCTAACCCAAGACTTTGGCATCTCTTCACCCCGCATTGCGGTGGCAGGGCTAAACCCCCACAGTGGCGAACAGGGGCTATTGGGGCATGAAGAACAAGACTGGCTGTGTGACTGGGTTAAAGATATGGGCGATCGCCATTCCCGCATTCACCTAATAGGGCCAGTGCCTCCGGATACGCTATGGGTTGCCCCTGGGCAAGCCTGGTTTGGCACCGTGCCTAAGCCTATTGCCCATGATGCTTACCTGGCCTTGTATCACGACCAAGGACTCATTCCCGTCAAGCTCATGGCCTTTGACTGCGCTGTGAACACCACAATCGGGCTACCGTTTGTGCGCACATCGCCGGATCACGGCACAGCGTTTGACATAGCGGGGGCAGGCGTGGCCGATGCGAGCAGTATGACGATGGCGGTGCGGGTTGCTATAGACCTAGCGCATCATCGTACCGAGCAGATTCCATCCCAGGCAGCTCTGCATCCGTAAATTTAGGACGTTTCACTTCTCACACAGTCAAGCCTACGTAAGAATACGCAGGCTTTGGCTTTCACTATAGGATTAATGCATTTCACAAAACGACGAATTCCGCTACCGAAGAGAGCCACAACTCCTAGATATTTAAATATCTCTTAATGTTATCTTCTGGTTAATGCCGGAGAATGGAGGTGGTTCAGTATCTTGAACTACCGAAATAATTCAAATTATTGTCCGAATGTAAAACTTCCTAACGTAGTGTTAACACTTCTCGTTTATCGTCAATTTAGGTGGCGAGTTATCCGTACCCTGAGGGTTCTATCATGCTTCAGTCAGTTCAATTCTCCATGAATGTTTTACAAGATGAGGCTCGCCAACTCGTGCAGAAAGGGGTTGTGAGCCGCAACCAACCAATTTATGTGCTTTGCAAATATATTCCAGCGCGCGAGTGGGCCTGTGTTGAATGTGAGCTAGAACAATTTGATTTTCTGTTGCGCGATCGCATTGGGGACTTGCTGGGTCGAGAAGAGTGGGATAACGACTAAATCAGGCTGGTTATCAACGGCTGAAGCTGTTTGAAACGCGCAGGTTGTCCTCCTCATTTCTAGGCTGATGAGTTTGGTGCGCAGTAGGGATGCGCTATGTTGAACCCGGCTTATATCCGCTGTTGCTACTTAATTTGACGTTAGTTCTGTAAGCGTCTAAAGCATTACTTCAGCCTCGTGCAGCGGGGTTAAAGTAACGCTATCAGCTCATGTCAATTTAGGGGCAGCGATCGCAGCACTGATTGGGAATGACAGTTGTGTGAAACCTTTGAGGGGCAGAGTTTCATCTGTGGGATTGCCCTAATCGACTCAATAGTCTACAAAACAGTTTAGGAGAGGTGCCGCGTGGCATCTCTCCTAAACTGTTTTGGGCTGATTTATGCTGAAGCTCAGGAATACTCAATACCTAATTGAACCTGAGTTCGGGATAAGCTCAAACCCCTAATGTGCCGTGCGCGTCGCGCACGGCACATTAGGGGTTTTGGGGCACCGCGCGTCGCGCGGTGCCCCAAAACCCCCTTAACCCGAACTGGCGTTAATTGACTACTCGTGAACTGCTCGTTGAGAACCCGCTATTTTGGCCCGTTATTGATCGCCCAGTTGGCGGCGATGCTCGAGCTCGCTGCGCATCGCCGCGATTTGAGTAATTAGCTCTTGCAAATCAGCCTGAAGCTCTGGCGGAGCGCTGGGCTGATTGCTGATGGGTTGGTTCATCGGGTTAGCGGTAGGGCGATCGCCCATTTGAGCCATGAGCGAGTCGACAAACGCGCGTGCTTCTTGCTCGGTCACTTCGCCTTTGGCTGCGAGCTCTTCTACCATCTGATTAGGATTTGACTGCAACTTGGCAAGGTTATCCTCACGGCGCTGACTATCCTTAAAACTTTCAATCACTTCATTGGTGGCACCCAAGGTCACACGAAAGCTTTTTTGGATTGTTTGAAAAATGTCGTCAGGGTTCATAGGTTTAGATCGGGGGTCACTGCTAACAATTGCACGATTCTAATACCAATTTGAAGAATTGGGTAGCTAAATGAACGGCTGAAGCGATTGCTCTGGGAGCATTTCAGCCTATTGGAAGAGATGCCGCAAAGGTGAGCCTGAATCAGCGGTTAGAGCGTGAGATGCCGACGGATGCAGCCGGTCTGTCGATTCGCCAGAAATTCAGCCTAGCTGAACCTCAGTGAATTACGGAGCAAGTGAATCACTCCACTTGCTCCAGATAGGTATTGAGGTCTTCGACTAATCGCGTCAACTCGGCTTCGGTATTGAGGCGAATGCGATCGTCACGGACAGTGATTAACACTTTAGCGGCAAAGGGACTGGGCCAAATATTGGGGTTGCAAAACACTTCTAGAAACACATCGCCTGCATGGCGATATTCCATAGACTCTAGAGCCTGGGGACGGGTGCCAGGGGTGGTTTGGGCGATCGCCCTCAGTTGCGTCATTAAAGTGGCGATCGCAGCCTTTAGATTGTGGGCGGCCTCTGGGCTAAACCGTAAGGAGACCGAGCCCTCAACCAAATTGAGTTTTAGCGGAACAGAAGTCATGGAGCTGGGTTGATCAACAAAGGGGCGGGAGCGCGCTATCCCTACAGTGGGATGCAGCGTGCCTCTCTACAGACTAGCCCGAATCGTGAAGGAATAATCGCCACCGGCCTCAAGCTGATAATCACAGCGTTCTAAAAACCGAGCCAGAGGGTCCTTAATGAGCGATCGCCCAAGTGACGGTTCCACCACCAGATCACCTTGGCGAAAGCGCCATTGAAACTGCCATTCGTAATCGTTGGCGCGAACTTCGCCCTCAATGCGCCCATTCTGCCAGGACTGATGGGTGATGCGAACATATGCGGTTGTTTCAGGAAGGCGCTTGGAACCCACAATAGATGCTCAAAAGATTGACATAGAAAGCAGCGCTAGCGCCGCTTTCTTTCTCTATTGATGATGGATTTAGACGAAAAGTTCAACGTCTGAGAGCATCAAATTTTTCACACTGGCTCAGAGCCGCTCTCATCCTTTCCCACTGTTGGCCCGGCCTGCTCAAGTTTTATCCGCTAGAGCGGGATCTTCGGCAGGGACGCTCAAGTCACGATTGTTGTATAGGCTCATGGCTTTTGCCACGCCGTCCTTTAGGCTAAGTTCAATCGCATCGCAGGCCAACGCGACCACCTCGGCCATAATCTGAGCTTCTGCTTTGGAAAACTGCCCCAACACATGAGAAATGGTGTCTTTGTCAGCGTTGGCGGTTTTGGGGTTGCCGATACCGAGGCGCAGGCGGGGAAAATCCTGTGTGCCAAGATGGGCGATCGCCGACTTCATGCCCTTTTGCCCACCCGCAGATCCCGACAGCCGCAGCCGCAACCGTCCCACCGGCAAATCCATATCGTCATAGATCACCAGCACCGACTCTGGCGGCAGCTTAAACCAGTCTGTGACTGCACGAATAGACTGGCCTGACAGGTTCATATAGGTCGTGGGCTTAAGCAACCGCATTCGGGCGCGATTGGGGGCTAAGCCTTCGCCAAACAAGCCCTGAAACTTGCGATGCTCGCTGAGAGAAACATGCCAGCGCCGAGCTAGGGCTTCAATCACATCAAAGCCCACGTTATGGCGCGTCTTATCGTATTTTGAGCCAGGATTCCCCAGCCCTACGATCAGCTGCGGAACGATGGGTGTAGACAGATTCGCCATGCTGCGCGGCTAAGTAGGTGTGCTATTCAAGCTCAACACAAAATTCCGGGGCGCGCCCTAGACAGGAGATTTTTCCGGAGTTTGCAAGACCGTCCCATATTATGGCAACTTATGGCTCCCTATCTATCCCTGCGGGGTTGAACCCACTGATTCTTCTGCAACGGGCGTAATCACATCCGACTCGGGCTGTTCGCCCTCCGCTGCAGGTTTTGCTGGCAGATCAGACTCGTCTGTGGCCGGTAGCACTTTCCGCTGGGGCTGCTCTAGCTTGGCTTCCATCGGGGCGTTGATGGTTTTCTCAATCTGTTCGGCCTCTTTTTTGAACTCGTCCTGAAACTCCCGCGACGCGTCTTGGAAGCCTTTGATCGCTTTGCCCATACTGCGCCCGATTTCTGGCAGCTTTTTAGGGCCAAAAATGAGCAGCGCTACCACCATAATCACTGCCATTTCTGGCAATCCAATTCCAAAAATATTCATGGAGAGTTCTCCTGCGATCGCATCTTGGTTAACAGAGACAGCCCGGCCTCTCTGGTGTTTCAACCCGAATCGAAAATAGTTGAGTCACAAACCCCCAAACTACCTTTGAGCCAATGGTTGAACTACACGAAAGGTTTCAGCGCTATACTGCCGCTCCAATTCAGTATATAGCCGGAGTCACATGGCTTGGGGAAGTCCTGAACTACGCGATGGAATGAAAAACCCCGGATGTCCGGGGTTTTTTAGCGTTATTCAAGCGTTATTTAACCGCGCAATAAAGCGCCAAGAGACTAGTGTTTTGCTGGTTGGTCAGCATTGGTGCCGCCAAGAGCGGATGCACGGCATCCATTTAGCAGTCACGCTTAGCCGCATGGTCGGGCAATCAGAACGACACGCTAAGTCGAACAACTCGCTTAGTAGGTACGCCTAACGGCCTAGACTACGCCAATCTACATTCACACTTTCGAGAATGAGAGACGAGTTGTAAATCTGAAGAATAATCAGCAAGAAGACTAAAAACAACCCCATGAAGACTCCCATCAGCGGGGTGGTGCCCCAACCGGGAGCAACCTTGCCATATTCAGAGTTCAGGGGTTTGAGGATATCGCCCAGTCGGGTGCGTTGTGCCATGTCTACCTACGATGAATCAAAATGATTAACGTTTTGCAATATTATACTAAGAATACTGCACGTTAAAAATGACGCTTATGGAGCCTGCAACAGTTCTTAGTATTTCGGTCGGGGCAATCTTGGTTGGGGTGACAGGCGTTGCGATCTACATGTCCTTTGGCCCGCCATCTAAGGAATTGGACGACCCGTTTGAAGATCACGAAGATTAGAGGATAGCCAAATTCAGCTCTCTGCTGGTTTCTCGCGGGGGCAAGGCTGCCCCCCAGCCAGGAACGCATTAACGCATTTAATAATATAGGGCGATCGCCCGACTACAGACAAAGGGCACTGGCTTTGGGGCGATACCCGCCCATAACCGAAGGTTTAGTACCCTGCGGTCTTACATCCCATAAGAGTTTGATTTCAACTCAAAGTTAGTCGAAGCGCTTGACGCTGTGTTGGTGATGAGCCCGCGGTGTCAAGCGCTTTTCTATGCATACGCTTTTTTTGTCATTGGCCCGGAGACCTGTCATCCAACGCCGAGGTTTTCTATAAATCAGGTTTGTGGGGAGCAGGGCGATCGCCCCGCTCGACGGGTTCAACAATCACACGACCCGAATAATAAAAGGATATTGGAAGGGAACGTCTGAATTTCGGTAGCTGTGGAGCATTGCCAAGATCGGCAGCGCTAGATGCACCACAAACAGCAGTGCCAGCAGTGGCCACCCAATCAGCAGCACCGTTAGCAACCCAAACACGGTAAGCAATACCCAGTAATTGAGATGAAAGTTGATCGCTTCTCTGGCGTTGGCTTTGACAACGTCATCTTCTGAGACAAACAGCAGCGCAATGGGAATGCCGATCGAGAAGACGAAGGTGCTGAGAAAAATTGACCCATGCGCCAGCATGGACAGCAATTGGCGCTTGGTTAAGTCAGCAGAATTGTTCATAGCGATAGGGATATGGCGTGTTGATCACGATGCATACGACTGAACCTTAAAGGTTCCTGCCTGATCCTATCGCTGAAGGCCGGATTGCGGGAGGGCGGTTGACCGAATTTGTGGGTAGCCTAAATCGTAGAGCTAAGCACGTTGGTGTGGCCTGTGGGGAACTGGATTAGGCGACGATTGAGAGGTGTGGGGTTGGCGATCGCCACCTGTGTTCTGGTCATGGGCTGTGGCGTATTCGCGCAGCTTGCTCCTCCGACCACCTCTAACCTTCATCTGCTGTTGGGCAACCCCAGTCAGGCGACTAGCGTTCGCTGGAGCGCCAATAATTTTCTAATCACTAGGCCGCAGTATGCCCTGTCGTATAACCGAGAGCAAGGCATCCCCAATTGGGTAAGCTGGCAGTTGAACCAAGACTGGCTCGGAGACCTGCCCCGCAGTCAATTCGTGGCCGACCCCAGTCTGCCAGATGACTGGTATGCCGTGTCTCCTGACGACTATACCGGCAGCGGCTTTGACCGGGGTCATATCGTGCCCGCCGCCGATCGCAATCGCACGCTAGCCGATTCTCAGTCGGTCTTTTGGATGACCAATATCGTTCCCCAAGCGCCTGACAACAACCAAGGTCCCTGGGAGCGATTTGAGCGCTACTGCCGCGACCTAGTGCGCAATGAAGGCAAGGAGCTTTACATGATCTCGGGTGGGGCAGAGGTGGGCGGTATTGGCCTGCAGGGCGATCGCAGCCACATTGGCACTGGTCGAGTCACCGTTCCCGCATTGCTGTGGAAAATTGCGGTAGTGCTCGAGCGTCCCGGTCTAGGCTTGGCTGGAGTGACGGCAGATACACGGGTTATTGCCGTCATCATGCCAAACCAGCAAGGCATTCGCGCCGATGATTGGCGCAGCTATCGACGGTCGGTTGATTTGCTCGAGCAGGTAACAGGCTACAACTTTTTGTCGGAGCTCTCGACCTCACTGCAAGCGTTGTTAGAAACTCAGGTAGATCAGCAATAGCTCAGCGTTTCACAGTATTTGCAACTACAGTATTTGTAGCTCTAGTGTTGAAAGCGTTCGTACTCTTCTTCGGCTACCCGTTTTAGTCGCCGCAGTTGCGCCTGCATATCTCGCTTCGTCCACTGGGCGGCAAAGGTGTTAAACCCATAGCGCACGATGGGGTTGGGGATATCGAACTCAAAGCGGTTGAGCAGGCTGGTGCCTGATTCAGTAGGCTGGCATTCCCAGCGATCGCACCCCTGAAAAAACCCCTTGAATTGCCAGACAATTAGCCCCGGTTCTCGTTCTGCTACCGTGCTTTGCAGCGTGGGCGAAAGCCAGGGAACTTGGATCAAAAATTGACTCTGGCTACCCAGTTCAGTACTCCAGGTGCCGATCGGTTCGCAGCGGAGCGCCGGATTGAGCCAGCGGTGCATCAGGGTCAAATCTGTTAAGCAGCGCTCAACGGTCGTGGCGCTCGCGTGAATCTGCACCGATTGTTCAAACACCCGTCGAGAGGTCATGCGTGATCTACCCCGGCTCCTGCGTCGGCTGGGTTTCGCGACGTTGATGTTGAAGATCCAATTTTGCCCGAAGTTCATCTTTAATCCGGTTCAAGATAGAGGTTTCGTCTAGGGTGTCTAAAATTTGGCTAACGACGGTTTTAGGGCCATCGGTGCCCCAGGCAGCACCGTTTTCTAGATAGACCTTTGCCACTTGCCCAATGGCGTAGGATGAAACGCCAGCGACCGCACCTTGGGTGACAGCAACCGTGGTATAAGGCAACAGGGATGCGCCTCCTGTCGCGGGGATCGCCCCAGTCAGTAAGGTTTTAAGAGACCCTAACCCCAGCGTAATCAGTAGCTCACTAGCGGTTACGCCCCCTAGCCCCAGTGCGATTTGCTTCAGCAGGGTGAGTGCGCCCCGCTGAGTCATGGCAATGCCATAGAGCCGAGAAAGTGCCAGAATCATCGCGATGTCGATGGTGGCGCTGCTGAGAATATCAATCACCATAATGGGGTTGAGCGCGATCGCCACCGCCTTGGTCATCACGCTATTCCAGATGATGTCGTTCGCACTGCGATCGCGAATCGCCATCTTGCGCTGCACCAAGCGCTGATTGACGTCGTTGGCGTAGAGCATTGAATTGAGCGCCACTAGGGACTTCCCGTCCCGCTGCAAAATCTCTAAAATCTTGAGCTTGAGTGCATCAACCTGCGGGTTGCCGCGTTGAGAGGCATAGGTGAGTGTGCCATCGGGGCGGCGGGTGGCGATCGCTCGCACGGGTGCCGCAGCCGCCATCACAATCTCCTCTGGCGACAACAGCGCCCGCACCCGGTCATCGCGAATTTTGTGATAGATTGCACGGCGATCGGCATCGGGATACTGATCCACCTTATTAAACACCAGCAGCATGGGCTTGCTGGCCTGACGCAGCGCTGATAGCGCTTCATACTCGACGCGAGTCACATCTCCCGCCACCACAAACAAAATCAAATCCGCTTGGTGGGCCACTTCTCGCGCTAAAAACTCGCGACTCTCGCCGCCGACCTCATCGATCCCCGGCGTGTCGATTAAATCTACCTGGGCCCCATTGGCGCTGGGTAGAGACACGCGAGTCAGGGGGCGATCGCTCCCCAACACAGACTCTTGCTGCACCGACCAAGCGGCTGTGTGAACGGCCTGCGTCACGCCATGCATCGGCCCCGTCTCAAAAATAGGCTGCCCCAGCAGCGCATTCAGCACCGACGACTTGCCCCGCCCCACCATGCCAAATACGGCAATCTGCACGACTTGACGCTCTAACTTCGTGAGCAGCAGGTACAGACGTTGAATTTCTGGCTCTAACCCTGTGCGCTCACGCGGCGTTAAGTCTAGCCGATTGACCAGATCGTGTAAGGCTTGGTGCGCCTGCTGGTAGTTTAGATCTCCACGCAGGGCATCAAAGCCAGCCAGAGCCTCATCCCAATCGGCGGGCGAAGTAGGCCCTGGGCGATCGCCCATTGGCTGAGGCACCTGTGCCGCAACACGTGAGCCTGTCCCGTCATGACTCAAGATCGACTCTCCCAAAAAACAACCCCTCGAGCCGAGGCTAGTTCAATCCTAGCGATTTCAGACTGAACATCGCCAAATTGCACCAACTGAATCGAGGGGTAAAAGGATCTAGCTAAACGACGTTAGCGAAACCGACGCTTGCGCCGCGCCATGACCGCCTTGCGCTTGCGTTTTTCCAACGGAGTTTCAAAATGGCGATGACTTTTTACATCGGCCAAAATCCCGGCCTTAGACACCTGACGCTTAAATCGGCGCAGGGCCGACTCAATGCCTTCATTTTCTCCAAGAACCACTTGGCTCATGCTGAATCACTCCTTCAATGATTTAGATTGAACAGGTTGAAGTTAGACAATGCGAAAGTTGAGTGGCTATGAGTTTGGCAAAACCCAAACCCAATTAAAAAAACAGGGGTGTACGAATTATGCCATACAGTTTTCTCAATTTATTTTAGGGCAGCATACTCGGTGCGTCAGTTCATTCTTTGCTGAAAAATCCACAGCAGCGGCAGGGTCAACGTTTGACGCACGGTTTAATACGAGAACCGATGCCCTGCAGCAATTTTTTGACCCAGAGCTCTCTGTTTGATGAATCTAGGGCGATCGTACAGGGCATCAATCTAGGTCATCAACGCCATGAAACGCGCTGAAAGCAGTGTAAATCAACATTTCTAAACCATCATTCTCAAGCTCCTAATTAATAGAGTTGTAAATGATGGATAGAGTTCAACGATGGATGGAGTTGAATCGCTACGATAGCTACGATCTGTAAACCCGGCGATTCAACTGGGCTCACAGATGGCTCTTTAACCATTCGTCCCTTCCTGGCGTTGCTCATCGCGTCACCTGAAACCCTTTAAGCGCTTCGGGAGTTTCATACATCACCGAAACGTGTTCCACAATGGCGGCGGGGGGGCCCTGATGGCACCAGCGAATGACCTCTTCGACGCGATCGCGCGGCCCCTCAAAGACCGCTTCTACCCGACCATCGCGCAAATTTCGCACCCAGCCATTAAGTTTCAGCAATGCAGCGGCATCCCAGGCTGAGGCCCGATAGCCAACGCCCTGCACCTTCCCTGACACAAACACATGCGCCCGCACTGGGGTTGGTGTCGGTTGATTGTTCGCCATGGTTTATGCCTCCAGCGAGCTGTTTCTCTCTTTTTGCTCTATGGATCATCCTAAGCTCTTGCGGCGTCCCTACTGATTAGTGAGCTACAGCAGGGGGTATAACGATAGGCGCAATCCTCCCACCCATCGCTACCCCGCGTGGGGGCTAGTACAACCGGTGCGTTCGTTAGGGCGAGGGTTAAGTTAGGCAAGCATTGTTGTGGAGCCCTTGCAACACAGGGGCTCCACAACAATCTCGAACCCAATCAACGCTTCAATCACTAGGGTCAAACCCATAGTCAACGCTCGTAGCCAGATCCGATGACGTGCTGTTGACGTGCTGTTGCATCCCGCTACTACGGGGGTTCCAGTCCATCATCGAGTCAAACCATAAGACCCGAGTTCGGGAACCCGTACCGCTAGAAAAGTTGCTGTTTGTAGCAGTTGTCCGGTAAAGTTAGCACTCAGGGGTGGAGAGTGCTAACTTCCCCCAGTGACGATGTAAGAGCGACGTCAGCATCCACTCAATAGCAGGCTTACAACATCAGTATTGTGCTGAGGTGGCAGGCTATCTGTGGTGAAACGCTTTCAAGGGGCATGGATGCGGACGGTTCTCAAGAAATTCACTCAATAAACTAGGTTAACTGGAGAAGATTTTATGGCTGCTGTATCTCTGAGCGTTTCTACGGTGAAGCCTCTGGGCGATCGCGTCTTTGTAAAAGTCAGCGCGTCAGAAGAAAAAACGGCTGGCGGCATCCTATTGCCCGACACGGCAAAGGAAAAGCCTCAAGTGGGCGAAATCGTGCAAGTCGGGCCGGGTAAGCGCAACGATGATGGCACCCGTCAGGCTTTAGAAGTCAGCATTGGAGACAAAGTGCTTTACTCCAAATATGCTGGAACCGACATCAAGCTTGGCACCGATGAATATGTCTTGCTTTCTGAGAAAGACATTCTGGCTGTTGTGTCGTAGTCGTTGCTATTCGTAGCGGTCAAAGCTCCACATCCAACTGCTAGAGCCAAACGTTAGCTGCTCTAGATCTGCGGAACGGTGTGGATTGCGACTCTCAAATTTAATTGTCTCATCATTACAACACAAGGAACCACTGAGGACCTATGGCAAAGCGCATTATTTACAACGAAAACGCCCGTCGTGCTCTAGAGCGCGGTATCGATATTCTGGCCGAAGCTGTGGCCGTGACCTTGGGCCCCAAAGGCCGCAACGTGGTGCTTGAGAAGAAGTTTGGCGCACCTCAGATTGTGAACGATGGTGTGACCATCGCCAAAGAAATCGAGCTAGAAGACCACATTGAAAACACAGGCGTGGCGCTGATTCGTCAGGCTGCCTCTAAGACCAACGACGCGGCTGGTGACGGCACCACCACTGCGACAGTGCTGGCCCACGCCATGGTGAAAGAAGGTCTGCGCAACGTGGCAGCTGGTGCTAACGCCATCTCCCTCAAGCGCGGCATCGACAAGGGCACCGCATTCTTAGTCGATCGCATTGCTGAGCATGCTCGCCCGGTGGAAGATTCGAAGTCGATCGCTCAGGTTGGATCCATCTCCGCGGGTAACGATGAAGAAGTCGGCGCGATGATTGCCGAAGCGATGGATAAAGTGGGGCGCGAAGGCGTTATCTCACTGGAAGAAGGCAAGTCGATGACGACCGAGCTGGAAGTTACCGAAGGGATGCGCTTTGACAAGGGCTATATCTCTCCCTACTTCGCTACTGATACTGAGCGGATGGAAGCCATTTTAGATGAGCCGTTCATCCTCATTACCGACAAGAAGATTGCCCTCGTGCAAGACTTGGTGCCGGTGCTTGAGCAAGTGGCCCGCGCCGGTCGTCCGCTGCTGATCATTGCAGAAGATATTGAGAAAGAAGCGCTTGCAACCCTGGTGGTAAATAAGCTGCGCGGTGTGCTGAATGTGGCCGCTGTGAAAGCGCCTGGTTTTGGCGATCGCCGTAAAGCCATGCTCGAAGATATCGCGGTGCTCACCGGCGGTCAGGTGATTAGCGAAGACACAGGTCTAAAGCTAGACAACACCAAGATCGACATGCTGGGCAAAGCTCGCCGTCTCACCATCACCAAAGACACCACCACCATCGTGGCTGAAGGCAACGAAGCAGCGGTGAAAGCTCGGGTGGATCAAATCCGTCGTCAGATCGAAGAAACCGATTCTTCCTATGACAAAGAGAAGCTGCAAGAGCGCCTTGCCAAGCTTTCTGGTGGTGTGGCCGTGATCAAGGTTGGTGCAGCCACTGAAACCGAGATGAAGGATCGCAAGCTGCGCCTAGAAGACGCCATCAACGCGACTAAAGCCGCCGTTGAAGAGGGCATTGTTCCGGGTGGCGGCACCACCTTGGCACACTTGGGGCCTCAGCTCGAAGAGTGGGCCACTAATAACCTCTCTGCAGAAGAGCTGACCGGAGCGCTGATTGTGGCACGTGCCCTAGCGGCCCCGCTGAAGCGGATTGCTGAGAACGCAGGTCAAAACGGTGCGGTGATTGCCGAGCGTGTGAAAGAGAAAGACTTCAACGTGGGCTACGACGCTGCCAAAGGCGAATTTGTAGACATGTTTGAAGCTGGGATCGTTGACCCTGCCAAGGTGACGCGTTCTGCCACACAAAATGCTGCGTCGATTGCGGGCATGGTGCTCACCACTGAGTGCATTGTGGTTGACAAGCCTGAGCCTAAGGATGCAGCCGGTGCTGGTGCTGGCGCAGGTGGCGGCATGGGTGATTTTGACTACTAAGTCTAAGCTGTCAAAGCTGTCAAACTTAAGCCAGGCTAATAACCGAATCGGTTAGTGCCTTGCATATAAAAGAGCGATCGCCCGTGGGCGATCGCTCTTTTGCTGTTTTTCCTGTCTATGTGAGTCGCATCATCCAATCAAAAGCGTTAGCGCTTTTCGATGCCTTGGTTGGGAGCGCCTTCGGTGCCTGTGTCAGCGCTGCCCCCTTCTGGCTGTGCCTCGTCTGTGCCATCTCCTGCTTCATACATCCCGGTGTGGCGCTGGGATGGGTCGATCGGGGTATTGTATTCACCCTCGGTCTTGGTAGTGCTTGTATCTTTTTTCTTGTCGTCTTCTGGCTTAGTCATAACTCAAATCTCCATTAGAGCTGATGTAAGCATCATAGAGAGATCGGGCGATCGCCTCGTCCATCGCAAGGCGTGAGTCATGCTCAGCAAAAAGAGGGACTTTGCTACCCTCAGAGCGTTTCTTAAGAAGGAGACGCGGGAGATTGATTTTGAGGAGCTAAGCCGATCTCCTTCAGGCGTTGGGACAAGTATTCCCCTGCAGTCCAAGCGGGGTAGGACGCCCTGCCGCCCGTGCGCGCCACGCACCCTGGCAGGGGTGTCAAATCCACATCAGCCCGAGGATGAACGAAAAATGGCATGGAAAAGCGGCGCGCTCGATCGTTCCCCGGATTAGTGACTCGGTGCGTAGTGCTGCGCAACAGCCCATTTGTCAGATTTTGCAGCATATCCCCGGTATCCACCACAATCTCGCCCGGTGCCGCCTGAATAGGCAACCAAGTGCCGTCGCGCTGTTGCAGTTCTAGCCCCGGAGCGGTCGCCTCGCACAGCAGCGTAATGAAATTAATATCTTCATGGGGAGCCGCTCGCAGACTGGCGACATGAGTATCTTTGGGAATGGGAGGATAGTGGATTACCCGCAGCAGCGTATTGCCATCGACGATCATGTTGCGAAGATAGGGGCGCGGCAGCCCCAAATAAAGGGCGCAGGCTTCTAGCAGCACCGCTGCGCAGTCCTCTAACTGTTGAAACAGCGCATCCATAGATTGCTGAAAGAGGGGCACTTCTATGGGGTACAGGTTTTGCTTCATCCCCTCTGCTGCAGCGGCCCGCCCAACATGCCAGAATTCCTTCAAATCAGGTGCGGCATGATTTTTTGCGTGCTCTTGCCCAAAGCGAGTGTAGCCGCGCTGCCCGTGATTGTGCGACCCCTCATATTGAAGCTTGGTGGCCTCAGGCAACAAAAAGACGGCCTCGGTTGCCGCATAGGCATTGCGAATCAGCGTCGAGTCGACTGAATGGTTGACGAGCGTAAAAAAGCCAATGTGGCGCAGCGCATCGCCCAGCGCAGCAACGAATTGCTGTTGTTGGGCTTCGGTGCCCTGCACGAAATCGTAAAAATTGAGTATGGGAATTGTTTGAGTTTGCATAGAGAAGTTGGTCAGTGGTTCGGTGAATAGATAAGGTTGTAGAGTGATCTCCAATTTTAGCGATCAGACTCGGCGGGGATTGCAGATGGCAAAAGAGACCACCCACGATCCCCAATCTCAATCTCCAATCTTTAATTCCTAATTCCCATGCATTCACCGATTGACGCCATTCTGGGCAACACTCTTCAAGGAAATGACCTGACTGAAGCCGACGGTGTGGTGTTGCTGCAGACAGAGGATGCCGGGGCGATCGCCGCCATTCGCTCTGCTGCCGATGAACTGCGCCGCCAACAGGTGGGGGATGGGGTGACCTACGTCATCAACCGCAACATTAATTACACCAACATTTGTGAGCAGCACTGTAGTTTCTGCGCGTTTCGCCGAGATGAGGGCGAGGAAGGGGCCTACTGGCTGAGTGAGGCAACCATTCTAGAGAAAGCTGCTGATGCTGTGCAGCAGGGCGCGACGGAAATCTGCATGCAGGGCGGGTTGAATCCTCTAGCAAAACTAGAGGGGAGTGCCCTCGCTTACTATGTTCAACTGGTGCGAGCCATTCTACAGCGGTTTCCGCAGCTGCATCTGCACGCCTTTTCTCCTCAAGAGGTGCAGTTTATCGCGCGGGCAGATGGGCTTCGCTATACCGATGTGATCGAGGCGCTGCAAGTAGCGGGGGTGGGATCAATGCCAGGCACCGCAGCAGAAGTGCTGGATGACGACGTGCGCAAGATTCTTTGCCCCGAAAAGACAACGGCGGCAGAATGGCTGGAAATTGTGGGTACGGCCCATCGGCTGGGGATGCCCACGACCAGCACGATGCTGTCGGGACATATCGAAACGCCAGAACAGCAGATGTCGCATTTGGGACACCTGCGATCGCTCCAACAGACTGCCATCCAACAGGGATACGCGGCCCGCATTAGCGAGTTCATTCTGCTGCCATTTGTCGGGCAAGAGGCACCCAAGCCCCTCCGCCGCCGGGTTGGGCGTGACCAGCCGGTCTTAGCAGATGCGCTACGCCTTACGGCTGTGGCTCGCCTGTTTCTGGGCAACTGGATTGTGAATCATCAGCCCAGTTGGGTGAAGCTGGGTCTAGACGGGGCTACAGAAGCGCTCAATTGGGGCTGCAACGACATCGGCGGCACTCTTATGGAAGAGCACATTACCAGCATGGCTGGGGCGCAGGGTGGCACCTGCAAAACCGCAGATGAACTCATCGCGGCCATTCGCCAACTGGGACGCCCAGCCCAGCAACGCGATACGCTGTATCAGCCGATAGTGCAGTCGGTAGTAGATATGCCGACCAGCCTCTATAGGTAAGGGAGCAGGTCAGGGATCTGTGGGGTAAGGATGGTGCAGCTATTCGACCCGTTCTACACAACCAAGCCCGTCGGCAAGGGAACTGGCATGGGGTTTATCGATCAGCTACCGCATTGTGACTGAGCATCACCACGGCAGGTTGGAATGCCACTCCACACCAGAAGACGGCACCACCTTCATCATTCATCACTATTTCTATACAACAAGCAGCCTGGGGAGACGATGTGCCTAAGCAAGGTGCAGCAGACAGTATAGCTATCCTAAGGGCTGTCGTGGGTAACGAAGGTGATGTCTAAGGGGATTTTTGGATTTTTGCCAAAGACCAATTCCCCCCCCTCAATCGGCATCCATCACGCTTGAGATAGCTTTCAATGGGTTAGGCAGGGTTTGTCAGCGTCCCTTTAACGTGTTCAGCGAGTTTTTTGTAAGGTAAACTCGTCAAGCATTTATTTGGGCCAGGCATCACAGCGATACATCTCAACGATGAACGCTCAGTCACCGTGAACGCGATAGCGTTGTTTCAGACCCGTAACGCGAGGTTGAAACAACGCAAAACCGTGCTGCTCGCATCGTGGTCAGCACGGTTTTGGGAATTTACCGGACTGATGCTAAAGCAGCTTTTAGTGAATTTGTAGTGCCAATGGGGGCATTTTGGTGTGGTTCAAGACAGACAGCGGCATGAAGAAAAGTTATTCGCCTCATGGGTTTTCTAGCCTGCCGCTACTATCTTCTAAATCAACCTTCCAAATTAACCCCTGCCCCCCTGTGAAATATCGGTTGTCACCCGAATCACATCTACAATTTCAAAAAAGCTGGAATTTAACCCCCTGTTTGCCAAACGCCTCAAAAATGGGAGCCGGGTCTGAGTTTTTAAGATGTAGGCAAGCTAAAGCACACGTCAGTGTCAGGGCAAGAACTGAAGTGGGCTAGGGGCTAGGAATTAAACGCACACGTCCAGCGTCCATTTCTGACATTAATAGCTCTAGCGCTTCGTACTCTACGTCTGAGATATACCCTAGTCGTGTTAGCTCGTAGTTAATTTCATTCTCAATGTCGGGCGTAAGTTGCCGAATATGGAGCGCCTGTGCAACCAATCGACGAATCACGTTTGTGGTTTTCATGGGAGAGAAAACTCCTCTGCCCTTGAGGGAGGTAATTTTATGATTAGTGTTATTTTGTTGGGAAGCGGAAGAATTGCAAGTGATCGAGATCTTTCTCTAAGTGTGATCCTCATCACTTAGAACGTCGCCCACCCAAAAGCAATTGATTTCCGCCCTGGGGCAGATGTATTTTTAATTTCGTAAGATTCCGTATATTCGCACACTTCTCTGCTGAACTTATTACTGAAAAATCTAAATATTAAGAGATAACACTTAAAGATTCCATGAAACCGAGCGGAATCCGTAGCTTATTCCAGGTTCGACAGATTATAGTCCTGGATATCTAACAGGTCATGGAACGGCTGAATTGCCAATCATCTTACGGAGATGATTGGCAAGCTGCAGTTGCACAATAGCTAACTCAATCGCTCTCAAAGAAATAGGTAAGTACTATGCAACAACTTCTGCAACGAAGCACTGTAAAAGTGCTCAAGCCTCTCGGTCACATCAATGCATCTAATGCTTTGGTCTTTCAGCATGATTTGCAAGAGAGTGTGATGTCCGCAGAATATAGCGCTGTGCTAGTAGATATGAGCGCCGTTGAGTCTTTAGATAGCGCTGGGTTGATGGCGCTGGTCTCCGCGTTGAATGCGGCTCAGCAATCGTCCAAGCAGTTTGCTCTAGGTCAGATTCCTCCTGCAATTCGCATCATTTTTGAGATGACTCAGCTTGATCGTGCGTTTCAGATTGTGGATGATGCCAAAGCATTTGAGGATCATTTGCTGCAGTTTTAGGGGCAAGCAAGCAAATAGGCAAGTCTCTAGCGAGATAGTTCTCTAAGGCGGCGGCGCTTACTTGCTACCTGCGTGCTCTCAGCTTTATGTTTTTCCTTTCAAATTCAATTCTCCTTGAGTTGTGCGCCTCAAACGCCAGCTTGCTAGATTCTTATACTAGGGTTGTTAACGATTAAGCGTGCGATGATCTAGATTCTGTGGGCATCGGCCTCAGGCTTTAGTCATCGTGCTAATCCTTCTCCTAGAAGTGTCAGCAGCTTGGTATTTGAGGCGTTTTTATTGTGTCTGTAGTGGTTAATGATTTGCTAAGTCCAGATATTATGCGCCCTGCGCGTTATCTAGGCAATGAGCTGGGAGCTATCCATAAGCCGTGGGGGTCGGCCCGGGTTCGCTGGGTATTAACGTATCCCGAAGTCTATGAGGTTGGGTTCTCGAATCTAGGCCACATCATTCTCTACAGCATTCTGAACGCACAACCGCGCCAGTTGTGCGATCGCGCCTACTTACCCGCGCCCGATCTGACTGCTAAGCTGCGCGATACCCAGACCCCGCTATTTGCGGTTGAATCTCGGCGATCGCTCTCAGAATTTGACATTCTCGGCTTTAGCCTCAGCTATGAGCTAGGCGCAACCAACATTTTAGAAATGCTGAGCTTGGGTAATATTCCCCTCACTTGGCAAGCGCGGGCTGCAGAAGGGGTGTGGGATGTCGAGCAGGGCAGCTATCCGTTGGTGTTTGCAGGTGGGCAAACCGCTACCTCTAACCCAGAACCCTACGCTGACTTTTTTGACTTTATGGCGTTGGGCGATGGCGAAGAGCTGCTGGCAGAAATTGGGCTGATTGTGGATGAAGGGAAAGCCGCTGGGCTAAGCCGCGAGGCCCTGCTCTTAGATCTAGCTCAGGTTCCTGGCGTGTACGTACCGCAATTTTACGACATGGCCGACGACGGCTCCGTGCATCCCCGACGGCCCGATGTGCCAAACCGTATTTTGCGCCGCGTGGCGACTCCCATTCCCGACTATGCCATTGGGCTTGTGCCCTATGTCGAAACCGTTCACGATCGCCTGACAATCGAGATTCGTCGAGGCTGCACGCGGGGCTGTCGCTTCTGCCAACCCGGGATGCTCACCCGGCCTGCGCGAGATGTGGCCCCAGAGGCTGTGATTGACACCATTGTGGAAGGGATGAATGCAACAGGATATAACGAGTTTTCGCTACTATCTCTCAGTTGCTCCGACTACCTGGCGCTGCCATCGGTGGGCATGGAAATCAAAAACCGCCTCCGGGATGAAAATGTATCCCTTAGCTTGCCCAGCCAGCGAGTCGATCGGTTTGATGAAAATATTGCCCATATTCTAGGTGGCACTCGCCAGAGTAGCCTTACCTTTGCCCCTGAAGCGGGCACTCAGCGTCTGCGCGATATTGTGAATAAGGGGTTGACCAATGAAGAGTTGCTGCGCGGGGTAAAAACTGCCTACGAGCAGGGATGGGATAGGGTCAAGCTCTACTTTATGATTGGGCTGCCGGGTGAAACTGATGTGGATGTGCTGGGTATCGCAGAAACCATGCGCTGGCTGCAACAGGAATGCCGAATTAATGGCCGCAAGCCGATTGGGTTCAACGTCACGATTTCTAATTTCACGCCCAAGCCACATACCCCGTTTCAGTGGCACTCTGTGTCAACCACTGAGTTTCGGCGCAAGCAAGAGCTGCTGCGGCAGGAGTTTCGCACAATGCGCGGGCTAAAGGTAAACTTCACCGATGTTCGCATCTCAGCCATGGAGGATTTTGTGGGACGGGGCGATCGCCGCCTCTCTTCCGTCATCCGCCGAGCCTGGGAATTGGGAGCGGGGATGGATGCCTGGTGGGAAAGCCTAGATCGTGCGTTTGGCGCATGGACTCAGGCGATCGCCGAATCAGACCTAACCTGGAAATACCGCCAGGTAGAGCAGGGGGAGTGGAATCTGTTTCAGAACAGCAAGCCTATCCCCAGCGAACCTGCGCCTGACTACGAGATTGCTGAGAACAGGATTGCCGGGAACGGGATTGCCGGATTAGACGCACCTCTCCCGTGGGATCACATTGATACAGGGATCGATAAGCAGTGGCTCCAAACGGATTTAGAACGGGCTCTGGCGGCAGCAACTGTCCCCGATTGCTCGTTTGAGGGCTGCTCCCACTGTGGCGTATGTGGGGCGGACTTTGGGCATAACGTTGTCGTGCCCGCTCCCCCCATTCCTCAGTTTGAAGGGCAGTTTGTGCCCAATACTGACCGAGTGCAGCGGATTCGGCTACGATTCGGCAAGTTAGGCGATATGGCGCTGATTGGACACCTAGACTTAATGCGCTTGTTTGACCGCGCCGTGCGGCGGGCTGGGTTGCCCATTTCGTTTACCGCAGGCTTTCATCCACAGCCACGGATTATAGCGGTGCTGGCACTACCCCTCGGTGCCACCAGTACGGGAGAGTTGGTGGACTTTGATTTAACAGAGCCAATGGAGCCTGAAGTGGTGCGTCAGGCTTTGGCGGCACAGATGCCACCGGGGATGCCCGTTTATGCGGCTGAGGTTGTGCCCCCTGGCACCGCCGCTGCGACTAAGCTGCTAAAACAGGCTGACTATGCCATTACGCTAGTGCCTGTGGGGAACGAGCCTGACACCACAGATGTATCCCCTGCATTGTCTGAACCTGAGCCTTCCTTAGAGCTGCTAGCTCAGCCTTCTGTCGACAGCACGCAGTGGCAAACCTGGATCAATCTGGTTTTGACAGCGTCTACTCTGATGAGTGAACACATCACTAAATCGGGAAAGGTGCATCAGGTGAATTTGCGCGATCGCCTCCTTCATCTGGCGATCGCCCTTCCACCGTCCCCAGATACAGGGCTTGAAGAGATAGAGGGCGATCGCCCTCTCCTCCCGAGTCAAATCACATTGCACTACAGCGGCGTGTGCACCGGTGATGGCACCTCCCTCCGTCCTGAGCACGTCCTAACAATGCTGGAACAAGTCTCTAAACAATCCTTACAGCTTTTGCATGTGCATCGCACCAGCCTACATTTGCAATCCCCCCAAGCCCAAAGCTCAGCTCAATTACACGCTTAGATGAGTTGAGTAACAACTAGACTGACTCAGAAATAGAATGGCTGCGCTATTGCAAGGGGCTAAAAGTGGGGGATTGCCAAAACTCGTGCACCATAAGCGGATTCTAGTGATTGCCAATACAGCCCACTTACAGCCCACTACCTAGTCAGTGTTAGTGAAAAAAACAGGCTTACTATCTGAACGTGAGGTTGATAGTTTGTTTCAGCCCCCTCCACAAGGCTGAAACACTGACAGTGTCTCAACTTAAGCAGGACGCTATGCAAAACGAAGAAGTCGCGCAATACCTTTTCTGCAAACCCGATCAGCACTGTTGGCACTACAGCGTAGAATTACGACTGATGACAGCATGCGTTTAGACCCCATAGCCCCACCGCTAGTCCTACAAGTGCGTCAGCAGAGTGCATTTCAACACGCCTATTCACAAATCATGCAGTTTGTGCTTCACTTTTCCAGACACACTGTATAATGCAAACTAAAGACGCTGATACAAATCGCGGGTTCTCCTCATGATGCCGACGGCATGAGGGAAGGTAAACCTGAATCTACGATTGTCTCCGCCAAGCTTTTGACAACCTCTTGGTTCGACTGGGTGCCTTCCATGCCGGAAGTGCTCTCCTTAGAGGAGTACCCAACCTTTCTGATTCAGCTCCATATCTATGTACTGCCCTGCTTGAAGCATTGTCAGACGAGATTTGAGTACCCAAAATTTTGGATTTTATCCTCTTTTGGAGTATGTTGTTTGGCCGTTTTGCCGGCTGCTTTTTAAGGATTAATTGCTTGCGTTTCACTGCATCTAGATTCAGATATGCAGTTATACGCATTTATGCTTTGAGGAAATTGGATGTCCAAACAAATTGTGATTGCAGAGCAGCATAGGATTGCTGCTGTTTTCTCAGAAGACCAAATTCAGGAACTGATTGTTGCGACAGGAACCCATCAGGTTAGCGATATTTACCTGGGGATTGTTGAAAACGTTTTGCCTGGTATTGACGCAGCGTTCGTTAACATAGGCGATAGTGAACGGAATGGATTTATTCATGTTTCCGATCTAGGCCCGCTAAAGCTAAAGCGCTCGGCTGCTTCTATCACTGAACTGCTAGTGCCCCAGCAGAAAGTGCTCGTGCAGATCATGAAAGAGCCGACAGGGAACAAAGGCCCTCGGCTCACTGGAAATATCAGTCTGCCCGGGCGATATCTGGTGCTCATGCCGTCTGGTCGTGGCGTTAATTTATCACGCCGCATCCGAAGTGAAGCTGAGCGCAACCGACTCCGCGCGTTGGCTATTTTAGTTAAGCCCGCCGGGATGGGGTTACTGGTCAGAACAGAAGCTGAAGGCGTACCAGAAGAGTCCATCATTGAAGACTTAGAAGCGCTGCAGCGGCAATGGGAAACCGTGCAGCAAGAGGCTCTATCAACCCGGCCTCCATCTCTACTCAACCGGGATGATGACTTTGTGCAGCGGGTGTTGAGAGATGTATACAGCGCCGATGTTAATCGCATTGTGATTGACTCACCCAATGGCAATAAGCGGGTGCAGCAGCATCTCTTTAGCTGGAACGGCGGCAAGAAAGCACAGGGTGTGTTGATCGACCAGCACCGCGATCGCATCCCTATTCTGGAGTATTTTCGCGTTAATGCTGCGATTCGCGAGGCTCTTAAACCCAGGGTCGATCTTCCTTCAGGCGGATATATCATTATTGAGCGAACCGAAGCCCTCACCGTAGTGGACGTAAACTCGGGTTCCTTTACGCGGTCTGCTACAGCCCGAGAGACGGTGCTGTGGACCAACTGTGAAGCTGCTGCAGAGATCGCGCGGCAGTTGCGACTGCGGAACATCGCTGGCGTGATCGTAGTGGACTTCATTGACATGGATTCTAACCGCGACAAGCTGCAAGTGCTAGAACACTTCAATAAAGCGCTGCGATCAGACAAGGCGCGACCCCAAATTGCCCAGTTAACCGAGTTGGGGCTGGTAGAGTTGACTCGTAAGCGCCAAGGGCAAAACATCTACGAGCTATTCGGACGACCTTGCTCTACCTGTGGCGGGTTAGGCCACTTGGCTCATTTGCCAGGAGACGCAGAGGATGCTGTGCAGGTGGTTGATGCAACGCGGGTGGTGTCTATCCCAGATCAGCGCTCAGTAGCAGTAGCAGTTCGCGATACGCCCACCCTGTTAGCAGAAGAACCCGCAGATAGCACTGCGGCTGATTCCCTAGAGGCATCGCTGGTTAATCATCCTAGCTATCAGGATCGATCGAAAGGAGGGGGCGATCGCCGTCGTCGTCGCAGCAGCCGCAGCACCCCACGCGCGGGCGAAGGCAGCACCCGCACCGTACCTGTAAAGACAATAGACCCAATGCTAGACATCACGCCGGAGCCGGACGTGGACGAGGCAGCTCCGGTGATAGCAGCGCCGGTGGCTAAAGAGCTTCGCAGCGATGGGCGGAACGAGTCACGTAGCGAGGCGCGGAACGAGAGAGACAAACCCGAGCGTGAGCGCTCTCGCAGTCGCCGTGAAAAGACTGCGCCAGAACCCCCTCAGCATGTTGTGGTGGAGATGACAGCAGAAGAGCAAGAAGTCTATGCCATGATGGGCATTTCGCCACTAGTCTTGGCGCGGGAGCCTGTAAAAGACCAAAAAAACACAGTGATCTCGGTGATTTTACCCGGTGCAACGCCACCTCCTATAGACGTTGCTGCCTCGGCCCCTAAAGCAGCCCGAGCGATCGCTCCGATTAGTAGCCCAGCTATAAGCCAAATTATAAACGGCAGTACAGAAGCAGAGTCAGCATCGGCACCAGTCGCTGTGGCAGAGCCTGATGAATCAGATGACGAGTCATCTACATCTGCAGAACTCGATAGCACCCAAGACAGCTCGAATGGATCAACCGGACGGCGGCGGCGGCGGCGCTCCTCAGCCTCTGGGCGCGGCTCAGACAGGTAACTCTCAACTCAGAAACGCTCATCCGGCTGAATCGTTTCAGTTAAGCATTCCTCGCTCATCCACCCCTGCTCAAACGTGGATAGCTGGGGTGGATGAGGTAGGGCGTGGAGCCCTATTTGGTCCCGTTGTGGCTGGGGCAGTCATTTTGCCGGAGCCATTGCCAGCCATGCTCATAGAGGCTGGTGTAACCGATAGTAAGCGGCTAACTCCGGCTGTGCGGGCTCGATTGGTGCCACTGATTCAAGATGTGGCGATCGCCCACGCAATCGGCATTGCATCAGTGGCCGAAATCGATCGGCTGAATATTCTGCAAGCAACGTTTCTGGCCATGCGTCGAGCGATCGCCCGGCTTGACCCAGAGCCGCACCAATGCCTAGTGGATGGCAATCGCCCCATTCCGCATCTGGCGATCGCTCAGCAAACCCTAATTAAGGGAGATCAAATCTCCTTGTCTATCGCCTCAGCCAGCATTCTGGCAAAGGTGTGGAGAGATACATTAATTATTCGCCTAGAAAAGCGTTACCCAGGATACTTTCTAGAATCCAACAAAGGGTATGGGACAGCAGCACATTGCCGGGCGATCGCCCAGTTAGGCACAACACGGCAGCACCGACGATCCTTTAAGCTTGGGCATTCTGGCCTAAATTCATCAGCCGCACTGTGCATGCCGCTAGATCTCAAACCATAGAGCCGTTGGGCGACAACACAGACGACGTCCGCCCAGTTTGCGCGTCTTGGGCTTGAGTTTGATCGTGCACCCAGGTCTGATAGTCTGCCAGCAATTGATGAGTGAGCCGTTGTTTCATGGTTGCTAACACACTGCGGAGCAGCCCATTGCCAGTGGCCTCTAAAATTGGCCTAGGCGTTAGCCAGAGAAACGGAGGTAAGTCGACCGCAACATCTAAATCTGCCTGTCCCTGTAACGTGGTTTGGTCGCCCTCTTGCACTGGCGTCAGCCGACCCTGCAAGTCTAGGTGAAATCGGCTGTTAACATAATCAAACCCACGAATTTCACACCGAGTAGACTTAAGGAGGATAGTGCCGTCTGATTGTGGAGTGAGTTTCAGATCAACTGTGGGCTGCACGCGCAACGAGAGAAAGTTGAGAGGCTTCATCTTAAGGCGAAACTCATCCTGACTCTGAACCTCGACCCGGCTAGAATCCACTAATGCTTGAATCAGACGTTTAGGCTGTCGCAGGTAGTGCTGAATGGGGATTGTCTGCTGAGGAACAGCTAAGTCAATCGATTGCGTAGCAGTGTATCGAGTTCGCATAGATTAAGCCGTTAAGTCGGCACAACAACAGGTGGAAAACAGAATTTCGGCATAACTCATCGGCTTATCCATGGATTACAGGATTATCAACGATGTGGAACAAGTGAGCTATTACGGCCGAGTAGGGCGATCGCCCTGGATATTACTGAGAGTCCTTTAACTAATTTTACAATTATTCCAGGAAAATCACCTTGCACTGAGAAGGTGAATACCCATTCATTCTAATCAAGCACCTATTCACTAGCTCCTATGGTTATTTCTGTTGCCTATCTTGGCCCACCGGGTACCAATGCTGAAATGGCAGCCTTAACCTGGTCATCACACGGTTTATCGGGAAAAGCAGTAGAGCTTTGCCCGTATCCCAGCATTTCTCAAGCTCTGCGCGCCACAGCCAACGGAACCACCGATTTTACCGTCGCACCCGTAGAAAATTCTATTGAAGGCAGTGTTACGACGACTCTCGATGGCCTATGGCAATGGTCTACTCTACAAATTCAGCAGGCCGTAGAATTACCGATTTCCCATGCGTTTTTGTCACGGGCAACATCACTAGCAGCGGTGCGGACAGTCTATTCTCATCCCCAAGCGCTCGCTCAATGCCAGCACTGGCTAGAAGCCCATATCTCTGGAGTGCAACTCATTCCCACGAATTCCACTGTAGAAGCGCTACAACAGCTCGAAGCAGATGCCACGATTGGGGCGATCGCCTCTCAGCGTGCGGCTCAGCTCTACAACCTGCCTGTTCTGGCGCATCCCATCAACGATTATCCTGATAACTGCACACGGTTTTGGGTGTTGGGACTCCAACGCGGGCATGGCGGCAGGCACACCTCTCTCGCGTTCAGCGTCCCTGCCAATGTCCCAGGTGCCTTGGTCAAGCCGCTGCACATCTTTGCAAACCGTGGAATTAACTTGAGCCGCATTGAATCGCGTCCCACTAAGAAATCCCTAGGTGATTATCTATTTTTTGTTGATATTGAAGCAAACATAGCAACGGAACAAACGCAGAAAGCTCTAGCATCGCTGCAAGACTGCACCGAAACACTAAAAATTTTCGGCAGCTACGACATTATTCCTCGCGCTTAGCATACGTCTTCAGAGAATATTTCGTCCCAGTTCAAGTCTTGTATCGATTCACAGAAGTGGGATAACGTCTAAGCATCGCGCTATTTCAGCCCGGCGCGGCGGGGAGTATTCAGGTCACGACTCGGTGCAGTCCTAATGCCACCCAAGCATGACTCAGTAGATGCGACTTAAGCCTCGAATCAGCCATGAGCCGATTCAAGGAAACAACACATTCACATATAGATTTCAGGGTTCTAAAACTCTGCTGTAAATGGCGTTTACAGCAGAGGCATTAGTATGCCAACTTGCGATGGAAGTTCTCGTAATTGTTAATCAAATGCATCTTTTAGAGCAGTGCGAGCAGCCAAATGTCCTCGTGTAGAAGTCAGAATTTCTGCCTCTCGCTCCAATCGTTCAGCGGTGCTCTGCATTTCTAATAAAAACTGCTGCTCAGTAGCCACACCATACAAATTCCTAGCGACCCAGTACGATAGCTCTGTCGGCAGGTCTGGGATATCATCCGGCAACTCAATAACCTGGTCGGTCAACTTTGCTGAGAGACGCACTACATCTCGAAGTAACTGTTCTACTTCAGTAGCAAGCGGATGCAGATCTTGTGTAGCAGGTTCGTCTTCAATCCACTCTACTAAACCAATTCGGTATGGCTTTTCGCGAATATACTCCAACACTCGAAAGCGTTGCTGGCCAATGGTAGAAATCTTCATCCGATCATCGGGCAGACGATGAAAGTTAATTACTTCTGCACAACAACCGACTGTAGAAATACTGTTATCGACTGAATTAAACAATTGAACTCCAAAGCGGCGATCGCTCTGGAGTATCGTGTTCATCATAATTCGATACCGAGGTTCAAAGATATGAAGTGGTAGCTTCTGCCCCGGAAATAACACTAACTCAGGCAAGGGGAACAGAGGTAGCTCTTGCACCGCGACTGAGGAGGAGGAAGACGTCATCACAAACTAGGTGTAAATTGACTAAAGCTCAATTGGAGAACAGTTCATCATGTTGCAGGCACGAATCTAAATCACCTGGGCTGATGAACTGCTTCATCCAACGTAATATACTCAGTCTAACGTATTCCCCTAAGCCGTCGGAAGGGCGATCGCCAGAATTTGCTAGAGCTTTACTTCAATATCTACGCCAGCCGGCAAGTCCAACTTCATCAACGCATCAATAGTTTTAGACGAAGGCTGGTAAATATCAATAATCCGACGATGAGTACGGGTTTCAAAGTGTTCACGGGAGTCTTTGTCGACGTGGGGCGATCGCAATACGCAATAAATGCGTCGCTTGGTCGGTAGCGGAATTGGACCAATCGCGGTTGCATTGGTTCGGTTAGCTGTGTCCACAATCTTTTCGCAGGATGTATCAAGTAGTCGGCGATCAAACGCCTTTAACCGAATCCGAATCTTCTGCTGCTGAATAGTTGCCATAGGAGTCACTCCAAAAATATCTAACTGTCAAGGTTCTGATGTCGTCTGCCAATCTTTAGGTGAGAAACACAGACGTCTTAACTACCAATCCAAACCGGAAGAAGAGGTTGCTTTCAAAAGGATGGCAGCCAATCTGATAGATCGGCTGCCTGCTGCCAGTTGGCATAACGCCTACTGTTTATCCATCACTATTTAACAATCTTCGAAACCACACCAGCTCCGATCGTACGACCACCCTCACGGATGGCAAAACGCATCCCTTGCTCAATAGCAATCGCGTTGATCAGTTCGACTGTCACTTTGATGCGATCGCCAGGCATCACCATCTCAACATCAGCACCATCATCCGCAGTGAATGCTTTGATTGTCCCAGTTACGTCGGTTGTTCGCACATAGAACTGAGGCTTATATCCAGCAAAGAACGGCGTCTTCCGTCCACCCTCTTTGTCTGTTAGGACATATACCTCGCCCTCAAACTGAGTATGAGGGGTAATTGAGCCAGGCTTTGCCAACACCATACCCCGCTCAATGTCTGCCTTCTGCATACCCCGCAGCAGCAACCCAGCGTTATCACCCGCAAGGCCCTCTTCCAGAACCTTCTTAAACATTTCAATGCCTGTGACAGTAGTGGTACGGGTCTCACGAATTCCCACGAGTTCAACCACTTCACCGACTTTGACCTTTCCACGTTCAATCCGGCCTGTGGCTACCGTTCCACGACCCGTGATGGTGAACACGTCTTCAACCGCCATCAAGAAAGGCTTATCCACATCGCGCTCAGGAGTAGGAATGTGTTCATCCACAGCATCCATAAGTTCGTAGATTTTATCAACCCACTCATTTTCGCCCCGCTTGGTTTTGGGGTTTGCCACCATTGCTTCTAATGCCATAAGGCCAGAACCCTTGATGATAGGCAAATCATCTCCAGGGAACTCATAGTCGCTCAACAGCTCGCGCATTTCCAGTTCCACTAGTTCCAGGAGTTCTTCGTCGTCTACCTGGTCTACCTTGTTTAGGAATACCACGATGCTGGGCACGCCCACCTGGCGAGCTAGCAGAATGTGCTCTTTGGTTTGAGGCATCGCTCCATCCGTAGACGCAACCACCAAAATGGCACCGTCCATCTGCGCTGCACCCGTGATCATATTCTTCACATAGTCAGCGTGTCCGGGACAGTCCACGTGAGCATAGTGGCGAGCTTCAGTTTCATACTCCACATGAGCGGTATTGATTGTGATCCCACGAGCTTTTTCCTCAGGGGCCGCATCAATCTCATCATACTTACGAGCTGTAGCCTGACCACTAGCCGCCAAAGTCATCGTGATTGCAGCAGTCAGCGTTGTTTTTCCGTGGTCAACATGACCAATGGTACCAATGTTGACGTGGGGTTTAGTCCGTTCGAATTTTGCGCGTGCCATTTACGTTTTTGTTCCTTTCTACTTACTAAGCGTTCCCTTTACTCTTAGCAATGATCGTTTCAGCCACATTCCGAGGAACCTCGTCATAGTGACTGAATTCCATTGTGAATATGCCACGACCTTGCGTCTTAGACCGAATATCAGTGGCATAGCCAAACATCTCCGCGAGCGGAACTTTTGCTGTCACTTTCGCAGTTCCCTGCTCAGTGTCCTGCCCTTCAATATGACCTCGACGAGAATTCAGGTCTCCAATGACGTTCCCAATAAAATCTTCAGGAACCTCGACCTCAATCTTCATCATAGGCTCTAACAGAACAGGAGATGCTTTCATCACAGCTTCTTTGATCGCCATTGAACCGGCAATCTTAAAGGCCATCTCTGAGGAGTCCACATCATGGTATGACCCATCAACCAGCGTCACCTTAACATCAATCACGGGATAGCCCGCAATGATACCAGATTCGCAGGCTTCTTTCATGCCTTGTTCTGCTGGCGAGACATATTCTTTGGGAATCACACCGCCAACAATCTTAGACACAAACTCAAACCCTGTGCCAGCTTCTCCCGGCTCAAGCTCGATCACAACGTGACCATATTGACCCTTGCCCCCACTCTGGCGAATGAACTTGCCATCTGCCTGAACTGGCTTTCGGATTGTCTCTCGATAGGCGACCTGAGGCGCACCAACATTGGCTTCAACCTTATATTCGCGCTTCATTCGGTCAACTAGAATATCGAGATGCAACTCTCCCATTCCAGCAATAACTGTTTGATTGGTTTCTGAGTCCACGCTGACGCGAAAGGTCGGATCTTCTTCAGAGAGGGCCTGGAGTGCTTTAGACAGCTTCTCCATGTCTTGCTTGGTCTTGGGCTCTACTGCGACTGAAATCACCGGTTCTGGGACGTAGAGAGATTCCAAAATAATTGGAGATTCCTCATTGCACAGAGTATCGCCTGTAAACGTATCTTTCAATCCCAATACAGCTCCGAGATCTCCAGCCCGTAGCTCGTCTATCTCTTGACGCTGATCGGCCTTTAGAATAATCAGGCGAGAAATACGCTCTTTCTTATCTTTAGTAGCGTTGTAGATATAGCTACCCTTAGTCAAAATGCCAGAATATACACGAACAAAGGTTAGACGGCCATAGGGATCAGCCATGATTTTGAAAGCTAAGGCTGCGAGCGGTTCGTCATCATCTGCGCTGCGCGCTGCAGTATCGCCGCTAGGCAACAAGCCTTGAATTGGCGGTACATCCAACGGAGAGGGAAGGTAATCAATCACAGCGTCTAGGAGCAGCTGCACACCCTTGTTCTTAAAAGCAGAGCCACACAGCACAGGAACAATAGTGCCTAGATTGGTGCCTTTCCTCAGAGCTGCGCGAATTTCTTCAGCCGTTAGATCCTCACCCTCTAGATACTTTTCTGTTAGGACATCGTCGGTTTCAGCAGCAGCTTCAACCAGCATCAGGCGGTATTCACTGGCGAGTTCTCGCATCGATTCTGGGATCTCTGTCTCGACGATGTCGGTTCCTAGGTCGTTTTTATGAAGGTAGGCGCGCATTCTCACTAAATCTACGACGCCCTCGAATTGATCCTCATTACCAATCGGCAATTGAACGGGAATAGCATTAGTACGCAGGCGATCGCACACTTGGCGATACACCTTGTAAAAATCAGCACCCGTTCGATCCATTTTGTTGATGAAAACGATTCGAGGAACCCGATAGCGGTCGGCTTGACGCCATACAGTCTCAGTCTGAGGCTGCACACCCCCAACCGAGCACAACACCGTAATGACACCATCCAGCACACGCATGGAGCGCTCGACTTCAATCGTGAAGTCAACGTGGCCTGGGGTGTCAATAATATTGATACGGTGCTCTAATGCTCCTGCCAGAGCCTTAATCGGCTCTTTTGGGTCTCGCTTCATCCAGGATGTACTAATAGCAGCAGCCGTAATCGTAATACCACGCTCGCGCTCTTGCTCCATCCAATCAGTGGTGGCATTTCCATCATGCACCTCACCAATCTTATGGACAACGCCAGAGTAATAGAGAATTCGCTCTGTGGTGGTTGTCTTGCCAGCATCAATGTGAGCAGCAATCCCAATATTTCGAACTTGATCTAGCGGGATAGTACGCGCCACGGCTCCTCCTTGAAGATAGTCGCCCTATCAACTAAGCGACTACATACATACTACAGTTTTATCCTGTTTCTTTGGTTTACTCAGCCGACTTGACGACCCCAAGTCCGATAAGCATCTAGTGATTGAATCTCGCAACCACAACTAGTCTCAACTAACCTAAGCAGACCTAATAGCGATAGTGGGCAAATGCCTTGTTTGCTTCAGCCATCTTATGGGTCTCTTCTCGCTTACGAATAGCGCTTCCCGTTTCGTTGGCTGCATCCATCAGTTCGTTGGCCAACTTGGCTGCCATTGAACGCCCAGCACGGCTACGAGAAAATTGAATTAACCAGCGTAAAGCTAATGCAGTGCCTCGATCAGAGCGCACTTCCATTGGCACCTGATACGTCGCACCACCCACCCGACGCGCCTTAACTTCTACAAGCGGCGTGGCATTGCGCACCGCACGCTCGAAGACCTCTAACGGATCAACGCCCGTTCGTTCTTCAATTAAGCTAAATGCGTCATAGACAACACCGTAAGCGATGGAACGCTTCCCAGACCGCATTAAGCGCGCGACCATCATCGTAACTAAACGACTTCCGTGCTTGGGATCAGGAGGAATCGGACGCTTTTGAACAACAGTACGGCGAGACATAAGCTGAGTTAGTGAGTGGTTGGAAAAACAATAATCAATTCGAGAGGCAAGAAGAAACCAGTTGACGATGCGTGATGCAATTCCTTGGATGCCTGAGCGCTATCGGCTTTCGGCGATCGCCCGACCCTAATGAGTCTAAAAGCAAAAGGCTTGACTTTGTGTTATCTGCTAGGGCTTGAGAGTCGCGCGCAGTGAACGGCATCCCCGAAAAGCCTCATGCACAAGAAGCCAGTTTGAGTACTTATTCTTTGGGCGATCGCTCGAATAACTAGCAATGAGCTAGGCAACCGCAGCAAACTAGCTCTGTAGAAAAGTGTGTGAAACTTTGCAACTTCCGAAACGTGCAGCCTAAAGCTGCCAGAACTCTACACAAGCCAATCACAAACTTTACTTAGCAGCCTTAGGCCGCTTGGCTCCATATTTAGAGCGGCTTTGCTTCCGATCCTTCACGCCAATAGTATCCAGTGCGCCGCGAATGATGTGGTAGCGAACGCCGGGCAAATCTTTTACCCTGCCTCCTCGAATGACCACCACGGAGTGCTCCTGTAGGTTGTGACCAATGCCAGGAATATACGCGGTAACCTCGAAGCCAGATGTAAGACGAACCCTCGCCACCTTGCGCAAGGCAGAGTTTGGCTTCTTCGGCGTTGTCGTATAAACGCGTGTGCAAACGCCACGACGCTGAGGACAGCTCTTCAACGCAGGAGACTTTGTCTTCTTAGTCGCTTTGTTGCGCTCACTTCTAATTAATTGCTGAATTGTAGGCATAGTCTTCTTTATATGCTGTGCAGAGTCCTTTAAAGGTTTGCGAAGTTTTCACAGTCTTCTATCGTACTAATTTATTTGCACAACTGTCAATTCTATTTTTAGGATGTGCTGAAGAACATCGGAATGATTACTCAGGCTTTTAACCTTTAGTTAAAGCCTAACCAGGCATTAAACCGAATCCGCAGTCGGCGAGAAAGATAGGCTGCATCCACAAGTAGACGCAGCATTGGGGTTATGGAAGCGAAACCCCCCTCCCATCAGATCCTCTGAATAGTCAATAAATAACCCATCAAGTAACGCTGCACAGCTCGGGTCTACCAGAATATTGATGCCCCCCTGTTCGTCTAAATAAGGAGTATCTACTCCTACATCGAGTGAAGAGATTGGCTGTAGAGATTGATTGGGATCAAGGGTTTCAATCGAGAGATCGTAGTAGTACCCTGAGCAACCGCCAGTTTGCACCCGCAGACGCAGGCAGGGATGAGGGTGTTTGGCCTTAGCCATAAGGCGATGGATTTCGGCAATGGATGCGGGACTCAACTGGATCATGAAAGTCACATACTCGTTAGTCTGGTTGCACCTGGGTTTGAGCGTCGTCGCCAGCTAGGGGATCAGAGCGCCTTGTCTCTGCCAGAGCGATGACTGGATGACTGCCACATCGAATCGTACAAAACCACTGTTGCAGCATTCCGGTAGTCAGCATAACCTAATGCAACCCCAGTTGGGGTTAGAACGATTTTGGCTTATTTCACACTTAGGTTAATGGATGAACCAGCCTAAGCGTTTAACCAAGGCGAGTGGGGTTAGCTTGGCCGCAGGGGGTCTCGATAAGTTCGTGGCTGAGAAGACGTAGAATAGTTGTGCAAGATTGAGATGTTTCATAGTGCACTATTCATCGTCGTTAGAGTCGTTGCGCGCTGAAGTAAATACCTTGCTGGATCACCTGCCTGCAATGAAGCACGGGCCGATCATTCAGCAGGCGCTGACTACACTGGTGCAGATGGCGGAGGTTGAGGCAGATCGCCTGGATTGGAAGATTCTGAACTCCGCATTACAGGATATGGAGCAGGCGTTTCGGGCGTTCTATCCCTATCGGCATGTCCGTAAGATTTCAATTTTTGGTTCTGCTCGTATTGCGCCGGATACGCCGGCTTATCAGATGGCGCGGGAGTTCGCCCGCTGTGTGACGGAGCAGGGGTTTATGGTCATTACCGGCGGTGGGCCGGGCGTAATGCAGGCTGGTAATGAGGGAGCTGGGCCAGGCGGCTCATTTGGGTTAAATATTCAACTGCCGTTTGAGCAAGGGTCTAATCCTTTTATTGAAGATGACAGCAAGCTAGTAAATTTCAAGTATTTCTTTACTCGTAAGCTGTTTTTCTTGCGGGAAAGCGATGCGCTGGCGCTGTTTCCGGGTGGATTTGGCACGATGGATGAGGCGTTTGAATGCTTGACGCTGATGCAGACTGGTAAGTCTGGGTTGGTGCCGCTGGTGTTGGTTGACACACCCGGCAGCGACTATTGGCGCAGTTGGGAAGCCTATATGCGGGAGCATTTACTAGGACAGGGACTGATTAGCCCAAATGATTTGCACCTATTTACCATCACCGATCGGCTGGATGTGGCTTGCGAGGCGATCGCCAGTTTCTATCGGGTTTATCATTCCAGTCGCTATGTAGATGGCAAGCTGGTGCTACGACTTAACAGCGAACTTAGCGATGAGGACGTGGCCTATCTCAACGACAATTTCAGCAGCATTCTGGTGCAAGGTCAGATCGTAAAGCAGTCGGCTCTGCCTCAGGAAAAGGAAGTCGACATTGCCCACCTGCCTCGTCTCGTCCTAGAGTTTAACCAACGCGATTTGGGACAACTCTATTACATGATTCGCACAATTAATAAGCTAGGAGCAGCAACCTCTGAAGCCGCTCATCCAGAACAAAAATAATCAGGATGAGATCGATCATTTCTTAGACGAACCCTGTGTCGTTGCGATTGCTGCGATTGGGTTCCGAGCTTCTATCGCGATAGCCCTGCTGCTTGCGGCTTAGCATTGTTTCAGCCCCGCGGCGCGGGGCTGAAACAATGCCATCGAACTCCCATGGCGTGAAGATAAGTAACCTGAGTTCGGGATAAGCTCAAACCCTTAATGTGCCGTGCGCGACGCGCACGGCACATTAAGGGTTTTGGGGCATCGCGCGTCGCGCGATGCCCCAAAACCCTCTTGACCCGAACTGACGTTAATTATGAATGGAATGGCACTGAAATAAGGCTGGTGGGAACTGCCCACCCTACGGCAGATCAAGGTTGTCGATGATTTGCGAGGGTTGTTTTCAACTTATTTCAGTGCCATTCGATTATGTATGGACTTCATGTAGGCGATAGAACTCATGACAGAGCTCATTGTTGAGCCATCCACGGGCTAATTCGTCTATCGGCTAATTGGTGAGGCAGACGTTAGAGGCTGTAGAGCTGGGCGATCGCCCCTGCGGGATCATGCTGCTTAACCAGGGATTCCCCAATCAATACGGCGCTGGCCCCGGCCTGAGCAACTGTGTGCAGGTCGGCAGAGGTGTGCAGCCCTGATTCGCTGATGACGAGAATGTTGCGATCGCCCAATGCCTGCTGCCGCGTCGCTAATAGCTGCTGAGTCGTGGCTAGATCGACTGAAAAGTCTTCTAGATTGCGGTTATTGATGCCCACTAACATTACGCCTTGCAGCGCTAGCACCCGATCTAATTCCTCTTCGGTATGGACTTCAATCAGTGCCGTCATGCCTAGCGCTTTCACAATCTTGAGAAAATATTGCAAATCTTTATCTGGCAAAATGGCGGCAATTAGCAGCACGGCATCGGCTCCATTAAGCCGCGCCATGTAAATCTGATACGGGTAGATGATGAAATCTTTGCAGAGTAGCGGCAGAGCTACAGCTTGGCGAATTTGCTGCAGATAGCTAAAACTACCCTGAAAAAACTTTTCATCCGTCAATACCGAAATGCAGTTTGCTCCGCCCTGGGCATAGGCTTGGGCGATCGCCACCGGATCAAATTGCTCGCAAATCACGCCTTTGCTGGGAGAGGCACGTTTCACCTCAGCAATCAGCGCGGGCGTGCGGGCCGACTGGCGTAGCGCTCCTGCAAAATCTCGCACAGCAGGGGCTTGATCTAACTTGGACTGAAGGTCTTGCAGCGGCTTCTGTTCGCGCCACCGCGTTACTTCTACGTCTTTATGCCACACAATTTCTTCCAGAATGTGGCGTGGCTCACTATCTGCCGATTTAACCTGATACCGCAAATACTCGACAGCAATGGCCGGATTCGGACGATGACGACGAATTTGCATAGAGTTTTAGATATCCGAATGAATGTCTGGACGTAAGGCTGGACTAATTTCAACACCCGATGGTTTACACCATAGAGCCGATGCAGTGGGCTCGTTAAGGGGGCGCGTGTCGAGTTATCCATGGATTTGGATTTGTAGACGGGGCATGATACTGCTACAGCCGTCTCCCCATCTACGAACGATCGCACTTCTCACGATGCAAGCGGCGCGTCTTCTACTTATGCAGGGTTGCCGCTGCTTTTTTGAAGGCTTCGTCGAGCACTTCAGATAGGGTGGGATGCGTGTGCACCATAAAGGCCAAATCTTGCACGGAGCGGCGTTGGGCGATCGCATTGGCGGCTTCTTGAATCAAATCTGAGGCATGCAACCCCAAAATGTGAACCCCTAATACTTCGCCTGTATCTTGGCGGTAAATAACCTTGGCGAGCCCATCGGTTTCGCCTTCGGCCAGAGCTTTGGAGTTGCCTTTGAAGTAAGAGCGCGCGGCTCCCACCAAGAACCCTTCGGCTTTGGCATAGTCTTGGGCGGCAGGTTCGGTCATGCCGACAAAGCTGACTTCAGGGTGGGTAAAGGCCGCAGCGGGAATGCTGCGATAGTCAACTTGGCGATCGCGCCCGCAGATATTTTCTACCGCTACGACCCCTTGGGCCGAGGCCGCATGCGCCAACATCATCTTGCCGGTGGCATCCCCAATGGCCCACAGCCCGGGAACGGGCTGCCCCTCCACAACCACCTGCATCTGATCATTGACGGGAATAAAGCCCCGGCGATCGGTCTCCACACCGACGGCATCCAAGCCTAAATCCTTGGTCGCTGGAATGCGCCCTGTGGCGACTAAGCAGGCATCCACTTCTAAAATCTCTACGACTTCTTTCGTCTTGGCATCGGCCAGCTCAATCAGCACGGGCGAGCCGGGGATGACCTTTTTCGCCAAGAGTCCCACTCGTGTTTCGATGTCGCGAGGCGCAATCAGCACCCGCTGAGCAATTTTGGCAATGTCGGGATCAAAGCCTGGCATCAATTGATCCAGTGCTTCGATCATGGTGACTTCTGAGCCCAGGGCAGTGTAAATATCGGCAAATTCTAGCCCAATGTAGCCGCTGCCCACGACTGCGACCCAGTCGGGTAGCCAGTCGAGCCGAATGGCCTCATCGCTGGTGAAGACGGTGTTGCCGTCTAGCTCAATCCCCGGTGGCACAAAGGGCACTGAGCCCGGCGATAGCATAATGTCTTTGGCCGTAATGGTTTTTTCGCCGTCGGGGCTGGTGATGGTGATTTTGTGAGGGCCAGCCATCCGTCCTCGCCCTTGGAGAATATCGACCCCAATGCGGCTGAGGCTATTGGTGAGGTCACCCCGAATTTTGCTGACCAAGTTAAGCGCATGGTCGGCGATCGCCCCCCGCTCAAAGGTTAACTGTCCCAGTTGAATGCCGAGGGATTGCAGATGGTGGGCATCCCGTAGTTCGCGCACCCGACCTGATGCAGCTAGCAGCGCTTTGGAAGGAATGCAGCCGCGATTAACACAGGTGCCGCCCATGTCTTTTTCTTCGATGACGGCGGTTTTGAGGCCATTGCTCACAGCATGGAGAGCCGCGCCGTGCCCCCCTACGCCCACGCCTACAATCACCAAGTCATAATCAAATCCGTCGCTCACGTCGCTTCTCCGCAGGGTTTCTGCAAAACTCTATAGTTGTCTATATCTACGATTCTTACGGCTTACGAGCATTTAGACAACTGTGATCCCAGAGGCAGGCTCTTCTAAGACGCGGCATCCAGATAAAAACTGATAAAAACTGTTGTAGATGTAACAGTTTTTATCTGAGCCATGCTGGGCTAAATCAGTTTTTACCGTAGGCAAGATGCTATTTCTCTGCGCGTCTGTGGCAAAATTCCGAGAAGCTGCGGAGGGGTGCAGGCGATCGCCCCCCTAGGCTAGTGTTATCGCCACTCAGTTATCGCCACTCAGTTATCGCCACTCAATTATCGCAACTCAGCAGTAACTCATAGACGGCTTCATAGAGAATCGCTATGCTACGAAACGTTCTGCTCCGTAATCCGTCAAGGCTGACTGAGCTATTGAGAAGGTACGCATATGAACCAGAATCAACGAGATCTGCGTCGCGCCGCCGCCCAGGCATTTATGGAATCGCTCGACCAGTTAGAGACTCGCCTGGCGGCTGATGCCTCTGCTGCGCAGGCATCGCCTCAGTCGCCTCCCCCCCCGCGTCCCAGCACCCGCCCACCCCAGGCAGCGCCGCCCTCAATTGTTCAAGAACTGGCTGAAGCCGTGGCCGATATTGAACACCTGATGATGCCTGACGAGGCTGAATAGCGTTCTTAACGTTTCGGAAGATTATATTTTGAAGACCTGTGAGCCGCAAGTAATAAGCACTGGCGACGAAGTGACGGCCCCACAGCTACTTCGCACGCTGGCGCTTGGCTTCATAGAGCAGCAGAGCAGCGGCGATCGCCACATTCAACGACTCTACGGCTGGCGCTTGGGGAATATGGACTGCAACATCGGCGATCGCGGCTAGATCTGGTGACAGCCCTGCCCCTTCGTTGCCCAACACAATCACGCTGGGTCGAGTGAAATCTACATCCCAATAGCAACAGGGAGCGTCTGCCCTAGTGGTGACCACCTGCACCCCATGCGTCTGCAGGGTGGCCAAATCACTATGTAGATGCTCACTACAGGCCATAGGCATTCGAAACCATTGCCCTGCACTAGCTCGCAGCACTTTGGGGTGATCTAAATCCACACTATTGGCGCTGAGCCAAAGGCCATCGCCCCCAACTGCCGCCGCTGTGCGAATGATGGTTCCCAGATTTCCTGGATCTTGAATCGTCTCTAACGCTACGCCTAACGAAACTTGGGGCGGTAAGGGCTGTTGATGGTGCCGGGGAGCGATCGCCACAACCCCATCCGGATTAACCGTCGTGGCGATCGCCCCTATCACCTCTGCAGAGACCAGTTCTAGCCGCCGCGCCAAAGACGACACCTGCAGCCACAGTTGAGGATGGCGATCGCGCCAGAGTTCGGTGTAGCACACCACCTCCAGCGTTACTCCCATTGCCGTTGCTTCGTCCAGCAAATGCGTCCCTTCCAACAAAAAAGCCGCCTGTTTATACCGTTCGCGGGCCCGGTGCAGCTTTCGCATCCGCTTTACCAAGGGATTTTGCAAGCTCGTCAGCATAGTGATTGAGTAGCAGCGTAATTGAGTGGAGAGCAGGATTAAATTCAAGGATCAGAAGCATCATCGCTACGCGCTGCGCAATTTATGCAACCTGATCGATGAATTGAACAGTTCCAATGATAGAAATTTTATCTACGACTATTAAAAAATGATAAGTAAATCCAACCCTCTGTTCTCTCTAGTTGAATTCAATATATTGACCATAAAACTGATGAGGGAGGGGCGATCGCCCCTCCCTCACTAGATCAATCAACTGGTAGAACAGCTCTACTGTTCTACAGCTGTAGGGTATGCGGAACCCGGGACTTGAACCCGGAAGTCTTTGCAGACACTAGAACCTGAATCTAGCGCGTCTACCAATTCCGCCAGTTCCGCTCGGCAGTGGTTAAACACTGCGATTTACAATCATCCGGTAAATTCGTACATCAGTCAAGCAAATTTATTTTTTGCAGATTGATACCCTTCCAGAGTCGGTCTAACGTAGTGGCCAATTGGGCGGTACACTCAGCGAAACCCTATAGACATCGTTAGAGTTTCCGGTAGAACCATTAGCGGAATTTCAAAGATTCCCTGTCAAAATCGGGAATCCTTGAACTGATTTGCCAAATTGCTTCTATTCTCATAGGCAGAGCCTGTATTAACTGGCATACCTTGGTTCTAATCTCACAGATTAAATGCAGTCAGATAATAATAGGCCATTCTATTCCGAACCCATGGCCTCATGGTTCGCTTATCGTAGAAAGCTAATCTTGATGAGATTCAGTCTGACAAGATTTAGAGTTGAGAATTTAAGAGCAACGCTCAAGAACTTAGTTGAGCCTTGGCTGTCAGGGTAACTTTAGCGCTCTATCTGGAATCGTGGCCTGATTCTGTGTTTCATTGCTGATTACGGTTGTTCTCTGGAGGGCGTCCCTATTTTTTCATCCTATAGTTCCCCCAATCACAGTGCAGCTTCTGAGCTAGAAGCTGCCGTCCTGGAAATCTCCGGCGGGCACCGTTTATCGGGCGATGTGCGCATTAGCGGAGCCAAAAATTCAGCCCTCGTGGTGATGGCTGGGTCGCTACTCTGTCCCCAAGATTGCCGCTTGCGCAATGTGCCGTCGCTCATGGATGTTTCGCGTATGGGCGAGATTCTCAAGAGCCTAGGGGTGTCTCTGTCTCATCAGGGCGATGTTTTAGACATTGACGCTAGCCACATTAGTCAAACTAGGGCTCCCTATGAGTTAGTGAGTCAGCTCCGCGCCAGCTTTTTTGTGATTGGGCCATTGCTAGCACGGCTTGGAGTGGCGCGGGTGCCACTGCCGGGGGGGTGTGCCATTGGGGCGAGGCCGGTAGATCTGCATGTGCGAGGTCTGCAAGCGATGGGTGCAGATGTGCAGATTGACCACGGCACCGTGTATGCGTCGATTCCTGGCTCTAACAAGCGGCTGAAGGGTGCCAAGATTTATCTGGACTATCCCAGTGTGGGCGCCACGGAAACACTGATGATGGCAGCAACCCTGGCCGATGGCGAAACCATCATCGAAAATGCCGCGCAGGAACCCGAGGTTGCTGATCTCGCCAACTTTTGCCGAGCCATGGGAGCGCGGATTCGCGGCGCTGGTACGAATACCATCATTGTGGTGGGCGTGCCGTCCCTGCATTCAGTGGACTACAGCATTATTCCTGACCGCATTGAAGCGGGAACATTTCTGATTGCTGGGGCAATTACGCGCTCAGAAATTTCGCTGGCACCCGTCGTTCCTGATCACCTCGCCGCTGTTATTGCCAAGCTGCAGGCCGTTGGGGTAGATGTGTATGAAGAAGGGTTGAATCGATTGCGGGTGGTGCCGGGCGATCGCCACATTGCCACTGATATTGAGACACTGCCCTATCCAGGGTTTCCTACGGATATGCAAGCCCAGTTTACGGCGCTGCTAGCGCTGAGCGAAGGCGACAGCATCATTACCGAAACGGTGTTCGAAAACCGTCTGCGCCATGCCGCTGAACTGGTGCGAATGGGAGCCGACATTCGTGTTAAAGGCTCCAACGCCATCATTCGCGGGATGCCCTTTCTCTCGGGCGCGCCAGTTAATGCAACTGACCTGCGCGCATCGGCCGCGCTGGTGGTGGCAGGTTTGGCAGCACAGGGCACCACCGTCATTAGCGGCCTGCATCATCTCGATCGCGGGTATGACAATTTAGAAGGCAAGCTGTTGAAGCTAGGCGCTAAGCTAAAACGCATCCACAGCAATGCTGCTCCCGTATCAGAGCCAACGGGGATCACCGTCGACACCGCAAAAGGCTAGATCACGTCGGTTATGAGTCCAAGCGGTTGCTAATACACGAGAGGGGCGTTGCATCAGGTGCAACGCCCCTCTCGTGTATTGGTGGTGCTGATTGACGCGAGATCGATGGCGATGGTTTAGCCTTGCTTTATGAAGCTGAACCCTCGCTCAACCGTGCTGTCCGAGACGCGGGCAGTACGGTTGTAAGAAGTTGCCTAACATTCATGTCACCAGCTATAACCAGACCCGAGTTCTCGTGAAGCCGGTTTTGAGGGACGGTGCGCGTTGGGCGGTGCCTTAACCCCAATCTGACGTTAGGTAGCACTGCTCGCTTTGCCCTGGTCATAAATCTGCCGGGCATAATCAGTCCACTGTCCTTGTCCCCAGTAGCGGAAGCAACTGGTTTGCAGCAGCAGGTTGTAGAGCAAGGCTTTTTGATAGTTGGGCTGCTGGCTATAGCTGGCATCTGACTGAAGCCGCGCATCGTAGGTTTGGTGGAAGCTGACGCTGAGGTCGTTCATGGGGGTGAGCACGTTGTCGTAGCCCTGCACCCAGCTAATGCTGCTGGTCCAAGAGGCCCCGTCCATGCTGAAGTGGGCGTCGGATTCGCGCAGGTGGGCGATCGCCCCCTCTACCTTCTCTGGGGTGCTGCTGTGGGGATCTACGGCCTCCCAAATTTTGTGCTGCTGTACGGCCTGACAGCGCGGATACTGACTGGGATCAACCCCACTTGCTTCCAGTAATTCTAGATATTCTGTGCCGTTGATGGGCACGGTGCCCTGGATGCCACCGCCCCCGTCGCGAATCTCGTGATATACCCGGACGAGGTCACGGGGATACTCATTCATCATGACGCCGCCGTTTTCGCCATCGGCAATTTGGGTCACCAGAGACGGAATGGAGCGATCGCCCATCTGCACAGGTTGACGTGACTTCGCCTCAAAATAGGGCTGCATCTGCGCAACCAGCTTTGTATCAGACCCCTGGGTTTTGATCAGCGCCGTAATGCTCACCGTCTCACCGTGAGAGTTGCGGGCAACCAGTTGGTTGGGCACATACTTTTGATCATGAGGCAAGGGATGTCCCTCCTGCGTTTCTACCGAATGTTCCTGCACCATCAGCCATTGATAGCCGCAGTCCTTCAGCGCTTTGACATACTCATATAGGGTATCGGGGTGGTTGGGCAGGTGCATCTCTGGCGGAGAGAACCCCCGCACTCGTCGCAGCGCGTCCACCCCAAACACGCTCGCGAAATAGTGCTGCCAGGCTTGAATATGTAGCTTGAGGTCGGGAATTGGCGTAGAAGGAACCACGGCATGGCTCCACATGGTGCCCAGCCATTCCACATGGGGCTGATATTGTGGGTCGCAAGTAATGCGCTTGAGGTTATCGAGAATATCGTGGCGCTGCATCTGCTGGAACCCCCAAAGGAGATTACCGGAATAATCCAACATGATGCGGGGGTTGCACCCCTCTTGAACGAGTTGGGGAATAAATTCACCCATGCGGGAATAACACCAGGCGAATGCACCCGCGTTGTGATTATCTCCCTCACCGGAATGCTCGAACATATATTGCAAATGCGAGATCAACGCCCCGTTGATGCCAGCGGGGATCGTCGGCTGGTGCATGTGCAACGCGCAGGCAAAGCCAGCGGTCATGCGATCGAGAGAAAGATTGGTGGTCGGTAAAAAGACCGGATCGCGATGATTGGTAATAGCTTGAATGTCTGACTCCCATCCGCAAATGTTAGGAAGGTTATTGCGAGTTGGCTCTAAACGAGGAGAGGCTTGTAGTGAGGCAGCAGAGGTCATAATTAGGCCTGGTTTAAGGACAGTAGCGCTAGAAGTGCGAGTTGCGCTGGGGCTTTCCATAGCTTAGCGGGCTATCGGAAGGCGAATGCCTTGGGGAATGGATGACGTGAATGCTCCGCGTTGGCTTTGACGAATTTTTTAAGGCGGATGTCTTGCTCGGCGTTCTCAGCCACGGCTTGAGCTAGAAAACCTGAGCCGAACGGTTTAAACCTGAGCCAGGCCAGTTCATCTGCGAACATCCTCCGGTAGAATCGGGAGATGAAAAATTTTGATGCTGCTGCCGATATTCCCGCTTGTGCCTGGACTCGCCCGGTGGGGCTGGGTTGGGATCAGCCTTATACCGTTCGCTATGCCAGCAATTTAGATGATGGGCCCTGGCATGGGATGCCGTTGGGGGGCTTTGGCGCTGGGTGCATTGGGCGATCGCCCCGAGGCGACTTCAACCTCTGGCATATCGACGGCGGCGAGCATGTGTTTCAAACCATTCCCGGCTGCCAATTCAGTGTCTTTGAGCATGCAGGGAACCAGCGTCAGGCCTATGCCCTTTGCACTGAAGCCTCCCAGGACGGCACCTTGGCGACCTGGCAATGGCTTCCGACAGCATTGAGCACACCGAATACACCGAGCATCCAGAATTCTGCACCCAACACCTATCACGCGCTTTATCCCCGCAGCTGGTTCGTCTACAACGATCCGTTTTGCGCCACGCTGACCTGCGAGCAGTTTTCACCCATTTGGGCGCAGTGTTATCAAGAATCGAGCTATCCGGTGGCAGTGTTCGTGTGGACGGCCCACAACCCGACGACCGAGCCACTGACCCTGAGCGTGATGCTGAGTTGGCAGAATCTGGTGGGCTGGTTTACCAATGCGCAAAAAACGCCACAGGTGCAGGTGCGAGATGATGGGAGCCCGGTCTATGACTATCAGCCGCGCTGGGGCGAAAGCATAGGGAACATGGGGCAGTGGGTGACAGACGGCACTCATGCGGCCTGCATCATGAGTCGCCAACCCCTCACCCCTCAAGCCCCGGTTGAGGGCGAGGGGCAATGGGCGATCGCCACGTCCCTTTCCCCTGACGTTGAAGTCTCTTACCATACCCGGTGGAATCCGGCGGGGGATGGAGCCGATCTGTGGGATGCGTTTTCTGCAACGGGCAGGCTGCCCAATGTGGCCGACGAGACTCCTGCGGCAGCCGGCGAACAGGTGGGTGGGGCGATCGCCCTCCGATTTACCCTCGCACCGGGAGAAACCCGACAGGTGCCGCTGGTGCTGGCGTGGGATTTTCCCGTCACGGAGTTTGCTGAGGGCGTCTGCTATGCTCGGCGCTATACGGATTTTTTCGATCGCAGTGGCACCAATGGCTGGGCGATCGCCCGCAATGCACTCACCCACTATCCCGAATGGCAACGCCAAATTCAGCAGTGGCAGCAGCCAATTTTGGCTCGGCAAGACTTGCCCGACTGGTTCAAAATGGCACTGTTCAATGAGTTGTATGACCTGACAGATGGGGCCACGCTGTGGAGTGCGGCCACCCCTGCTGATCCCGTTGGACAGTTTGCTGTGGTGGAGTGCCTCGACTACCGCTGGTATGAAAGCCTGGATGTGCGGCTCTATGGCTCTTTTGCGCTGCTGCTGCTGTTTCCCGACCTGGATAAAGCCGTGCTGCGCGCCTTTGCTCGCGCCATTTCGGCAGAAGACGCCACCCCGCGCAAGATTGGGTACTATGCCACGCAAGGGATAGAGAGTCCCCTGGTGCCGCGCAAGGTGGCCAACGCCACGCCCCACGACCTGGGCGCACCCAACGAGCATCCCTGGGAGAAGACCAACTACACCAGCTACCAAGACTGCAATCAATGGAAAGACTTAGGCAGCGACTTTGTGTTGCAGGTGTATCGCGATTTTGTGCTGACGGGCGGCACGGATATCGAGTTTCTGGCGGAGTGCTGGCCTGCGGTGGTGGGTGCCCTCGACTACCTTAAGGGCTTTGATCAAGATGGCGATGGCATTCCCGAAAACTCAGGTGCGCCTGACCAAACCTTTGACGACTGGCGGCTGAAGGGCGTTAGCGCCTACTGTGGTGGGCTGTGGATTGCGGCGCTAGAAGGGGCGATCGCCCTTGCCAACATTCTAGAGACCTCGCCCCAGTCCTCCCTGACTCCATCCCTCACCACAGCACAGGCCACGTGGCGCAGTTGGCTCACCCAATCCCGCGCGGTCTATCAGGATGCCCTGTGGAACGGGCGTTACTATCGGCTTGATACCGGCAGTGGCTCTGATGCCGTCATGGCGGATCAGCTCTGCGGCCAGTTCTACGCACGCCTGCTGGGGCTGCCGGATGTTGTGCCTGAGGAGTGCGCTCAACTGGCGCTGAAGACCGTGTACGACGCCTGCTTCCTCAAGTTCCACAACGGTCAGTTTGGGGCCGCCAACGGACTGCTCCCAGACGGGGCACCTGTCAACCCGAGCGATACACACCCGCTGGAAGTGTGGACAGGGATCAATTTTGGCTTGGCTGCGTTTTTGATTCAGATGGGGCTGCGCGATGAGGCGCTGCGGGTGACTGAAGCCGTGGTTCGCCAAATTTATGACCACGGGCTCCAATTCCGCACGCCAGAGGCCATCACCGCAAGTGGCACCTTTCGCGCGAGTCACTATCTGCGAGCGATGGCCATCTGGGGGGTCTACGCCATGATGGCAGAAGGGTGGGATCAGCGGCGATCGCCCTAACGGCTAGATTCTCCACCATTGTCAGCTCCGCGTCACGAAGCTGACAATGCTGCGTTTGAACTCGGATTCAGGGTTTGTTCGCTCTTGCACTTGACTCGGCGACTAGAGTCTGAATATGACGTCGCACGAGATAGCGCTGCTGCTCGGGATCAAACTGCTCCGGGTTGATGACGACTCCGGTGCCGATGCCATCAACAAGGGCAATCAGGGCGTTGGCTTCAAGCGTCAAATCTAGCCCATCGCGAATCACCCGTGCAGCTTGCAACTCCACTAATTCCTGGACGATGATTTGCCGCAACATCGCATAGCGTTTCTGATGTTCTTGAATGAGGCGATCGCGCCCGATAGCATAGCCCAAAAACGCCACCCATATTTGCCAACCCGAAAGACCACGGGGTGACATAGGGAGAACAGACATTATCATCTGTTCTAATCGGTCTATCCCCTGCTGTCCTTGGGCACTGGCCTTCATGTCGGCAAAAACATTTTTAAACAGTCGATCTATTGCAAACAGCGTCAACTCCTCTTTGTCGCGGAAATGGTGGGTCAAAGTTCCTGTTGAGGCCCCGAGTTCTTGGGCGATCGCCCGCATACTCGTCCGACCTAGCCCTTCGCGAATAATGACGCGCCAAACTGCCTCGGCCACGTCAACCCGGCGCTCGTCGTAACTCATAGCTCTCCAATACTTGTACTTGCATCACGTGTTGACATTCTATTACAACAGTTGTTGTATTTTGACCCTCGATAATGTATAACAACTGTTGTAATAAGGCACTCAATTCAAGCAAGGAACCTAGTGTAGCGTCAGCTCTAAGAATTAGGGTTGATGTTCCCCGAAAGTCTTTCTTGGCATGCCTCCCAAAAGGTGGCAACCCTAAAATTAAGACTTGACGCTGCACTAGGGCGTGTCATCAATTCCAACCAAACGCCTGATGCTATGAGCGTTGCCACGCCCAACCCAAAAACCAGGCTAGGGGCTGTGACTGTTGATTTCTGGGATATCAGAGGCTAATTGATGACAGCCCCTAGTGATGACCCATTCCCTGTGGCATTCCTGGGCACTGCTCGGGCTTTCTGCAGTTGGGGCTTGTGTCGGCAATCTGTTGCTTGAGCAGGCAAGTCTTGTCTCAACCTCAACCGATTAGACGAGCTTTGGTTTGAGTCCTTATGGACGAGCCGCCCTGCCCTTGGGGCCTATTTTCAACGCTTGAAAGCACGCCCCAGCTACACCGTTGCTATTCAGCGTGATGTCATGCCTCTGCCGATGCTGATTGCAGGCTTACGGAGAACATTGATAGGGTTCTAACACGCATCACGCAGGCGATGTCTCACCAGACTTGCAGTGCAGCCTCTAAGCAGTGCAGCCTCTAAAGAGACGATTACCCACCCTCAATTCGGCGCATGTTCAACACATGAACGTCAGTCAATGGCTAGCAGCAGCCTATCTTGCCGCACCCTTGGCTCGATGTCAGGGGAGGAAGACATGGTGCTGTTAGCGAGGTACGGTTACTACATCTCTAGGATGGCGACGCGATCGGCAACAATTAGAATGACGGCAGTGCTCTTCATTGGGCTGCACTTGAGCCAAACGTGAGCCAAATGTGAGCCAAATGTGAGCCAGATGGACAACCATCCGCTATCCCGATCGCCCCACACGCCCCCCTCGGCCTATCCTACCGACAGCTAGCATGAGCGTACCCCCCAAGCCATCCCACTCTCAATCCCGGTCTGACGCTGCATCGATGCGGGGGCTAATTCCCTTAGGCCTGCAGGATAGTCACTTTCAGCAGGCGAAAACCAGTCTAAAGCAGGTGCTGTCTCGCTATGCTCAAGCCGTGCGATCGCCTCGGCGCACAGCGACCTCGGTAGAACTGCAAGCGGCTGTCAAAACGGAGCTGAACCAGGTTACCAACGCGTTGGATAAACTCAACGCCAGCCTCGTGCGGATTGCGGTATTTGGCCTGGTGAGTCGGGGCAAGTCTGCAGTAGTGAATGCGCTAGTCGGGCAAAGGCTATTGCCAACGGGGCCCATCAACGGTGTGACCCAATATCCCCGATCGGTCTACTGGTCGCTAGAGGTGGGGCAGCCCATCACAGTGGAACTCATCGACACCCCTGGGTTAGATGAGGTGGGGGGGCAGTCGCGGGCGGCAATGGCGCTGGATGTGGCCCAGGCTGCGGATTTGATTTTGTTTGTCGTCGCAGGCGATATCACCCGCACGGAATACCATGCCTTAACGGAGCTTCAGGCGGCGCACAAGCCGCTGTTGCTTGTGTTCAACAAGATGGATCTCTACCCCGATCGCGATCGCCGCGCTATTTATCAAAAGCTACAAGAGCTGATGGCCCGTGCTCTCACCTCTCCCAGTACGCCCCTCTCTGAACTGCTCCCCCAAGATGTGGTGATGGTGGCCGCAGAGCCAACGCCACTGCCCGTGCGAATCGAGTGGCCTGATGGTCGCATCACCTACGAACGCGAAACTCCGCCGCCTCAGGTGGCTGAATTGAAGCAGGCGCTAGTGTCGATTTTGCAAGATGAGGGGCGATCGCTCCTGGCTCTCAATGCCCTGCGCCACGCCCGCGATGCCGAACAAGCCATCGCTCGCAAAACCATTAAGCTGCATCAGCAAGACGCTGAAGATCTGATCTGGCAATTTGCCCGGTGGAAGGGAGCGGCGATCGCCCTCAATCCTATTGCTCTGCTGGATGTGGCTGGCGGCTTAGCGACCGACCTGCTGCTGATTCGCGCACTGGCTAATCTGTATGGCCTACCCATGACCCGCTACGAAGCCGGGAAGTTGCTCAACAGCATCGTCTGGAGTTCCGGCAGTTTAGTGGTGGGAGAATTAGGCACCAGCCTATTGTTCGGCGTGGGCAAAAGTGCGGCGGCGATCGCCACGGCCTTTGACAGCGTCAGTGGGGTGATGGCCTATGGCAGCGCGGCGATCGCCCAGGCCTCTCTAGCCGGCTATGGGTCGTATCGGGTGGGCAAAGCTGCCCAAGCTTACTTAGAGCAAGGCTGCACCTGGGGGCCGGAGGGCGTCAACACCACCATTCAAGACATTCTCAGCCAGGTCGATCGAGACACCGTGCTGTATCGACTGCGGCACGATATTGCAGAGACCAGCCAACCCCATGATGGACTTCGATAGTGTGCCCCCTTCTCCCCTCTCCGCAGAGCAGGCCCCCATCGCGCACCCGCCGGTGGTTTCGCCTCATACGGTTATGCAATGGCAGGGCGATCGCCCTCTAGTCTTAGCAGATTGCCGCTTTTCGCTGGCCGAGAGGAATCGCCGGATGGCGCGCGGCGGGCTATCCCCTCACGCAGGCCGTTGTCACGCCTGTGCCCGGTCACTTTGTTCCCACGGTGCAAGCGGATCGTGTGGTGAATATTGATCAGGTGCGATCGCTCCAGCAGCAGCCGGGTGGCGTTCTCGTCGATGCTCGCGAAGCCCCGCGCTATCGCGGTGAGCAAGAACCCATCGATCCCATCGCAGGCCACATTCCCGGTGCCGTGAACTATCCCTGGCAGGCGGTCACCGATGAGCGCGGCCAGGTGCGGGCGATCGCCGAGCAGCAGCACCACTGGCAGGCTCTAGACACTGCCGACCCAATTGTGGTGTATTGCGGCTCTGGCGTCACCGCCTGCGTTAACCTGCTATCAATGGAGATGGCAGGTATCCACCATGCCAAGCTCTACCCTGGCAGTTGGAGCGATTGGTGCTCTTACCACATGCCGCAGTCCTAAGCGCCAGAAATCCGGTTCAGGTATTCGGTTTAGGCATTCGGTTAGGCCTCGGTGCGAGATTTGGTAGCTGGATAAACGGGTGCAGGCATGCCATGCACCTCAGGCAACAGGCGTCTAGCCTCTGCGGCCAACAGAGAAGCCCCATGAGCACTCTGCTTTAATAGACAAAGAATAGATAGATCCGTCAGGCTCGCATTTCGATTGTTTTCTATACAATTGAAGAGAGCATAACCCGGAGGAACAGAGCACATTTTCTCACAATAAACCAATTGCGATGTTGATTAAAATACCGATAGAAACCCATGATGCTTGGCAGTCCTAGAGCATCTAAGGTGCTAATAATCGATGCGGTTAATGCTAAAAAACCCTTATCCTTGCCTACGTTAGGTTTGTTATATTTGCCTTATTTTTTATTGAAAAAATCTCTTGCTCCTGCGTTTCAGTTATCTAAGTTGGGCGATCGCCCCCATTGGTTCAAGATTCGTTCAAGATAGACATAAGACTGCTCCCATAGCAGTTGCTTTATCTTATCTTCAACACACTCAAACTCTCATCAGAGAAACACCCTATTCCAAATACGTCTAGATTTTGGACAAATTCAGATAGATTGGTTCCGAAAAGCTCAAACCAACCGAAATGCTGGCGTTAGTGCAGACGCTGCCACAACAGCTCATCACTCAAGCCAAAAGTAAAGCGTATCGCGTATTGCCGTTTCGCTGTGAGTTAACCTTTATAGTTCGTGGTTCCATTAGCATTCATGTCGGATCAACTCTATTTGCATCAGGATCATGATTTACGGTAACCGTTCTGTATAGAAAATTGTCAGATCCTCCATTGGTTCGCAACCTTAATTAAATTCTCAAACTAAAGTATTAGGCTTAAAATTCTATGGCTTCTACAACTCGTCTGTCCATCTTTGTGGATGGCAACAACATGTTTTATGCCCAGCAAAAAAACGGCTGGTTCTTTGACCCCCGCCGGGTGCTGAAATTCTTCATTAACGAGCAGCCCGACACAACCTTGATGAATGCATTCTGGTATACCGGCCTCAAAGATCCGCAAGATCAGCGAGGGTTTCGTGATGCGCTGATTAGCCTGGGGTATACAGTACGCACCAAGATCTTGAAGGAATACTACGACGATATTTCTGGTAAGTTTTCCCAGAAAGCGAATCTTGATATTGAAATCGTGGTGGATATGTTTAACACCGTCGATCAATATGATCGCGTGGTGCTGTTTAGCGGCGACGGCGATTTTGAGCGGGCTATTGAGCTGCTGCGCTCTAAGAATACTCACATTACAGTCGTCTCTACCGAAGGGATGATTGCCCGTGAACTTCGCAACGTGACCGATCGCTATATTGACTTAAACGATATCCGTGCCGTTATTGAAAAGTCTGACATGTAAGCCTGATCGGTTTGAAATCATGCAGATATGACGGTTCTAATGCTGCTTGCTCTCAGTCTGTGCTGAGGGCTTCTACCTCCAATCAAATTTCTATTGCAGGCTTGCCTTATATCAGCCCTACAGTCGTGATGGTTTCCATAGAAGATCACTACCATAGACGTGTAAGGTGTTGTGTTGTAAGGAAGATTTGGCTTAGACATAATGAGTAACCAAATTTCGACCCAGGCAAGCAAGGTTTGGCAGTTGGTAACTGATGCTGAAACGGCTAAAACCTATAGTCGTGCAGGTAGCCTGACCGGGTCCATTATCAAAGAAGTGGGGCTGCTGTTGTGGCTGGTGATTTGCCTAACCTTAGTGCTCGGGGACTGGTTCTGGAAAACCTCTGTGCGTTTAGGGCGCGCGACCCGCGCTAGCATTGAAAGCTTTGAACAGCCCACCACCGATCGCCTCGCGTCTGAAACGGGCAAAAAGCTGATGACGGCGCTTCGGGGCAGTACTACCTATGCACTGACTCAGGCAAGGGAACAGTTGGGCTTGCCCCACCCACCCACCGAAGAACCGCCCCTATCCACCCCGAATGCGGCGATCGCCCCCTCTCCCACACCAACGCCCACCCCGCCTCCCGCCCCGGGGCCCGCATTTGATATCGCCGCCGAACCGGCCTCTAAACCGGCGATCGCTCCAGAGCCCGATCTAGTCCCTGAACCTGATTTAGTTCCTGAACCTGATCTAATCGAGGCTGCGGCTGAGCACGATGGGGAGAGTGCGGATGCTGCCGACGGCCACGACGATTGAGAGTGCGCTATCAAAACGCCGCTGGTAGCAGGTTGCCTCTAGGTGATTGGATGTGCCACTCTGGGCGATCGCCCATTTCATCCGGAAATTGGCGCAAACATTTGCTATCCATAAATAGCCAGGTAGAACAAATAGATAAACTCGAAGTGCGAGCAAGTTTAAGAGCGATGCCGTGACGGCAATCCTTAGATAGTAATTCTCAGGAGGAACGAATTGGGTTTTGCAGCAGGACTGCACCATTCTCAACCCATCACTCGACAGGGCATCCAACTTTTGCAGTCCACTCATAGAAAAGCCGCTCCGTATCTGCCCCGTTTGGGAGAAGCGATGTCCTGAGCTTATCGAAGAGGGGCTGGAGGATGGAGATCTATGCTCTTCCCGCAGGGTGGGAAAATTTGCAAAACTGGGGTGCCCTTTCATTTAACATTATTTAATGTTGATTTAATGTTGAATCGGGTTCCCATTTAACGGCTATGGGGATAGCGAGAGACAAATGGCTAGAAAAAACGGGTTAATTTTGCTGGGATGGGTCATCATCGGCAGCGTGGTTGGGGGTGTGGCTGCTGCCACAATGTCTGTGCACCAAGCCTCGCAAGTGCCCGACTGGTATGCAGAAACGGCTCCCGCAGATGTACCAGAACCGGAACGGAGTGTAGAATCGTCTCTGCCTGCTGATGCCGTGGCGCTCAGCAGCGCAGAGCTTCAAGAATGGGTGGAAGGGACAGTTGCTAACAGTAGCCCTGAACTGCGGCGCACGGCTGAGCAGCTCAACACTCGCATAGAAGACGGCAGGCTCAAGACCGGAACGGTCGTCAACTTATCAGAATTGCCCATTGATCAACTGCGGGGTCGTGAGCGCGAACTCGTAGAACGAGCGGTGAATCTTGTCCCTGGGTTGTCAAATCGCGACGTGTTTGTGGGCTTAGAAGGCAGCCCCAGCATTGAGAATGGCCAATTGTCGCTAGATCGCGACATGGTGGTGAAAGTGGGCAACCTCAGCTTGCCGTTATCGGTGGTGGCCCAGCAGTTAGGGCTATCACTGTCAGAGCTAGAGCAGCGGATTAATCAAGAATTGCAGGCAAAGGGTGTTGATATTGGCAGTGTGGAAGTGGTGGGCGATCGCCTGGTGATCCGAGAGTAGGGATTGGGCAAATGGGATGATTTTTCTAGCTACGGCCTCGCGGTAGACTCGAGGGACAGGCTCTGTCGTCCTTTTACTCCCCACTGCTATGCCGAACCGTCTTGCCCAAGCTCAAAGTTTGTATCTGCGAAAGCATGCCGAAAACCCGATCGACTGGTGGTCGTGGAGCGATGAGGCAATCGCCGCTGCCCGCGCTGACAACAAACCGATTTTTCTGTCGATCGGCTATTCGAGCTGCCACTGGTGCACGGTGATGGAAGGCGAAGCGTTCTCAGATGGGGCGATCGCCGACTACATGAACGCCAACTTCCTCCCGATCAAGGTTGACCGAGAAGAACGGCCTGACATCGATAGCATCTACATGCAGGCGTTGCAGTTGATGACGGGACAGGGCGGCTGGCCGCTCAACATATTTTTATCACCCGATGATTTGGTGCCGTTCTATGGCGGCACCTATTTTCCTGTCGATGCGCGCTATGGGCGACCGGGCTTTTTGCAGGTGCTGCAGGCATTGCGCCAGTTTTACGATACCGAGCAGGGTAAGGTGCAGTCGGTTAAGAGTGAGATCTTGCAGCGGTTGCAGCAGGCATCTGGGGCAGAGGCCGCGACCGATCTCTCTGAAACGCTGCTGCGTGATGGGCTTGAGTATAGCGCCGGGGTGATCTCGTCCACTAGTATGGGGCCGAGTTTTCCCATGATTCCCTACGGCATGGCGGCAGTGCACGGCATCCGGTTTGCCTCAGACGAGGCTCGCTACAATGCTGCCGATGCCTGTCGCAAGCGGGGGCTAAACCTAGCGCTGGGCGGTATTTTTGACCAGGTGGCGGGTGGATTTCATCGCTACACGGTAGATCCCACCTGGACGGTGCCCCACTTTGAAAAGATGCTCTATGACAATGGGCAGATTGTGGAATTTTTGGCGGAGTTGTGGGCGGCAGGCGAGCAGGAACCGGCCTTTGAGCGGGCGATCGCCCATACAGTGAAGTGGCTCACGCGCGAGATGACCAGCACCGACGGCTACTTTTATGCCGCGCAGGATGCAGACAGTTTTGTAACTGCAGACGATGCAGAGCCTGAGGAAGGCGCGTTCTATGTCTGGCGCTATGAAGAATTAACAGAGCATCTGACTGCCGAAGAACTGGCCGAGCTGACGGAGCAGTTTACCGTAGAGGAGCGCGGCAACTTTGAAGGCCGCATTGTGCTGCAACGTCGCCAGCCAGGCCCTTTGAGCGATCGCCTAGAAGGGGCATTGCGCAAGCTGTTTAAGGTGCGCTATGGCGCTCCAGACTTGGGCACCTTTCCCCCGGCTCCCAGCAATGCGGTTGCCAAAGCCTATCGCTGGGGCGGGCGAATTCCCGCTGTGACTGATACAAAGATGATTGTGGCCTGGAACAGCCTGATGATTTCGGGGCTGACTCGAGCAGCTATGGGGTTTGAACGGCCCGACTGGCTAGAGGTGGCGATCGCCGCCACCCGCTTTATCCTCAACCATCAGCAAGAGGGCGATCGCCTGCATCGGCTTAACTACGACGGGCACGCTAGCGTCATTGCCCAAGCAGAGGACTATGCCCTGCTGATCAAAGCGCTGCTCGATTTGCATCAGGCTTGCCTGCTGCGAGGCACCACGCCCACAGCCCCTACTGCGCCCGCGTTAGAACAGGCCGAGGCCGCTGATGCAATTACCCCAAAAATTTCCTTCGATACCGCGTCGTCAGCTTACTGGCTTAGCCATGCGCTCAAGCTCCAAGCCGAGTTTGATACATACCTGTGGAGCGCCGACTTGGGCGGATACTACAATACCGATGCCCGGGCTGATTTGGTAGTGCGCGAACGCAGTGCCGATGATAACGCTACGCCGTCTGCCAATGGGGTGGCGATCGCCAATTTGGTGCGGCTCTTTCTGATTACTGGAGACCTGGACTACCTGCACCGCGCCGAGCAAGCGCTCAAAGCCTTTAGCAGCCTCATGGAGCGATCGCCCTCCCAATGCCCCAGCCTCTTCACAGCCCTCGATTGGTTCCGCAATGCCACGCTGATTCGCGCTAGGCCAGAGCATCTTGCGCCCCTGCTGCGCCAGCCGTTGCCCACCGCTCAACTGCAGTTAGAGTTTGAGCTGCCAGAGGGGGCGATCGCCCTTGTATGTCAGGGGTTAAGCTGCAATGAGCCCGCGACGAGCCTCGCCCAGATGCAGGCGCAAATTGCAGACAGCCTCTGCCGTGCCTGAATTACAGCATGATTTGGAAGGCCGGGTGCGATCGCCCAATCAAGCTGGGTTTCATGCTGCACGCCATCCTGGCTCATCTTCCTCCAGTAAATCACGCACAAAAGTTTGAATCTTTCTAAAGAAGTCTGCTAAATTTGGGTAGTTTAGCGGACGTAAATTCACTAATCGGTTTTACAAAGGCTCTATTCAGTGCTCTGGGTCGAATTCCCCATTTGGGGTGATGTTGGCCTCATCAGCTCGGACTTAAGCTATGGCTTACGGTGCTTCTTGACGCTGGTGGCTGATTGGCCGCATCCAAGCAGGTTTGGCATTGGTTTTTCTAGATTTTGTCTGGAAACAGAATGCGTGACCGTGAAGTAAAGTAGCAGACCTACTGAAACGCCTTCTAAATCTTTGCTGTAACGGACTAGCTATAACGGACTACTGGCCTATGCTGTCGCTCAACCCTACTGCTGCTTACGATCTCGAAACCTGCATTCGCAACGCGCTGACCGCAGGAGAATTGACGCCTGATGCTCAACAGCATATTCACCAGCTCACTGCCGGGGATGGACTCTCTCGCCGAGATCAAGCACTGCTGGCGCTGCTAGAAGATGCGATCGCCGATGGCTGTGTGCAGGCATCCTCCTCCCCCACCTCGGCCTAGGGCGTGTCATCAATTCCAACCAAACGCCTGATGCTATGAGCGTTGCCACGCCTGACCCAAAAACCAGGCTAGGAGCTGTGACGGTTGATTTCTGGGATGTCAGAGGCTAATTGATGACAGCCCCTAGCCCTACTGAATTTCAACAATTGGTTCATGATAAGAGAGGTGTATGGCAACATGCACCTCTTTTGTTGTGGTCGAGAATGCCTTGGCTTGACTGGATAGAGAGCGGGTGTAGGGCCGGGGGCAGCCGCGTTCAGAACAAAATCGCGATGGATAGTGCGGCGGATAGTGCGGCGATCGCCCCGCGCTCAACTGATTTAACCCACCTGCGTCTGACCGGCTCCGCTGAATCAACGTTCGTCATGGGATAGAACCAAGACCGAGCTAGCTAGCTACGGGCTACGCCATGAGGCGTTAACCTATGACCACAGCACAGAAAATGCGGTTGCTAGCGCCAAGACTAGACTGAACCGATCAGTGAGGCAGGGGAGTGCAGGTATTTCGATATTTAGATCAGACCACGCGGAGCAATCTGATCGTGCTGTTCGCGGCGGGGCTGCTATTTTGGGCGGCGATCGCCTCAATTTTGCCAACGCTACCCGTCTATGTAGAATCGACCGGGGCAAACAGCCAAACCATTGGCTGGGTCATGGGGATGTTTGCGGTGGGGTTGCTGGCCTCGCGGGCTCACCTGGCACGGTTGGCCGACAGCCGGGGTCGCAAAATCGTGATGCTGATAGGCATGGTCGCGGTGGCAACGGCTCCGCTGGGCTACGTGCTCACCACGTCTATTCCGCTGCTGATGCTGCTGCGCGCATTTCACGGCATCAGCATTGCGGCTTTTGCGCTGGCCTATAGCGCCTTGGTGATCGACCTATCACCGGCGGAGTTTCGGGGTGAGTTGATTGGCTATATGAGCTTGGTTAACCCCGTCGGCATGGGGCTTGGGCCTGCCATTGGCGGGTTTGTGCTGCAAGAGGCGGGGTTTGCCCCGGCCTTTTGGGTGGCGGCGATCGCCGGATTTGTGGGCCTGGGGTTTACGCTCAACGTGCGCGAACCGCCCATCCCCAAAGCCGAAACTCAGGGACAATCCCTGCTAGATTTTTGGGTCACGCTGGTGCGACCCCACATCCGCACTCCAGCACTGGTGCTGTTTATGATTGGGCTGTCCTTTGGGGCGCTGACCACCTTTGTGCCGCTGCTCGTGCGCGAAGCAGGGCTAACGCTCAATGTAGGGCTGTTTTATTCCACAGCGGCGATCGCCGGGTTTGGCATTCGACTCATTGCCGGACGCGCTTCAGATCGGATCGGGCGAGGGCCATTCATTACCCTGAGCCTGGTGCTCTATATGCTGTCGATGGTGGCTCTATGGCGCGCCACAACGCCCATGGATTTTATGCTGGCAGGCTTTATCGAAGGCGGCGCAGCCGGAATTCTGATTCCGATGATGGCAGTGCTGATGGCCGATCGCTCGCTGCCCCACGAGCGGGGCAAAACCTTTAGCCTATGCATGGTGGGGTTTGATTTAGGCATTGCTCTGGCAGGGCCGATTCTAGGGGCGATCGCCCTCTACACCAGCTACCGAGCCCTATTTGGGATCTGCGCCCTACTCTGTCTGATCGCGCTGGGCATCTTCCTCAGCCTGTCGGGCAAAAACCTGTTGGGATCGGTACGATTTGCTTTGGGGCGAGGGGAGGATGCCTATGCGGTCGAGCCTACATCCTCCATTGGATAAGTCCTGTTCAATTCACCTATGCTTGACTATTGGTTCTGGCTCCTGAGAGCGCTGCCAGAAAGGCCCCGTATGCTGTGCGGCTTCGAGCGCACTGACGGTTTACGCGCCTGGGCAGATTGGCTTGGACTGTCCCCAGTCGATCTGTCTGGCTCCTTCAGGCCACTGCACTATCTACGAACGCGCTGACTCCGCCAGGCCTGAAGATATCTACAAATACCTACAAAAATGGGGAAGGCGATCGCCTTCCCCATTTGACGGGCTAGGAGGGATTCGAACCCCCGACACCGTGGTCCGTAGCCACGTGCTCTAGTCCACTGAGCTACAAGCCCTTGCTTTCGAATATTGATAATAACATACATGCCCTGCCCATTGTTACCCATTTGCTTTAGGAATTTGTGAGAACCTGCCGCTTGAGGCCATGCCTATCCTCCATTTCACCCCTTCTTGGGCGTTGAGCGATTGGCGATAGACAGGACATACAGGGTTTTGGGACGCCGCACGACGCGCAGTGTCCCAAAACCCTCTTCGCCCGAACTGACGCTACATTATTCTGAACGTATTTAAATCTGGAGACCTGTTATGTCTGATCGCGCATCGCGTCCGCTGACTCACCTTGACGCCACCGGACAGGCGCAGATGGTGGATGTATCAGCTAAAGCCGCAACGGTGCGACAGGCCACAGCTGCTGGGCAAGTTCGGATGCAGGCCGACACACTAGCCGCCATTCAGGCCGGGAATGCACCCAAAGGGGATGTGGTGGCGATCGCCCGTCTGGCTGGCATCATGGCGGCCAAGCAAACTGCCACGCTCATCCCCCTATGCCACCCCCTCCCGCTACAAAAGGTCGAGGTGCAGATTACCCCCGACTCAGCCCTGCCGGGCTACCGCATTGAAGCCACCGTCAAAACCAAAGCTGAAACCGGGGTAGAAATGGAAGCGCTAACTGCCGTTTCTGTGGCAGCACTGACGCTCTACGACATGGCTAAGGCGCTAGAAAAATCCATGCAGATCGAGGCGATTCACCTGGTGAGCAAGCAGGGCGGCAAGTCAGGAGATTATGTCGCACCGCCCCAGGCAACCCCTAAAATAGAGAAGACCCAACTTACTGAGTGACGTTCGCTTATGCCGCCGCGCTGGCCCCGACAACCCGACCGCAATGATCCCGCCTATCGCCGCCTCGATGACCGGATGAACTTTGCAATGCATGTGGCGATTTTTGGCGCTACCAACAGCGGGCTGTGGTTCTTCCACACTCTTAACCCTGAGCGGCTGATGAATGTGAGCATTGTGACAGGCGTGTGGCTAGTAGGGGTCGTGGCCCACGCGACCTATATTTTTGCGATCGCCCAATATTCTGACCCTGGCGCTAAGTCATAACGCTAGCCCAAATGAGGTAAATCATGTCTTATGCCAACAGTTCTGAAGCGGTCGAGGCCCTCGCCGCTGAAATCGGCAAAAACGTGTATCTAGACATTGCCAAGTGGCATCTATACCTACGCGAGACCGCCTTGCATACGCGGTTAGCCAATACATTCTATCCCATGATGGCGAACGGCACCATTGCAGAAGCAGATGTGGCGCAGGCGCTATCGGGAATGACAGTAGATGTAGGCGGCGGCAAACGGGCGATCGCCCTGACCGATTTTCTACCCACCGCATCCATTCAAGAACTGCTCCGCACCCTCGAAGACTTCCAGCACGATCTGTAGCGGCACTGGTTAGGAGCGCATTAGCGGATTGGGCAGACAAGACGAGACCCGATGGCATTGTGGAACCCGCATAGCGCAAGTTTCACAATGCTTTTTGTTGCCTCGGGGGTCTAGGGGACGTGCTTCGTCCCCTAACGGAGGTTCGGGGGGACGTCCCCCCGAGGCTTGGTTCTGCCGCCCATTCTTAGCCCAACATCAGGCTTGTCCTAAGCGGAGGTTATTCCTGAATTTCTAGCGTGCTCAGGATAGTAGCGCAGGTGTCTCGCGCTTGCTCAAAATTCTCATCCAGTGCACCACAGGTGAGGGCATAGCCCGTAGAAGGCGAGGCTACAATGCGCTGTAGCAGGCGCACCGGGGGCATCGAGTCCATTCGCGATTCCACCTCAGCCCCTTCCATTGCGCCAATTTGCAGAGGTTCTTGACTCAGCACGGTGATCCCAGCATTGTTTAAAAACTCCACGCTGTTTTCGAGATAGGCTTCCTGATCTGCCGGGTCAATAGGCTCAGTCACCAGATTGACCAACACCAGCCCACCGACGCCACTATATTGGGCAACGACAGACACATTGCCAGTGCTAGATTCGCTGGGTTCAGTCGCTTGAAAACCCGGCGGTACTGCAAATGACCAAGCATCGGCATCAACCGTCTGGTAGCCTTGGGGCACTTCTGCAATTACTATCGACTGGGATTCGGGCGTGTTGGCAGTAGCCGAAACGCTGCTCACAAAGGGAACCGCGAACAGCAGCAGAGCAGGCGCGAGGAGATGTAATTTCATAATGACAAGGATGGCAACAACAGACACCCCCCTATGCCCGCAGCCCTAGGCTGGGTGGCACAGAGGGTGAATCTGTAGTCTAGCCTAATGGCTTAGGCTGATATTGGCAGACCCGATACCAAAGGCGATCGCCCCTAAGTCCCCATGTCACAACCCATAGAGCGATCGCCTTAAGCTGATCTTAAAAATGATTGCACCCTGACTACACAGCTAGGGCATTGTGGATTGAGAGACGACCACAGTAGCCTGATAGGCCTCTGGGGCGATCGCCCCAGAGGCCTGAGGATAAGGCGACAGTTCTGTAAGCTGCATCGTGTAGCCGCCAAGCGTCTCCACAGCGGCGGCAGCATTGCCTGGCTGCAACACCAGTTCGACCTCACCCAGATTCACTTCGCCCTGATGCAGCGTTAAGACCACTCGCGCCTGCCCTGGCCACACACAGGTCACCGTCTCGGGACAGCGAGAGTCTTGATTGACCTGGCGAAATTCTAGAATCAGCGGCATCGCGGCTTCCGACGGATCACCTGATGGCTCTTGTGACTGCGGGGCGATCGCCACTGGCGCATTTAGCGCCAGCACCACAGGTTGATCCAACACTGCGTCAGGCACCCCTGCCGACGGCGCTCCGGGCAGCGCTCGTGCACAGCTGAACCCTAGCACCGCGGCCATCGTTCCTGCCAGCACCAAACGCCAAATGTTTTTCATCATGTGCTCCGTCTTGCTACTGAGACTTGCTACTGAGGCTTGCTACTGAGAAGGGGGTTTAAGATTCAGACGAGCGACGTCGGCCTGCTCTACGAACGGCGCGTTTGCTGAATGGCGAGACTGCGCAACCGCTGCACTAACGGGCGCACGCTAGCAGGCATCGAGATATCGGTCATCCGCAACTGCTGGGTGCGATCGCCCACCTGCACCGTCAACTCATAGGTCATCACATCAGGGAACAGTCCCGGAACAGCATCTAGCTCAGCCTGGTTTAGCCCCAATACATTAGACTGCGCCACCAGGCTATCAAGTTCCTCAGCGTCATTGGGCAGTAGCGTGGCCGTATCCACCGAACACTGCAATCGCAGATTGGCAAACCCACCCGATGTCTTAAAGTCGATGTGCATAGCAGTTTCCTCATTGGCCCCATCATCCGCGTACTATACCTGAAGCGCGTCGTGAAGTGCCCTCTGCAAGAGCACTTCACGACATGAGGCTTTCACCAGGCTCAAACCTTAGAGACCCACATCCTTAAACGCAGCGCGGATCACCTGGGGCGATCCTAGCGGAGCCTTGCCATCGCGAGTCAGCTGACGAGCCTGCTCCACAATCACCGTCACTGCATCCGCAAAGTTGGCCGTGGGCCATAGCTTATTGAGTGCGTGGTACCAAATCAGGGTCGCCTGATCCGTGCCGATTTCTAGCGCTGTTAGATAAAACGCCCGATTGGGAATGCCGCTGTTGATATGGACGCCCTGATTATCTTCGGGGCCCGCGTAGTAGTCCTTCATATGGGCAGGCTGCGGGTCTTTGCCGAGGAATTCGTTGTCATAGGCTGTGCCCGGATACTTCATGGAGCGCAGCGCCTCGCCATAGAGAGCAGGGCCCATAATTTCGTGCCCAATTAACCAGTCGGCATCACCAGCATTGTTCTCGTTGACATGCTGCTTAATCGCCATGCCAAACACATCCGAGAAATGCTCATTCAGCGCACCCGACTGGCTTTGATATTCCAAATTAGCGGTGTATTGCGTGACGCCGTGAGCCAGTTCGTGAGCCACCACATCGAGCGAATTCGCAAAGTTGGAGAAGATTTCGCCATCGCCGTCGCCAAAGGTCATCTCTTTGCCGTCCCAAAAGGCGTTCATAAAGTCCACCCCAAAGTGGACGTTAATGACCAGATCCATGCCGTTATCGTTGATGGAATTGCGCCCCAGCATGGTTTTGAAGTAGTCGCGCACCGCCCCGGTATAGTCGTAAACTGTATCCACGATTTCCTTATCAGTGGGATCATCGCCTTCATCGCGGGCGATAGGGTCAACGCGCTGCACCCACTGATTCTGACAGTCGTAGATTTTGCGGCTGGCGCTCTCTGGAGCGCTGATTTCGGTAAACGGATTGAACGCCATCGCGGTGAGGCTGCGGCGGGCGCGAATTTGCTGACTCTCTTGAATGCTGACGCGGGCTTCTTCTACACCCTTCTTTGCTAGATTTTCAGAAATATTGGGGGGAATAAATTGGCACTGACAGCCGGTGCCGCAATAGTGTCGTCGTCTCATAAACCATCCTCAGTAAGGGGGGAACGAGGGAAGCGAATTGCTTCAATACGCCGCAATGGTGCGGATCTTCAATAGCTTCAACGCCTGGGCAAGATGTTCCGGGAAACCGTCACATATTGTCTGAATATCGGAATCTATGAGCAGCGTATCCCAAGTCGTTCGCGCCAAATGTTAAGTTCATCGACAGGCAACTGCCGCCTCTAAAAGGGCGTTGGGGCCTGGAGTTGCAGGCGCGTCTTGCAGTCGGGATGGAGAACCCACAGCTCGCGGCTATGCAAGTGTAATCGCAGCCCAGGGGTGGATGTGCCATAGAGGCGATCGCCCACAATGGGTGCCCCCAGCCCTTGGGGATGAGCCGCATGAACCCGTAACTGGTGGGTGCGTCCGGTGACGGGCTGCAATTCCAAGCGGGTCTGGGTCTCTGTGGCAGATAGCACCCGAACGCGGGTGCGGCTGGGTTTGCCTCGCTGCCAATCCACCGTTTGATAGGGGCGCTGCGTGGGGTCGCCCCACAGGGGCAAGTCAAGGGTCGTCCATGCACTAGCCTGAGGTTCATTAAGTGCAGGCACCAAAACCTGCCCCAGCACGACAGCTTCGTAGAGCTTGTGTACGGTGCGCTGCTGAAATTGCTGGCTGAGGTGACGGTGGGTGGCGGCATCGCGGGCCAGCAGCAGCACTCCCGAGGTGTCTTGATCAAGCCGATGAACCGGAATCAGGCGATCGCCCTCCGATACTTGTAGCCGCAGCCGACTCAGCACGCTATCGTGGCGATCGCTCGTGCGCCCCGGCACCGACAGCAGCCCCGCAGGTTTGTCCACTGCGATCAGCCAGTCATCCTGATAGAGAATGGGCAAGGGCCGCTCAGCCTCAGCCTCATTGAAAGTTATAAAATTTGATGCGGGCTGCGACCCCGACAACAAAAACCCCATCAACGGCTGGCAGCGTTCGGCACAGGCGGTATAGAACACCCCTGGCTGCTTGTCGCCACTGGGCGCGCCCCACCAAATTTCGGCTAGGGCCAGCGGCGTTAGCCCTTGGGTGGCGGCGTAATGGAGCAGCTTGGGGGCGCAGCAGTCTCCGGTACCAGTTGGCAGTCCCCCCTGCATCAACTGTTCCAGCGTGCGAGACTGCCCCGCAAAGTTGGTCAGGTGATAGTGGGCGTGCATCTGCGTCTGCAAGTGTCGCGACAGCTCGCGGCGGCGGCGCTTGAGGGCCAGCATCCGCGCGTCGGCAGCGGCAACGATTGCCTGTAGCGGATGCAGCACGGCGTCGCGCTCGCGCTTGAGGTGGCGATGGGCAATGCCCGCTTGCTGGCTCTGGCGCGTGAGGGCGTCGAGGGCTGCGGTGAGGTCATCCCCGGTGTGGGTGGCGAGAATCTGCTGACGCTGCTGCTGACGCTGCTGTTTTTGCTGTCTGTGTTGGGCCAGCAAGGCTTGAATTTGGGTCGCAAACTGATGAGACGTCTGCTCTAGCAGCTGCCGCTCTGGAATAGTTTGGAGCCTCAACAGCTCGTGTTTAATGCTGTCTAATAGTGCCAAAATTCTGGCTTCTTCCATCGCGGTGCGATCGCGCCCTGGAATGGGGGGGACCCATCCGTCTATCGTTTCACGCCCATGCCACAGCCCTGAAAAGGCTTTGAGGATAGCGCGATCGCCCGCTGCATCTTCAACCAGCAAGATCCCAATCATCTTGCCCTCATCGGCAGCGGTAGGACGAGCGGGTTGCGTCCCGACCTGATGCATCCCGACCTGAGGTGAATGCTGGAGGTGCGATGCCACGTGACGGGCGATCGCCTCAACCAGCGAGGTTCTGGGCAATCGCAGCCACTCACCCGTGGTGGGGCAGCGTCCCTGATACCAATCGTGAGGGGTTGAATCGGGAATGGCCGCAGGGTCGCTCAGCGTTGCCGTTTCAGAGAGACTCGCCTCGCTCAACTCCATCGCGGCCAGCACCCCCGATAGCGGCTGAAGCAGGCTCAGACCCAACGCTGGTTCTGTCATCTCCTTCATCACAGAGCTATACCTAGGCTATACCTGACCGGGCGCAGCCTTTGTCACCGTTGACCCCGTCGGATCAAGGGTAAACACCAGCGGCACTCGCTGCTCATAGGCACGCACCACTTGGCGATACACGTCGTAGCGGGTGGGCAAGGTGCGGTTGTCTTCACCCGGCAGGCGAAAGGTAATGAAATAGTCCACACTCTTTTGCAGACGCGGGGAACCAATCACATCTTGGGGCTCTTGGCGGGCCTCCATCTCGTCTACGGTGGGGCGAGGCGGCAGTTCTGGCCACCAGAGACCCTGGTCATCTGGCCCAGTGACGGCATCGTTGGGCTCTTGCCCATTGCGGTTTTCTAGCGAGGTTGTCGCGAACGATTCCACCCGAGGGCCGCGCTCTTGGGCACCGCCTCGGCTCGATTGATATTCCACTTGCCAGGTATAGGTGGTGCGGGCTGAGGCCTGGTATTGGTCGCTGGTGGTTTGCTCACAGGCGGTGAGCGCAAGGCTCGTCGCAACGAGGGCGGCGATCGCCCCTGATTGCCGCAGCGGCAGCCATGAAACTATCGGAACAGTCATAACGCGATGGTGGTAACAGTCGTTAACGTGGGATTAATGTGACAGGGCTGGCGGAGCCCATTTTTCTGCCCCAACTATACCAAGGGGATGGCGGAGAGTCAGGCGGGATGTGCCGATTCCTGGCTTCGGCTGGACTCCGTTGGGACTGGTTGGGACTGGCTGGAGCTGCGTTAAAAGCGCCAAACGGCCTGTACTACAGCAGTCAAGCTGACGATTTTCAGACGGGTAGTATTCGGGCGATCGCCCGCATCAAGGTCTGTCCCCAGCAAGATTTCGACAGCGTCTGACAGCACGCTAAGGTGAGAGAGCTATCATAAAGACTAGTTGATATTTCTTAATAGTCCTTAACACGATTGACCGCTAGGACATCCACGACACCGTTTTACATGCCGTTGTACATGACAGTATCCCCTTCCAGCGATGCAAAACCCGTAGCTGGGTTGATGAAAACGCTCCTATTTGGCAACGAACCGACGCCAGAACTGATGGCAATTCTGCTGGTCTATTTCGTCCAGGGAATTTTGGGCTTGGCACGGCTAGCGGTGAGCTTTTTTCTTAAGGATGAGTTGGGGCTGACGCCAGCCCAAGTGTCTGCGCTGATGGGCATTGTTGCGATTCCTTGGATGATTAAGCCGCTGTTTGGCTTCATCTCAGACGGGTTTCCCATCTTTGGCTATCGGCGGCGACCCTACCTGATGCTATCGGGATTAGCAGGTGCTGCTGCTTGGGTGCTGCTGGCAACGGTGGTTCATAGTGCTTGGGCGGCGACAGCGGCGATCGCCCTGAGTTCACTGGCGATCGCCGTCAGTGACGTAATCGTAGATTCCCTGGTGGTCGAGCGCGCTCGGCTAGAGACTACAGAAGTTTCTGGATCGCTGCAAGCCATTTGCTGGGGTGCCTCAGCGCTAGGAGGCCTAATGACGGCCTACTTCAGCGGTTTTTTGTTAGAGCATGTCAGCACCCACACGGTGTTTCTGATTACGGCTACGTTTCCGCTGATTGTGTCGCTCGTGGCGGGCCTCATCAGCGAACCTCACGCAGCGCAACCGTCAGATTGGCAGGCCCTGCGGCAGCAGATGGGGCAGCTCAAGGGGGCGATCGCCCAAAAAGCGATTTGGATGCCAACGGTCTTTCTCTTTCTCTGGCAGGCGACTCCGACTGCCGATGCAGCCTTTTTCTTTTTCACCACCAACGATCTGGGGTTTCAGCCTGAGTTTTTGGGGCGGGTGCGCCTGGTGACGAGCATTGCGTCACTGGTGGGCATCTGGATGTTTCAGCGGTTTTTCCGCAGCGTCTCATTTCGCCTCATCTTTGGCTGGACGACAGTGGCGTCTGCCGTGCTGGGCATGACCATGCTGCTGCTAGTCACCCACGCCAACCGCGCCATTGGCATTGACGATCACTGGTTTAGCCTGGGCGACAGCCTAGTGCTAACGGTATTGGGGCAAATTGCCTACATGCCCGTGCTGGTGCTAGCGGCGCGGCTGTGCCCTCCGGGGGTTGAAGCCACGCTGTTTGCCGTGCTTATGTCAGTCACCAATTTTGCCTCGCTGCTGTCCTATGAACTGGGGGCCGGGCTGATGCACCTGCTTCATGTCACCGAATCTGACTTTACGAATCTGTGGCTGCTGGTGCTGATTACCAACCTCACCACGTTGCTGCCGCTGCCGCTCTTGGGCTGGCTCCCGGGTCGCAACGACCTTCCAGACCGATTTGAAGCAGATGCGACGCCAGAGGCGGCTCAATCCGCCGATGTCAATGCTGCCCTCAACCCTAGCCTGCCTCTAGTTGAGCGCCCTGACGCCTCTCTCGTCACCAGTCCCCCCGCTGAGTCTTAACCCAGATCACACGCCTTACTCCTTCCTCCTCACTCTTTACTCCTTACCTTATGCAAACTCAACAGTCACCAACTGCCCAGTCCTACACGGTTGAAGACTGGCGCAAGGGCTACAAATCTCTGTATGACGAGTTCGACTACGCCATTACCGATAGTGAAGGGCAGATTCCGCCCGACCTTCAGGGCACGCTGTTTCGCAATGGGCCGGGCCTGTTGGATGTGGGGGGCGATCGCATCCAGCATCCCTTTGATGGCGATGGCATGGTGTGCGCCGTTTCCTTCAAAAATGGACAGGCGCGGTTTCGGAATCGGTTTGTGCGAACTGAAGGCTATGTCGCAGAGCAACAGGCTCAGAAGCTGCTTTATCGCGGCGTGTTTGGCACGCAAAAACCAGGGGGCTGGCTAGCCAATGCCTTTGATTTTCGCCTTAAAAACATCGCCAATACCAACGTGATCTATTGGGGCGGCAAACTGCTGGCTCTGTGGGAAGCGGCAGAACCCTACCGACTTGATCCTCAAACCCTAGAGACCATTGGCTTAGATTATTTGGGTGGAGTGTTGCAGCCGGGCGATGCGTTCGCGGCACATCCCTGGGTAGACCCCGACTGCAATGGGGAGCCGCGCTTGGTGAACTTTGCCATTAAACCCGGACTTTCTACCACCATTACCCTTTATGAGTTTGACGTCGCCGGGTCGCTGGTGCAGCAGCACAGCCACTCAGTTCCCGGCTTTGCCTTTATCCATGACTTTGCTATCACGCCGCACTACTGCATCTTTTTCCAGAACCCGGTGCAGTTTAATCCAGTGCCGTTTGCCTTGGGGCTGCGGGGGGCAGGGGAGTGCATCACCTTCCGCCATGATCAGCCGACCCAGGTGGTCATCATTCCCCGTGACCCCGCAGGCACAATGCAGGTGATTCCGGCTGAGTCGGGGTTTGTGTTCCACCATGCCAATGCCTATGAGCAAGGCGAGACGCTGGTGGTCGATTCTATTGCCTATGATGCGCTGCCTGCCGTTGAGTCTGAGCAAGATTTTCGCCAGGTGGTGTTTGAGTCGCTGGCACCGGGCCAACTCTGGCGGTTGCGCGTTGACCTCAACACGCAGACGGTAGAGCGATCGCCCCTAGAACTGCGCTGCTGCGAATTCCCGGTGGTGCATCCCAATCGGGTCGGGCGAGAATATTCCACGATCTATGCGGCGGCGGCCCATCAGCCTAGTGGCAACGCACCGCACCAAGCGATTCTAAAGGCCAATGTAGAGACGGGCGATCGCCAGCTCTGGAGTGCTGCGCCCTGGGGCTATGTGAGTGAGCCGGTTTTTGTGCCCCGCCCCACAGCCGAGCCAGACGCAGAAGATGACGGCTGGCTGTTGACGCTCGTGTTCAACGCGCATACCGAGCGATCGGAAGTGGTCATCTTAAACGCAGCAACCATGGCACTAGAGGCACGCCTCAAACTTCAGCATCATGTCCCCTATGGGCTGCACGGCAGCTTTGCCTTTGAGATTTAACCTCGAGCCGAGCCTTCTCAATCACCGACACAGATCATCTTTGCCATTCACCGATCGCTTGAATTTGCTTCGGTGCATTGGAATTCTAGACTGTTTATTGAGAGATTAAAGTTTAGCTATCGACTGGTAACTTCCACCTAGGGTAAGTCCGATCCAATATCTCGCGCTGCTGCCCGAGATCGACTTGCGGTAATGTCCTTTCGACCAGATCAAGAACTTCCTCAATGAGTTGGCGTAGCTCATGAGTTCCGCTTACGGCATCAGATTGAAAAACATGCTCTAGCCGATTGAAAAAATTAGATGGTTGGATGCTCATTTCTTCAACCCAGTACCGTGTCCATTTGAAGCCGGGATGATAAATGCGATTTAGCCCAAACAGTATGTTGAGAAGCCATCGCACAATAGCGCAGTTATTTTCGTACAGCAAGGGAATCTCAAGGCGTTCAGTTAGGATCTGTTGTCCATCAAGCGGGCGGAATTTTAAATGTTTCTGAACCATCGCAATAGCAAGTTCTTCAGGATAATAAGAAAGCCGATTTTGCCAAGGTTTGATAATATTTTCGCCGTAAATAGTAATCGCGTTTTGAAGATTAGACGCTGATGCTTGCTTCTCAAACAAAAGCCCGTTTTGTGACACATCGTAATGATCAACAACATCCATCACGATGTTGTTCATCGTATCTCGCGCCCAATGACCCGCTTCAACTTTCATGCCGTACAGATAGAATTGCTCCAACCACGCCTGTTTTGCTTCCCCATACGGCTCAATTTCCCAACCTTTCACACCAACCCTTTGGGCTGTTGCTTGCAATTCTTCGGCAGGCGGCAGTTGGAACCAGATAAACGCCAATTCAAGGTCAGAATACTGGTCGGCAATCCCTAACGCTGCCGAACCAAACACAAAACACGCTTCGACTTTAGGATTAGCAGTGAAAGCAGGAGCAATCTCGTGAGCTAACGAAATGCGCCAGACGCTATGTTCAGTCATGCTGAGAATTATAGATCTTTTGCCAAAGCAAGGTATCCCAAGGCAGGTTAGCTACCGTTTAGCCTGCCGTTGCAGTGCTTAAAGCGTTAGTTTGACTGTCAGGTCAGCAAATTCCTAAACCCGTATTGCCCACAACGCGGGCAATACGGGTTTACGCTGTTTCAGCGTTAAGAACGCGCTGAGTGTGATGCGATTCACGTGCAGCTCGGGTTCCGAAATACCAGACTGCCTAACCGACTCGACCGTTACAATACCCCCATGACATAGGACATCCCATGGGCAAAATTAACCTAGCTGAAAAGCTGACTCAGTTCTCGGAATATTGGTCGCCGAGAACCGTTGCGCAGCTAAATCACTACGACATTATGGTGGTGAAAGTCAAAGACGAGTTTGTGTGGCACAAACACGATGACACCGATGATTTTTTCTTGGTGCTCAAAGGGAAGTTGACGATTCAACTGCGCGATCGCGATGACGTGCATCTAGAAGCAGGTGAACTATTTGTGGTGCCTCGCGGTGTTGAGCATTGTCCCCGAGCTGAAGAGGAGGTTCATTTATTGCTGATTGAACCGCGGGGGACGCCCAACACAGGGGATGTGCGCACGGCTGTCCCTCGCCAGATCCTCTAGCGGCGTGTTTGGGGATCTCGACAACGGTTGGGGGCGATCGCACCTAGGCAGCGCTTCAGTGCTAGCGCTTTAGGCCTGCGTGCTTAAGCCCTGGGCATCCCAAAAATCTGCCACGTCATAGCCCAAGTCGCTGAGCATGGTGCGCAACAGCGGCAAGCTTAGCCCGATCACATTGCTATAGCAGCCGACAATTTGCTCAATCAATGCGCCGCCACGCCCCTCTAATGCAAAGCAGCCTGCGCAGTTAAGCGGCTCGCCGCTGGCCACATAGGCTTCGATTTGGCGATCGCTCACCTCCGCAAACTGCACCTCGGTCATGCGGCTCCGCACTAGGGTGCGCTGCTGGGCCGTATCAATCAACGCATGTCCGGTATGGAGTTGCCCCACCGCACCGCGCATCTGCTGCCATCGGGCGATCGCCTCTTGGGAATTAGCAGGCTTACCGTGAATCTCTCCGGCGATCGCCAGCACCGAATCGCACCCCAACACCAACGTCTGGGGGAACTGAGGGGCGACCATCTGCGCTTTTCCCTCAGCCAGTTGGCTGACGAGCTCGGCCGGGTCAGCACAGGCAACCTGCGCCTCATCAAACTGGCTCGGGCACACCACAAGCTGCAGTCCCGCTTGCTCAAGCAATCGTCGCCGTGCCGGAGAAGCAGAAGCCAACACAAATTGAGGAATCATCATGCTAGGACGTGTCATCAATTCCAACCAAACGCCTGATGCTGTGAGCGTTGCCACGCCCGACCCAAAAACCAGGCTAGGGGCTGTGACTGTTGATTTCTGGGATATCAGAGGCTAATTGATGACAGCCCCTAGGGGCCCGCTGAGCAGTTGCTATGACATCACAGCGGCGTCTTCTTCATCCCAAGACTCCACCGAGAGCAGCTCACTCACGGGGTCTTGCATCGTGAACTCAAAGTCTTCTAGTTCCCGCTTCCAGTGCGCCCAATCGTCGCCATAAAGCAGGGCAACTTTCCACAGCGCATCGGTTGGCTTAAGCACATTTGAATCGACGAGCGATCGCACCTGACGCTGAAATTTCACCATCGGATGTGCGGCTGCCGAAGAAGCAACACCATACTGAGTCATAACCAAATTTTGAAATTCCTAATTTGAATGCTCCGGCCTAGAGCCTGACATCGAAACTCTGTCGCGGTTCTGTTGGGGAGAGAGCTGGCAAGACAGAGCCGGATAATAAACTACTGATCGGCCTACTCAGCTATGTATGTTAGCTCATGTCTCACAAATTTTAAGCGGGCTAGCGGGAGGAATATTAAAAACTTCAGTCTTTGGTACTAAACCTGCTGCAGCCATCAGAAAAGCTGAATTAGCGGCGCAGTTGCTTAAAGCGGGTCTTCTACATTAGCTATGAGTCTGCTATTATAGATTGTTTGTGGATTCATTTTGGAGAATGAGCTAAATGGCGCGATATCGAGGCTCTCGCCTTCGCATAGTCCGGCGGCTGGGAGAGCTACCTGGCCTCACTCGCAAAATTAAGCGCGAGTCTGGCAAGCGGGCAAATCCCCCTGGGCAGCACGGCGCTGCCCGCAGAAAACGGTCTGAGTATGCAATTCGATTAGAAGAAAAGCAAAAGCTGAAGTTCAACTACGGCGTGTCTGAGCGGCAAATGCTCAACTACGTTCGCAAAGCGCGCAAGATCTCCGGATCTACGGGTCAAATCTTGCTGCAACAGCTCGAAATGCGGTTGGACAATACCGTATTTCGCATGGGTATGGCACCGACGATTCCAGCAGCTCGCCAGCTAGTCAATCATGGGCACATTACTGTAAATGGTAGCCGGGTTGATATCGCCAGCTATCAGTGCAGACCGGGTGAAGAAATTGGCGTGCGCAATACCGAGCGCTCTCGCAACCTTGTAGAAGAAAACATTCGCTTCCCTGGCTTGGCAAACGTTCCGAGTCATCTAGAGTTTGACAAAGCCAAGATGGTGGGTCGCGTTAACGGCGTCATTGAGCGCGAGTGGGTTGCGCTGCAAGTGAATGAACTGCTTGTGGTGGAGTATTACTCTCGACAAGCCTAGTGCTTAACGGTGTCACTGTGCGGCTGCGGTGCGCCCTCTGAGTTAGCACAATTCTCCAAAAGCTCTCTTGCCCGTCAGCAGAGAGCTTTTTTAGTATCTTTTTGGAGGATGGATGGCAGCTGCCACAGGCTCAGGGAATGGGAGTAAGGGACGGTTCTCTGCGAGACCTCGAAGCTGGACACTCCACCCGTGCATTAAGTTTGTTAAACTAATTTAACGCTTTGCAGGGTTGGCGTCATTCTCTGGTTTGGGATCGGGCGATCGCCCCACGTACAATCAAATTACTTAAATTTAAGTCGTTATTTCTGTGCACGAAGATGGCACTCAGGCCATGAGTTTGCATGAGTCTGTGGTATGTGCAGATCGACTTCAAAGTTCAGCCTTAGTCTTTAATGAACCAGGTTTAACTTGCAGAACAGATGCACAGAATCACTCACCGCCCCTTCTTTTGGCCTGCATGAGCTGTATCTCTGTCTGATAGATATCTAATCTGATAGATATCTAAATAGATGGCTATAGGTGCCTAATAGGTTTCTATCAAAATGCTCGCTAGCTAACGCATTGATGATGCATCCATAGAGCATCTTGGCTCCAGTGCAAGTTCTCAACACCATTGAGGTACTCCTGATCAAAAAACGCTAGGCCAAAAACAAGCTGCTTCTAGGGTGTGTGCAGGCGATTGGTTAACCTGCGTTACTGTTGTTCGAGAGATCAGCCCAGAGCGCCTCGTGATAAAAGCAGCCAGTTTAGAAGATTTGCTGTACTTTCTTTTTATGTAGTTAGGCTCGCGCCTGAGCCGATTTTGGCTTAACTTAGTCTCTTTCCGTTTCCCTTATACTCAGGTTGGCATGCCGTGACTGTTCAACTCGACCATACGTCTCAAAGCAACGCTGCCCCTGCAGCCACTGGGCCACTCACCCAGCAGATGATTGTCATTCTTGACTTCGGCTCTCAATATTCAGAATTGATCGCCCGACGCATCCGCGAGACACAGGTTTATTCTGAGGTCATTTCTTACCGAACTCCAGTTGAGCAGTTGCGGAGTCTTAACCCCAAAGGCATTATCCTCTCGGGTGGCCCCAGTTCTGTTTATGACGAGGGTGCGCCCCACTGCGATGCTGAAATTTGGAATCTGGGCATTCCCATTTTGGGTGTGTGCTACGGCATGCAGCTGATGGTGCAGCAGTTGGGCGGCGGCGTTGAGCGGGCCGAGCGCGGTGAGTATGGCAAAGCCTCGCTGATGATTGACGACCCAACCGATTTGCTGACCAATGTGGACGATGGCACCACCATGTGGATGAGCCACGGCGACTCAGTCGCGGCAATGCCACCCGGCTTTGAGCGGCTGGCCCATACCGACAATACGCCTGTTGCGGCGATCGCCCATCATGAGCGCAAGCTCTACGGCGTGCAGTTCCACCCCGAAGTAGTGCATTCTCTCGGGGGTTTGGCGCTGATTCGCAACTTTGTGTATCACATCTGCGACTGCGAGCCCACCTGGACGACCGAAGCCTTTGTCGAAGAGGCGGTGCGCGAAATCCGCGGCAAGGTTGGCGAAAAGCGCGTGCTGCTCGCGCTGTCGGGCGGGGTTGATTCGTCTACGCTGGCATTTTTGCTGCATCGCGCCATTGGGGATCAGCTCACCTGCATGTTTATCGATCAGGGCTTCATGCGGAAGAATGAGCCGGAACGGCTGCTGAAGCTGTTTCATGAGCAGTTTCATATTCCAGTGCAGTATGTAAATGCGCGCGATCGCTTTTTGACATCCATTGATGGGATTGCCGATCCCGAAGAGAAGCGCAAGCGCATCGGCCATGAATTCATCGCCGTATTCGAATCAGAATCTCGACGGCTGGGGCCGTTTGACTACTTGGCGCAGGGCACGCTATATCCCGATGTGATTGAGTCTGCCGACACCAATATGGACCCCAAAACCGGCGAGCGGGTGGCCGTAAAAATCAAGAGCCACCATAATGTGGGCGGCTTGCCAAAGGATCTGAGATTTAAGCTGGTAGAGCCGCTGCGCAAGCTGTTTAAAGACGAAGTGCGAAAGCTGGGGCGCTCCATTGGGCTGCCAGAAGAAATTGTGAACCGCCATCCATTCCCTGGGCCGGGTTTGGCGATTCGCATTTTGGGCGAGGTGTCAGAGGAGAAGCTAGAAATTCTGCGCGAAGCCGACTATATTGTGCGGCAAGAAATCAACCGCCATGATGTGTATGCCGATTTCTGGCAAGCGTTTGCGGTGCTGCTGCCTATTCGCAGTGTGGGCGTTATGGGAGATCAGCGCACCTATGCTTACCCGATTGTGCTGCGGTTTGTGTCGAGCGAAGACGGCATGACGGCAGACTGGTCGCGGGTGTCTTATGACCTGCTGGAGTTGATTTCTAACCGCATTGTGAACGAAGTGCGCGGGGTGAACCGAGTCGTCTACGACATCACGTCTAAACCGCCTGGCACCATCGAGTGGGAATAGTTTGACGGGCGCTCAAGCCTCCTGATGCATCCTTCATGCTCGAAGCGTGGGATGGAGTGGTGCTGAGTGCAGCTCTATTCGATAACGCGGATGGTTTGTGGCCAAATTGGGGATGACTTCATAAAACGGGTGTACCACTTTTCCACAAAATTCTGTGGAAAAGTGGTAGCTTGCTGTGGAAAACTGCCCTAAAGTCAACAAAATTGTGGAAAACGTTCTGCAACGTGAGTTCAATTGCGTTGTTTTAGCTCTACGCTACAGGACTGAAACAACGCTAAATCGTGTTGCCTGTGTCGTGAGCAGCACGGCTTTGGGAATTTGCCGAATTAACGGTTCTGTAAGTTTGCCTAAATTGGGGGCAGAGATGAGCCGACAATGAGGCCGGAGCTAAAGCCTAAAGGCTCATCCCCTGATACAGGCGGGCGTAGAATCCCTGTGCGGCGAGTAGGGCCTCGTGGGTGCCGAGTTCAACCAGGTTGCCGTTATCGAGTACGGCGATTTGTTCGGCCCGCTGAATGGTGGACAGGCGGTGCGCGATGATCAGGGTCGTGCGATCGCACTTTAGGTGATCCAGCGCCTCTTGCACCAAGCGTTCCGAGACAGTATCCAATGCGCTCGTCGCTTCGTCCAGAATCAGAATGTCTGGATTTTGCAGCAGAACTCGGGCGATCGCCAGCCGCTGTCGCTGCCCGCCTGAGAGCAAAATGCCGCGATCGCCCAGCGGCGTGTCCCACCCTCGGGGCAACTCTGCAATAAACTCCCACGCATGGGCGCGTTTAGCAACATCCAGCAGTTCCCCATCCCCCACGGTATCGCAGCCATAGGTGACGTTTTCTCGCACCGTGCCGTTGAACAAAAACGTATCTTGGCTGATGATGCCCATCGAGCGCCGCAGCGATCGCACCTCAAACTCGCGGAGGTCGCGGCCATCCAACAGAATGCGGCCCTCAGTTGGATCATAAAATCGAGGCAGCAGTTCCCCCAGGGTCGATTTGCCCGCACCCGACTTGCCCACCAGCGCTAGGGTCGTGCCCTTGGGGATCTCTAGCGAAATAGACCGCAGCACCTGTTCCGCCTGCCCTGGATAGGTGAAGAACACCTGCTCAAACTGAATGCTTGTTTTTAACGGGGTGTAGAGAACACTGCCATTGGCCATGAGGGGCTTATCGTTGCGGCGCAAAAAAGCGGTGGCGATGTCGATGCTGGCGATCGCGTTGGCGTACTGATTACGCGCTCCGTTGAGCTGGGCAATCAGCGGCAGCAGCCGAAAAATGAGTAGCAGGTAGGTGAGCAGCACCGTAGAGGCCAATTCTACCTGCTGCATGAGAAACAGCCGCCCCACAATCACCACGGCGATCAGCGCTATCACCCCCGCCACTTCACTCACAGGGCCAATCACCGAGAAGCTGACGAAGGATTGGTAATCGGCCTGTTCGCGATCGCGCATGAGCTGCCGCAGGGTGATATATTCCTGCTCTTCGCTGGCGGTGGCCCGCACCAATCGCATGCCGTTGAGCACATCCAACAGGCGCATGGTGTAGTCGCGAGAGGCGTCTGAGAGCTGCGTCCCAAACTGCTTTGCCCGCACCAGACTGAGCTGATTGGCGAGCATCACTAGCCCTAGCATCGTCCCCGTGACCAGCGTCAACTGCCAAGACAATACCAGCAGCAGCACCCCAAACACCAGAATGGTGATGGCGGTGGTGAGCGATCGCACGGCAATTGTAATAGCTAGCGCTGCTCGGTTTAGCTCCGCGTTCATGCGGTTCACAATATCGCCCGTGCCCTCCCGAGTGAAGTAATCCAAATCCACTTCGAGCAGCAACCGTAGCCCCGACTCCCGCAGGTCGATTGCCATCAGGCGCTGGAGCCAAGCCGACACCGCCATGCTGGCGAAAATTGAGCCATTTTTTAGCACAATCAGCACCACAATTGCGAGCGTGATTGCGACCAGCCGCCACGGGTCGGGAATTCCCTCGAACGGAGCAAACAGTCGCGCGAGCACCGGCACATTGGTTAAGGAATCAGGGGTTTGGCCTAAAAAATTGAGCAGCACGGGCACAATCATGGCGGTGCTCACGCCGTTGAACACGGCACCCGAAAACCCCAGCACTACGGTCAGCACCACCCAGCCCGGGTATTGACGCGCGGTTTGTAGCAGAAGAGATTGAGACGGCATGGGTTAGCAAACGTGATCCAGAACGGGAGCCAAGAGAGACGCTAAGGCGTCGAGGCTATCGTAGCCTATGCAACGAGCGATCGCCCTCAGAGCGCGGGCGATCGCCTTTGAAACATCGGCTCTACGAGAATTGCGGTATCGCCCCCAATCTATGGGTTTTGCTATCGCCATCCCCTCGGCTAGCTGGAGCGGAAACTAGGCTCGGGCGATCGCCAGCCCATACCGCACCAATGCCGCAAAAAAATGATCTGGTAACGAGTGTCAATCATCACCAGATCATGAGCGTTGAGTTGTAGAGGAGAGAGGAATTGTGAACCTAAACGATTCTCAGGAAGAGTGGAATTTGCATTAGAGGCTGCTTGAAATGAATTCAAACCGTCCATAGCAGCCTGCGCTCAATGACGAGACTTGGCATTAGACAGGGATAATCCAGGCGTTGCGGGTGTCGCCGCTGATGATAGACGCGGGCACATAGTCAATATCAACACCTAAGGAAATAAAGGCGGCTCGAATCGCAGTTGCGTGGGAGGCTTCGACAGCGCCGATGCCTGCCCCTGCCGTAACTAGCGCCGGAGTTTTCAATTGAGCTACTTCGCCTGCATAGGCGATCGCCGCATCCACTTCTAGCGCTAGCGCCAGTTTGGCAATGTTGACATCAGAATCGAGGTTGCCATCGCCGCGCTCAATATAGGCTGAGATATCGTAGCTGTCTTCTGCGCCGATTGGGGTGCCGCCCAATTGCTGAATCACCGTGATTAGCGTATCGCGGTGCTCCATATGATCGGCTTGGTTTTTGAGCGCTAGTGCCAGAACCGCCTGCCCCACAGCCGTATCCGACAGGGCGGGCGCAGCGGCACCATAGGCCCAGATGGCCTCATGCTCATAAAATAGCGCTCCATTGAGGATGCGGGCATCATTTGCAGCATCTCTGGCGCGCTGCCGATCTGTAAAGGATGCCTCGCTGGGGCGGGCTGCCAAGCCGAGTGCCGTCGTAACTCCGGCGATCGCCCCACCGAGCACTACGCCACGACGAGACATGCGGCGTGCCGTTGAGGATGAAAATAAAGGTTGACTCATCGAGATAAAGACTCCAGACAAAAGGATCGGATAAGCACTAAACATGGACGTGGTGTCGGACATAGGGGGTAGCGGTTGACCGGCGTGCCGCACAGCCATTCCAACTGGCCTTATGGCTTGAGCACCAAACTATGAGAAATACGACCCTGCCCATTAACTGGATTGGATGAGAGGAAAAAAACTAGAACTTACATCCTAAGTAGGTTGCTTTAGGTGCAGAGGCAAAAAATTGTCCATCCAATCCCACTGCAGTTTCGTATTCTTGAAGGAGTCGAACACGAGCCCTGGTTTATCGAATGTCGTCAGACTCCCCAAATCGCGCGTCGCTTGATTGGTCTACTGCCTCTGATGCGGATGTGTTGCAGGCCATGCGATCTGGCCAGACCGATGCGTTATCTGCACTGTATGAGCGCTATTCGCGCATAGTTTATGCGCTGGCGCTGCGGCTGCTCACCGACCCCCAGGAGGCTGAAGACCTTACCCATGAAGTGTTTTTGTCGATTTGGCAGCGTAATTTGTACAATCCAGATCGAGGCTCTTTGAGCAGCTTTTTGATGATGATGACCCGATCGCGGGCGATTGATAAGCTGCGATCGCGCGGAAGTAAAGGACGATTTTTGCAGCGGTGGAAGGGGCTGGTACGCAGCGACTCTGGCAGTCCCTCACCGTTAGAGCAACTTTCTATAGATGAGCGATCGCAGCGGGTGCATGAAGCACTGGCGCAAATACCTGACACGGAGCGGCAGGTATTAGAAATTGCCTACTTTGAAGGCTTAAGCCAGTCAGAAATTGCTGACCGACTCAACATGCCCTTGGGTACTGTTAAAAGCCGCTCTCGACAGGGGCTAACCAAGCTGCGATCGCTCCTTCAAAACGCCCTCTAACCCCACATCTACACCTCTTCTATTCCATCCTCATTCCACCCGGTTCTGCGCATGACGCACTCTTCCCTTCCCGACAATTTGCACGAGTTAATCTCAGGCTATGTATTAGACGACCTCAGCGCTGAGGAAGCGGCGACGCTACAGCAGGCGATCGCCCTCCATCCTGAGCTAACCGCAGAATTGGATGAGGCGCACGAAGCCCTCGACTCGCTATGCTACGGCCTGGCGGAGGTGGCACCGCCGCCAGGGTTGCACGATCGCCTGCTGGCCTCGGCCCAGGCAACTCCTCCAGCGGCGCTGTCTGAAGTAGCGCCACCTAGCCTGTCCGGTCTGTCAATGGCTCCTCGCTCCCTGTCTCGCCCATCTGCGCCGCGCCGGGAACGCTGGTGGGTGGGCGTGGGTGGGGCGATCGCCGCCGTGGCATTAGGGGCGATCGCCCTCGACAACCTGCGTCTGCGGCAAGACCTAGCCCAATCCCAACAGTTGGTAGCAGCGCTGCAGCAGCCTGATGCACGCCTTTATGCGATCGCAGGGACTGAAGAAGTTGAAAATGCAGCGGGTCGGCTGGTGATTGACCCCAATCGTCAGCAGGTGACGGTGCTGGTGCAAGATCTTCCTGCCCTACCCCAAGGCAATGCCTATCGCCTTTGGGCCGTGGCAGAGGGCAGCGCTGAACCGGCGTTTTGTGGGCAGTTCACGACCGAGGCCTCTGGCCCCACCATCACCAAGTGGGCCTTGATCGATGAGGACTGTAGTGTCGATGGCAGGCAACTGTTGATTACAGCCGATACGGCTAGCGCTCCCTTGGTACCCGAGGGGCCGCTGCTGATGCAGAGTGTGCTGTAGCGCTATACCACGCGATCCAGTTAACCTGGCATCAGCCGTTCAGCCTTGAGCGATAAAAATGGCCTAGATTGAAAAGGACTGCGCTGTTTCCCATCCCCTTCTCCTGTGCCCGAACTGCCCGAAGTTGAAACCGTGCGCCTGGGTCTCAATCAGGTGACTCTGCACCAGCCCATTGCAGGGGGGGATGTGTTGCTCGACCGCACCATCGCCTATCCCCAGCCGACGCTCGTGTTCTTAGCCGGGATACAGGGACGGGCGATCGCCCAGTGGCATCGGCGGGGCAAATACCTCTTGGCCGAATTGACCGATATCTCCTCACGGTCTTCCTCGTTTCCCCCCTCCTCCCCTATTCCCCCCTCCCCCGCTTGGCTCGGTGTTCACCTGCGGATGACTGGGCAACTGCTGTGGCTGAGCAAAGCCGACCCCTTGCACAAGCATTGCCGAGTGCGCCTAGACTTTGGGAATGGGCGAGAGCTCCGGTTTTTGGATCAGCGTACCTTTGGGCAGATGTGGTACGTGCCTCCCGGCATCGCACCAGCCACCATCATCACCGGCTTGCAGCGGTTGGGGCCAGAACCGCTGTCGCCGGAGTTTTCCTGTCGGTATTTGACGGAGAAATTGAGCGATCGCCAGCGCCCCATCAAAAACGCCCTGCTGGATCAGGCGCTAGTAGCCGGAATCGGCAATATTTATGCCGACGAAGCCCTGTTCCTTAGCGGCATTCGTCCTCAAATTCACTGCGCCAAACTACGCCCTAAGCGCATTGCCCGCCTGCACGCGGCGATTCAGCAGGTTCTGCAAACTGCCATCGACGCCCGAGGCACCACCTTTAGCGATTTTCGCGATATTGCAGGCACCAACGGCAACTACGGCAGCATCGCCTGGGTATACAACCGGGATGGGCAGCTCTGTCGGGTTTGCAGCAGCGGGATCCAGCGGCTTAAGCTCGCCGGACGATCAGCCCACTTTTGCCCCCAGTGCCAACGATAGAAAGGCTGTGATTATAGGACAAGGCTCGAACATGCGGGCTGTATCAAGGCTCATTGATTAACCGGGCATCGGGCAAAAATGGATAGAGATCGTCTAGAATTGAAAGGTTGTGTCAAAACTGTTCAACTACGGCCATGGCTGTTCCTAAGAAGAAAACCTCTAGCTCAAAGCGCGATCACCGCAAAGCCACCTGGAAACGCAAGGCAGATCTGCAAGCGCAGCGTGCGTTATCCTTGGGCAAGTCAGTGCTAACTGGACGCTCTGAAAGTTTCTACTACCCTCAAGATGACGACGAGGATGAGGACGAGGAGTAGACGCAAGCGGTCTACTGGATGGGCTCTAGCGGGTTGGTATGCCATGCTGAATACAGCCTCAACACCCTAAAAGCCCTATAATTTGAAACACTGAACGTCCCGAATTGTCCACATTTTTAGATGGGTAGCGGATGGGCAAGTTTTTTGAGAAGCCAGGGCCAGAGCTAAGCGATCGCGTTCCACCCGGCCAGCATTTGGCAAAGGGATTTCCAGTGCTGACCTATGGGGCAACGCCTCAGATCAGCCGAGACGACTGGGAGCTGCGCATTTGGGGATTGGCAACGCCTATTACTTTGTCCTGGGCAGATGTCATGGCGCTGCCGATTCACTCGTTTACCGCTGATTTCCACTGTGTGACGACGTGGTCAAAGCTGGATGTGCAATGGCGGGGCATTCGTGTTACTGACTTAATGCGGGCGATCGCCCTTGAGCCTAGCGCCAGCCATGTTATGCAGCACAGCTACGGCGACGGTGACTTTGCCTATACTACAAACCTGAGCCTCGACGACTTTGTGCGCGACGAGAATTTTTTTGCATTTGAGCTGTTTGGCGAACCGCTGCCCGCTGAGCATGGGGGGCCAATGCGCCTAGTTGTGCCCCATCTTTATGCCTGGAAAAGCGCTAAGTGGATTCGGGGCCTAGAATTCTTGAGTCAAGATGAACCGGGATTTTGGGAGCGCAACGGTTACCATCATCGAGGTGAGCCGTGGGCCGAAGAACGCTATAGCGTTCGCTAATCAAGTTTTTGCAACATGCGTGTCTAGATCACGAGAGTTCGATAGCGGTGCGTCTGCCCTGCCTTGCGGCCCGAAGATAAAACAACAATGCAAAACCGCGCTGCTTGTGCCGCAAGCAGCGCGGTTTTGGTATTTGCCGAACTCATGAGACGCAACGTAGGGGTACAGCGCTTTAAGTGCTATACCCCCACGGTTTATTCGTCTACTTCATCTACGGAGAGGGAGGGATTCGAACCCTCGGTACCTTTCGGTACACTCGATTTCAAGTCGAGCGCATTCGACCACTCTGCCACCTCTCCAGAGTTAATTCCCTAGAGCTTATCTATATTACTGCATTCCGGCGATGCTGCCATGCTGGGGGTTCATTGCGTCACAGTATCAAGCTAAGACGTTTCAAGTTGGGGCCTAGGGCACTAGGGTTTGCGTGCGATCGCCTCGCTCCGGTTCGCAGATGCGGCTTGCCGATACAATAGCTCAGTGGATTGAATCGCCATATCCTGCCCAATCCACACCAGTTGAATCTCAGCCACCGTTTCCTGACGCAGCGTCACCAGCGTCACATTATGCAGGCAATCCGTGTCTGTTTTCACAATGCGGGGAACCCGCGCCGCATTTAGATAAACAGTGCCTGCCGCATCTATGTGGAGCGATCGCCGTAGCTGGTCGCGGCGGTGGCGTAGGTTGTGGTGCATATGACCAAACGCCACCAGCGGAATGGTTTTGCCGTTTGCGCGGGCTTGGGCGATCGCCTCTTGCAAATCTGGATCACCAAAGTCGCCTCCGATCGGTTTCCAGTCGCGCCCGCAGGGGTCTTCTGGTGCATGGCCTAAGCCTGCAGGGCCACAGTGCCCAATCATCACAAGCGTGCCATGAGCGGCTGCCGCAGTGGCCGCTACAATACGCTCCGTCGACTCCGCCATGGATGTAACTCCAAAGCGATCGCGGTAAAAGGTTTCATTTTTCCATTCTGCGCCGCCCCAGCTGAAGGGCCGCCCTCCCACCACCGACAGCCCTAACTTGGCAAAGTCGCGGCAACCATACCCGACATGGGTTTCTCCCAATGCCTGCAACTGCTGCTGCACCCAGTCTTCCTGCTGACGATCGTAAGGGCATTTCCGTCGTCCCCATTCGGTAGCGCTATACCAGGCATCGTGGTTGCCCATGATCACCGCTTTAGGCAGATCGAGTCGGGCGATCGCCCGCACCACTTCTACGGATTCATTGCCAAAGTCACCCACCAAGAGCACCAAATCAACCCCTAAATGGTGCAACAAACGCGCATCGTGGGCATCCCACTGATCGTGGACATCGCCCACCACCGCAATCAGCACATCATCGGGGTCTTTTTTAATGGGAGGAGGGGATGGGGACTGGAGGTGCTGGCTCATACTGGCAACTGGGGCGGAATGCGATATATCTGTAAATTGGGCCGTACCTGGAGCTAAACTCCAAGCCCAAGTCGGAAACCTAGCGCAGCGAGAGCCGCAGAGAACGCTGGCAGCCCTGCTACGGATGCAACATCGCTTCAATATTATCTAAAGATTATCTAGAGCAATATCGTCTAGAGATTCAGACGAGCCCGAGCCTCTAGTGTAAGAGGTTTCGGGTAAGGGGAGCACTTGGGGATGGCTGAGTTGGCCTTTATACTGGGCCAAGGTGGGGAGGATGCAGCAGCCAGGGCGAACCCCATGGTGGGGATCTGTAACGTTTTTCTACGCCATATTCGGATGATCTTGCCCAAGCTTTGAAAATAAGGATCAGATCGAGTTGCGTGAAGTTTCTGTAAGGATTGCCCTATGGTGCCCTATCTCGTATCCCAGCTTTTTTCTAACTCTGGTTTGAGCCCCCAACCTGTGGGCTTGTCCCTGCGCCCCCTGCGCCAAACGCCGCAACGTGTGAGCAGGGGGCGGCGCGTGCTGCTGCTCTTGACCCTAGTGGCTATGGGAGGCTGGGCGATCGCCTGTCAGCCCCAGGCTCCTCGCGTTACGGCCTCATCTCAACTTGAGGTAGACAGCACCGCCGAGGTCACACCAACCGTTTCTACCTTCACCCACCGTGAGTTTGACTTTACGTTTACTTACCCTTACTCCTACATTGCTGAGCCTATAGACCTGGGGACAGAGAACCACGATCCTGATCTGAAGGCGTCTATTGACCTGTGGAGCGATCGCAACTACGCAGCGATTCGGGCCAATGTGTACGAAGGATCAGAATATCCTGCCAATGTGACCGTCTCTGTGTACGAAAAAGCTGAAACCATTGGACTAGAAGAGTGGATTCGTCAAGATTTTCGATTTTTAGCAGTGATGGATGTAACGTCGTTGCAGGTAGCAGGCCAAGACGCCATCCGCTTTGACTCGACTGGGCTCTACGAGTATGACAATATCGCGGTGCCTAGCCCCGACGGCAAATCGGTCGTGATTATCAACCTAGCTCGCTTAATGGAAGACAACGAAGCCTATAAGCCTGCCTTTGAAACAATTCTGTCGACTTTTGAGTTTCAAGCTGCGCCCGAGCAAGCCTCATCAGAGCCGTCGGCAGATTCCTAAAATCGGCCTAACAGGCTAACTCAACCCTGAGTATTTGGTAGTAGCCCCCATCTCATTCTGTATTCACGCAAATTCAGCGCCATTGATTTCAGTGCCATTGCTTCAGCCCCGCAGCGCAAGACTGAAGCAATGGCCCTGAGTAACCTGAGTTCGGGATAAGCTCAAACCCTTAATGTGCCGTACGCGACGCGTACGGCACATTAAGGGTTTTGGGGCATCGCGCGTCGCGCGATGCCCCAAAACCCTCTTAACCCGAACTGACGTTGAGTAAGGGAATCTAGGGCTCCGATTCCGTCAGGTGCTTGAGAGTATGCTGATCTACTGGAGAGAGTTCTGCATCGGAGTCACGAGCTGTGCGGGCTTTTTCGGCGAGGGATTGCCACTTGTCACTGGCGTGGTCGCGAGCCTTCTGAATGACGGCTTTGCGCCCCTCGGTTTTGCCGATCTCTTGCTTCGTTTGGTCCAACCCTTCATAGATTTGTTCTGAAGCCCGCTCGGCACTATCCGCAGCTTTATCGGAATCAAAAGAATTCTCTGCTTGGGCAACCAAAGGGAGGAAATTAGAACCTATGAGAGGTGAGGCGATCGCCCCATTCTCAAAGCTAATGAAAAGGGCGATCGCCAGCCCCAGCGCTATCACCATAGCCGAGCGAAACCAGGATATTAAATGACTTGACATAATAGTAAAACCCATCAACGACCTATGGCTTGAAACCCTCCCTATTCTGCGGGCATCTGGTCGCGATAATGGGCATCTACCCAGCAGCGGGGCAATGGTTCGCCCGAGGGGAACATCAACTCGCTTTTGGCAAACGTGCTGGAGGGCTGCTCGTTTTGTCCAGCCTGCATTTGAGCTTTTATTTCTGATTGACTAGGGTTGATTAATTCAGTTAGGTCAACCACTTCAACTAGCTGATCCGTTTGGGATTCTTTTAAGAACATAAAAGTAGGCGCCATAGAAGCAGGCACTATAAAGGATTCGATTCCATTGAAATAATGGATTAGAGATGGAAAATCAAGGAATGTCTCAATCGGACGATACTCTCAATACAAATACAAGATTTGCGTTCCTTGCACCTTTCTATCTTACGGTTGTGTGTTGCTGTGTCCTGACATTGAATTGTGCATCACTAACGTTTAAGTTAGCACTTGGTAAATTCATCCCTCATCTATCATCAGAGCGAATCTAACCAAATCTAAGAGGTTAATGTTTTAGTTTTGACCTGCTTTTGTAGCAAAGTCTCACGACTGCTAACGACGCTTGAACTAGAGTAAGTTCCATCAACTCTATTGAGACAACTGCAAGCCCTTAAGGGAATCTGCTGCCGACATGGGGAAAATTCACGCTAAGTTTATGTAGGACTGATGCACTACTGACCTAATTTGCAGCTACAGTTAACGTGGCAGTTAGACTAGCAGTGCGCTCGAGTGCAAACCACCCTGGCATTGACGCACTCAACTGCGGAGCGATCTGATTTTTTACTGTGTTTCTTGACCTATGACTCAGCCGTTTACGCTCTCGTCACTGCACACGATTGGCACGGTCAAGGGCCCAGGCGATACGGGAAACCAGTATGTGTTCATTACCGCCGACAGCCGCCATGTCAAGATTGGTGAGTTTGTCTATTATGAGGTGGCGCAATCGGGTGAGCAGGCGGCGTCGTTCCAAATTTTGGGCAAGATTTCGGCGCTGACACTGATTGACCACCTGCCTGACCGCATGTTTGCCGATACAGAAATTAGCCCAGAGGCGATCGCCGCTCTGGTGGGTTTTACCCATCCCAATCCCGAAATCTATGAAGTGGTGGTGGATGTGGTGGGCTACTTTGACCCGCGTATGAGTGGCTTTATCAACCCTCGCATGACGCCAACGCCGGGGACGAAGGTCTATCTGACCAGCGATGAATCGCTGCGGTGGGTGGTGAACAAAAAGCAGCGCTCAACGGTGGGTTCTGCCTGTTTGGGGTCGCTGCTGTTGCGCGAGCAGGATGCAGTGCCCGTGGTGATTGACGTGAAGGAGCTGGTGAGCACCCACATGGCGATTCTGGCCGGAACAGGATCGGGCAAATCCTATACCGCAGGGGTGCTGGTGGAGGAGTTGCTGTCGCCCTATAATCGCGCGGCTGTGCTGATCTTTGACCCCCACGGGGAGTATGGCACGCTGGATGCAATGCGCGGACATCCGGCGTTTACGGTTGAGGATTATGCTCCCACAGTCAAAATCCTTAAGCCCGAAGATATTCACATTCGCGTGTCATCGTTGGATTATTACGATGTGCTGGCGCTGCTGCCATCCATGAGCGATCGCCAACAGTCTATTCTTAACCGCGCGTTCACCAAACTGTTTAGCCACCGCCGGGGCGAAGAATACCGCTGGAGCATCAATGACCTGATCGCCGCTGTCTACGAAGTCGATCGCAGCACCGACGACGAAGGCAATGAGAAAACCGGCTCCTCTGCCCCGGCGCTGGAGTGGAAGCTAGAGCGCCTTGCCAGCTCACCCTACTTCCACACGGCGAAGCACTTGGCTCCTAAAGATCTGTTCTGTCCGGGGCAGGTGACCGTGCTGCAAATGAACGAAATTAGCCAGGAAGAACAGCAGGTGATTTGCGCAGCGCTGTTGCGGCAGTCGAACCAAGCCCGCATGAATACGCTGAAAGAGCGCATCTCTGTGGATGACGAGAACTATTTGCCGTATCCCGTTTTCATTCTGTTAGAAGAAGCGCACCGCTTTGCCCCAGCCCACGATCCATCTCGCTGCAAAACTATTCTTCGCACCATCCTCAGCGAGGGGCGCAAGTTTGGCTTGGGGGTGGGGCTGATTACGCAGCGCCCGGGCAAGCTGGACTCTGATGTGCTGTCTCAGTGCATGAGCCAGTTCATCATGCGGATTGTGAACCCGGTTGACCAAGATAGCCTGAAGTATGGAGTAGAGGCGGCAGGGCGAGATCTGTTGAAGGAACTACCCTCTCTTACCAAAGGCCAGGTGATTATCGCTGGGGCCTGTGTGAACACGCCAGTGCTGTGTCGCGTGCGGCAACGCGTGACTCAGCACGGTGGCGAAACCCTGGATGCCCCTGCAATGTGGCAGGACTTCTTTCAACCGCATCAGGTGCGATCGCGCCAGATGGAAGAAGCCCCCACAAGCAGCCGTGCTAAACCTACTACGGTTCGTGGCGTCAGCATTGATTAGTGGGAGAGGGTATTTCGTTGAATGAGCGGAAACGCAGAGCTGGACTGCTTTGTCTAACTTAACGAGACGATCGCCCTCTCACCTGGGCGATCGCATCACTTTGGCCGAGCATTGACCGCTGCTTGCCCAATGACGGAAGAAACGTTAACAGCGTTAGCCAAATGACTAGTGCACTCACTTCAAACATAGTTTTCGATGCCTACAAATGGGTAAAAACCTGCGTTTACGAAGCGACTCATCCATATATCCGCTGATAATATCCACTGATGGGCTAACCGCCAGTGTCGATTAATCCCAGAGCCCATCCAGATTCAGTCTAGACTCAGTTCTGACAGACTTTTCAATAGCAGCCCCTGATCTAGCTAGATTGCTATGGGCTGTTATGTGGAGCATATAGATCCAAATTGATCTCAAAGATTGTTTGCGCGAACACTTAATGTTTTAGCATATCGGGCCATACATCTGTGCAATTAACTCCGTAGATTCACTTAATTTTCACGAAGTTAAATGTAGTACTGGGTAGAGCGAGTGCTCACACTCTATTTTCTGACTGAAGGATTGCACCCTTAATTGAGCCTGGCCTGATGATTTGATTGGGGGGAGATTTGGGGCGATCGCCTGTCTCTTAATCATTGGATGAATCAGACTGATCTCAGATGGGTGCTTAGAGATGGAACCCAGTCACATTTTTGTCACGATTCAAAGCTTAAGCTCGTATAAAATCTACGCGATCCAAAGTCAGATCACATCTGTCTTTGGAGGCATCACCCTGCGAGCAATGCCCTATCCCTAGAGCCAATCGAGCCATTGTGGTTTATAAAACAGCGTTTGGGATAAGGTCAAACCCTGTTAACCCCAACTTCTAAGAAACAAATCCTATGGGTAAAGCTGAAACCCTTGATGGATAGACCTTTTGTTTCTTTTGCGCCGTCCTGCCCCCCGGCATCGGAGACTGACGTTGAAACAAGGTCAATAGCTGATAGAGTGGCATACTGCTGTGATATGGCGGGTTTCAACCGTAGGGGAAGGCGCGATGGTGGGGCTTGATACGGGGCTGGCAAGCGTAACGGTTCGCGTTCCTGGAACAACTGCGAATATTGGGCCAGGGTTTGACTGCTTAGGGGCAGCACTCACCCTCTATAACCAGTTCACGTTTACGCGGCATCCGGCTGGCGAGCGGCTGCAAATCTCTGTCTCTGGGCAAGAATCGGCGCAGGTGGTTGGGGACAAGAGCAACCTTGCCTATCGGGCATTTTGCCATCTTTTTACGGCACTTGATCTGCCACTTCCGCCACTGCGTCTAGAGATTGGGCTGGATGTGCCGCTGGCGCGGGGGTTGGGAAGCTCTGCCACAGCCATTGTAGGCGGGCTGGTGGGGGCTAATGCGCTTGCTGGGTCGCCGCTGAACGAAGAGGAGGTGATGCAAATGGCGATCGCCCTGGAAGGACATCCCGATAACGTGGTGCCTGCGCTGTTGGGGGGCTGTCGTCTGGCTGCAGCAGAGGCCTCGGCACCCACCTGGGCCATTTGTGATGTGCCCTGGCATCCTGACTTAGTGCCTGTGGTGGCCATTCCTGATTTTGAGCTATCCACCCAGGCGGCTCGCCGAGTGCTCCCGGCGAGCTATGCACGGGCAGATGCCATCTTTAATATGGCGCACCTGGGGCTGCTGCTGCGAGCGCTGGGGGCGGGGAATCCCGACTGGTTGAATGCGGCGCTGCACGACCGCATTCACCAGCCCTATCGCAAAGCCTTGATTAAGGGCTACGACGCGGTAGAACAGGGGGCGATCGCCGCTGGAGCTTATGGGTTGGTGATCAGCGGCGCAGGGCCTACCCTATTGGCGATCGCCCCGCCCACTCAGGCCCAAGCCGTGGCAACAGCAATGCAAACGGCTTGGGCAGCGGAACAGGTGACGGCTGAGGTGCGTGTGTTAGGGATCGATACCCAGGGAACTCAGATTAGGGCGATCGCAACCGACTAAGCCTGCCAGGATTGGAGCACAAAGGCCGCAAGTTTATGCGCGGGTAATGGCAATTAAGGGGATCTGGTCTTTGCCATCCTCGTTCGAGTGCATCCCAGTTTTGCAAGTTTGCCCTCATCCCCTTCTCCCCTTCTCCCAGAACGGGAGAAGGGGAGCCGGAAAGCCTTGCCGGGCCTTTCCCTCGCCCATGTTTGGGAGAGGGGGACTGAGGGGGTGAGGGCCAAGATTGTGTATAAGCAGCAGCCCGTTCTGGTTCTTAAGATACAAGGGTGAGGGTTACAAAAGTGGGATGCACCCTCCCCGGTCTTTGTCCCAATCATTCGTTGCTAGTGCGGGCACAGGAACCGGAACTTAACGGATGCAGCGTGCGATCGCGCCGCATCGGCTGAGGCCGCAGGCTCAGAATCCCTCAGTTAGGCCAGATTTATATGTCTGCATGGCGGTGATGGCTTGCCAGATAGCGTCATCGGCATTGGCAAGCGTATGGTTGCCCTCCAGCTCCACAAGCGTTACCCAGGGGCGGCTAGCGGCATAGTCGCGGCTGGCCTGAATCGGAATTACCTCGTCGTCGAGCCCGTGCAGAATGAGGGTAGGAACCGGGCGGCGAAGCTGAGTTGCATCATAATGCTGGGCATCGCAGACAAAGCCATAGTGCAAGGGAATCTCGCTGCCCTCACGATAGTGATAAACCGGGAGGTAGCCATTTTGCTGCCACTGCTGCAACGTTGTTTCGCCCAGTTTAGGAAGCCAATGGTCGAGAAAGCCAAAGGCCGGAGCCAGCAGCACCAATGCGTGAACAGAGTCATGGCGATCGCCCAGCCAAGCCGCCGTCAGCCCCCCCAGGCTAGAGCCAATCAGCAACACAGGCGGCTCCCCCAGCGGATCTAAGGACGACGACGGCAGCAGCGCTTCGACCTGCTGCATCTGGCGCGAGATTGTAAGGTGTGCAAAATCATTCTGATTTAGATCGGGGATCAGCAGCGGCAGCCCTGCCTGAACAAAGCGCTGCTGCACGACCCGCGCCTTCTTTGAGTGGGGGCTTGAGGCAAACCCATGCAGATAAATGGATAACATTGCGCGTGAGTTAATTCCCCTATAGTGGAATGTTCAGCCGGATATTGCTGGAGGGCCGTGCCGTAGTTGGTTCGATTCAGCCCCATCGCTCATTGCTTGAGTGTATGAATTGAGTGCATTGATTGACTGTACAGGACTGAACCCATGACGAATTTGCAAACCAATCGAGTGGTGATCATTACCGGAGCCTCTGCGGGGATCGGCGCTGCACTGGCTACTCGTTTGGCCCAGCAGCATCCGGGGGTGCGGCTGGTGCTCGCGGCGCGGCGACTAGAGGCACTGGAGGCGATCGCCCACACTTGCCGCCAATCTGGAGCCGACGTGCTGGTAGTGCCCACCGACATGGCCCAGGCCGATCAAGTTCACACCTTGGCAACCAAGGCGCTGCACTACTTTGGGCACGTGGATGTGCTGGTCAACAATGCGGGCTACGGTCAGATGGGGCCAATTGAACTGGTGCCGGATGAGGCCGTGGCGCAGCAGTTTGCGGTGAATGTGCTGGGGGCGATCGCCCTCACCCGCGCTCTGATCCCGGCGATGCGGCAGCACGGCGGCGGCCATGTAATCAATATCAGCTCCATCGCTGGGCGCATTGCCTTTCCCATGGCGGGCATCTACAGCGCTTCAAAATTTGCCCTAGAAGGCTTTAGCGATGCCCTGCGCCGCGAGCTTGAGCCGTTTAAGATTCGCGTCAGCGTGATTGAGCCAGGCCCCGTGAAAACTGAGTTTGTGGATGTGGCTAAGCGCGCCATCGAAACGCATATTCCCAACGCCGCCGAAAGCCTTTATCGCCCCGCCTTTGAGAAAGTTGTGGCGCTCGAAGACACCATGACCCGCCAACTGTGGAGTGCTGACCGCGTCGCGCAGGTGATTGCCACCGCGATCACGGCTCGCCGCCCCCGTGCCCGCTACACCGCCGCCACGGGTGGCGATCTGCTGCTGTTTCTGATGACGAAGGTGCTGCCCACGCCGTGGGTGGATCGGTTTTGGCAAACCTTCTATGGCATTGATCGGTTGGGGGGTGGGAAGTAATGGATCTGCTCGAATACCAGGCTAAAGATTTGTTCCAGCAAATCGGCATTCCCGTGTTGCCATCACAGCGGATTACCAGCACGCAAGACCTCAAAGGGCTGAAGATTCCCTATCCGGTGGTGTTGAAGTCACAGGTGTATGCGAGCGGGCGGGCTAAGGCCGGGGGAATTCGCTTTGTAGAGAATACAATTGACGCGGTGGCGGCAGCGCAGACGATTTTTCATCTGGCGATCGCCGGGCAGGAGCCAGATGTGCTGCTGGCAGAAGCCCGCTACCAGCCAGATGAGGAACTCTATTTGGCGATCGCCCTCGATCGGTCAGTGGCCTGCCCTGTTTTGCTGGGGTCGCGGGCAGGCGGGGTCGATGTGGAACAGGCGCTGAACCAAGTGCAACAAGTGATCGTCGATCAAGATTTCTCACCGTTTTATGGCCGACGGCTGGCGCTGGGCATGGGGTTAGAGGGGCCACTGCTGCAGTCCGTAACGAGCATCATCGAGAAGATGTTTCGCCTGTTTGTGCAGCGCGATTTAGATTTGATCGAAATTAATCCGCTCGCCGTTAACTCTGCTGGTGAGGTGATGGCGCTGGATGGCAAGGTGAGTGTCAACGACAATGCCCTAGCTCGCCATCCTGACCTAGTATCGCTCAGTCCGGCGGTGCTGCCTGCGCGTCGCCGTATTCGCGAGGTGTTGCCCCCAGGCATGAGCCTCGTGGAACTGGAGGGGCGCATCGGCATTTTGTGCAATGGAGCCGGGCTGGCGATGACCACCATGGATCTCGTGGTGCAGGCTGGTGGTAAGCCCGCCAATTTCCTCAACGTGGGTGGCGAGGGCGTGCTTGAAGCGCCTCCCGATGCGCTAGCGGCGCGGGTTGAGGCGGGACTGGCGCTGCTGGGGGCCGATCGCACGATCAAGGCGGTGCTGATCAACGTGCTGGGGGGCGTCACCGGCTGTGGCGAACTGGCAGCGGCGATCGCCCGAGGGCTACAATCCCTCAGCCCGCCGCAGCGGTCGGCCTGTGTGGTGCGGCTGCTGGGGCGACAGTTTGAGGCGGCACAGGCGCAGTTTGAGGATGTGGCTGTGCCGCTGTATGAAAACTTGGATGAGGCGATCGCCCAGGTTGTGGCCCAGTCCCAAGGTAAAACGGGGTAATTCATCATGGTGTTTTCTGCCGACAGCAAAGTTTTGGTGCAGGGCATCACCAACTCCCTGGGGCGGGTGTATACGCCGCTCATGCTCACCTACGGCACCTCGATTCTGGCGGGGGTAGACCCCGGTGCGGGGGGGGACACGGTGGCTGGGGTGCCCGTGTTTGACCTCGTTAGCCAAGCGCTAGACGCGGTGGGGGACGTGGATGTCAGCATTATTGTCACGGCACCCTATGCAGCCTTGGATGCAGCGCTAGAGGCGATCGCCGCTGGCATTCGACAGATTGTGATGGTTACCGATAGTGTGCCGCCCCTCGATATGGTGCGGCTGCTGCGCAAAGCCAACGCCACAGACACCCTGGTGATTGGCCCCAACAGTCCGGGGGTGATTGTGCCAGGGCAGGTACTGCTGGGCACGCACCCCGCTGAGTTCTATGCGCCGGGGAACGTGGGGCTGATTAGCCGCAGCGGCTCCCTTACCTATGAGGTGGCGTTGCAGCTGACGAAAGCCGGGATTGGGCAATCGATTGCGGTGGGCATTGGGGGCGATCGCATCGTTGGGTCGTCCTTTCAGCAATGGCTGCAAATTCTAGACGAAGACGATCGCACCGACGCCATTGTGCTCGTGGGCGAAATTGGCGGCGACAGTGAAGAGGTAGCCGCCCGCTATATTGCCGAAGCCATTGATAAACCGGTGATTGCCTACCTGGCGGGGCGCACTGCGCCCAAAGGCCAGCAGATGGGCCATGCCGGAGCCATTATTGCCTCACAGTTTGGTGATGGCGGCAAAGAACTGGGCACGGTGGAGAGCAAACTGGCTGCATTTGAGGCGGCAGGGGTGCCCGTGGGCGATCGCCCCTCCGCCATTCCCCATCTGGTTCGTCAGGTGCTCCAATCACAAAACTGTCAAAAGAAATCCACGAATTGAGGAGGTTTACAGTAGACTGCTTTGATAGAGCTGCTTTACTGATCCATGTTGAGTGAGCAATCGGCGCGTCTCGTAGATTCCGTCGCTCAGCAGATTCCAGGCAAGGGAACTGGAACGGTAGAATAAACTGTTCCATCGCCAGTCCAGAACGTTATGCCCCCCATCCGCCGTCTCTACAGACTGAAGACTCTACAGACTGAAAGACTCTACAGACTGAAAGAGAGGAATGGGAGCATTTATACCTCTGGCTTCACTCCCTCTGGTTTCACTCCCTAATTCTGACGCGACCGCGTGAGGGTTGTACGGTAATTAAACGTCGTAAGAATCCATAGAATCTATACGGTTCAATCTTTTCACAGACTTTTCACAGAAGCGCAGCAGTGCTGCCTTTCCCGAAAACATTCCCCATAGACCTTAGCCATGCCTAGCGTTAGCCCTATTCGTTACGGCCATTCAGTATGATGAAATCTTTGTAGAACAAAAATTTCATCATACTCGTTTACTCTACGGCAATGGCTATTGCCAGACGTCAGCAGGCAACGGTCGCTGTCCCTTGAACTTGAGAGAGGTATTACATCGTGGACGAGTTGAGAACGGCGCTGGAATTGGCCTCTGATGAAGAATTGGAGCTGTTGACCGACATCTTGTTTCGCCGTCAGCTCAACCCCATCGACTACATGTGCACCCCCGATCCACTGGATGTGCAGAGCCAAGATCGGGACGATTGGATCGATATGCTAGAAGACCGATTTCGATTTTTGGCGGCGGATGGCATGACGGTGCTGCGGGGGCGATCGGCAGAGGTGAGCTATCGCCACGTGCTGATTCAAGTGTGCCGCCATCTCAAGGTACCGTATTCGCAATCGCTATCCACGGCCGATTTAGAAGCAGAAATCTTTCTGTACATGCTGCATCGCGCCTGGATGAAGCTGCCCCCTCATGAGCAGCGCGTGTTTCGCGGAGAGCTACAGCAGGTTGTGTCTCAGTCAGATTTAGCGCAGCAGTTGCCTGCGTCGTTTCGGGATGATCCGGCGGCGCTGTTGCTTAAGGGGGGCAGCGTAGTTGCCATTAATTCGTTAGTGCGCCCTTGGCTGTTGCAGCAGGTGGCGAAGCAGTTCATGGTGCACGCAGCGACGTACCAGGTCGCGCGACAGGCGGCGGCTCAGGGGGGGGCGATCGCCACACAATTGGCGCTGCATACTGCAAAGCGCAGCATGGCAATGAGTGCTGCGCGCTATGGGGCCACCCGAGCCATGTTTTCGGTCATTAGTCCGGCGCTTTGGATGTGGCTGTTTGCTGATTTAGGCTGGCGTGCGATCGCAACCAACTATAGTCGAGTGATCCCTGTCGTCTTCACCCTGGCACAAATTCGCCTCACCCGCGAAGGTCTATATCAGCCTGCTTAGGGTAACGACGCCGCTACGCCAGCGATCGCGCCGCAGCCTGCAACGGTTCTAGCAAGTCTAGCGGTAGGCGAAAACTGTTGAGACGGGGTAGGGTGCGATCGCCCAACGCCAGCGAAGGGCCATGATAATCGCTGCCGCCCGTTACAATCAGGCCGTAGTGGTCGCACCAAGCTTTTAGCTTCGCCATTTGGTGGGGGCTGTGCCCTGGGTGATACACTTCGATCCCCATTAGCCCTGCATCCACCAGCGTTTCTAGCACCGCCCCTATCTCACCGCCCCGAAACAGGTAGGGATGCGCCCACACTGGCACTGCCCCGCTTTGTCGCAACAGCCGAATGCCGTCGAGGGCTGAAAATTTATCGTATTGCACGTAAGCGGGTTTGCCCTCGCCCAAAAATCGCTCAAATGCTTCTTGAGACGTAGAAACGTAGCCTGCTGCCACCATCGCGCTGGCAACGTGCGGACGGCCCGGTGCCATGCCCTCGCCTCGCTCTGCCAGTTGAATCGGGTAGCCCAATTCGGCTAGCGCGTCGATCATCCCCTGAGCGCGGCGCTTACGCCCCGCGAGTCGCTCGGTCAACGGCGGCAGCAAGCGCATGTGATCGGGGTAAAAGCCAAGGATATGGAGCGATCGCTCATTCCACACGGTACTCAACTCCACCCCGGGCACCACGTCGATGCCTAGCGCCTCTCCGGCTGCAATCGCCTCTGCCCAACCCGATAGCGTATCGTGATCGGTGATGGCGATCGCCTTAACTCCTGCCTCTGCTGCTGCATCCAACAACTGCGTCGGCGTCAGCGTTCCATCCGAAAAAGTAGTGTGGCAGTGGAGTTCGAGCATTAGGAACTAGAAGATAAAGGGACTAACCCGAGCGATTGGAGCCGGAACCCTCGCTGTGTCGTGATATCAACCCCCTACTCTCCCAATTCAACACTGGGGTCGAGTCGCGATGGCTCGATGTCCTTTGGGGGAATGGTACGAAGCCGCACAGAGTCTGCGTGAGAGGGCAACCCCTCAGCGGTGGCTAGCGTGTCGATCTCGCTGGCAACCTTTCTTAAGGCTTGGGGTGAATATTGAATGAGGCTGGAATGCTTCATGAAGGTTTCTACTCCCAGTGCCGAGGCATAGCGAGCCGACCCTGACGTAGGCAGGGTGTGATTGGGGCCAGCTAGGTAGTCACCGACGGCTTCGGGGGTAGAGTTGCCCAGAAAAATGGCGCCTGCATGGCGGATATGCTCCAACAGGCTCCAGGGGTCTTCGACCTCAAGCTCCAAATGCTCTGGGGCAAAATGGTTGGAGAGATCAGCGGCGCTTTCGAGGGACTCTACCACCACCACTAGCCCATAGTGGGCGATCGCCTTTTCAGTCAGCAAGCGGCGGGGATGGTTGCGCAGCATGCGCTCCACTTCGCCCACGACGCTTGAGGCTAATTTTGAGTCCGTAGTGAGTAGAATAGCGGCGGCCAGCGGGTCATGCTCGGCTTGAGCCAACAAGTCTGCGGCCACATGGGTGGGATTGGCCCCTGCATCTGCAATCACCAACACTTCAGACGGCCCGGCGAGGGAATCAATACCGACAACCCCATAGACGAGCTTTTTGGCCAGGGTGACGTAGATGTTGCCAGGGCCAGTAATCACATCCACTTTAGGAATCGTCTCTGTGCCATAGGCTAACGCGGCGATCGCCTGCGCCCCCCCAACGCGATAAATTTCCTGTACTCCGGCTTCCTGCGCAGCCACCAACACTGCAGGATTGACGGCCTTATCCGGGCCGGGGGGAGTAGCAATCACTACCCGAGGCACTTGAGCAACCCGAGCGGGGATCGCATTCATCAGCACCGTGCTGGGGTATGAGGCACGGCCACCGGGCACATACAGGCCCGCTATGTCTACGGGGGTATAGCGCTTGCCCAGCACCACGTCATCCTCCCCAAACTTCACCCAGCTCTTTGGCACTCGCTGTCGGTGAAAGGCCTCAATATTGCGGCACGCTAGGCGAATAGCAGCCAAAAGCTCTTTTGATACCTGCTGATAGGCCGCATCAAGCTCAGAGCCACTGACCTTAAGCTCATCGGGCGACAGCGTCAGCTGATCAAACTCTTCTGTGTAGTGCAAAAGCGCATGATCCCCCTGACGCTTCACGGCCTGAAGCACTTGGTGAACCGTGGCCTCTTTGTGAGTGACCTGATCATCGTGGGTGCGATCGCAAATGCGCCGCAGCTCAGTCAGTGCCTCAGATCGCTGATGAATGATTCGCAGCATCGCAAGTCTTTAAAAGAACCAGCCAAAGGGTTATAGATAGATTCTTCCCATCACTCTTGGAGCGAGTTCTAGGCAGAAATAGGGTAGTCCTAAATTTTTAGCTAGCCGTCTAAGCTAGATTTCCTAGATTTCCAGCGTTTTAATGTCAGCTCTTGAGCGAGCCAAGACGCTTCAATCGTTGACCCTTACTCTAGGTTAGCTCGGATTCTTTCTGGTTACAGCAGGAGGGCCGAATGAAAGGAATGTTTCTTATGCAAGAACAGTTGCCATTCTAGACAGGAGTTTGTTAAGCTTATACATTGCAGAATTCATGAGAGATAAGCGGTAGCAGTGGCAAATATTAAGTCTGCAATAAAGCGGGTAGAAATCGCTGAGCGCAATCGGTTGCGCAACAAGGCCTATAAGACATCCATTAAAAATCTAATGAAGAAGTGCCTCGCAGCGGCAGCTGATTACCAAGCTAGCCCGTCTGCAGAGCAAGATGAAGCGGTTCAGCAGCAGCTTGCAGTTGCTTATAGCAAAATTGACAAGGCGGTTAAAAAGGGTGTGCTGCACGCTAACACGGGAGCTCGTAAAAAAGCCCGTTTGGCCAGAGCGGTGAAGCGTGAGCCAGTGTCTGCTGCTTCGTGACCTGTGTAGATGCAGCTCTCTCAGAGATATCTCTCTCAGATCATAGAGAATCAATTTATGACAGAGATCCGTATGACTAGAGATTAAGCGATCAAGAAGTCGGTTGAACCCTTGACACGTTGTTCGGGTCTTGGTGGATATAGCGCTTAGCTAAGCATGCTTCGGCTTGTAGCGGTAAGCAATTCTAGATCTATCCAGATGCAGAGGAATGAGGCTTTAGTAGATTGCTTGTGCTCCGTCTAGGCTTTTGGGTTTTTATGCACCCTACCTGCGATCGTTATGCAACTGGTTGATACCCACGTCCATCTCAATTTTCCAGATTTTCAGCCAGATTTGGCTGAAACAATTGCGAATTGGCGCGCGGCTGGAGTTGTGGGGCTGGTTCATTCTTGTGTGGAACCGTCAGAATTTGATGGTATTCGTGCGATCGCCGATCTAGTGCCAGAGCTTCGATTCGCAATAGGCCTGCATCCTCTAGACGCAGGCCAGTGGGTGCCCGAGATGGCGGAGCAAATCGCAGTGCTGGCCTTGTCGGACTCGCGGGTTGTGGCTATTGGAGAAACCGGACTGGATTTATTCAAGGCTGACAATGTAGCGCAGCAACAGGATGCCTTTCGGGCTCAGTTAGCGATCGCCCGTCAGCAGCAGCTTCCTGTCATTATTCACTGTCGCGATGCGGCAGTAGAGATGGCGGCACTGGTGCGAGATGAGTGGGCGCAGCATGGCCCTGTGTCTGGTGTAATGCACTGTTGGAGCGGTACCCCCGAGGAAACCCAATGGTTCTTAGATTTGGGATTTTATATCAGCTTTAGCGGCATTGTGACCTTTAAAAATGCCCATCAGGTGCATGAGTCAGCTCAGCTAGTGCCGGGCGATCGCCTGCTAATAGAAACAGATTGCCCATTTCTCTCCCCCGTCCCCAAGCGGGGTGAGCGGCGCAACCAGCCTGCCTATGTTCGTTACGTCGCGCAGCGAGTCGCAGAACTGCGGCAGCAATCGGTCGGGGCGATCGCCCATCAAACCAGCCAAAACGCGGCCACGCTGTTTGGTCTATCGTTGCCCATCCCTGATCTCGCTGAACCGATTGGCGTGTAGCTCAGAGGTGCGAGTTCTATCTAGTCGTCGTGTGTTTACCCAAATCGGTGTCCAAATGTCAACTAGATGCGGCATAATTTTGTAGACTAGGAGAAGTGAGTCTTGTCAACCGTAGCTCAGCAATTATTTAATTCGGTCGGTCTTAACTCCCGCGCTCATTTAACCCGAACCTAGCGAGTCTTTGAACCTTAGCCATACGCGGCTGTTCTGGTATCCCCCAACCCAGCTTGATCCTTCCATCGTTGACTTATCGATTCCCCATTAGATTTAAACTGCTTGATTCCCATCGAATCTGCTTCGGCTCTTTGCCATAAGGGCTGAAGCTTTTGTTGTCCACTTTTTTGGTTTCGCCAGCATCCCCGTGCGCACGTTGTTCTGAGGAGACGCATGACTAACGCAATCCAATCCGCCACCACCTTCAACCTGCCAGATTTAGTTGAAATTCAGCGCTCCAGCTTTCGTTGGTTTCTCGAAGAAGGGCTGATCGAAGAACTCGATAGCTTCTCTCCCATCACAGACTACACCGGCAAGCTTGAGCTGCACTTCATCGGCAAAGACTACAAGCTTAAACGCCCCAAATACGATGTGGATGAGGCCAAGCGGCGTGATGCAACCTATGCGGTGCAGATGTACGTGCCCACCCGCCTAATCAATAAAGAAACCGGGGAGATTAAGGAGCAGGAAGTGTTCATTGGGGATTTGCCCCTAATGACCGATCGCGGCACCTTCATCATTAACGGGGCCGAGCGCGTCATTGTTAATCAGATTGTGCGCAGTCCTGGGGTCTACTACAAGGCCGAAACCGACAAAAACGGACGACGCACCTACAACGCCAGTCTGATTCCCAACCGAGGTGCCTGGCTTAAATTTGAAACCGACAAAAACGACCTCGTCTGGGTTCGCATCGACAAAACCCGCAAACTGTCAGCCCAGGTGTTGCTCAAGGCGATGGGGCTGAGCGATGGCGAAATTTTTGACTCGTTGCGCCACCCTGAATACTTCCAAAAAACCATCGAAAAAGAAGGGCAGTTCTCAGAAGAAGAGGCTCTAATGGAGCTGTACCGAAAGCTGCGCCCGGGTGAGCCGCCTACCGTCTCTGGAGGTCAGCAGTTGCTTGACTCGCGCTTCTTTGACCCTAAGCGCTATGACCTGGGTCGAGTTGGGCGTTATAAGCTCAATCGCAAGCTGCGGATCAACACCCCGGACGCCATTCGTGTGCTTACGCCGCAGGATATTTTAGTGGCGATCGACTACTTGATTAACCTGGAATTTGACCTGGGCAACGTAGACGACATCGACCACTTGGGCAACCGCCGAGTGCGTTCGGTAGGAGAGCTGCTGCAAAACCAGGTTCGAGTTGGCTTGAACCGTCTTGAGCGAATCATTCGGGAACGGATGACGGTTTCTGATGCAGATTCGCTGACGCCGGCTTCTTTGGTAAACCCCAAGCCATTAGTGGCGGCCATCAAGGAGTTCTTTGGCTCCTCTCAGCTGTCTCAGTTCATGGATCAAACCAATCCCTTGGCGGAGCTGACTCACAAGCGCCGGATCAGCGCACTGGGGCCGGGCGGTCTCACCCGTGAGCGGGCGGGCTATGCGGTTCGTGACATTCACCCGTCTCACTATGGGCGTATTTGCCCGATTGAAACACCAGAGGGCCCCAACGCTGGTCTGATTGGCTCTCTTGCAACCCACGCTCGAGTCAACTCCTATGGCTTTGTAGAAACGCCTTATAACAAGGTCGAGAACGGGCGGGTGCGGCGCGATTTGTCGCCCATTTATATGACTGCAGATGAAGAAGATGATCTGCGCGTGGCTCCGGGAGATATTCCGGTTGATCAGGAGGGCTACATTCTTGGAGATCAGGTGCCGGTGCGGTATCGCCAAGACTTCACCACGACTTCGCCGCAAGAGGTGGACTACGTGGCGATCTCTCCGGTGCAGATTATTTCAGTGGCCACCTCGCTGATTCCGTTTTTGGAGCATGATGACGCGAACCGAGCGCTCATGGGTTCTAACATGCAGCGGCAGGCGGTGCCTCTGTTGCGTCCTGAGCGTCCTCTGGTGGGTACGGGCCTGGAAGGGCAAGCGGCTCGTGACTCCGGGATGGTGATTGTGAACCGGGCGGATGGCGCTGTGTCCTATGTTGATGCGAACCGCATTCGGGTGCGCAGTGACGATGGCCGAGAAATTGAATACCAACTGCAAAAATACCAGCGCTCGAACCAGGATACTTGCCTGAACCAGCGCCCGATTGTATCGATGGGCGATCGCGTCCTAGCAGGGCAAATTCTAGCGGATGGCTCGGCCACCGAAAGCGGTGAGATTGCACTGGGGCAGAACGTTCTCTTAGCCTATATGCCCTGGGAAGGCTACAACTATGAAGACGCAATTCTGATTAGTGAGCGCTTTGTATATGACGATGTGTACACTTCAATCCACATCGAAAAATATGAGATTGAAGCTCGGCAAACCAAACTAGGTCCTGAGGAAATCACCCGAGAAATTCCAAATGTAGGCGAAGACGCCCTGCGCCAACTTGATGAAGGGGGTGTCATTCGTATTGGAGCTTGGGTAGAATCGGGCGAGATTTTGGTTGGTAAGGTGACGCCCAAAGGGGAGTCGGATCAGCCGCCAGAAGAAAAGTTGCTGCGGGCTATCTTTGGCGAAAAAGCGCGAGATGTGCGTGATAACTCGCTCCGAGTGCCTAACGGGGAAAAAGGCCGTGTGGTTGATGTGCGGGTGTTTACCCGAGAGCAGGGGGATGAATTGCCTCCTGGCGCCAACATGGTGGTTCGGGTGTATGTGGCTCTAAAGCGGAAAATTCAAGTTGGGGATAAGATGGCGGGTCGCCATGGCAACAAGGGGATCATCTCCCGCATTTTGCCGATTGAAGACATGCCCTACTTGCCTGATGGCACGCCCATTGATATTGCTCTCAATCCGCTGGGGGTTCCCTCTCGGATGAATGTGGGGCAAGTATTCGAGTGTTTGCTGGGTTGGGCTGCAGAGAATCTAGATTCCCGCTTTAAGGTGACGCCGTTTGACGAAATGTATGGCAGTGAGGCATCGCGCCTGACTACTTACGACAAACTGCAAGAGGCGCGCGATCGCACCCAAAATGACTGGGTCTTCAACCCCGACAACCCTGGCAAAATTCAGGTGTATGACGGACGAACCGGCGAGCCTTTTGACCAACCTGTGACGGTGGGCAAAGCCTATATGCTGAAGCTGGTTCACTTAGTGGATGACAAGATTCACGCCCGCTCTACAGGCCCTTACTCATTGGTGACGCAACAGCCGCTGGGCGGTAAAGCCCAGCAGGGCGGACAGCGATTTGGCGAGATGGAAGTGTGGGCGCTAGAAGCCTTCGGGGCGGCCTATATCTTGCAAGAGCTGCTGACCGTGAAGTCTGACGATATGCAGGGCCGTAACGAAGCGCTCAATGCCATCGTTAAAGGGAAGCCAATTCCTCGTCCGGGTACGCCAGAGTCCTTTAAGGTGCTGATGCGTGAGTTGCAGTCGCTCTGTTTAGACATTGCGGCCCATAAGCTGCAAACTCAGGAAGACGGAACCAGCCGCGACCTAGAAGTGGATCTGATGGCAGATGTGAGCGCCCGTCGCACCCCCTCGCGTCCTACCTACGAGTCGATGTCGCGAGACGAACTAGAAGAAGTAGAAGAATAAAGGCCGATGTGAAGGAATTGGGGGCGATCGCCCCCAACCTCCCTCAATACCGACTGTAGAGTGCCGACCGTGGGCGGATGCCTGTTTGGGTATGCGCCACTGCCCCATCACAATGAATGAAGTTTAAGGAAGGATACCCGATGCCAAAGCTGGAGCAGCGATTTGACTACGTCAAGATTGGTTTGGCATCCCCAGAGCGGATTCGCCAGTGGGGAGAACGAACCCTGCCCAACGGAATGGTGGTAGGCGAAGTAACCAAGCCAGAAACCATTAACTACCGTACCCTTAAGCCCGAAATGGATGGGCTGTTTTGCGAACGCATTTTTGGCCCGGCCAAAGACTGGGAATGTCACTGCGGCAAGTATAAGCGGGTGCGGCACCGGGGTATCGTCTGTGAGCGCTGCGGGGTAGAAGTCACCGAGTCGCGGGTGCGTCGCCACCGCATGGGCTACATCAAGCTGGCTGCCCCTGTAACCCACGTGTGGTATCTCAAGGGCATCCCCAGCTACATGGCAATTTTGCTGGATATGCCGCTGCGAGACGTTGAGCAAATCGTATACTTCAACGCCTATGTGGTGCTCAACCCCGGCAACGCCGAGAACCTCTCCTATAAGCAATTGCTGACGGAAGACCAGTGGATCGAAATTGAAGACCAACTCTATAGCGAAGACTCCCAGCTTGCGGGTATTGAAGTGGGCATCGGGGCAGAAGCCTTGCAGAGCTTGCTAGCTGACCTCCAGTTAGAATCTGAAGCGGAGCAGCTGCGTGAAGAAATTGCTGCCTCTAAAGGGCAGAAACGCGCCAAGTTGATCAAGCGCCTGCGGGTTATTGACAACTTTGTGGCTACTGGTTCTCGTCCTGATTGGATGGTGCTGTCAGTGATTCCGGTCATCCCTCCCGATTTGCGCCCGATGGTGCAACTGGATGGTGGGCGCTTTGCCACCTCTGATCTGAATGACCTCTATCGCCGGGTGATTAACCGCAACAACCGCCTTGCTCGTCTGCAAGAAATTTTGGCACCCGAAATCATTGTTCGCAACGAAAAGCGGATGTTGCAGGAAGCGGTGGATGCGCTGATCGACAACGGGCGACGGGGACGCACTGTTGTAGGAGCCAACAATCGACCGCTGAAGTCTCTCTCCGACATCATCGAAGGAAAGCAGGGTCGTTTTCGGCAAAACCTGCTGGGTAAGCGCGTTGACTACTCCGGTCGTTCGGTGATTGTGGTGGGGCCTAGCCTCAAAATCCACCAGTGCGGTCTGCCGAAGGAAATGGCCATTGAGCTGTTCCAGCCCTTTGTGATTCACCGCTTGATTCGGCAAGGCTTGGTTAACAACATCAAAGCGGCCAAAAAGATGATTCAGCGCAATGATCCTCAAATTTGGGATGTGCTGGAAGAGGTGATTGACGGGCACCCGGTTATGCTTAACCGGGCTCCAACGCTACACCGCTTGGGAATTCAGGCCTTTGAGCCGATTTTGGTAGACGGGCGCGCGATTCAGCTGCATCCGCTGGTATGTCCGGCGTTTAATGCTGACTTTGATGGCGACCAGATGGCTGTGCATGTGCCCCTGTCGCTAGAGGCTCAGGCAGAGGCTCGATTGCTCATGTTAGCGTCGAACAACGTGATGTCTCCTGCTACCGGACGGCCCATCATCACCCCAAGTCAGGATATGGTGCTGGGCTGCTATTACCTAACGGCAGAAAACCCGGCAGCTAGCAAAGGCGAAGGCCGTTACTTTGCCAATATGGACGATGCGATCAGAGCGTATGAGCAGGGACAGGTTGACCTACATTCCTACATCTGGGTGCGCTTTGATGGACAGGTAGAAGATCCGAAGTCGGATGACAAAAAACCTGTCCAGGTGGATCGGTCTGAGGATGGCACCGTAACCACTACTTATAAGTTCCGGCGGGTGCGGGAAGATGCGGATGGAACGTTGATCTCTCAATACGTTCGCACTACGGCAGGCCGGGTGATCTACAACAAAACCGTCCTCGACAGTCTGTTGGGTTAAGGCTGCGGCAACGGGCAATCGCCCCAGTTCAACACGCTGGGCGATCGCTCGTCTCATGAAGGGGTATCTCTTCGTTCCGGCGACCATTTCATTGAAGGGCAGAGAAAGATAATGGCTGAGCAACACTCCAACCAAGCATCACGACCGACCGCAATTTTTCGCAACCGGGTAGTAGACAAAAAGGGATTGAAGAATCTGATCTCTTGGTCATTCACCTACTACGGCACTGCACGCACCGCTCAAATGGCAGATGAGCTCAAAGAAATGGGCTTTCGCTATGCCACCCGTGCTGGGGTGTCTATCAGCATTGACGACCTGCAAGTGCCAGAAAGCAAGCGAAGTCTGTTGCAGACCGCAGAAGAAGAAATTCGCAGAACAGAAGAGCGCTACAGCCGAGGCGATATTACGGAAGTTGAGCGGTTTCAGAAGGTGATTGACACCTGGAACGGCACCAATGAAGACTTGACCAGTGCCGTGGTGCGCAACTTTGAGGAAAGCAATCCACTTAACTCGGTCTATATGATGGCGTTTTCTGGCGCTCGGGGGAATATCTCCCAAGTTCGTCAGCTTGTGGGAATGCGGGGTTTGATGGCCAATCCCCAGGGTGAAATTATTGACCTTCCCATTAAGACCAACTTCCGCGAAGGCCTGACCGTCACAGAATATATTATTTCCTCCTATGGTGCCCGCAAAGGTCTAGTCGACACAGCGCTGCGAACGGCAGACTCAGGCTACCTCACCCGTCGACTGGTCGATGTGTCTCAAGACGTGATTATTCGCGAGCTCGACTGCGGCACGGAACGCGGGGTGCGGGTGCGGAGCATGACCGATGGCGATCGCGTCTTGATTCCCATTCAAGATCGCCTGCTCGGCCGAGTTGTGGCAGAAGATGTGGTACATCCCGAGACAGGCGAAATCATTGTAGAACGCAATCAGCCTATCTCTGATGAGATTGCGATTGCCATTGGCGAAGCCAAGGTTGAAGAAGTGCTAGCGCGGGCGCCCCTCACCTGTGAAGCAACTCGCTCCGTGTGCCAAATGTGCTATGGCTGGAGCCTAGCTCATGCCTCTATGGTGGACTTAGGGGAAGCCGTGGGGATTATTGCGGCTCAGTCTATTGGTGAACCGGGCACCCAGCTGACCATGCGTACCTTCCACACAGGGGGGACATTTACTGGAGAACAGGTGCCGCAAATTCGCGCACCCTACAACGGCATTGTGCGATTTAAATCGAAACAAGTGCGTGCTCGCGCGTTCCGCACCCGACATGGTGAAGACGCACTGGTGATGGAAGCCAGCCTTGATTTGGTGATTGAGAAAGATAGCCGCAAGCAATCGTTCTCTGTGCCCCAAGGCTCAATTCTGTTTGCTAAGGATGGCGACTCTGTCATCCTTGGGCAGACCATTGCTGAATTGCCCGTCACAGGCCGAGTTCGCAAAGTCACCGAAAAAGCTACTAAAGACGTGGCCTCTGACTTGGCGGGCGAGGTGGTATTTGCGGATGTGATGCCAGAAGAGAAAAAAGACCGCCAGGGCAACACCACCCGTAGCGCCCAGCGCGGTGGTCTGCTGTGGGTGCTGTCGGGAGAGGTGTACAACCTGTTGCCTGGGGCAGAACCTGTCGTCAAGAATGGCGATCGCGTCGAAGCAAACAGCATTTTGGCAGAAACTCGCCTAGTCACCGAAAACGGCGGCACGGTGCGCATCCCTGAAGATAATGAGGGCAAAACCAGCCGCGAAGTAGAAATCATCACGGCTTCGGTTCAGCTAGACCAAGCTCGGGTGCTAGTCGAGTCGACTCAGAGCCGCGAGCACTACGTCATCGAGACCCAAAACAATCAACGCTTCTCCCTAATTGCCACCCCTGGCACTAAGGTGATGAACGGGCAAGTGGTTGCAGAGATGATCGATGATCACTATCGCACCCAAACGGGCGGTATTATTCGCTTCTCTGGAATTGAAACCGCCAAGAAGGGGAAGGCCAAGCAAGGGTATGAAGTGATTCAGGGCGGCACCATTCTATGGATCCCTGAAGAATCTCATGAGGTCAATAAAGACATTTCGCTGCTGCTAGTAGAAGACGGCCAATATGTTGATGCTGGAACAGAGGTGGTTAAAGACATCTTCTGTCAAAGCAACGGTGTGGTTGAAGTCACCCAAAAGAATGACATTTTGCGGGAGATCGTCATCAAACCCGGCGATTTGCACATGCTGGACAATCCTGATGATTTCTCTGGCGAAAGTGGCTCCATTGTGGCTGCAGGCCAAGAGGTTGTGCCAGGTTTGGTGGCTCCCGATCTCTGTTATGTAGAAAGCATTGAGACTCCAGAAGGGTTCGCGCTGTTGCTGCGTCCTGTGACAGAGTATCAAGTGCCGGATGAGCCACCAGTGCCTAGCCAAGCGTCCGTCAGCGAAGATTCGGGGCGCTCAATTCAGCTTCGTGCGATTCAGCGCATTCTGCACAAAGATGGCGATCGCGTAAAATCTGTCGAAGGGCTAGAACTCTTGCGCACTCAGCTCGTGTTAGAAATTGACTCTGATACTCATCAGCTGGCTGCAGATATCGAATTGGCTCAGGATGAATCTGATCCAGACACCCTAAGATTGCAGCTCGTGATTCTAGAATCGCTGGTGGTTCGTCGCGACATTGCAGCTGATCAAACTCAAGGCAGCACCCACACCCGCATTTTGGTGAAAGATGGCGATCAAATTGCCGCTGGGGATGTGGTGGCTCGCACTGAAATCCAGTGTAAGGAAGCGGGGATTGTGCGCGGCATTGGGTTTGGTGAGGCTATTCGTCGGCTACTGGTGGTCAGAGAAGCTGATCAGACCGTCATTGATACTCAGGGCAATGGACCTACCGTTGCCGTTAATGACTTGCTGATCGCGGGTGCAGAAGTTGCGCCTGGAATCGTGACTCCCGACTCAGGACAAGTGGCTGCTGTCAATGCCAATCAAGTGATACTGCGCAATGCCCGTCCCTATCGGGTATCGCCGGGGGCAGTATTGCACATCGACGAAGGTGACCTAGTGCAGCGAGGGGATAACCTAGTGCTGCTGGTGTTTGAACGCGCCAAAACCGGAGATATTATCCAAGGTTTACCCCGAATTGAAGAGCTTCTAGAAGCTCGGAAGCCCAAAGAAGCCTGCATTATTTCTGCCCGTCCTGGTACGGCCCAGGTGGTTTATAGCGATGATGAAATGGCTGAAGTAAAGGTGGTGGAATCTGACGGTGTGGTCACTGATTACACCATCGGTGTCGGGCAAAACATGCTGATCATTGATGGTCAGGAGGTAGATACTGGAGAGCCGCTGACTGATGGCCCTGCTAATCCCCACGAAATCCTAGAAGTGTTTTATCAGGTGTATCGAGAGGAGATGGGTTCTTACGAAGCAGCCCTCAAGAGCCTAGAGAAGGTGCAGACCTTCTTGGTGAATGAAGTTCAGTCAGTGTATCAATCTCAAGGCGTTGAAATCTCTGACAAGCACATTGAAGTGATTGTGCGCCAGATGACGTCAAAGGTGCGCGTAGACGACGGTGGCGATACAACAATGCTGCCGGGTGAGCTGGTAGAATTGCGCCAGATTCAACAGGTCAACGAAGCCATGTCTATCACGGGTGGTGCACCAGCAGAGTACACTCCAGTCCTGTTGGGGATTACCAAGGCATCCCTCAATACTGACAGCTTTATTTCTGCTGCTAGCTTCCAGGAAACGACTCGAGTGCTGACAGAAGCTGCGATTGAAGGTAAGTCTGACTGGCTGCGTGGCTTGAAAGAAAACGTGATCATTGGTCGTCTCATCCCTGCTGGGACGGGCTTTAATGCCTATGAAGAAACTAATACCGTTGAGATGGATTTGAGCTACGAAGGCGGCGTGCTGGAAGACGATATGACGTTGGGAGATGTGGTGCTAGACGATCGCACTGCTCGTACCTATGAGCTGGAAGGTGGCTTTGACGTTTTTCCTGCGGAGGGCGCCCGCAATGGGGGCGAATTCTCTCGAGGAAACTATGGCTTTGGCAGCGCCCCTGCTCCTAGTAACGATGACGACGATTTAGGAGATGAGTTGGTCGGCGGCGGCAAAGCTGACACCGACCCCGTGAATGAGGATGATCCTGACAATGGATTTGAGGATTAATCTTGTGTTGGGATAGATCTTAATAGTTCACGATTTTGTAGCGTCTGCCCTCTGGGTAGGCGCTACAAAACTATGCGATAGACTAAGCACATCAGGACTATTGTGACTGCGTCGTTGACTAGTGCAACTGTTTTTTGGAAGGCCTCTCGCAGTAAAGCCTTCCAAAATATACGGCTCAATTAAGCTTTGGGGCCAGACAGCTTGGAGTAGATTCTATTCCAGCCGCTGGGCAGTTGAGATAGGGGCTTGATGATGCGTGCGCTATTCCTTAGTTGTGTTGCAATTCGAAGTGCTTATCGGTATTCACAGTGTTGTAGATTCTTCGCGACGCAGGGGTCTACAACACTGTTTGCTTTAACTCACTCAACAGTTGCAATACAAGCCTTCGTTGACGCCGATTCAATGGATTGAGGTGGTGCGTAGGCTAGTCCATCCTGTGAAACTAATGGAGGTAAACATGGTGCAACTCGCAAGTCAGGACAATGCTGCACAGGATATTGGCGCATTGATGCGGCAACAGCGGCAGTTTTTCGATGCGGGCTCCACGCGTTCTGTCGCAGAGCGGGTTGAGAACCTCAAGCGGTTAAAGCAGGCTGTGCTGGAAGCCCAGGCAGATATTGTGCAGGCGCTGGCAGCGGATCTGGGTCGCCCGGAGTTTGAAGCCACTACATTTGAAACGGGTGTAGTGATGGAGATCAATGAAGCGATTAAGCATTTGAAGCGGTGGGCTAAGCCTAAGTGGGTGATGCCGTCGCTGATGCAGTTTCCCTCTCTGGCTCAGATTTATGCAGAGCCGCTGGGAATTGTGCTGATTATTGGGCCGTGGAATTATCCCGTGCAGTTGATGCTGTCGCCGCTGGTGGGGGCGATCGCCGCTGGGAATTGTGCTGTATTGAAACCATCGGAACTAGCGCCTCATACGTCTCGGGCGATCGCTCACCTAATCCGCAAGACCTTTGACCCTAGTTTTGTCGCCGTAGTCGAGGGCGGCGTGGAGACCAGTCAACAACTGCTAGAGCAGCGGTGGGATCATATTTTCTTTACCGGCGGCACCGCCGTTGGCAAAATTGTGATGCAGGCGGCAGCCCAGCATTTAACCCCTGTCACCCTAGAACTCGGCGGCAAAAGCCCCTGCTTTGTGGATGCAGACATTGACGTGATGAAGGCGGCTCAGCGCATCGCTTGGGGCAAATTTATTAATGCAGGGCAAACCTGCGTTGCTCCTGATTATTTGCTGGTTGATCGCCGCGTGAAACTAGCGCTGGTAGAAGCGCTTAATACTACACTGCAGGCGTTCTATGGTGACGACCCTGCTACTAGCCCTGACTATGGGCGCATTGTGAGCGATCGCCATTTTGAGCGCCTAGCAAGACTCTTGGGCCAGGGGGCGGTGTTGACTGGAGGGCAGACTAACGCCGAACAACGCTACATTGCGCCCACCCTGCTGGATGACGTCTCTTTGAGCGCTCCCATTATGCAAGAAGAGATCTTTGGCCCAATTCTGCCGATCATTGCCTATGACACCCTAGACGAGGCGATCGCCCTGGTGCAGGCTAAATCAAAACCATTGGCACTCTATATCTTTTCGCGCGATCGCGATTACCAAACGCGCATTCTGCACCGCACCTCCTCTGGGGGCGTTTGCATCAACGACACCATCCTGCAAATTGCAGAATCGCAACTGCCCTTTGGCGGTGTAGGCGATAGCGGCATCGGCCGCTATCACGGCAAAGCAAGTTTCGATACCTTCTCCCACCACAAGAGCGTATTGCGCAAGTTCTTTCGCTTCGATCTCGATTGGCGCTATGCCCCCTACAAAAACAAACTCGGCATGCTCAAGACGATGATTAAATAAACATAAGTTCGATCGATGCAAAAAACCGTGCCATTCGCTTCGCGAATGGCACGGTTTTTGGTTATTCCAGCCCTGCAGCACGAGGCTGAAACAACTCTATCGAACTCATATTGTGAAAGCATTGCAGAAAATAAAAAGCCAAGTCAGCGTTTAGCATGCGGATTCCACTACACCCGCAGCCCGAACCAACGCAACTGTTGCACTCTCTTGATCTAGAGAAGCCTTTAACGATGACGCTTGCCCAATGGAACTTGAGCAGTTCTTATCTAGTCTTCTCATATTCCTCAGGATGCTCTCATTTTTGCCCTGCACAATTCAGAAACTCCGCTGAGGCAAATGTGTGGATCTACCCTTTGTAAGAGCCGCACAAAGTTCAGGAGCGCTATCTTTAAGAGGCTTTAAGAACTTACCAAAAAGCAGCACAGGTAAAATTTAACCGCTATAATCGTCAACATCAAATCTGAAATTCCGTTTTAAAAGTTTATAAATACAGACCTATCGTTACAGGGGGAGAGGTTATGACAGGAGGTTCATCAACACAGGCTAGGCTGATTCAGTTCCTACGGGAAGAACTGGCCATCCCTGCTGCATCCATCCAGATGGCGCTCAAACAAAACGAGCCAGAATCCAACATGCTGCCCATGGTGCTGTGGCAGTATGGGCTGATTACCCTCGATCAGCTCAATCGCATTTTTGATTGGATGGAAACTGCCGCTTAACGGTGGGCTCCTCGATAGTGCCTCAAATTAATGTGGGATAAGTAGCGATGTCGGGCGTTGCATCATTAGCTGTACATCAACGGCCTTCGAGTTTCGAGCCGTTGAGCGGGGCAAAGGGGTACATCATACGACGGTGATCACTTGGGTGAAGCCAGTCGGTAAGCGACTCCCCAATGCTTACGACCCTGACACAACGCCAGAAGTCGGCGAACTCGACGAATGGGAAACCTTTGTCGGCTGAAAAAACAAGCTTTGGCTGTAGACAGCCGTTGACCACTTCAAAAAGGGGATGGTGGGCTGGGGACTGGGCGACCATCGTGCTGAAACCTTTGCCCCACCCTGGTCATCGTCGCAGCCTGGAACTGCTATTTCTATGTTGTGGATGGCTGGTCGGTGTATCCCGGCTTCATTCCAAAAGGCGATCCGATTGTCTGCAAGACCTACGGGACTTGGGTAGAAGGCGAAAATACGCGGTTACGCCATTGTCTAGCTCGGCTGCATCGCAAAACACTATGCTATTCCAAGTCCGTAGAAATGCTGTCTCACTCCGTTCGTAGGGCTACGCCCCGCCGCAGGCGTGTGTTACTTCACTACCTCCAGTTCGAGGACGTTCCAGTCCCTGCTAGGTTCATCCCTTAATTCAGCAACGCCGGAATTTCTATAGCCGTCGGATTTTAATTCTTCAGAAAAATTCTTCTGGCGACAAACTATTCTATTCTCTTGGTCGCTCTTGGTTTTTTTGGCTTGTCAGTAGCTTTTGATGTTTTTGATTTTGGGGCGTTGCATAATTAAGAGATGAGTTAGGGAACTTTGCAATGCAATGTCCAGAGTGTGGAGCTACCCATATCCGTAAGAATGGGAAGAGAAAGGGTAAACAAAATCACATCTGTGTCGCGTGCGGTC
>JAHHHI010000101.1 GCA_019359435.1 Kaiparowitsia implicata GSE-PSE-MK54-09C
TGCGACCACCTGAAGCTTGTCGCCCATCTTCCGCTTGGGGACGTAGTTTTTCGCGTCGGAGCGACCGTTCTTGTCAAGGTAGTGACGCAGTTCGCTCATCTGTTCGGCGGTGTAGAACCGCCTGCCGCCCGCAGCGATTTGCGGGACGGGCCCTTTGCCCTCAAGATGCAGACGTTTTAGATTGTTCGGGCTGACGCCAAGGTAATGGGCAACTTCGGCCATTCCAAACCGTCGCAATGTCTTCTGCGCGTTGGGTGGGAACTTTTCCATCCGCAGCTGATCGAGCTTGCGTGATATCTCTGCTCCCTGAGCCAGAATCTTGTCATCAAACTGGAACGAGGGGAGGGAGGGCATCTGTGGTCCGCGGTTCAAGATAATAGCGCTAACTTGCAGATTTGCGCCCATTTACCGCTAGTATGTCCGATTCCAATGACCTGACAAGGTTTTTAAGGTTAATCACGGCTTAAACACTCGTTTATCCTGTGAAAGCCACAGTTACGGCACCACCGAGCTGCCGAACATTTGTCTCCGATTAGCCAAACCGACGCCGCCCGTGCGGTCACCCCCTCATTTCTGACAGGGTGACCGAGTCGCGTCCCTGTCCTTCTATTGCGCGCAGTCGCAGACAAGGGGCGTTGGCCAATGACGGACAGAGGTGAAGAACAGAACCAGGCGATCCACCCATTCAACGGCGGGACTTCGGTTCGTTCGTCGCGGGATCGGCTGGTTCGGAAACTGCGGGAGGCGCTCGGCATGCCCGTTTGCCAGGCGCTGGACGATGCCTCCGTCGTCGAAATCATGCTCAATCCGGACGGCCGGCTGTTTGTCGAGCGACTGGGGCAGGGGGTTAGCCCGGTTGCCAAACTCGATCCTGGCGCCGCCGAGATCATTATCGGCAGCGTGGCTCACGCCCTCCAGACCGAGGTCGATGGCACACGACCAATTATTTCCGGGGAGTTGCCTATCGGCGGGCACCGCTTTGAGGGCCTGCTCCCGCCCGTCGTGGCAGCACCAAGCTTTACCATCCGCCGGCGCGCGTCGCGCCTCATCCCCCTCGATGACTATGTCGAGGGGGGGATCATGACCGCCGCGCAGGTTCGGGCAATCCGCCAGGCGGTTGTTTCCCGACTGAATATCGTCATCTGCGGCGGCACAGGGTCGGGCAAGACGACGCTGGCCAACGCAGTGATCGCCGAGATCGTCTCAGCCGCACCCGAGGACCGGATAGTCATCCTGGAGGACACGGCGGAGATCCGCTGTATGGCGGAAAATGCTGTCGCACTGCACACCAGCGACTACACCGACATGGGTCGTCTTCTCAAGAGCACAATGCGGCTCCGTCCCGATCGCATCATTGTGGGCGAGGTGCGCGACGGGGCGGCTCTCACGCTCCTTAAAGCCTGGAATACCGGTCATCCAGGTGGTGTGACCACCATCCATGCCAATAGCGCTGTGTCGGCACTGCGGCGGCTCGAGCAGCTCACGGCCGAGGTCAGCCAGCAGTCCATGCATGCCGTGATCGGGGAAGCGGTTGATCTGGTGCTTTCAATCGAACGGGCAGGTCGCGGACGACGGGTGAGCGACGTGATGCACGTCAATGGTTTCAACGGCGCGCAATACCAGACGGTGCATTGCGCCCAGATCGATGAGGACATTCATGCCGCATGACTTTCGCAAATTAGCTTGGATCGGGTTGATGTTCGCCGTGCCTGTGCTGGCGGCTCCAGCGATGGCCAGCTCCGGCGGCGGTCTGCCATGGGAGGGACCGCTCGAACAGATTCAGCAATCGATTACCGGTCCGGTCGCAGGCTTTATTGCGCTCGCTGCGGTGGCGGTTGCCGGCGGCATGCTGATCTTTGGCGGTGAACTCAACGATTTCGCGCGGCGGCTGGTCTATGTCGTGCTCGTCGCCGGCATTCTGCTGGGCGCCACGCAGATCGTCGAACTGTTCGGCGCATCAGGGGCGTCCATCGGGGTAATTACCGAGCAAGCCGAGCAGGGCAGGGGAGGCGCATGATGGCTGAACCCGGCGTTCCTCTTGCCTGCTCACGCATTCATCGGGCTCTGTCGCGCCCCAACCACCTGATGGGGGCTGATCGGGAGCTGGTGCTGCTGACCGGTCTTGCCACCGTCATCCTGATCTTTGTGGTGCTGACCTGGTTCTCGGTCCTTTTTGGCATGGCCATCTGGATCGCGGTGATTGGCGTACTGCGCATGATGGCCAAGGCCGATCCGATGATGCGGCAGGTCTATCTGCGTCATGTGGGTTACAGGCGCAGCTACCGGCCGACATCCTCCCCTTGGCGGAGGTATTGACCGGCCATGGTCGCGCTTAAGCGGTTCCGTCACGCCGGAGCATCCTTTGCCGATCTGCTCCCTTATGCCGGCCTCGTCGCCGACGGTGTCCTCCTGCTCAAGGATGGGGCGCTGATGGCTGGCTGGTACTTCGCCGGACCAGATTGCGAAAGTTCCACCAATCTTGAGCGCAACGAGGTGTCGCGCCAGATCAACACCGTTCTGGCGCGTCTGGGTAGCGGGTGGATGATCCAGGTCGAGGCGGTTCGGCTGCCAACCATGTCCTACCCGAGTCCGGACCAGTCCTTCTTTCCGGACGCCGTCACCCGGGCAATCGAGGCCGAACGCCGCCGGCATTTTGAGGCCGAGCACGGCCACTTCGAAAGCCAGCACGCCCTGATCCTCACGTACCGGCCGCCCGAGCCGCGAAAATCGGCAATGACCCGCTATGTCTATTCCGACGACGAAAGCCGCTCGACGAGCTATGCCGACACGGTCCTTGACAGTTTCCAGACATCAATTCGAGAGGTCGAGCAGTATCTGGGCAACATTTTGTCCATTCGCCGCATGGTGACGCGCACCGTGCGCGACGCGACGATCAACCGCGACGTGCGGTATGACGAGTTGTTCCAGTTCATCCGCTTCTGCATTTCCGGTGAGAACCACCCGGTCCGCCTGCCCGAGATACCGATGTATCTCGACTGGCTGGCGACGGCCGAGCTGCAGCATGGCCTTTCGCCGGTCGTCGACGGCCGATATCTCGCCGTCGTAGCGATTGACGGCTTTCCGGCCGAGAGTTGGCCGGGGATCCTTAATTCACTCGATCTGATGCCGCTGAGCTATCGCTGGTCGAGCCGCTTCGTCTTCCTCAACGAGCAGGAGGCACGCCAGAAGCTGGAGCGCACCCGCAAGAAGTGGCTGCAAAAGGTCCGTCCCTTCTTCGACCAACTGTTCCAAACCCAGAGCCGGTCGGTCGACCAGGACGCCATGATCATGGTGGCTGAGGCCGAGGATGCAATTGCGCAGGCGAGCTCGCAGCTGGTCGCTTACGGCTATTATACGCCCGTTATCGTCCTGTTTGGCTCCGGTGATGGACGGCTGCGGGAACAGGCTGAGGCAGTGCGCCGGCTGGTTCAGGCAGAGGGTTTTGGCGCCCGCATTGAAACGCTCAACACCACCGAGGCCTATCTCGGCAGCCTGCCCGGCAATAGCTATGCCAATATCCGTGAACCGCTGATCAGCACTGCCAACCTGGCAGATCTCATGCCAGTCAACTCCGTGTGGTCTGGGACAGCGACAGCCCCGTGCCCGTTTTACCCGCCGGGTTCGCCGCCGTTGATGTACGTGGCCAGCGGCTCAACGCCGTTCCGCCTAAACCTGCATGTCGACGACGTCGGTCATACGTTGATTTTCGGGCCAACTGGATCGGGCAAATCAACCCTGCTGGCACTTATCGCGGCACAGTTTCGGCGCTACGCAGATGCGCAGGTCTTTGCTTTCGACAAGGGCCGCTCGCTCCTGCCGCTGACCTTGGCCGCAGGCGGCGATCACTACGAGATCGGGGCAGGGGAGGGCGGTTCGGCTCTTTCTTTCTGCCCACTGGCGGAGTTGGGAACCGATCAGGACCGGGCCTGGGCTGTCGAATGGCTCGAGACGCTGATCGCTTTGCAGGGTGTCAAGGTGACACCCGACCATCGCAACGCCATCGCCCGACAAATCAGGCTGATGTCCTCTGCGCCCGGACGATCGCTGTCAGACTTCGTCAGCGGCGTACAGCTGCGCGAAATCAAGGATGCATTGCTCCATTACACCATCGACGGTCCGATGGGACAGTTGCTCGATGCCGAGCAGGACGGTCTGCAGCTCGGTTCGCTCCAGACTTTCGAGATCGAGGAAGTGATGAATCTGGGCGAGCGCAACCTCGTCCCGGTGCTGCTTTATCTGTTTCGCAGGATCGAGAAGCGCCTGACCGGCAATCCCAGTCTCATTCTCCTCGACGAAGCCTGGTTGATGCTTGGTCATCCCACCTTCCGGGACAAGATCCGCGAATGGCTCAAGGTCCTGCGCAAGGCCAATTGTGCGGTTGTGCTCGCCACCCAGTCCATTTCAGACGCCGAACGCTCGGGCATCATAGACGTGCTGAAGGAAAGTTGCCCGACCAAGATTTGCCTGCCCAATGGCGCGGCTCGCGAACCGGGGACGCGGGAATTCTACGAGCGGATCGGCTTTAACGAGCGGCAGATTGAGATCGTCGCTGCAGCAACACCCAAGCGGGAATATTACGTGGCCTCACCTGAGGGCCGACGGCTGTTCGACATGGCCCTCGGGCCCGTGACCCTCGCGTTTGTAGGCGCGACTGGGAAACACAATATCAAGCGCATTCAAGAACTTAGCGAAACCCAAAGCAGGATGTGGGCCGTCGCCTGGCTCACGGAAAGAGGAGTCAAGAATGCCCAAGCGCTTCTTGCTGACGACTAGGCTGCTGACCATGACTCTACTGGTCGCCGGGACCCTGATGCCTGCGCCGGCTCGAGCCTTCATCTTTACGGGGCAAGCCACAGAGTGGACGCAGTTACTGAACAATGCCGAGTTGGTGGGTCTGGCCGGCCAGTCGGCCGAGCAGATCCAGAACCAGGTGACCCAGATCGGTCAACTTGCCGAGCAGATTCAGAACCAGCTCCGCATCTACGAGAACATGCTGCAAAATACCCGCGTCCTACCCGATCATGTCTGGGGGCAGGTTGAGGCCGACCTGACGCGCCTGCAGCAACTGGTGCCGCAGGGCGATGGCATCGCCTTCTCCATGAGCAACCTCGACAATGTCTTGAAGCAGCGTTTTCAGAGCTTTGCCGAGTTTGAGACGGGCCTTGCAAATGGGACAGGCTTTTCAGACAGCTATCAATCCTGGTCCGACACCAATCGGCAGACGATCGCAGCGACACTCAAGGCTGCGGGCCTCACCTCCGAGCAGTTCGGTTCCGAAGAAGGGACCATGTCGCAGCTGCGCAGTATGTCGGAAAGCGCCCTCGGACAAATGCAGGCGCTGCAGGTCGGTCACGACATCGCGGCCCAGCAGGTGGCCCAGGTCCAAAAGTTGCGGGGGCTGGTGTCTCAGCAGGTGACGATGATGGCCACCTGGTATCAATCTGAACAGGCGGCCAAGGACCTGGCCCAGGCGCGCCGCGAGGACTTCTTCAACTACACGCCGCCCGCCTCGACAGGCGGCCAGATGATGGAGCCCCGCTGGTGAAGCCGCTCTGGATTACTGTTCGGGCGTCGTTGTGGTGGGGACTGGCAGCAAGACGAGACACAACCAATGGCCGGGGGCTTGCGCCCCCCATGGTATCTGTAGGTGTCGGCCGCCGTTCCACGGCCATAGCGGCCTCCCTTCTGCTGCTCGTTACCCCGGCGCTCGCTCAGAACGGGTCGCTGCTTACCGAGCTTGAGAACGAGGTCATCTCGGCCGCGCAGGGCTGGGAGACCACGGTCATGAATGCGGCACGGTCCCTGTTCTGGATCCTTGCCGGCATTGAAGTGGGGATTGCCGCAGTCTGGCTGGCACTGGCCGCAGCCTCGCTCGACAGCTGGTTTGCCGAGCTGGTGCGCCGCATTCTCTTTATTGGCCTTTTCGTCTTCATTCTGGAACAGGGTCCGGCCTTTGCCTGGGATGTGGTCGATAGTCTCTTTGCCATTGGCGCCGATGGCGGCTCGGCCTCGCCGGCCGACGTTTTCAATGCTGGCCTTGAAGTGGCAGCGGCAATGTCGGAACAGGCCCGGTTCGGCCTTTTCGAGGACAATGCCCTCGCTATCGCCGCCGTCTTTGCCATGGTTGTCGTCGTCATCTCCTTCAGCCTGGTCGCCGCGATCTTCATCGCCGTCATGGTGGAAATGTATGTGGGCCTGCTGGCTGGCATGATCATGTTGGGGCTAGGCGGGTCCTCATTTACCAAGGACTTTGCCATCCGCTACCTGGTCTATGCCTTCTCGGTCGGCATGAAGCTGATGGCACTGGTCATGATCGCCCGCATCGGCTCGGAGGTCCTTCAGGGCCTAGCGAGCAGCCGTGCTGGACCGGATGATTTCGTGACGACACTGGCCATTGCCGGCATCTCGGTCGTCGTCTTCATCATCTCGATGTATGTGCCCAACATCATCCAGGGCGTCGTTCAAGGCGTTTCGGTCACTGGCGGTATGGAAGTCATTCGCCATGGCGGGCAGGCGGCAAGCATGGCGGCCGGCGGGGCCGCTCTTGGCTGGGGCGGCGCCCGGGCAGGTGCTTCCGCCTATTCGAACGCTCGAGCGGCCGGCAGCGGCTTCGGCGCGGCGGCTCTCAAGGGAATGGCTAGCGGTATCGGCGCCGCTGGCGGGGCCGTGGCCTCGGCAGCGCGCGACAAGGCCATTGGCGTGCCGGGCAGCTGGGGTGCGTCCACGCTGGGCCTTGCCAATGCCAAACTCGACCAGAGCCAGGGCCGATCTGGCACCAGACCCAATTCTGACGAGAAAGCGTAAGAACCATGGCCGGCACCAAGCCCCCGGATAACCCCTATATTGCCGCGCGCCAGGAATGGAACGAGCGCTATGGCTCTTATGTGAAAGCCGCGGCCGCCTGGCGCATTGTCGGCGTCACCGGCATGGCAATGGCGACAATTGGCTTTTCCTACGCGCTCTATCAGAGCAGCCAGGTGCAGCTCGTTCCCTACATTGTCGAGGTCGACAGGCTTGGCACTGCTGCGAGCATCGGCTTCCCTCAGCAGATCGACTATGCCGATCCGCGTGTGGTGCGCGCCACGCTGGGTAGCTTTGTCGCCAGTTTCCGTTCGGTGACCCCGGATGCGGTTGTCCAGAAACAGTATGTTGACCGCACCTACGCCCATTTACGCAGCGGTGAGCCGGCGACGATCAAGGTGAACTCCTGGTTCCGGGCCCAGTCCCCCTTCGACCGGGCCCGCACGCTGACGGTTGCTATCGAAGTCACCAACATCGTCCCGCTCTCCACGCAGAGCTATCAGGTCGACTGGACTGAATATGAGCGCGACCGGCAGGGGAAGGAACTTGCCGTGCGCCGCTTCCGTGGGGTGGCCACTGTCACTCTGACACCGCCGCAGGACGAGGCGGTCATTCGCCTCAATCCTATCGGGCTCTATCTCACCGACTTTGACTGGACGGCGCAGCTATGAACGCTGGAAAGGAATTCTGCATGACCTGGTCCACCCTCCGGCGCCACCTTGTGAGCGCCAGCCTGATACTGGCCGCTGCCACCATTGCGGCTAAGGCTCAGGACCTCAGCGGCAACGAGGCGCGCGGCACCATACTTTCGGGCCAGTGGCAGGACGAGCAGGGGGTGGTCACCCGCGGCCCCGACGGCAAGGTGATCTTCCTTTATGGCGAGGTACAGCCCTCAGTTGTCTGCTCACCGCTACAAGTATGCGACATTGAGCTACAGGCGGGCGAGATCGTCCAAAACGTGCTTATCGGCGACACTGTTCGCTGGAAGGTCGAACCGGCAACGTCGGGGGCGCTGGGCGCTCAGGCAGTGCATCTAATCCTCAAACCATCCGAGGCGGGACTTGAGACCTCGATGGTCGTGACCACCTCGCGTCGGACCTACCACATCAAGCTGTCCTCCCATCACAGCCAGTATATGGCACGGGTCGGGTTTGAATATCCTGAGGACGTGAATGCGGCCTTTGCCGAGATCAATGCACGGATAGAGGCAAGCATCGTGCCTGGCGCGGGGGTGCCGGCGGATCAGCTTAACTTCGCTTTCCAGGTGTCGGGCACGGCCGGTTGGCGGCCGACCCGGATCTATAGCGACGGCCAGAAGACCTATATTCAGTTCCCCTCGGCGATATCGGGCCAGGATGCACCGGTTCTCTTTGTCGTTTCGGGTGGCCAGAACCGCATCGTCAACTACCGCATGAACGGCACCATGATGGTGGTCGATTACTATATCGACCACGCCATTCTGGTGGCCGGTGTCGGGAGCAAGCAGCAGAAGATCACCATAAGGCGGGGAGGCTAGGGTCATGCCAGTGTCTTCTGTTCTTGGGCGCATTGCCGCCCTGGTGTTCGTCATGACCTTGGCTGCATGCCAGACCTTGGGCGGGGCAGGACTGGTGAGAAGCACCGTCACGGCGGACCTGACGCCAGTAGCCGCCGGAGCCATTGCCAGTGACATGGCCGGTCGCCTGACCGAGCAGCTAGGTCCAGGCAATACCACGATCGCCTTGACCCTGGATGGCTCAGCCTTCGGTCAAGCGCTCGAGACCTCGCTCAAGGGTCAGGGCTACGCAATTGTCACCGACCAGAAGGCGGGCAATGGCGCGACAGTTCCGCTCGCCTATGTCGTCGATGACTTTGAGGGCAGCGTGCTGGTGCGCGTATCGACACCTGCGGTCGAGCTGACCCGTATGTACAAGGTGTCTCCGGCCGGCGCCGAACCTGTCAGTCCGCTCTCGGTTATGGCGCGCAGCGCAGAAGGCACGCCATGACGGAATCCTTGCAACTGGGCGGGGATACAAGATCTGGCTTCCGGATCCGACGCCTAAATCGCCTGCCGATCCTGATAGCGATTGGGCTCGTGGTCCTGTTCTTCGGGGTCATCATTTTTGGCCTCAACTCACGAGGACTGCAGTTCGGAGGCGGGCAGGATGCGCCGGGAACGACCAGGCCCGCATCCAGTGATGCTGACCAGCTCAAGCGGGGTATTCCCGATGGCATCATCGGAGAACCCCGGCCTGTCATCCTTCAGCCCACCCCCGCCCAAACGATCGATACAGCGGGCAACCCCTTCCGGGTCGTCGAAAACGAACCTGGGGCCGACCGAACAGGGCTCGGGTCGGAAGAGGATTGGCGTGCGCGTCTTGAGCGAGATCACCAGGAGCAGTGGCTGCGTGAACTGCAGCGGCAGCGCATGGCAAGCCTGCAGGCAGACGGCGCGGCTATGGACTCGCCGATCGGCGTCAGTCTGAGCGATCTTAATACCAGCCTTGCCGTCGCAAACGCCGACGCAAATATGGCGGGGCCGGCTGTGACGACCTGGCCGCCGCGCGCCCCCGATCTCAACTCCGCGGCCATGCCAGCCGGCTGGCCGACCCCTGATCCCAATGGTCAGGCCGGCAAAGAGCAGTTCTTTAACGAGGATGCTACCGAGCTAGGCTATCTGCCCAATGCGGTGGTGCCACAGATGTCACCCTTTGAGCTCAAGCGGGGCTCGGTAATCCCGGCGACCCTCGTCAGTGGGATCAATTCCGATCTTCCAGGCCGCATCACGGCTCAGGTCTCACAGAATGTCTATGACAGCGCCACGGGTCGGCACCTGCTCATTCCGCAGGGAGCAAAGCTCTTTGGCCGATATGACTCAGAAGTGGCGTTTGGGCAGAGCCGTGTTCTGGTCATCTGGACCGACATCGTCTTTCCCGACGGCTCCACCCTCCAGCTCGGGGGCATGGCCGGCACGGATGCGGCCGGTTATGGCGGCTTTACCGACAAGGTCGACAATCGCTATTTCCAGACCTTCGGCTCGGCAGTTCTGGTGGCCCTGATCGGGGCGGGCACCGAGATGATGATCCCTCAGGATCGAATGGGCACAGGCGCGGCAAGCAGCGCCGAAGACGCCGCGCGGCGCTCCTTTGCTGAGACGTTCGGCCAGTTATCGGAGCAGACCGTCTCGCGGAACCTCGATGTGCAGCCGACCCTCGAGATCCGGCCCGGTTATCAGTTCAACGTCCTGGTGGATCAGGACATCGTTTTTCCCCGAGCCTTCCGATGATCTCGGAGGTAATTGCCGAAGCGCAAGTTTCCCGCCTTTGTCAGCTGCAGGTCGCCCTGGCTGGAAGACAATTACAGCGGGCAGGTTCATCTGAACTGTTCCCAGAAGCTTGCAACAGATGAGTTGATCGACCTAAATAAAAAAGTCTGAAAGCAAAGATCGTTTGACCCACGATGAACGAGAGTTAGAATTATGTTGGCAGTTAACTCACTAGTAGCGGAGGACTATTATGAGCGGGTCTCGTGCAATAGACAGCGAACTTGACATCTTCATTGATGAGCTCGAGCAACAGCCGGACAGAAACGGCGTCAGATGGGCGCTGAGAAAACTCACCCAAGAGAGCGGCTTTGAGGAGTTCACCTATGTCTGCAACGGCGGCATGGAAATTACCGGTATGTCGAGCTATCAGGCTCAGTGGCAGATGCGGTACCTCGAGCATAATTTCACCGTCATCGATCCGGTGGTCCGGCTGGCGCGCCAGTATATGCGGCCTTTTTTCTGGAGCCGAACCGATGCCGCTTTCCAGGACACCGCAACGAGAGGGTTCTTCGATCAGGCGAAAGAATTCGGGATCAGTTCGGGACTTACTATCCCAATCCCCGCCAGCTATGGTCGCTTCGCAATGCTGACCATGGCCAGTGCCGAAAGCAGCACGGCTCAAAGGGTCAGGCTGGACAATCCTGTCAAAGCGATCACGGCCGCGGCGCTCGTCCATGTCTGGCTCGCCAAGCTCGTCGAGGGGGACCGAGCGCCCGTCAAACCTATACTGACGAGCCGCCAGTTAGCCTGTCTGACCTGGGCATCCCTCGGAAAGACAACGCCGGAAATCGCCATACTGCTTAGCATATCGCCCAGCACCGCGCGGTGGCACCTGGTTGAAGCAAAGGAACGGTTGGGCGCGGTCAACACGGCTCACGCAGTACGCGTTGCCGTGCGACATGAATTGATTTGAGCCGACCAACGTCCGCCCATCAGCGCAGCAGTGTCCCGTGCAATCGCGTCGGCTCCACTACCACTTATGCGCGGGCGAAGTGGCCGATGACGATCTCAGGGCAATGAAGAAGAGGCGCTAGAGGATTTCGGCTCCCGGCAATACTGGTGTTGCCGAACGAGTAATTGAAGACATATCAGGTCAGGGTCTAGAGTGCGGATGGTGCAGGGGCACAAGGGGGAATTGTATGGGTTACAAGACAAGCGGATATGAGTTCTTACTGGCTTGCGCCTACGCAGTATCGTGAACTGGCAGGATGAAGCACGGCACCGGAAGTTCGAAGCGCTCTTCGACAGTGTAGCGACTACGAAGACGGTTTCGGAAGCCTTGCAACTTGTGCGGGACTATTATGGGCTGGCCAATGTCACCTATCACCTGGCGCAGACAGTGGTGGGTGGTGTGGATGCTCCGTTCGTGCGCACGACCTACCCCGATGCATGGGTGGCCCGATACCTTCTCAAGGGTTATGTCGGCATCGATCCCATTGTTCGCGCAGGATTTGGCCGAGCGCTTCCCTTTGACTGGAGCGAGATCGAGATTGTTTCCGCCGATCGCCCCTTTCTCGAAGACGCAGAACGGCACGGAATTGGTGGGCAGGGCTATTCCATTCCCATCACTGACAGGGCCAAGCGGCGTGCGATGCTATCGGTGAACTCGCAGCTCCCCCCGGCGAGCTGGCATGTCCTGACGGCGCGTTTTGCCGAGGAATGGATCGAACTTGGCCTGTTGATCCATCGGATTGCAATTGGGGAACTCTATGGTGCAGACGATCCTGTCCCGATGCTTTACCCCAGAGAAATCGAATGCCTGCATTGGACTGCATTGGGGAAAGACCAAAAGGACATCGCGCTCATCCTGGGCTTATCCGAGCACACAGTGCGGGACTATATGAAATCAGCCCGGCTAAAGCTGGGATGCCCCACCCTTTCCGCTGCGGTTACCCGCGCCGTTCATCTTCGCCTTATCAATCCCTGGCCGTGACCCCCCACAATACGGGGGGCCAATCTGGGGGGATACCGCAATCGCTCCGTCATAGGCATGGTTCCGGCCAAACATGGGCGGGGAGGGACCGGCGATGATCGTCTCGATACAGACATTCGAACGACCGCAATATCGAAGGGTGCTGCGGCAGATGTTTGAAACGCGCAAGCGCGTGTTCTTCGATACGCTGAACTGGGATGTCGGCATCGAGGGCGACAAAGAGGTCGACGTCTACGACGATTGCAACCCGGTCTACCTGGTCTGGTGTGACCGGGAACGATCCCGGCACTACGGCAGTGTCAGATTGCTGCCGACGACGGGCCCCACGCTCCTTCACGATGTCTTTGGGAGCACGTTTCCCGACGCAGCGGCGCTGACGGCACCGGGGATCTGGGAAGGCACCCGGATGTGTCTTGATGAGCTGGCGCTGAGCAGCGACTACCCCAACATGCCGGCGGGCCGCGCTTTCAGTTTGCTGCTTGTAGGACTTTGCGAATTTGCTTTGTCCCACAACATTCACACGCTGATCTCAAACTATGAACCGCACTTCAAGCGGATTTATACCCGGGCAGGGGCGCGGGTTCACGAGCTTGGCCGCGCGGACGGTTTCGGTCGGTTTCCGGTCTGTTGCGGCGCATTCGAGGTTTCCCCGGACGTGCTCTCCACCATGAGAGGGCGGCTCGGGCTGTCCGAGCCTGTTTTTGGTGGCGACCACGACTTCTCTCGCACAGCCGAGCTGATCTGCGCAGCGTAAACCAGGTTCCTCAAGACGTACCTGCTGGTTGAACCGCGCGCCGCCAGCATCCATGGGCCGATCGTCAGGACTGTCGAATGGTTTCGATTATGATCGCATCCACTGACGCCGATTATTATCTGCTGCTCTCCCACATCCTATCCGAGGCCGGGTTCGTGGTGTCGTTCGCCTCTAGCGTCGCAGAAGTCGTCCAGCTTAGCCAGGAGATCAATCCAGCCGCGATCCTGCTTGACTGCCGGCCGGGTGATCCGCTCGCCATCAAGGCGTGCCTCGAGCTCAAGGATGAGGCCGCAACATTTGGCATCAGGCGGGTGGCATTGATCGCTCCGGGTGCGGAGCAGCAATATTTGGATTTGATGAAGGCGGGGATAGACGAAAGCTTCGTTCGTCCGATCACACCCGGTAAGTTGCTAGACTTTCTGGCGGAGTTGGCTGGCCGACCGGCGGGCCTGCGGCATCGCCGGGCCGGGCAAGCGGGCCTGCGATACGCAGACATCGATATCGATCTCGACCGACACCGTGTCTCACGCAACGGTCGGGTCATCCATCTGGGGCCAATCGAATTCAGAATGCTCCGGCACCTTGTCGAGCACGCCGGGCAGATCTGTTCCCGCGATGCCTTGATCCAGGCGGCATGGCCGCAGGGGCGCTATGTCGACCGCAAGACGGTCAATGTCCATATTGGCCGGCTCAGGCAGGTCCTGGGGCAAAGCGGGGGCGACGTTATCCGCACCATACGGTCCGCAGGATACATACTCGAAGCGCCCGACCCACTACCCGATGAGCCGCGTAATGGTTGAGGGTAGAGGCCTAAATCTCATCATAGCCAATACGGCGATCATCACGGGCGATGGAAAGACCATCCATCCAAAGGGCCACGTAGGGATTGGCGACGGCAAAATCGCGGCGGTGTCACTGGGTTCGGACCAGTTGCCACTGGAGGGCACGCCCATTCTGGATGTGGGCGGCGCAACGAGTTTTCCAGGTGTGATCAACAGCCACGCTCATGGCTGCACCTTTGGACCGGTCATGCCCAGCGGGTCAAAGCCATTTCATGCCGACGACGTCAGGTACTATCGCAATCGTCACCTGCTGAGCGGCACCACGACTCTTCTCAATGTTTGCGGTCTCTGCCTTCCCGACGATATTGCCGATCCATCGGGCGCCCCGCACCCATTGCGTATATTTTCGACAACAGCACATTCGCCCAGCTCCAGGGCCGCGGCTTTTGACATTGATGGCAGCGGGCTGGGACCACGTCATCTGGCCGTTTCGGCTGAGGAGGTCATCTTGCAGGGAGCGGTGGCGTTGGGCGAAGGGGGAGGCGGTCAGACCCTTGGCGGTGGCGCGCAGGACTATGCCTTTTTGCCCAAGGCCATTGCCGAGGTCACCGGAGTGCTCGTCCACGCGAGCGAGGCAAAGCGCCTCAAGGAAGTCCTTCTCGGACGCTCCTTGCAGGACCTACAGCCTTCACCGAACGATCGGTTTGTCGCTCTATGCGATGAACTCCATCTGCTGGAGAGTGCCTCGGCGGATAAAGTAGCGAAGGCCGTCGCCGCATCAGTCCTCAAGCCTATGCGCAACGCTTTCCTGGGTCTTGCAGAACTGGCTGAGCTATCGGAGCGAACAGGCCTGCCAGCGATCCTGCACAATGCGCTGCCGTCGGCGCACCATATCCTGGCGCTGGCGCGCGCCTTCCCCTCGGCGCGTTTGATTGCCGCCCACTCTAACCACCCTTCGTTCTCCCCCGAGGAAGCGGTCGCGAATGCCAGACTTCTGCGCGAGTGCGGCGTAAAGATCGACGTCAGCACGCTGGACTGCATCTCGACGCATTGGCGCAACAGCGCTGAAAACCTCGATGCATTGATTGGCGAGAAACTGGTCGACACGCTCTCGACGGACTTTGCCGGAGGCCATTGGGACGGAATCCTCGAAGCGGTTCATCGCATGGTGGTGAAAGGTCAGCTATCGGCGCCCCAGGCGCTATCTCTGGCAACGGGCAATGTGGCTTCTATCTTCGGCGCATTCAACGACGCGGGGCGCCTGGAGATCGGCAAGCGGGCAGACATCGTCGTCGCCGACGGTCTGAACCTCGCCAGAGTGCGCCATGTCATCATAGGCGGCCAACTGGTCGTGATGGATGGCACCATTGCTAATTCGGCGCCCCCCACGGTGACCTGAGGACACCAGTGGTAGAAATTCAGGGTTCGCAGAGCAGCGGGTCCTGGGTGAGTGCGAGCAACAGCTTGTTGATATTGCAGTTTTCGGGATCAGTGGCGTCCAGTATCTGCTGGATGAGGCTTTCCGACAGTCGGCCACTGGCAATATTTTTGAACTTCTCCCTGACGTCAGTGGGAGAAAGAACGGATGGCCCAATGGGGCCAGCATTTTCAAGAACGGTTCCGGATTGAAGGGTCACACGCACACTCGCCAGGGTCTCGGCCGGGAAGCGGCGGTCGATCAATGGATCGATAACAAGATGAACCTGGCCAGCAAGGGCGGAAATACGGGCATCGCCAAGCACTGACTGCGAAATCGGCAAGAGCGCCCGCGGGCCATGCAGGACCAGGATCGCCAGGCAAAAGGGCAGGCTGAATTGAATGTCCACAAGGTTATCGGGCACCAGCTTGTTGGCAAGGCGCAACGCCCAGCCAAAGGTGGACACCTCAATCCGGGCAATGCTGGCTGGCTCTATATCGCCCAGAGCCGAATAGGCGTCGAGCGCAGGATGGATATAGCGGCAGCAGGCATATCGCTTGAAATAGGTATCAAGGATCAGCGTGGGGGCCAGGTTCAAGTCTATGGGATGGCCAAAGTCATAGTGAGAGGGATGGTCCAACAGATCGATCGGTCCGGTAAAACCCGTCCGGGACAGATCGACTGCCATCAGGGCCTGCATGGTACTTATTGGAATGCCTTCCTTGGCCCAGTTCCCGGTCTGGGATGCGTAGCCTGAACTGCCGTTGGCCTGTTGATTGGGTGCCCACACGCCGGCGATGGCGAGGGCATTTGCGAGCTGATCGGGCTCGAGCCCCAGGAGATACCCACAAGCGGCGACCACGCCCAGACCGGTCCATCGCCCCGACTGATGGGTTTGGGCCCGATCATATTGCTGGGCGGCAGCGGTCGCGACGGCCACTTCGTAGCCTATAGCGGTGGCCGCAAGTATGCGGGGGGTGGAATAATGTTCATGCGCGGCCAGCGCCAGGATCGCCGGCACGATCGCGGAGCCTGGATGCCCACGTGCCAGACGGTGTCCGTCGTCCAAATCCAGAGATGATGCCGCCATGGAATTGCAGAAGGCAGCGCCGGTGGGGCTGAAGCGGCTCTCCGAGAACCAGACCTGTGTCTCTCCCCTGGCAAAGGTTGCGTGGGCCATCCGCCGGGCCGATAGAGCCGGTTGGCTCGATACGCCGGCGAGGCAGGCGGCGACGTTATCCAGGACGCAGTCGATCGCTTTGGACCGTATCGCAGCTGGCAGTGCCTGGGCTCGATAGTGCAGTATCCTGTCAGCCAGGCGCCCGGTGAAATGAGGTAACTGGCTCATGAGCCAGCATTGTCGTTGGCCAGCCCTGTCATGGGCGAGGATGCCGCTGCAAGGTAGGTTTCATAGACATATTGGGCCACATAGAGGTCGAGGCTGGGCACACCCACGCAGGTGATATGGGTGGGGCCAGTCTCCTGCGCTGCCGCGGCGAGGTAATCTGGAAGTCCTCGCACACCGCAGCCTGGGGCTTCTCTTTCGAGGGTAGAACCGCGTCGCGAGAAGTGAAGGGCGATGGACTGCGAGTTGCGGGCACTGACCATGGCAATGTCGTCGCAGACGACAGTGCCATTTTTGAGGGCATGAGAAATGAACTCAAAAGGCGTCTCGTCCCCACCCAGATGAAGGACCGTTGCATTTCGTTCGACTTCGGCAGCCTCAAAGAGCGGAAACTTTGAGTTTGAAGCGGTGATGATGAGGTCCGCCTCTCTCAGGTTGGCATTGTCCGCCACCGGAGTGATGGTGGAAGAGATCGGACCGAGGGATGAAGCAAAGGTCTGGGCCGTTGCCAGGGAGCGCGTCCTGACCCAGAGATTTTCCAGACGTGGTCCGAGTACGGCGTCAAGCGCAAGGCAGATGCTCCGCGCAATCGGACCACCTCCAAA
>JAHHHI010000104.1 GCA_019359435.1 Kaiparowitsia implicata GSE-PSE-MK54-09C
CGATAACTTGATAGCCGGCCGCCTCCCAGGCCTCGCGCGCCGCCTTCATCATCGTGGTCTTGCCGGCCCCTGCCCGGCCAACCACGGCCGCGATCCGCGCGCCACCAGCGAGATGCTCGATTGCGCTCCGCTGTTCATCCGACAGCCGATCGTGGCGCGCGACGACCGCCGCCAGCACCTTTTTCCTGACGCCATGCGACGACGCGCGAGCAAGGTGTCGCGCGCGATTGACCATCTCGGACTCGGTCCGGATCATCTCGCGGGTGGTGAGCTTCTGCGGCATTCGCGCGCCGGTGGCCAGATCGACCCGTTCGACGTCGAGACGCAGGCATTTAGGGCTGGCCAGGACGTGGCTCAGCAGCCGCTGGAAAGTGCCAGCGTCATCGATGTAGCGATGGATGAGCCTGGCGATATCTCGCTCGTCGAAGACGCTCTTTTCGGACGTTACCATGTCGAGCACGAGGTCGGGACGGGCTTCGATGCGTCTGGCATTGAGGCGGCGCTGCGCCTGGTGCAGGGCCAGCCGTTCGAGATCCACGGCGCGGCCCGCTTTCTCGCCCTTGCGCAGCATCGCCTTGGCGGCAACGCCGATATGAGTGGTCGGCACGATGTCGAAGCCACGTTCGGCATAGGACCGACCATCGACGCGGACCTCAAGTCCGGCCAGCGCCAGATGCTGGTTCTGCAGGTCGAGCCAGGCCTGCCGTTGTTGCAGGAACTCGGCCTTCTCCCCGGCCCATAGCCGATACTGAATCTTGCCATTGGCGGTGCGCAGCGGCTGACCATCTGGCCCGACCACGGCGACCTTCTTTGGCCCGAACCCGCTCTCCGTCAGCGGCCGCAGGCTGGTCATCAGGTGGACATGCGGATTGCCCGGCTCGTCATGGAAGACCCAGTCGGCGACCTGCCCGCGCGCCAGCACCTGCTCGAACGCAAACTGCCGGAACAGGGCAATGTTCTGCCCTTTATCGAGTTCGACCGGCAGGGCGATGATGAACTCTTTGGCGAACTGCGCATCCGCTCGTTTCTCGAACGCCTCAACCTTGTTCCAGAACGCTTCGACGGCCCCGGCCACTGAACGGTCGGCGACCAATTGGCGCGCCCAATGTGGAGCGCCAGGCGGCAACAGAAACTCTTCGTGGGCCAGATTGCGTTTGTTGGAATAGTCGACCGTGCGAGCTTCAGCCACGTGTTCCATCTTCGCGCAATGTCGGTACGCCGCGGACAGCACGGCACTGCGGCCGTTGCCACGACCGATAAGCTGGGGCGTGAAATGGGTGATGGCCAAGGGATGGTCGCTCCCGACAGGTGAACCGAACGTTAGGTCCCGCCAGTCTGCCCTGCCCCATCGGGGCGGGCGTAGCACGTCGCGCCAGCGACGTATTACTGCGCCCTTGGACGCATTCCTTCGGAACGCTGGGATGATCGCCCAAAGTGTCGGCTACGCCGACCCATCGTTTCTGCCGGGTCGCGCTTCGCGCGATCCCGGCCAATGATCGTTCTTTAACATCCTCAAGACGAAGGAGTATCCCGATGAAAAAGCCCGCCTCCAGGATCAGGGAAGAAATTACCCGCCTGCAAGACCAGCTCAAGCACGCCGAGGCGCGAGAGGCGGAACGCATCGGGCGTCTCGCTCTCAAGGCTGGTCTCGGCGAGGTTGAGATCGAAGACAGCGAGGTGGTAGCGGCTCTTGAGGATGTCGCAGCTCGATTTCGGAAACCGGGTGGAAGGACCGGGCGACAGGCAGGTGCATCAGTCCCGTCTGGCGCGTCTCAGGGGTCGGGTGGCGAGGCTTAAGCGGATGCGACAGGCAAGTGAGGCCGAAGCGCGACGCAAGGATACGCGCGAGAAGATCCAGCTCGGCGGACTAATAGCCAAGGCGGGACTTCGCTACGAGAAACGGGCGTTGTTGCTGGGTCTTTTAATCGATGGCGCAGCTCGCATCAGGTCAGACCAAGCTGAACGCGAGCGGCTGATATGCATGGGGGAAAGGGCATTTTCCAATGAAGGCAAGTAGGATCGCCATGCTGGTCGCGCCGGGAGGGCTTATGCTCGCGGCGCTGGTCGGTCTAACCGGCATAGAGCAATGGTGCCTATCGCTCGGACCAACGGCAGATGCTCAGGTGATGCTAGGTCGAGTTGGCATCGCCCTGCCCTATATGGCGGCTGCGTCCATGGGGATCATCTTTCTGTTTGCGGCTAGAGGCTCCGTGGCAATACGCAGCGCAGGATCCGGCGTGTTCATCGGTATGATCGCGGTTGTCGCTGTCGCCCTCATGCGCGAGGTCTTCCGATTGTCCAGCTTCGCTGCTTCCGTGCCTGCCGGAGTCAGCGTTCTCAATTTCGTCGACCCTGCAACTTCCATCGGGGCTACAGTTGCGGCCATTGCCGGCGTGTTTGCCATGAAGGTCGCGATGCGCGGCAATGCCGCCTTCGCGGCCTCGGTGCCACGCCGCATCCACGGCAAACGTTCGATCTACGGCGACGCCGAATGGATGACTCTTCAGGAAGCCGGGCGTCTATTTCCCCAGGCGGGCGGAGTTGTCGTGGGTGAAGCCTATCGCGTAGATAGGGACACAGTAGCCGCTCGCAGTTTCCGTGCCGATGATGTGGAAACATGGGGCGCCGGCGGACGATCGTCGCTGCTGTGCTTTGACGGTTCATTTGGTTCGACCCACGGCCTGGTCTTCGCTGGCTCTGGCGGGTTTAAGACGACATCGGTGACCGTGCCCACCGCGCTCAAATGGGGTGAGGGATTGGTCACGCTGGATCCGTCCAACGAAGTTGCGCCGATGGTTGTAGAGCATCGGCGCCAAGCTGGGCGCGATGTCTTCATGCTCGATCCTAGGGACCCTGCTACCGGCTTTAACGTGCTCGACTGGATCGGGCGCTTCGCCGGGAGCAGAGAAGAAGACCTAGTCGCGGTCGCCAACTGGGTGGTGACCGATACCGGCAGGCAAGCTTCTATCCGTGACGACTTCTTCCGGGCGTCGGCTTTGCAGCTCATCACGGCGCTCATCGCCGATGTGTGTCTGTCAGGTCATACGGAAAAGGAGAAACAGCATCTTCGACAGATGCGCACCAATCTTGCGGAGCCGGAGCCCAAACTGCGCGAACGGTTGCAGCGAATTTATGACAACTCTGGCTCGGAATTCGTCAAGGAGAATGTGGCCCCATTCATTGCCATGACGCCAGAAACCTTTTCCGGAGTCTACGCCAATGCCGTCAAGGAGACGCACTGGTTGAGTTATCCGAACTATGCAGCGCTGGTTTCTGGATCAAGCTTCTCCACGGACGATATCAGCACTGGAAAGCTTGACGTCTTCGTCAATCTTGACCTCAAGACTTTGGAGGCTCATCCAGGCCTGGCGCGCACCATCATCGGTGCGCTACTCAACTCCATCTACAATCGTGACGGCGAGGTGCAGGCACGCACCTTGTTTCTGCTCGATGAGGTGGCACGGCTGGGCTATTTGCGCATCCTCGAAACAGCCCGCGACGCCGGGCGTAAGTACGGCATCAGTCTGGTTCTGCTGTTCCAGTCAATCGGGCAAATGCGCGAGGCCTATGGTGGTCGCGACGCCACCAGCAAATGGTTCGAGTCCGCTTCTTGGGTGTCGTTCGCGGCGATCAACGACCCGGACACGGCGGACTATATTTCACGCCGATGCGGCAACACGACGGTCGAAGCCGAACAGCGGAGCCGCTCGTCGCAGATGTCGGGTTCGTCGCTAACGCGCTCCAAGGTGCTAACGGGACGGCCTCTGATCCTGCCCGAAGAGGTCCTGCGCATGCGCGGTGACGAGCAAATAGTTTTCACCGCCGGCCACGCGCCGTTGCGTTGCGGTCGGTCAATCTGGTTCCGGCGGGCAGAGATGAAATCAGTGGTTGGTCAGAACCGCTTTCAGAAGGAGCGGGATTGAGAAGGCGTGCTCCCGCTGCAGGTCCAACGTCATTCCAAACTCGGCATGCAGCCCGCAAAAGGGTCGGGGCCTTCTATTTCAGTGGATTGCAGCAAATACCTCCCCCGTCCCGGTTTCCGCGGCGGTGCTTTGCGGGCAAGCCTTGAACACGACACCAATCAGGAGACCCAAGTCATGACGACAACAAACGAAATCGCCGACAAGATCGCTGCAGAGCAGAATGTGAGCAAGGCGCAGGCAAAGGCGATCGTCGAGAGCGTCTTCAAGCAGATCTCGGACGCCGCTGGTTCGGGCGCGGAAACCAGTATCCCCGGGTTCGGCAAGTTCAAAGTGAAAGACACGCCGGCTCGTGAGGGACGCAATCCATCGACTGGCGCCACCATCCAGATCGCCGCCGCGAAAAAGCTCTCCTTTACGCCTGCCAAAGCGATTAAGGACGCGCTGAACGGCTGATCGTTCGACAGCGATCCATCACTGGAATGAATCGATCCGGGTCGGGGGATTCAAACCTATCATTGGACGCCTGCCACCGGCTGCGCGATTCTATCTGCATGATCATGCAGCAGTATCGCCTCTATATCGAACGCAGAGACGCGGACCAGAATATGGCCCGCTTCTATGCCCTGTCGATCGAGCAAACGCTGTTCGGGCAGATTTGTCTTGTCCGGCGTTGGGGCCGGATCGGCACACACGGCAGGATTGTCCAGCACTCCTTCGACAATGAGATCGAGGCCGTCGCGCTGTTTCTTCGTCTTTTGAGAGCCAAGAGGACGCGCGGCTATCGACCCCGGCTTAATGCTCGACCGGCAAAACGGCCCCGCCTGTTGGACGGAGCCGCTGCGGGGACTGGTCAATCGCGGCTGGACCGCGACCAGATGAGCTGGAGATCTTCCTGGCCATCTACCTCGATCAGCGACGCGTAGATCGGCGCGGGGAAGCTGGGATCATCCAGCTTGATCGAGAGGTAGTCGCGCTCGGTTTCCCTGGCTGTCTTCTGCCAGCCGGCCCCCAGTTCAACTGCGCCCGAGTAGAGGCGGAAGTGCGGGCCCTTGTCGGAGGGATTTTCGATCCGCTCGATGCGCGCCTTGACGTTGAGGTTGAGGGTCTTGATCGTGCCGGTGAAGCCGGTGACGGTGGTAGTGAAGGTGCCGATGGTGGCCATCGTGATAGTCCTTTCCTTGTTTTCGGGCCGCGCCCTTCGCGGCCTCGATGGCAGTCGTTAGACTGGAGACGATCGGACCGCACCCGAAGGGCCGGAACAGCGTGGGGGGCGGCCGAGAGCGGCTTTCTTGCTGCGCGAGGAATGACGGGGCCCAGGGTCCCGCTCGGTTACCCGAGTGGGTAGGGTTCCGGCAGGGGAAGAAAATTGCGGACGGCCGTTGCGGGAGAACGATCGAGGCGCAGCCGGTTTCCGGTCAGACATGCCCCATCGAGCCGCCGATGGGTCGGCCTGTCGCAAGTTGAAAGGAACGAATATCGGCCTTAGGGCGGGCCTTCGACACCGTGCAGTGCTTGCCGTTTTCGTGGCCTCACCGACCCTCCAAAAGCGCGACCGCGGTCTGTACTCGGTTGGACAAGACTGGAGCTTGGAACACGGGACAGGCCGGGGTTTCAGATATGTGTTTCCTCCGCCGCCGGGTGAAGTGGCAAACGCGTGGGCGTGCCTGTTCTCAATCGCCGCGCCGCCCATAAACCAGAAGTGATCGCTCGCAGGGACTGGAAGTTCAAATCGTGATCATCGTGCCGCTGCGGCTGTGCTAACGGCTGACTTATCACGTGCCGGGGGGCCATAACGTGGTCCAGGGCCTTAGCATGCACTCTCACCGCCCCCTCAGACTTATCTCGCTGTTCGTTGTGCTGGCGCTGGCCGGCTGCTCTAGTGGCGGCCCAAGCTCGGACTCCACCGCCATTGCCACCGTGCCGGTGCCCCCAGCTCCACCAGCAAGCAGCTGGGCCAACCGAGGCGTGTCGTTCGACACGGTGCGGGCCCAGCAAATCCTCACATCCGCGGAATTCCGCGGCGCTGACGCCAATTGCGTTTACGTTGGCTGCGCCTCGTCCGGCGCCCTGGCAACCGCACAGTCGCAGGCATTTGCCTTGCACAATCTTCACACTGCGCTGTCATCGGGCCTGACCGGTGCCGGGCAGATCGTGGCGATCGTGGACAGTGGCTTCCGAACAACCCACCAGGAATTTGCTGGCAAGACCATCCACCAGTCAGGCGCCTTGCCCAGTACCGACCACGGGACACATGTGGCCTCCCTGGTCGCCGGTATTCAGGACGGAAAGGGCATGCATGGCGTGGCCCCGGGTGCAGACCTGCACCTGACCGCCATCAACCCCAACGGTGGCACCGCGCTGGATCTAGCCAATGTCACAACCGGGACCCTGCACGCGGCCTCGCTTGGCGCCGTTGCTCAGAACAATTCCTGGGGATTCAGCGCCTCCGCCGCCGACTTCCAGGCCCATCTGCAGGCCAATCCGGGGCGGAGCGTGGCGCAGGGGCTGAATGCGGTCATCGGCAATTATGGCTCCGCCAACTGGCAGACCTATCTGGATGCGCTGGACAGGTTTCAGACCGGCGGCGTGGTGATCTGGGCGCTGTCGAATGACAATGCCATGACCTCGGGCGACGTCATGGCCGCCTTGCCCTATTTCGACCGGCGCCTGCAGGGCGCCTGGGTCGCCGCGGCCAACGGCTATTTCGAAGTCGACGGATCGGGCAGCATCACCAAGGCTATCCGCCTGTCCGCCGCCTGTGGGTTGGCTGCAAGTTTCTGCATAGCTGGTGACGGCACCACGACCGCCGCCAGCGCGACCTCCAATACCGGCTATTCCGGCGGGACCGGCACGTCCTATGTCGCGCCACAGATCGCCGGCACGGTGGCGCTTCTCGCCCAGGCCTTTCCAGACCTTACACCCGAGGAATGGACCAAGCGGTTGTTCGCAAGCGCCGACAATAGCTGGTTCGGACGGTTGGGCGTGACGGAAAGCGGCTCTGTGGATTACGGCAACGGCGTCACCCACGCCTATTCGGGCGAATGGGGGCACGGCGTCCTCGACATTGGGGCCGCCCTGAGTCCCATCGGGAACGTCTCCGTACTGTCGGGCGACCATGTCGCTACCAGTGAGCGTGTCGGCCTGACCGATAGTGTCGTCGCGACCCCGAACAGCTTTGGCGACGGGTTGCAGATGGCGCTATCCGGTTCGGACATCGCTGTCTTCGACGCGCTCAACCGGGGCTATGCGGTGGAAGGGTCGGCCCTGGTTGCCGCCCAATCCACGTCCATACTGCCCGGCCTGCTGGCGTCAGTGGAGCGGCCAAGATGGGGTGCGCTGCCGTCGCGCCGCTCGGTCCTGGCGACCGGTCCTGGCGACGGGAAGACCGGAAGCGGAACCCTGGCGGTTCTGAACTCGGCCAAAAGCCTATTCGAAACCTCGCTGGATGCAGCACCCCACGGCGGCGCTTCAGTTTTCTCCCTGGCGCGCGGCACAATTGCGGCGACCTCGGTACAGCGCGCGGGGCCGGTCGAGATCACCGCCATCGGCTTTGCCGGTCAGGGCACCGCCGCGAAAACCAATACTGTTGCTGGAACCGGGTTGAAACTGGCCGTGGGCGAGCAAAGCCGTGTCAGCCTGGGTGTGAGCTATCTGGGCGAACAGGGCAGTCTTCTGGGGTTGGCGGACAACCGGGCCTTCGACTGGGGTAACGGCAGCAGCCTTGCCACCTTGCATCTCGGCCTTGATCAGCAGGTGACGTCGACTTTAGGGCTGTTCGGCAGGTTCGAATATGGCAACGCCGCACCAACGGGGCGCAGTACCGGGCTCGTCACCTCGATGAGTGACGTTCAATTCTCCGCCTTCGAGATCGGGGCAAGAATGGGCAGCGTCTTTGCCAGCCAGGACACGCTCAGCTTTTCGGTTTCGCAACCGCTGCGCATCGAAGCGGGGACAATGGACATGCGGCTTCCCACCGGACGTTTTAGCGACGGCAGCATCGAACAGCGACAGGTCGCGGCAGATCTCGAGCCAACCGGCCGCGAGCTCGACCTCGGGGCCGGCTATCAGGTGCCGGTTGGGGCGGGCCAGTTCCAGCTTGGACTGCAATACCGGCTGGATTCCGGCCACGTGGCAGGTGCTTCAGGCATGGGCGTGGCGATGGGCTTCGGGCAAACATTCTGAGCAACACCCGACGCTGCCAGGCTAGCGTAACTTAGCTCGCCTGCTTCGGGGACTCTGGGAACATGGCCGTGCCGGGCAAATATGGGCGACGACTTGGACGAACTCGGGCGATGGGCAGGGAGCTCTGGCGTCTGAGTCTCTCCAGGGGTATTGCGGGTGCTGAATCAAAGCGCCGAGGGGTGCCCTCGTGACGTCATGGGAATGGGACGCGACCAGTTGATCGCTGATGTGCTGGTGCAGTTTGAACGCTATCTTGCCGTAGCCAAACCACCAAAGGCCCAACTTGTTCACGGGGCTCCCGAACATCCAACAGGCGCCTAGCTTCGTATTGCGCCACTCCACCCTAACCCCAGGCTCGCAACACCCAGGGCAGAATCAGAAAGATAACCCATGCTGATGCGAAGATTAGCGGGGCTCGAATGGAGAACAGTCCTCCTGCGTGCTGACGCAATTCCATGCGCCGTCGGCTTTGCTCGTCTATAGCGAGCGTTAGCGGTTGGAGCTGTGGCCATGAGCCAATCAGCTGGCTCTCGCGTTGTCGCCAATGACCGATCGCTTCATGCGCCGCCGCAATTCCCGGCCGGGCTTCTAGCACCATCACCAGACCGAGAAGTGCAAATAGCGGCGGCACGATTATCGTGAACAAGCCATTCCAATCGTCATAGCCGGCACTTAGCGAAGTGCCATATGCGATCACCAGGAAAGACTGAGATGAGATCAGGGCGTTGAGACGGCTGTTGAGCAGACCTATCTCGGCACGGATTTCGCCACGGATGTGATCGAGCTCACTCGATGCGAGTGGAGCTTCGTCAAACGTTCTCCCCCCATCTCCCTTATCATTGGTGTCGCTCATCGCGTACCCTCAGCCCTGTTGTTCGTGTAGGTCAATTCCGAATTTGCAACGCGGTTGCAAACCGGCATTCCTCGAAAAAATGGCCGTGCGGCGACAGTTGCGATCTAAGGACGAGGCAAATCGAGACCCACCTTGCCCAATCACTATTAGACCCCATCTGAAGACCCAGCGGCGGGAAGAGAATGAGTTGCGCATTTGCGCGCTGTTGCAAACCACGCCGACAGTTCGCCACCTCGACAGCCGGACAAAACGGCAATGGAGCGCGCTGATAGGCAGGTCCCCCTCCTCGTTGCCGGTTAGCAAGCGACTCCAACTCGGTTGTTTGACCTCAGAGCGTGAAAAGCCGGAGGCTGCGTACGTCGTGGTTGTCCCTTTCAGTGATGGCTGGGATGGATTCCATTCATTGGACAGCCTAGGGACGAAGCGTTAGCTCTAGCCGCCCTGGGGGAAGAGACCATGCCCAATTCGCGTATGCCGGTGACGGCGCTGCTCGGGACGAACATGTTCTTCTCGGGTGTGACCTATGCGGCCACCATGCCCTATGCCTCGCTGGTCGGCGTCGAGACGCTTGGCATGTCGCCAGGCTTCTTCGCCTCTGTCATGAGTGCGGGTGCCATCCTGGGGACTTTTGTTTCCCTTGGGCTGGGATACCTTTCCGACCAGTTGCGAGACAGGCGGCTGCTGGTGCTGATGACGGCCATGGCCGGCATCCTGGCGCACGGGCTGATTTATCTGTGGCCGACGCAGGCGAGCTTCGCAGTGGCGATGGCCCTTATCATGCCGATTGCCAGCGCCGCCTATGGGCAGAGCTTTGGCTATGTGCGTGTGTATTACGCTAGGCATTTGTCAGAGCGGGCCGACTTCATGGTGACGGCGCTGCGCACGGTTTTTACTCTGGCCTGGATCGTCGTGCCGCCGCTGGCCGGCTGGGTAGCGGCGCGGTTTAGCATATTCGACGTCTATCTCGCCTCGACCCTGAGCTATCTCATGATGGCAGCCATTTTCGCTCTTTTGATCAGTGACAAGACGACGGCTGTGCAGGTGGCCCTACCGGTGCGGGCGGAGGGGGCGTCGTGGCTGTCGGCATTTACCCTGCGTCCGGGGATTCTAGCAGGGCTGATCGGGCTTGTGGTAATGACAGGGGCGATGCGACTGCTGACCCTGACGATAGGGCTTTATATCGTCGCTGATCTGGGTGGCTCGATTACCGATGTGGGGCTCTATGCTGGGATAACGGCGGCGACCGAGGCGCCACTGATGCTGGTCTTAGCCTGGCTGACTACGCGGCTGACAAAGGAGACCCTCCTCGCCGGCGCGGGCCTGATAATGGCGCTGTTCATCGGGTTGGCGAGCCAACTTACCAGCGTTTCCGGTCTTTTCTGGTTGTTGGGGCTCAACGGGCTGGGCACGGCAGCGCTAATGAGTGTCAACATTTCCTATGTGCAGGACGCCATTAGGGGGCGGGTCGGGCTATCCACATCGCTTATGGACGTAGTCGCTATTGCGGCCAACCTGTTCGGTGCTGGGGCATTCGGGGTGCTGGCGGGGGGCGGTGACTACAGGTTGGCGCTGATGGTCGCGGCAGCCACCTCAGCGCTGGGGGCTGCAATACTCGCGTCCGGAAATCTGACGCGTCTAGGAAAAACTCTTGACGCGGCAGTTGCTTAGTCGTCTCGCCTCCCGACGGCGGAGACACCTCGAGAACGTCGCCCACCATATCGATGGTGCCGTCGGCGTCCAGCCGTTAATGCTCCCATCTGCAGTCGGGCTTCCAGTCCGACATGTTGAGTTGTGCCGGGCACCCACAGGGATCGACCCAGTGCTTGCGCATTTGGGCGTCAGTCCAATGGTGACCTGGCGAGACATCCAGAGGGGCGCCCAGGTCAGCGGATCAGGACAGCGATGCCGGGTCAGGCAGATATGTGCTCCCTGCTTCAACCCTTTGGCGACGTTCTCTGCTGCCAGACCGTTACCGTCTTGAGGCTGGCGTCGCGGACCAAGACTTCAGAGTCGGCATCGAGAGAGGCCCTAGCTTGGGATATTGCCGCTTCCACCGCTGCCTCGCGCGAGGTGTAGGGACCGGTTATTTCCCCCTTATGGCTAAACTGCCATACGGACTCCGACCGCTCCGACACGACATAGTGGCTAGTGCTCATGATGGATCACCTCCGCTAATCAAATGCGCCTGGCCTCTTGCCAGTTGCACGGTAGAGCGATGCCTTACCCTGCGATCGAAAAAGTGAGAGCGGCAGCAAGCCCTAGCAGTTGGTCAAGATTGCGTGTCGAACTTACCGATAAGTCTTAAGCCGACGCCAGTATGGGGATTGCTGAGGTGCCAAACACATGAGACATCCCTCCTGGAAGGCCGGAGGATGCGCGATAAGGATGCCCGGCGTATCAGACTCGTCCGCGCGTCTTGCCATTTCGACCCTCCTGCTGCGCTCGGACGGTGGCAAGGTTGAGAAGCGCGGGCCGTTTGATGGACGCTAGCCAGTCGGTGCGACCAATGCAAACCCGTCTCGCGCAATGCCCTCCTCGACTGCGATCGACGCAGCGCCGATCAGTTTGTCTTCCGTGCTGGTTGTTGCCACATAGTCCCAGACGACCCCCTGCAAATGCCGGGGCACAGCGGCAGTGGGTCCGTAAGGCAGCACTAAGAGTCTTGGCGCCTCTGTGTCGACCGGCCTCGAAATGAATATATTCACCTGCATCTGAGCCTCCGGGAAATCCCCTGCCCATTGGCGCATGTGGGGCAAGTGCTTGCAAGTCCTCACGGGACCGCCCTTTTAGGGGTCCAGTGTGTATAAACGCACCATGCAAGTGGGGGAGCCGTCACGCTGCCAATAGACACGCGCTGCAAGGTTTCTGCGGGGACCACTTCGCGCAAGTTTTAGGCCAAGAACTTGTTGGGCCGCGTCTTCTGGACTCTTGGCATCTACCAACACGTCAGGCCGGCTGGGATCAGAGGTTAGATCAACAACTCTATGTCGCCTAAGCATCGCTTCAATCACCGTTGCAGCTGAGTGCTTACAACAAAAATAGATTCCCGGACGATTGGTTCCTGGCCAACGCCGAGCAAATCCGTGGCGAAATAGGGTTACCGTGCCGAAACGGCAGCGCTAAGGACTGTTGTGAAAGGCGCAGCTTCTGCGGCCGGATGTGATTTGTGCTCTTTTCGTTCACGGTGCTAGCGATATCCGCCAGAGGGTGGAATCGATGGCGACGCTGAGGGAATTGAAAGACAGAGGCGATCGTATCGTCTTCTATTGCCGCTCGGGCTTGGCAAGGTGCAACCACAGCTGGGAGCCCTCCTGGGATCAGCTGATCCAGTATTTCGGACCGGACGCGGACTTCACCCATGATCGGTCCGAGTTTGGCCGCCTCGTATGTGAAAACTGCGGCGGCCGGGGCGCCAACATCATAGTGCAGCCGCCAGAGGGCACATCAGGTATGGGTGGTGGCTACGGCTATGATCACGGACCGGCCCTGTCCATTGAGGAAGCCACTCGACGCCAACATGAGAGAGACGCCGAGTGCAAGCGCCTCGGCATCAAGAGCCCTGCTGAGCTGAACGCAGCGAGCCTCGCGGCGCTAAAAGCCGCAAGATTGGCGGGGCGGCGAGGGGCGCACTTCATCGGCCCGCCAAATCCATGGGCGGATCGAAAGAGAGGCCGCTGGCCTTAGTCCCTCTTTTAGCCGCCACCATTCCCATTGCCGCCGGCGTTGCCATTGCTGTTGCCGCCGGCGTTGCCGTTACCGTTGCCGCCGGCGTTGCCGTTGCCGTTGCCGCCGGCGTTGCCGTTTCCGCTATTCCCTCGATCGTTGCTGTTGCCGCTATTGCCTCGGTCGCTGTTGCTGGCGTTGGCACCGCTATGACTGTCGTTGTCCCCGCCCTTTGCATTTCCGGCGTGTCCGCTGTTGCCTCTGCCGGTTTCGCCTTTGCCATTGGCGCTGGCGGTACTGGAACTGCCCGCATTGCCGTTGCCGCGGTTGTCTTCGCCGTGGTTGGAGGCGCTGACACCCTCAGGCCGACCGCTTTGCTGCGCTTCAATTGCTTCGCCGGCGGAGTTGTGGATGACCGGAAGCTCTGCATCACCCGTGGCTGAGACGGTAAAAGCACCGGTGGGATCAACGCTGGCGCTCTGGCCAGGTGTGATGTCAACGCTAGTCCCGGACTTGGGGTCCGCGACATTCACCTGCCCCCTGTTAACGGAGACGCTTGCTCCTGTGCTCCCGCTGCGAACGAGGAACTGCGTCCCCTTCACGATGGAAGCCATGTGGGGTGTCACGACTGCGAAGTGGTTCACGTCTCGCTTCTCTGCCTCCACGGCGACCTGGCCGTAGTGCTGATGAACGTTGGTGAATTGCTCGCCGTCCCTGTCAAGGATCTGAACCATGGTGTGCCCGGCCAGGTCGATCGTTTCGGCGCCTCTTGTGAACTGGACCCGTCCATTACCCAGCGTCTTTATGTAGCGATCATCCGGGATGACATCTCCACGCTGAAGCGGCACCCATTGGCCATCTTGGAGTGTAAGGACCGACCCACGAAGCCTTTCGGCGATCCAGTCGTCAGCGAGGGCCGGCTGCGCGGCCGCCAGCGCCAGGCCTGTCAAAGTGAGGACGGAAAGTCGGTTAAAAATAGTCATTCTACAACGGACGACCCGCCTCCCTTTTATTGGACGCAAGGGTGACCCCTAGTAGGTTAAGTAAATGTTTCGGCGTCCGCCATTGGTCCAGTTCACCTGTCCCTTAGACTACCAACCACTTAATTAAACTCATCAAACTGTATCCGGGGTATGCAGATCGGCGCCATCATCCTAAAGGGAGTTGATGAGCGGCTTCTTGGTGTCGGTGCCTTCATAGCGCGAGTTGTTCACGTCGCGGGCGACACGATGGAAGGTCAACTGGGAATCGATCTGGCTGTCCAGCAACAAAGCCTTCGCGTCAGCGCCCTTGAGATCAGTATCGAGCCAGTCGCCATAGGTCTCAGTCGGCAAGACTACCGGCATCCGCGTGTGGATGTGAGCGATCTCGGGCACTGCCGGCGCCGTGATGATGGTGCAGCTGGTCACGCCCAGATAATCGTTGTGAGCCCAGAGGCCGGCAAAGCTGAAGCCCTCGCCATCTGGCATCTGCAGCAGCCATGGGTCCTTCTTCCCGTCGTCGTCCGAGACGGTCCATTCGAAGTAGCCATCGGCCGGGATCAGGCAGCGCCGAGACTTCCAGGCATCCCGAAAAGCGGGTGCGCTGTCGGCGGTCTCAATGCGGGCATTAAACAGCGTGGACCTGGGCAATTCCCTGGCCCAGAACGGCACCAGCCACCAGCGGCCCCTCAGCAGCTCGAGGTTGTCGCCATTGTTCAATGCGACGAAGTCAACATCCTGGGTGGGGGCAATGTTGAAACGGGGCTGCATATTCGACGCTGACAACATCGGGTAAAGTTTGTCGCTGAGGCTGTAAAGCGCATGCAGCTCCGCCCAGGTGAACTCGTTGGTAAAACGCCCGCACATTGGGGTGTTACCTCAGCTGCCATCGGTTTGCGAGCGCGTGAGGGATGAGATAAGCGCTCGCAGTGCCTGGTTTTGGGCCGAGTGGCGTTCTTGGGTCAAGAAGGCTCCAAGCTCAATCGTACGACCCGTACCACCGGATGCCGCGTTGGGAATATGTCTCACGGATACGATGTCATCGTCGGTCACGAGCATCCACCGGTCGCCATTTTCGCTGGTATAGAAAACGCGTTCTCCAAATCGCATGTCCGTCTTCCAAGAAACGTGGCCTAAAGAGCCTTCAATACTTGTGCCGCACGCCGACAACCGCGGCGTTTGACCCATCAAGGGGCGCGATTGTGCCAAACCCGCCAGATCGGTGATGAATGCGCGCGAGCACCTCTATGTTTGGTATTGCCCGATGCCCGACTGCTATCTCAGGCCCGAGGTAGTAGAGAAATGGCGCCTTGATACCAAGGGCATCGGCTCGCTCGGTTTCGGAACCAATAGTGTCGGTCACAACTGAGAAGCCGGCAGTCAGGGCGGGGGTGATGCTGAAGTCGCCCAACCTGAACATATCGAACCTTGCAACACCGCCTGCCCAAACCTCCGCGGAGCTTCGAACGCCCAAACGCAGGCCGAAACCCGCTTCGACGCCAAATTTTGCACCGCCCTGGTGGGCATAGAGCATACGTTGGTAGCCCGCGCCGAGGAAGGCGTTGCTCTCGTACTGGTTGTCCCAGAACTCTAGGGTTCCTCCGAACTGCTCGGTGCTGAATGGTCCTGCCATGACGAACAGATTTTCATAGCTATCGTCTGCTAGGAGGCCCTGAGCTTTAGCGGGCAATGAAATCAAGAGGAGGCAGGTGGTCAGCGCAATGCAGCCGATACTTCCTTTTTGACCGTTCGTCTTTTGCATTCGCCCTCATCCATTTGCGCCCCCGCCCGGCGAATCCGTCCAACCGTCATCGTGAGGCTAGCCGTTTCATTGGCAGGCACGCCAATCACAATTGGAAGCCTTCCCGGCGGTCGGGCGCGAAAAGGAGAAAGCCGCCAACGGTGGGGGCACACCGCCTGCGGCTTCCAATGCGCGCCGCTTGAAAGTTGGGCGCTGCTTGCTGCAATAAGTTACCGGCGCCAAATCGGTTCCCCGAAACCACTGCTGGTTCAAAATTAATTTGAACTTTCCGGGGCGGCGTCGCGTATAAGCCCCGCCGCCCTCTGCGGCGGAGAGGAAATCATGACGACGGTGGACAAGCCGATGCTCTTGCTGGTCGAGGATGAGGCATTGTTGGCAGTGCCGCTTGAACAGGAATTGGTCGATGCAGGGTTTGACGTTCTTGTGGCTTTGGATGGCCAGGAGGGGCTTGCCGAGCTCGAACGGGACGCAAGTCGCTTTTCCGGCTTAATAACGGACATTCGACTGCCCGCTGTAAACGGGTGGGCCATTTCTAAGCGTGCGAGAGAACTCGTCCCGACGATGCCTGTAGTCTATATGAGCGGGGACAGTGCCGCTGAGTGGACAGCAAACGGCGTGCCGAACAGCATTATGCTCCAGAAGCCCTTCGCAACGGCTCAGCTCACCGCAGCGATTACAAAACTGATCAACGAGGTGCCGCCACATGCAACGGAACAATGACGCCTGACGTGAGACGATCACTACAAATTCTGAACCGCGGTATCACCCTCCTGTAGCGACTGCGATCCTCTGATCGGCGGTCCGCAATCAAGGGCACTGGCCGCGGCGCACGTCGGGGTCACTTTGGCCCCGCTCCCTTGTTCCTTGGACGCGGCGGTGCCTTTCCATCATGGGCATAGGAATTTTGGCCGATATCCGGTCCATTGGGTGTCTTGGTTCCCCCGGGTCTCGGAATCTTGTCATAATCCTCCTCCGAAGAGGGGTGTGGATCAGCTACATCGTTCTTTCCGGACGTGCCCTCGCCGGTCGCCAACCCATCCCGCGTCATTTCGAGGCCAGCTTCTTTTCAACGGCCTTGCGGCTGTTGCCTTCGGATTTGACCGCTTCCTTGACCTCCGTCTTTGAGGCGCCGGTCTTTCCGGCTTCATACTTCACTTCGTGGTCCTGGCCGCCGGCAACCTTGGCCCGATCCTGCTTGGTGTTCGACATTTTTGGCTCTCCTCACATACAGTTGCGATTTAACGCCTCGGGGGGTGGTCCGGTTCACCCGCGTCCAACTTAACGCTGCCTCGCCGAGCACGCTGTTGCAGGTTCGGACACATTATGTTGGCGGGCCTCAATGAATCACGCTCATAAGAACTATCATCGCACCAACAGCCGCAATGGCGGCCAGGTAAATGGCAACGCCATTCGGCGGCACCCGGGGCGGCTGCTCGATTCGAGCTTGCGCTTCCATAGCGCGCTCGGCGCGGGTCGGCGTGTTGCCGCCCGCTTCTGCATCGGTACCGAGCGGAGCGGCAGCAGGATCAGGGAATGCCACCTTCTCGCCGGTTGCTCCGCTGTCGATAGCATTCCTGATCTGGTCTGTAGTTGGCACTTGGGTCATGGCCATCTCCTTCACGAGGAAATGGCTGGGGTGTATTAGTCGTTCCCCTATGTCCTTTGCCTTGCCAACGAGCCCGCCTATCAGCGTTTATGCCATTTCAGACAGGAGTGCCTAGAGATGACCGATGACTCCAACCTCACGCCCGGCGGCGAAATGACCGCTCCCACGGTGACCGTCGAGATCGAGTCCGATGCCGCGGGCTACTGGGTTAAATGGACCAAGGTCGGCGGGGCCGGCAAACTTGGGCCTTATGTCGATGCCGGCACTGCAGAGAATGTTCGGGCAGCCAAGGAACGCGAGCTCACTGAGAATGTTGGGAACATCGACGACGCCATCTGACCAGGTGCCATGATGACCAACGATCTCAGCCCCGAAGAACTGAGGGCTCTCGCTCGCTTTCACTGCCCGACGCAGCCGGTCAACGTTGACCCGATGGTTTTCGCAAAACTGCTTTCCCTAGCGCTCATCGAGCAAAAAGAAGGCGGCCCTGAATTGACAGAGGCCGGTCTCGAGCTCGTCAGCAATCCGAGCGATATCGGACGGAGTCCGAAATGATCTTGCAGCCTAGTTTCAACGCCCGGGCCATCATCGAAGATTACCTCCAGACCAGTCAACGCGAGACCGAGATCTGCTCGGCCGGCCCGCATCGCTGGGCGTCGCCTAGGCAGTGGCCAGGATGGTCTTGATGATTGTGTCGGGATCGACCGGGAGGGCGAGCTGGTCGAAGGTGCAGGTCTCGGGCGCCTTGTCCGGGCGCCACCGGACGAAACCAGTGCCATGGCGAAAGCGGTCGCCGGTGATCTGGTCGTAGCGTACCTCAGCAACCAATTCCAACCGTAAAGGCTCCCACTGGCTGGATCGCTCGGTCGACCATCGGCTCGGTCCTCCTGGAGCCTTGCCGGTGAAACCAGGGCCGCCCGTCAGCTTTTCGAGCTCCTTGGTCAGCGCCGGCTTTTCCTCCTTGGAAAATGCTGATGTAAAGCCGACATGGTCGAGCTTGCCTTCGGCATTATAAAGCCCGAGAAGCAAAGAGCCGACCTGATTGCTGCCCGTGCCATACCGGAAGCCGCCTACGACGCAATCGACTGTGCGGATGCGCTTGATCTTGAGCATGGCCCGCTCGCCGCTGGCGTAGGGATCACCGAGCCTTTTGGCGATAACGCCGTCCAGTTCTTGACTGAGACGGGCGAACCACCGCTCCGCGACCGCTCGGTCGACCGTTGCTGGCGATAGGCGCAGACCATTTCCTGGGGGCACGCCTGGCATGAAAGTCTCGAGGGCCGCTCGCCGCTCGCGGAGAGGATGATCGTCCCAGCGCACCTTTTCCACTTGCAGAAGGTCAAAGACAATAAGCATGGCGGGCGTTGCTGAGGATAGTTTATGGATACGGCTCTCTGCCGGATGAAGGCGCTGTTGCAGCGCGTCAAACGACCCGACACCGTCGACGGGTACAATCAATTCGCCGTCGAGGACGAAATGATCGTACCGAACCGCCTCGATCATGGCCAATACCTCAGGAAAGTAGCGTCCCAGGGGTTTGCCCGACTTGCCCCACAGCTCAACCGACTTGCCGGACTTGATGGCAAGGCACCGAAAGCCGTCCCATTTAGGCTCGAACTGCCAGCCCTCATCATCGGGCAAAACCGAGGCCAAACGCGCTTCCATGGGTGCTATGAAGTCTGGAACCGGCATGTGTGGCCTCCCCTGGCCAGAAGTGGAGAGGCGCAACGCGGGTGGGATAAGGGCTCGGCTGCCTCTTCGTTGGCCAGTGCGGGAAACCGGAAAAACCGCGCTGTTCCCTATGCCACCATGTCCGGTTGACGCGCGTAGCGCCTCATCGTGCTAACGGTGCGGGTTGCCTTGGGTTCCCGCAAAGCCGCTAGAACTCAGGCGCCCCCCAAAAGCTTCGATAAACGCCGCCTGGTTGCGACCGACACAGTGCAGGTAGATGTGGTCTGCGCCCAGCAACGCCAGGTCCTCGAGCCATCCCACATGCCGGCCAATGTCCGCAGAAACCTTCAGACACCCATTGATTTCATTCGCACCTACGCTTCGGGCGACGCGGTCAAAATCGCTTGGTCTTCGCAAATCCCAGTTCACCTCGCCGCCTGCCGCGACGGGGCCCCACTGGTCCAAAGCCTGATGAAGGGCTTCGGCCTCAGTGGACGCCCAACTCAAAGCATGCTGCAGATAGACCGGCTTGTCATTCCCCGCAACTTGCCTGAACGCGGCAATCACCTCCCGAGTTGTCGCGATATCACCACCCGACGTCGTCAATAGTCCATCGGCCCACTCGCCGACGAACGCGGCAGTGCTGGCGGAGACTGCCGCCCCGAAGAGAGGCACCGGAACCGTTGGCCGGGAATAGAGCCTAGCCTCGATTACCGTGACCCTACCACGATGCGTCACGGTCTCCCCCGCGAACAGAGCTCTTATGACATCCACACATTCGGCCAACCGAGCGTTGCGCTCTGCCTTCTCTGGCCAGGCCTGGCCCGTAATGGCCTCGTTGATGGCTTCACCGCTCCCAAGCGCAATCCAGAGCCGTCCCGGAAACATCTCGCCGCAAGTTGCGGCGGCCTGAGCGAGCACGGCAGGATGGTAGCGGTAACCGGGGGCGGAAATAATGCCGAAAGGCAGCGACGATGTCTGCATAGCAGCGCCCAGCCAGGACCAAGCATGACCCGAATGGCCCTGACGATCGCTCCAGGGGTGGAAATGGTCGGACGACTTTGCGCAGCGAAATCCGCACTGCTCGGCCAGCATCACGAGGTCTCGCAGCTCGCTCGGCGCGAACTGTTCATGGGAGGCGTGGTACCCGATTAGGGTCATGAAGCGTACTCCGCTATAGCTCCGCATGGCGGACTGGGACAAATCCTCGAGACGCGTATCGTCCAGAGCACGGTCCAGGGTCCCAGTTGTCCTTCCTCGAGGAAACCCTGCAGGCAGATCCTGCAGGCAGATCCTGCAGGCAGATCCTGCAGGCAGATCCTGCAGGCAGACCCTGCGGCCAATATGGCCGGACAGCATGGTGGGCATCTTCGTCGAGGTTGGCCTAAGACGGACCGTGCACCCATCGCCCATTCCCCGCGAGCACCGGGCACTGAATGGCTATGGTGCAAAAAGCGTTCCTAACCCGTTGGGCGAATTCTTAGGCAACTTGCCAAAGCGCCAGCCGTTGGGGCTTCTCTTAAAAGGAGGTTCCCTTGGCAACCACTACCCACGATCTATTCGTTACCGGCCTCAAGAACGCTCACGCAATGGAAAATCAGGCCCTTTCAATCATGAAGCCGCAAACCAGCCGCATCGAGAATTATCCCGATGTCCAGGCGCGGCTCAAAAAGCACATGGCCGAGACGGAGGTGCAGATTCAGCGCCTGGAGCGCATTCTGGCACGCCTTGACGAAGACAGGTCCTCCCTAAAGGACCTGGCTCTCTCAGTCGCCGGCGCCTTCGCCGCCGTCGGGCATGCCGTAGCCGCGGATGAGATACTTAAGAACTCCATGGCCAACTTCGCTTTCGAGAACTTCGAAATTGCCGCTTACAAGTCTCTTCTCGCCCTGGCCGGTGCCAGCGGCAACGACGATGCTGTCGCCGACCTCGAACTTAACCTCAATGAAGAGATCGACATGGCCGAATGGCTTGATCAGAACATCGAGGGCGTAACATTGAAGTTTGCTTCCCTTAAGGAAGCAGGCGAGACCGCAAAGAAATGAGCTGCCCAGGGGCGCCCACAGGCGCCCCACCCGATCCTTACGTGCCCCGGGACCGACTTGCTCTCCGCATCATCATCAAGAAGACGGCTCTTCTCCAAGATAACTGGGGCGAGCTAAGGCATATGCTCAATTCCCGACGCAGTTCGCGCTACATATGAATAGCACGCTCAGGTGGCACATGCGCAGATTACTGGTTTTCACGATTGCCTTCATGCTCGCGGGCGTCTTTGGCTTGCACGCCTTTGCCCCCTATCTTACGACCCTAGTTCTCGAAGGTTCTCCGACCTTGATCTGGCGAGGGGCGGGTCACTACGCCGTAGTGCCAGGAGCTCCTCGGCCGAGCTGGCCCCAAAATTCCCCCATAGCGGAGCTCGAGCCCGACCTGAATTCCCGTTTTATCGAGAGCGGCGGCGTTGCCCTCCTGGCCGCCCGCGACGGCAAGCTCGTGCTCGAACGCTATGGTACGGGCACAAATCCGGAAACGCGCCTGAACTCATTCTCGATCGCCAAAAGCCTCGTGGGTGCTCTGATCTTCAAGGCGCTCTCCGAGGGGAAAATCGAAAGCCTGGATCAGAGCCTCAGAGAGCTGCTGCCCACAGCGCCAGGCCTGAGTGACATGACGCTGCGGAAAATTCTTACCATGCGCTCTGCAGTTCATTTCGATAGCAGGACCACCAGCTTCGGTGCGCCGGGCAGTTATAAGGACAGCGACACGCTACCTAACCCCTTCGGGCCCCTTGCTCGTCTTCATTTTCAAGGGCTGGACGCCGTCGTTCATGGCCTCACGCTGGAACCAACACCGCCCGATACGTTCAACTACCAGAACATCAATACCGCACTTCTCGGTGCAGTGCTTGAGCGCGCGTATGGCAAGCCGCTCGAAACTCTGCTTTCAGAAAAAATCTGGCTGCCCGCTGGCGCCGAAGGCGCCATTTGGCGTAAGCCGCCTGTTGAAAGCAGCGTTTCGGCCTACTGCTGCATATACGCGACCGCGCGTGACTGGCTACGCATCGGGGTTTTCTTTGCCGCGAACGGAACAATGGCCAAGCCGTTTCTTCCACACACTCTCTGGCGAGAATTTCTCGGCCTCGATGTGCCTTTGGCGATGCGCCTAGACGATCACTACGGGTACCACACACTGCAAAACGTGCTGGACCGAGACGGCGAGAATCTGCAGGGGCCTTTCACCTACTTCATTGGGCAGAACGGGCAGATCCTCTATATCATGCCCGAAAAGCACCTCGTTGTTTATCGCGCTGGCCAGCGATACCAGCTTCTGCACTCGACGCTTTATGGGGCCTGGAACAGTATCTCCCGCGAATGAGCTTTAACCTGAAGCCGTCCACCGCGATCTTCAACAATGCAAGCTCAGGGGTCTCTATACCCTTCTACCCTTAGGTCGAGGGCCTCTTGAACCACCTCTCCAGAAAAGACGAGCGTCACTTCCGACCTGGATTCCGCCGGGGCGTAGTCAAGGTTGGCAGAAGCTCTCTCTTCCTTCCCGTCACGCTCGACACTGCCGGTTACGGTGATATCGGCTGCGGCGTGGGATCCCATGTTTGTCACGGATACGGTGACGTAGTTAAAACCATCAGACTGCCGAATTGTTGCCACGTGGGTGTCGAAGAACGTCGGCTTATCTGAGGACATAATTGCACTGAGCAGCAGGTACCCAAACAGTGCTGCTACAGAAACGCCGCTGATGACCGCTATTGCCCATTCAAGTAATTCTGTACGCCGGTCCGCCTTTCTATTTATTTTGACCGAACGGTTCATGTGGACACCTACAGGATGATGCGTGCAGCTGCTGCGCCAATCGACGCTGGCAACCCTAATACAATACTTACTCGCATGGCTTGTTCTATTGAGAGACCATCGAAGTGGCTGAATGTCCACAGTAGGTAGGATGCCACGATCAGTGAAAGCGCGTAGCCAGGCACGGTAAATTTCAAAAACGCGCTGCGACTGGTCAACTTATTACGCGAATTTTTCTGTGAGAACCCACTCGCATAAACAAACGCATGCATGACCAGCAGGGTGATCGGGACAAGTGCTGCCGTATGGAAGGCCGTCATTTTATAGGCGATGAGTCTCATCTCTTCGGTTGGCGCGACATTCAAAGAAAGGAATAGTGCTCCAGCCGCCATAACCCCAAGTTCGCTCAAGAGCGTGTCATCGCCTTCTGCGTCTTTCGACTCGTCTCCGAACTGACTTCGAGCAAGAAGGGCCCCCAATGCTCCCGGAATGATCTGAATAGCGATCTTACCAGCGAAATCTTCCGCGCTCATGTCGAATTGCAGCACACCCAGCGAAAGGAGGGCCGAACCTGCCATTAATGTTGCGACGCCGTAGGCGATCAAGACATCGCGCAGATCCTCCTGCCATCCCCAAGTGCCTTCAAACCCAGAATAGTGAGAAAGAAACATCATAAGGGGAAAGCTAGCGGCCAACAGGAGCAGGAGCCGCGGTCGCTCTATAACAAAGCCAAGATCCCACATTTCCATAGTCATGAGGACAGGCATTGAAAAGATCAGCGCACCACCGAAGGCGCGACTGATGCTAGTCGTTAGCTTCGCGGTGTGACGTTCGGCCATTGAGCTTCATCCAAGGGAAAATCCAGCGGCATCGTGCCCTTGAGCATAGAACCACCAAATGGCCAAACCGAGTACTAGGCCGACCACTGTCCAAATCGAAATGCGCACAATTTACCTCCCAAGAGACTGAGCCAAATTTGACAGGGTATGAGTGAGGGCAAAACGGAACCCATTGGTGGAGCGCTTAAGATCTCCTGCGTCCAATGCACCCACGGCGACAAAGGTTCAGTCCCTCTGCCAGGTTTGATGACCATCCGTGACGGGGGCTCCCACCGAAGGTGTGTGCAAAAGGATTTCTTGCGCATCCGATTCACCTGAGTGCCGGTTGCAATCGGCGGTGCGCAGCCGCTTCCCGGGATCAAATGCTGAGAACCGGATTGTCAGTAACCTACAAGGCGTGCACCAAGCAGGGGAACGTTTGACGTTCTGGGTGCGCGACTACGAGCGTATGGCCCCTGCGCTACCGGTGTTGCGTTGAGTTGAGAACACCCTCACTTCGTATGCCCTTGCTGAAAAGACAGACCTTTGGCTGCATAATTTACCGGCATGCAAGGGCCTTCAGCTATCAATGGGATGTGTAGTCCCGTGGGAGGAACCGATGCTAGCGACGCCCACACTCTACGATGTCAGCGCCGACGAGTTGCGTTTAGCAGCCCTGGCACGGCTCGACATACTAGACACTCCCCCCGAAGAAGAATTCGATCGGATTTCGCAGCTAATCACCCTCATCTTTGAGGTCGAGATCGGAATAGTCTCTTTCATCGATGCTCATCGGCAGTGGTACAAATCAGTGGTGGGGTTGAGTACGCGTGAGGCCGACCTGCAGGATACATTCTGCAAACACACATTGATGGCCGGCGTCCCGGTTTTTGTTCCAGATGCGACCCAGGATGCCAGATTTGCATCCAACCCACATGTGGTGGGAGGTCCACAAATCCGTTTTTATGCGGGAAGCCCGCTCAAAACCGCCGATGGTTTGGTGGTGGGAACTATATGCGCCATTGACGGGACGGCACGCGAGTTCGGTGCACGAGACGCCGCCATTCTGGAGCTTCTTGCAGCCACCGTGATGCATACTGTCGAGCTCCGGAAACAGGCCGCGACTGATGTCCTTACGGGAGCTATGAGCCTCCGCGCGTTCAAGGAGGAAGCAGCCAAGCACCTGTCACTAGCGGCGCGACACAAGGCGCCCGTGAGTTGCATTGCTTTCGATCTGGATCACTTCAAGCTGATCAGTGACACATACGGGCACGCAGCGGGCGACAAGGTGCTTACCGGTGTGGTCAGATCCTGTCAAAGTGGCCTCCGCCAGAGTGACTTACTTGCGCGCATTGGCGGAGAAGAGTTTGCGATCCTTTTGCCGCACACTCAAGCGAGCATGGCCATTGAAGTAGCAGAGAAGCTTCGAACTCTTATCGGGGCACTTCGCTTTCCCGGAAGCCTTCCTCCTATTAAAGCGACTGCTTCATTTGGAATAGCCGAAGCTCAGCCAGGTGACGACCTGGAGGCGCTATTGCATAAGGCGGACCAAGCTCTTTATGACGCAAAGAGGACCGGACGTAATCGGTCGATAGTCTGGACGCCCGATGAGAAAAGGCGGGTAAACAGGCGTCGCGTACTCAAAGGCGCGCAGATTATAATTAACAACTCCCAATCCACGCTAGACTGCACGGTACGCAGTCTGTGGGATGGCGGAGCTGAACTTCTTGTGTCGCTCCCCACTTCCGTCCCAGACCGTTTTCTCCTTGCCATCCGGGGGGCGTCCCAGCGCCACGATTGCGTCGTTCTGCACCGTGGCAGTGGGTCTATCGAAGCTGCATACGTGTAAAAACGGGACGGCAGAGTTCGGCCAGTCAAGAAGGTAGACGGGAGCGTGGCGTTCTACGCTCGCAGCTTCACTTTGAGCGCCACCTCGACCCTCACGAAGAGCTGCTCAATCGCATCGACTTCGGCGGGGCTGAAATCGCGGGAGTTTTTTTCCATCGAGGCCGCCATCAAGCTGGCGAAGGCCTCGGCCTCACTGACCGTCAACTGGAGCGTGCCTCCCGCGTCGTCAAAGGCGCGGGCCAGGTCGCGGACCCGCATCGCGGGAACTGACCTGACTAGACCAGGTTGGGTGTAGCCGCGTTCGATAAGGCGCTTGGCCAACCCGGTTTCCCGAGCGGTCAGGTTGAGAGTCTGCTTCACAACTCAGGTTTCCAGTGTCCACTTAGATGGGCCAGTTAATTCTGGCATTCGCCCAACGTCAACCGGTGGGCAAAAAGCCGAAGCATGGGCAGGACACTTCGTTGGGCACGCAACCAAAAAGCGCATTCCTAGCGGCGGCAAAGGCGAAACGAATTCCCGGACGCAAGCCTGCGTTGCGACTGCGTCGACTGTCCGCGCCATTCTTGAAGAGACCTCGGCGCCCTGCAGCCGCGAAGCGGGAATTTTGCGAAAGTACTGGCTTGGTTGGGCACGGGATTGCCGTTGGACATCCGCAATGCCGGGCGCCGGACCTCACCTCGCTCAGAAGCAGCCCCACGGCCATTGGCTTGGTCGCCTCTTCCTGGTCGTCTGGTAAACTTTCACGCGCCGTTTTTATTCGTGGCGACTGCGGTTGCCGATTTTGCTCAATCGTTAGTTTACACCTCGTCGGCGCGTAATCCCCGCGCTGGGTTTCGCAGCGCTCGGAGGAGCGGGTTTCGCAGGGCTAAGCAGGTAGTCAAAGGCACTTGCGGCTACAGGATGGCCGTAGAGATATCCCTGGGCCTCTGGGCATCGCCACTTTTTGAGAAGCTCTTCCTGGTCTTCAGTTTCGACACCCTCCGCGATCACGGAAATGCCAAAACGGCGGGCGAGCATTATTACGGCCTGAACGATGGCCGCGTCCGCTCCGCGGGCCCGAAGGTTGCTAACGAAACCACGGTCGATCTTCAGTCGTGTGATCGGGAATTGTTTCAGAAATGCCAATGACGCGTAACCGGTCCCATAATCATCAAAGGCGAGGCCCACCCCCATGTCATGGAGTGCCCGGAGTTGGTCGCTGCCCCCTCCATCGTCACCCAACATAATGTTCTCGGTGATCTCGAGCTCGAGCTGGGAAGCAGGAAAGTCCGATTGGCGCAGTGCAGATCGAACGACCTCTGGTAGGGGATCGGACCTCAGCTGGGTACCGAATAAGTTGACGCCCATACGAAATCCACCCACCGTTGAGTTCCAGATGGCGCCCTGCCGACATGCGGTTTCGAGAACCCATTCGCCTACTGGCGCGGCGAGGCTGCTGTTCTCGAGGGTGGCTATGAATGCGCTGGGCTGCAACAGACCACGCTCGGGATGTTTCCACCTCAACAAAGCCTCTGCACCGACAATCTGACGGTCCGCTAGCCGGACCTGCGGCTGGTAGAGCACTTCAAATTGCTTAGCGTCCCATGCCGTTCGGAGCTCCGTTTCGAGATGACGCCGCGCGCTGGCTGCTGCCTTGAGGGTCGTTACAAACAGACACTGACGGTTTCCGCCGTCACCCTTTGCCTTGTATAAAGCCAAGTCTGCGCTACCGATGAGTGTGGCGGCGTCGTCTCCATGGCTGGGCGACATCGCTATACCCAGGCTGCAACCAACCCACATTTGGCTGCCTTCCAGATTAAAAGGTCGGCTCAACTCGTTCCGGATCAGAGTTGCGACGGCGTCTGCCTGAAAAGGGTCTGCTGAGCCTGCAACCAGGACGGCGAATTCGTCGCCGCCCAATCGCGCCACCGTGGCTTTGTCCACCGGGATGCATCGTCGGATCCGCAGCGCCGTTTCGATGAGTACCGCGTCGCCGGCCGCATGGCCCAATTGGTCGTTGACCTCTTTAAACCGATCCAGATCCACGAGCATAACAGTAGAGGGTGCCCCCTGCGCCAGGGCACCATCAATCTTTTCCAGGAATGAGGTGCGGTTTGGTAGCAATGTGAGCTGATCGTAGTGTGCAAGGTGTTGCAGGCGTTCATCGTTGGCTCTGCGCATCGATACGTCCCGGATTATTGCCCCAAATCGAGCAATTCCATTCTCACTCCACATCGACAAGGACATCTCGACTGGGAATTGCCTGTCATCGACGTGCTGTGCCGTCACTTCGACCACGCTGCCAACCACTCGTGGCTGACCCCCTGCCCCCAAGCGACGCATCCCGTCCGTGTGAGCGCCCCGCATCTGTTCGGGAACTATGACGTCGAGCGAGGTACCTATTGCGTCGACCAATGGGAGGCCAAACATGCGCTCAGCGGCCGCGTTCCACTGCAATATATACCCGCCTGCGTCAGCAACGATCATAGCGTCAGGCGAAGCAGCAAGAAATTGGTCGAGAGAGGACATGGAGTAAGCCTTCCAATTCAGACCCATTCAGCCCTACAAAAGTTAACCGGTGTGTCAGTCAGACGCCGAAGTGATCGACGGCTGCCCCTTGGCAGGGCCATCATGGGGATGCTGATACAGCTGGGCCCGAAGGTACCTGCCCACCGAACCTACGTGGCCTGGTCTACTTGGCCCATAGGTAGGTCGTGGCGCCTTCGGCCAGAGGCAGTGAATCCAGACCACGATCGATCGCAGGTTTCGTAGAGCGCTTGCAGCTGCAGTTAAGATGTCGGTTTCGGTCACAGCGGATTGGCGCCCAGTCGCACGTTTGTTCTGCGCCTCCGCAAGGAGCTGAAGAAACGGAACCACTGAATGCCACTAACCGTTGGCTCGGCCAGTGCGCCCACCAATATTGGAGTTTGATATGGCAACGACAGAGAAGACACTCGACGACCTCTTCCTTGATACCCTCAAGGACATCTACTTCGCGGAGAAGCAGATCGTTAAAGCATTGCCGAAAATGGCCAAGGCCGCGCAGTCGGCAGAGCTTGCTGCCGGTTTCCAGCAGCACCTCGAAGAGACAGAAGGCCACTTGCAGCGCCTGAACCAGGTGTTTGACCTGATCGGTAAGGCCCCCCGCGGCAAGACATGCGATGCCATTCTCGGAATTCTGGAAGAGGGCAAGTCGATCATGGACGAGTACAAGGACACGGCAGCCCTCGATGCCGGTCTTGTGGCCGCCGCCCAGGCGGTCGAACACTATGAGATTGCACGCTATGGCACGCTCAAAAGCTGGGCCGCCCAACTCGGACTGGATGAGGCGGTAAAACTGCTCGATGCCACGCTCAGCGAGGAAGTGGCAACTGACGAGAAACTGTCACAGCTCGGTGAGGCGGACGCAAATCGCAGGGCGGCATAATCAATGTGAAGCGCTTTAAAGGCCGGGCTAGCTCCCGGCCTTTTCGGCATTGTGCCCCATTTAGCGAGAGAACCTGACTGGGCGTCGCAGTCAAAGGATCCATCCCATGTTCAGCCACGTCGAACCCAGGCATGTGGAATGCCAAAGTTTCACCCTCGCTCCAAACGGTAGAATGCCAAACAGCCATCTGCCGGTTCTCCTGTATGGGGCGGTTGCCCAGGGCGACGACCTGGAGAGCTTTTTTCGGCATCTCTTCAAGCAGAACCATTGGGGCGGTGTGTGGGCCTTGGGGGTATATGGCTACCACCATTTTCATTCCAACGCCCACGAAGTGCTCGGCGTTGCCAAAGGCTCGGCCACTCTTATACTCGGAGGCGAAGGCGGGCGTGAGCTTGAGGTCGTCAGGGGTGATGTGCTCGTCCTGCCAGCAGGGACGGGCCATCGACGTGTCAGGGACAGTTGGGATTTCTGGGTGGTCGGCGCCTATCCAAAGGGACAGGAAGAGTACGACGAATATACCGATCACCGAATGTGTCCCAACTGCGCGCTCAGGCTGCGTGCGGTCGATTTGCCAACCAGAGATCCGGTTTATGGCAAAGAGGGGCCGTTGCCCGAAATCTGGCAACGTTGACCCGATCCCAACCGACGACCTTGTCCACGACGAGCTTCTTCAGCCTATTTCGTCGAGCCTTCCCTCCACGAGATGGCGGCCCTCACGGCCTTGTCCAAGCCGGTTGCGTCGTATGGCTTGGTGAGCCAAACGCTGCCTGGCGTGGTAACATCATCGATGCCTCGCGCCCTGCCGGTCGCGTAGACAACTCCAAGCCGGGGCCACTTTTCCCGAGCAGCTGCGGCGAGTTCCAGGCCGTCCATATGTGGTAAGGAGAGATCGGTGACGAGAACGTCCACGTCCCCTTCGCCGAGCAGGTGAAGCGCTTCGTTCGCGTCCCCTGCTTCGAGAGCGAGGTGCCCGATGGAGGTGAGCATGTCGACTGACCCAATTCGGATGAGCACTTCATCTTCGACGAGGAGGACGCGCAACGGTGGCTTGATGGCCGCCTCGTCCATGGGCACGATCTCTGGGCGCGTCCCGTTTTGGGCATGCTGGACTTCGCCCCGCTGCTGATCCAGCACGTGTCGAATCTTATAGGCGAGGGCTTCCCGGGTGTAGGGTTTTGGAAGCAGGTCCACGCCGGGGTCAAGTTTACCACCATGGACGATCGAGTTCTCGGTGTAGCCAGAGGTGAATAGAACTCGGAGCCCGGGCAGTCTCTGCTTGGCCAGACGTGCCAGTTCAGGCGCCTTGATGGTTCCCGGCATGACCACATCGGTGAAGAGCAGATCTATCGGCACACCGCTTTCGATAACTGTCAGCGCCGATGCAGGATCCTTGGAACGAAGCACATGATAGCCCAACTCAGTCAGCATTTCGATTGCCGTCTCTCGGACACCCTCATCGTCCTCGGCGACGAGGATGGTCTCCGTGCCTCCAACCACTGGTCCTGCTGGACGTTCGACGACGCGATCCTCGTCCTTCATGGCTCGCGGTAGATAGAGTCGAACGGTGGTACCCTGCCCCTCTTCGCTGTAGAGCCGGACATGGCCGCCCGACTGCCGCACTAGACCGTAGACCATGGACAGTCCCAGCCCACTCCCCTTGCCCTCCTCCTTGGTGGAGAAGAACGGTTCGAAGGCTTTTTCCATCACCTCGGGGGGCATACCCGTTCCAGTATCGCTCACCGCAATGACCACGTATTGGCCTGGCGTGGCTTCGGCATGGGTGCGGGAGTAATTGTCGTCGATATAGGCGTTGCCAGCCTCGATGGTGAGCTTGCCCCCCGCCGACATTGCGTCTCTGGCATTGATAGCCAAGTTCAAAATGGCGTTCTCGATTTGCGAGGGATCGACGAAGCAGTTCCAGAGGCCGCCAGCAGTAATGGTTTCAACCTCGATCGTCTCGCCCAAGGTCCGGCGCAGCATCTCGTCCATGCCGCTGATAAGGCGACCGACATTGACCGCTTTTGGCTCAAGGGCCTGACGGCGACCGAATGCCAGCAGTTGACTGGCGAGTTTAGCACCCCGACTGACCCCCGCCATGGCGTTGGCGATCCTCTGCTCGCCGCGGGAGTTTCCGGCGACATCCTTTGCAAGCAGCTGCAGATTGCCGCCCACTACCTGCAATAGGTTGTTGAAGTCGTGCGCGATGCCGCCAGTCAGTTGACCAATCGATTCCATCTTCTGGGCTTGCGCTAAAGCGGCCTCGGTCAGTTTGCGAGACGCAGTCTCCGCTGCTACCTGGCTCTCGAGGCCCTGGTTGAGCTGTGTTAGTCGCAGCTCGGCGTCCGCGCGGGCCTTGTTCTCCCGCTGCAGCGCCTGAAACAGTCGCGCATTGTCGATCGCAACAGCGGCCTGCGCCGCGATACCGCTCAGCAGGCGTTCGTGTTCAGCGGTGAACTGTGCCGGCTCGGCGTGACCGAAAAAAAGCCCCCCCAGCACTTCGCCGCTGCGCGACTTGACCGGCACGGCCAGATAGCTGCGCACCGGCAGATGACCCGGGGGCATACCGTGATAAGGGCCACTTCGGCCGTAACGCGAATCGGCAAGGATATCCTCGGAGCGGACGATGCCGTCCCCGTCGAATGTGGGCTTGAAGATAGCCGTGGCCCGCGGCATAGGGAAAGGGCTGAACGCCTCGCGTGGGACCCCGGACAGGGAATACAGCATATAGCTTTCTCCCTGAACGTTGGTCACGTTGTAAAAAAAGGCGCCGAATTGAGCCCCGCTCAGCTTCACGCCTGCGTCAGTCACAGCCTGAACAACCTTCTCCAGGTCGGTCTCGGCGGCAATAACCACCCCGGTCCTATTTAGCAACTCGAAGCGCTCCGCCATGACCAGCGGCGTCGTCTCTCTGCCGATCCCATAGATACCGGCTACGTCGCCTGCCGCGTCTACTATGGGGGTGAAGGAGTAGTTGTAGTAGGCCTCGTGAGGATGCCCCAAGCTATCGAGGGCAAATCGGGTGTTCGAGCCGTGGATTTCGCGGCCATCACGAAAAACCCGCTCCATCATCGGACCGAGGTTGGCCCAGGTCTGCGTCCAGATTTCCGAAGCCGGAGCCCCCAATGCCGAGGGGTGGCGATCGCCAAGGATTCCGATTGTCTGATCATTATAAATAATGCGGTGCGCTGGCCCCCAGTACACGGCAGCGATGGCCTCACTACGCAGGCAGAGGGCCACGGCCGCTTTCAACTCCGAGCTCCACACGGCGGGCGACCCAAGACTAGATTCAGCCCAGTTATGCTGGCGAATTACCTGGGCAACCTTGCTGTGTCCCAGATACCCCAAGTCGTCTTCGGTCATGCAACGCCATCCTTACTCACGACCTGCGCTAGCCAAGTTACGCTCCGGCAAATTGGTGATGGTTGCGCAAGAAGTCGAGAGAAAAAATGGTATTGAAGCCTCTCGAACGGATCTTGCTCCGGGCCCGAAAGGTACTATTGAGCGCATGGGGGAACTCGCCGCGTCGGGCGCCGTTGCTCTGCCTCGGAGAGGTAGCATGACGCGCATCGCAACCTTCAACGTCAACGGTATCAACGCTCGGCTACCAGTCCTTCTCCGGTGGCTGGAGCGGACGAAATACGACATCGTCTGTCTGCAGGAACTGAAGACCCCGGACGACAAATTCCCGGTCGAAGCGCTCCAGAGCGCCGGCTACGGCGCGGTCTGGCATGGTCAGAAGTCTTACAATGGTGTGGCCATCCTCACCCGGGGCACCGAGCCGAGGGAGCGACGGCGAGGGCTACCCGGCGATCCGGATGATACCCACAGTCGATACCTCGAGGCCGAAGCGAATGGAATCGTTGTAGGATGCCTCTATCTGCCGAATGGCAACCCGGCGCCCGGTCCCAAGTTCGACTACAAGCTGCAATGGTTTGATCGACTGATTGGATACAGCCAGAGCCTGATCGACACAGGAGTACCGAGCGTCCTGTGCGGCGATTACAATGTCGTGCCCACCCCGATCGACGCCGTCGTACCAAGGCGCTGGGCGGGAGACGCTGTGTACTTCCCGGAGAGCCGAAATGCCTATGCCGAGATGCTCGGCGATGGCTGGATCGACGCGATCCGAGCTGTCCACCCGGCGAAGGGTATCTATACCTACTGGAACTTCTCGTTCCGGGGTGGCTACGATAAGAGCTCCGGCCTGCGCATGGACCACCTGCTCCTCAGCCCGGATCTGTCCGGTCGGCTGGTCGATGCGGGTGTCGATGCCGATATTCGCGGCGGGGAAAGACCGAGCGACCATGCGCCGGCATGGATCGAGCTCGCTGATGGATTTGATCTGGACACCGCCGTCACGGGCGCGGTGACGCCATGACGATCGGCGGCCGTCCCATTTGAGCAGGAAGGGCTTCGCCTCGGACCACTCGGGGCAAACTGGGTTCACCTGTGCATAGACGTGCAGCGCGTGTTTGCCGAGCAAATCGAGTGGCACACACCCTGGATGGAGCGAGTGCTGCCGAATGTAGTCGGCTTGGTCGAACTCCATCCGGCACGCACATCTTCACGCGCCTTACACCGCCACCGTCATCCGATGACGCGGTCGGCACCTTGAGGCGTTACTATCGCCGCTGGAGCAGCATGACGCGCAATGAGTTTCAGCCGGGTCTGATTGAAATCGTTCCGGAACTGGCATCCTTCGTCCATTCTGCGCAGATCGAGGACAAGAACGCGAGGAGAATCGATGAGCGAACAACAGGCCATCATTCAGGCTCTGGGCGTAGCCACCCATTTCGTGGTCGAGCAGGAAGCCAGGATGCGTATCGACCTTCTCAGGACCTATCTGCGGACATCCGGTCTCAACAGCTACGTGCTGGGTATCAGCGGTGGGGTGGACTCCCTGGCTGCGGCCTTGCTGGCACAGCAGGCGGTGAAGGAGCTGCAGACGACCGGATATGAAGCGCGGTTAATCGCAGTCCGGTTGCCTTACGGTGCACAAGCCGATGAGGGCGATGCGCAACGCGCGCTCGATGTGATCGGCGCCGACCAGGTGCGACGGATCGATATCAAGCCGGCCGCTGACGCGATGCTCGTTTCGATCAAATCGAGCGGTCTCGACATTGGAGACGCTAACCGCGAGGATTTTATCCTTGGCAACATCAAGGCCCGCCAGCGCATGATCGCCCAATTCGCTATCGCTGGCGCCAAACGAGGCCTGGTCATCGGCACGGACCATGCTGCTGAGGCCCTGATGGGGTTCTTCACCAAGTTCGGCGACGGCGCTGCCGACATCCTTCCCTTAGCCGGCCTCAACAAGCGACGGGTTCGCGCCTTGGCCGCCCATCTAGGCGCACCCCCCGAGCTCGTCACTAAGGTCCCCACTGCCGACTTGGAGAATCTCGCTCCGCTACGTCCCGACGAGGACGCCTATGGGGTCACCTATGACCAGATCGACGATTTTCTCGAAGGCAAGGATATCGACCAGGCGGCCGCGACACGCATATTCCAAATTCACGTCAAAACTGCCCACAAGCGTGCCCTTCCTGTCGCTGCCCTGCCCTAGCGCCGTCCAAGCGCTGGTAAAGAAGATCCATGCAGTGGTCAAAAGTGCGGGTCCCGGCAACCTGTCCATGCGGGGGGTGACCGTCGGGCAGTCATATGACTAAGGTGCCTTATAACCGATTGAAGCTGCCCCCACTCCGGCGTTATCGAGGTTAAATACTCGACAATGCCATCCAGCTTTGCGTCGTGAGCTTCGGTCTGCTCAATCGCCGCATTTGTCTCTTCGAGTCCGCTTATTTGGCGGGACTTGACGCTGCCCAGTTGACGGTCTTTTTGCCCGTGCGAATGCGCTTGATCAGCTCCAGCGCGCGCTGCCGGCGAGCTTTCTCTGCCTCCGTTTCTCTTTTGCGTTGTAACTTGGTCATGATGAAACCGCTCTAGTGCAGAGGCTCGACCCACCGGGGTGGACGGGCGCCGACGCCCGGCCCGGTTGGGTAAAGCACAAGACTGTCAGTTGCGATCCGGATTCTGGACAGCGAGCGCTTGTTCCGTGCCGTAGTGGCTGCGGCCCAGCGCGGTGCTGATCGATGCATTTGACAACAGCATTCTGCAACGTTGGTCCCAGACCAGAACCAGCAAGTTGGGTGCTCAGCCAAACTTTGACATCCGGACCACCGTCACTGCCCTGATCACTAACGTCTGAGCCATTGGAGCCGATCGTAACACCAACACCAACCGTGCCTTGGTCACCGACGATTGTGTTGATGCCCACACCTCCGCCGAGCTCATCAACCCTGGCGTCCACGGGTCTCCCATTACCGCCAGCGGAGACGTTCGCGTCCGATAGGCCGCCGCCAAGCCTGGCATCGAGGACATTACTTCCGCCCCCTGCCAGGCCAACATTCACCAGCCCACTATCGGATGCCTCGACTGAACCAAGGGTGACCAGAGATCTGCTGCTCTCCCCTCTCACAGGGTCTCCGAGCAGTCCTCCAGCATGTGATGATTGCAGTATCGCGCCAGTCAGCAGGACGCTGGCAATCGCAAACGACACAGCGCTTCGCATAAACATCTCCTCTTTGGCTAAATGGCCATTTAGAGTGACGTTCTTTTCTTCCATTAGTTGCAGTGTCGACGGGCATGCTTCAATATTGGCAAACCCAATGCAAATTCGTCACTATCAATTTGCATTCTATTTTGAATGTAGTTGATGTGAATCTGTTTTCAATTAGGCACCTGCCCATCAGGCGTTCAGTAATTACCTCTCGGACGGCTAGCGGTGCCGACCCTACTCGCAAAGTACTGGCGTGATGAAGATCGAAATGGCCGCCACGGACTGGTCAGCTCGACGTCTTACCTCTCGCCTTAAGCGCAGTTGGCTTGGTGCCGCTATGATCCGGATGCAAAGCTGAAGGCGACGTCACTGGAGCTTGAAACAACATGCAGTTGCTGCCACTGGCACGGAAACATAGCCACATTCGCTCGGCATCGCGGACGGAACAGCGTCGTCTTACCCGTTTCAAGGACGGACATTCCAGACCGGCGTCTGCGACCATTCTGGTGCGACTTTGGTGCCAGCGTATTCACGAGGCAGGTATCGCACACATACGGTTGTCGAAATGACTAACTGCTGGTGACCAAGCCTCTCTCAAACGCCAGTTGTCACGTGCTCACCCCGCACTAGTCGGAATTGCAGACCCGGTTACGACCTTCCGCCTTCGCAACATAAAGGGCCGTGTCCGCGCGCTTAAGCATGGCCTCGATGCCGACATCGCTGGCGCGGTATGTTGCAGTGCCCGCAGAGATGGATATATGAAGCCGCTTGGTCGCTAACTCGAAGGCCTGTCTCTCGACAGCGCGGCGCAGGCCCTCGGCCACGTCAAAGGCGGCCTGTCTAACGGCACCGGGTAGCAGGATCAGGAACTCTTCTCCGCCGAAGCGCGCAAACAGAGGCGAATCCAGCACCGTGTTCGTGGTCAGATACTCATGCGCCAGGCGGGCCAGCGCCTTCAGCACCTGGTCGCCACCATCGTGCCCATGGGTGTCATTGACGAGCTTGAAGTGGTCGATGTCGATCATCACTGCACTAAGCGGCATGCCCCGCAAGGCGGCTGCTTCTAGGTATAATTCTGCCTCATAAAGCGCGTGGCGGCGATTGTATGCCCCCGTCAGTTCGTCCGTTATCGTCATCTGCCGCAGAGACACCTCCGCCTTCTTTTGATCAGTAATGTCCTGCGCAAGAACCTGGATGACCGGGTTGCCGCGCCACGGCAGTGAACAGGCGATCAGCTTTACCAACCGGCTTGTGCCATCTGGGCGGTGCACGGCGCATTCTACATCGGTGGTGGTCTCTGGATCAGAGAAGGTGGTGCGCAACGCTTCGGCAACTGCGTCGGCATCGGCAATTGCCATGTAGTCGAGTAGGTGGTGACCGCGCACCTCGGCGGGCCCGGTCTGAAGCAAGCTGCACGCCTGACGGTTGGCATAGACGATGCCCTGCTCGGTATGGATCAGCAGCCCGATCGGCATAATGTCCAGCATCTTGCCAAGATTCTGTTGGGTCCCTACCAGAGCTTGCTGAGTCAGAGTGGCCGCTTCAGCGTCTTCGCCATCGTCGGCAAAAAGATCGGACTCGTCCATGGCACCCCCCTCTCTCCCCCGGCGCCCCGAGCCTTATGTCTGGCCTATGGGTATACAGCACAGGGGTAAACGCATGGTTCTATGAGCGAACCCTTACGCGAGGGAGCGTGACGTTGACAGGCTTCCCAAAAGAATGCCTGGAGGGCCGGGCGAGTTGACGGTGGTCAAGCATCTTGTTCGCCTGGAAGTCCAGGGCAAAGCCTTATGGGTGTATAGCACAATGCCCGTTCGGCACGGGAATGTGCCCAGGTTCGGTTGGGGGAGGTAGACCTATCGCGGCCCCTTCCAGACCCTATTTGAACAGACCAGGCCCCTGCCCGCGGTGTTTTTGGCCGGTGTCCCGCCCCCGTTGAGCCGGGGGCGGATCGACCTGTCCGGGGCGCTGGTGTGAAGCGTCGGCGACAGGCCGCCAGGACAAGTCAGGGCCGCAGGCGGCAGCAAGGAAAGCGCATGAAACCCGAACCCACTGGCCACACTGTTGGCAACGATCTGGTCCTCACCCGCAAGTTCAACGCGCCCATTGATGACGTTTGGACCAGCGTTACGAACTCAGAGAGCGCTGCGAGATGGTTTGGTCTCTGGGAGGGGGGCAGGCCTGGGCAAGGTCGTGCGACTACAGTGCACCCTAGTAATGAAGGATGAAAGCGGCGTCTGGCGCATAGAGCTGACATTAGCCCAGTCGGACGACACAACCACCCTTCGCTTCGTGCAACACCTGTTTGATTTGAAGCTTGCTGGTGAGGTGGGGCCGGGTTGGGAATACTATCTCGACATGCTTGTCGCCTCTCGGGAAGGGAAATCGTTGCCTTCATTCGGCGACTAAAAGGCATACTACCGCAAAGACACATAGAAAATGCAGTAAGCTGCCTGCTGCCAACACCAAAAATTCAGGGTGAAATCGCGCCGCAGCTGGCGCGATACACCATCTCTCAGGGACGAACTTCGCGCTCGCCAGCGGCTGAAATGGGATCGTAACTGCCAGGAAGGTATGTGCCCCGACACCGTAGTCTCGTCAACGCAACACACGGATATGACACGTCCTTGACCAGAACGCCCGAACGACAAATAGTCGATCTTCGGTAGAAAGTCTGGAGGCACGGCCGCGATGCGCTTTTGTCTTACCACGCTGTTTCTCGCCTGTGTTGGGGTGCCATGCTTCGCGCAAAGTGAGGCCTTTAACCCTTATCGAGCAGTGGTCGATGCAATGCCGTTGCAGCAGGCCGAACCCCTGATCCAGTCGCTTTACGGTCCGGTCGGGCCCGCTGATCGTTTGAACGGGCTTTTTGGGGTATACGACGAGGGTTCTGTACTTGCTCTTATGCCGAGACCGACCGAGGCGCCCGCCTACCTCTTTCTGTTTTGCGAAGAGCGCCTTGCGGCGGTGTCCGCACCAGTGACGGCTGCGATGGCCGCCGATATCCTCAAGCCGCTGACTGGGCCGGGCTCGAACACGTCGGTCCACCCAGATGATGGCGGCATCCGGCTTCAGACCAAGAACGACACACTGACGGTTGAGTACCGCGACGTCGGCACCAAGAAAAGTATGGTTGTGCTCACTTACCCGCAAAAGGTATATGTTGAGATGGACTTCGCTGGCCGGTGTGCGGAACTTGCCGAGTGAGGTGCCGCTGATCCGTTTCGTCGAAACGACGTCCCGCCTCCCAGTTCGAAAATCTTGACGCGGGACGTCTGCAGTTGATGCGGATTACGGCTGATTTCACCGTCGTCGTCCCGCCTTTGGCGTCGATGGGGTCAACTCCCCGCATGTGACGAACGGGAGCAACCGACAGGCAAACTTCTCCAAGGCAAGCGGAACCAACCTTCTGAGGAAGCGGTTGGTTCTGACTGCGGAGGTTGCAATGACCAAGCACGAAGACGACCCATGGGTTGACGAAAAATTCGAGAACACCGTTCGAAATACGGCCTATTTTCTCTGGGAACGTGACGGTTCCCCAGAGGGCACTGAGAAGCACTATTGGCTCTTGGCCGTCGAACAATGTCTTAAGGACCGACGCGAGGAGGAGCGGATGCAGCGCGGGCTGGTCGATCCGATATAGCGTAGATTCGGCCGGGTAGAGATCGATCAAAAGGTGACTGAACTTGAAGTTGCTCTGGGTCGAGGTCCCTCGTCATTCGGCTATCTTTAGTGAAGTCGGTGTCCGCCGCCAGCCATAGTAGAGGATGCCTGGTTCCATAGGGACGCAGAAGATGGATCTGCGCAGTCCGTCGAGTTAGTCGGTAATTGTCGCGGGTTTACTCGTAGCGATCCTCTTCCCCATCTACCGGGCGCGCCACCGGGAACTTCGAGCTCGCCGCCGACATTATGAACACCGTGGTGATTGAGCCCACCCCGAATAACGTCTGGGTGCTGGGTTGCATAATTTTAATCCGGACGTTTCTAAGCCTCTCCCGTGAGGTCGAAATCAACGGTCGCTGGCCATGGCACCGTTCCGCGTCTGATGATGCAAAAAGGTGAACACCGACCGCAGCTCCAACCAATCAGGGCTAAGGTCCCTTCAGGCTCTTCGCATCAAATCAGTCCGAGCCACCTATACCCATAGCCGCCCAGTACTAGCGTAATGGTGCCATCTGCGCGAACGTCTATCCCGCCCTCGCCAAGCCGATCAACAAATGATGCTTTGTCAGGCCGCGATGCCATTTGAAAGCTGACCTGTTTTTGGCTAGAGTCGAGATTGTGGACAAGGAGCGATCTGCGGTCACCCCATTCATAACTCACGGCAAGCACGGCCGGGTCAGCGATCGGTTGGAGGCTCCACTTGCCAAAGGCGATTTCAGGCATTTCCCGCCTGTGGCGGATGAGTTGCTCCATCCAGATCAGCAGTGAGCCTCCATCGCGCTCCTGATCCCTAACGTTAATTGCTGACGGCCCCCACTTCCTGGACCTTATAAGTGGACGGCAAAGCGCGTCTGAAGCCGCTTCCGAAAAGCCGCCATTCTCCCTGTCAGACCACTGCATTGGCGAACGGACACTCATACGACCTTCGATCTCGAGGTTCTCAGCCATGCCAATCTCTTCGCCATAAAAAAGGACTGGGGCGCCGGGGAGCGCGAACATCAGGCTATAGGCCATTCGCAACCTTGCCTGGTTACCGTCCAGCATTGTGGGTAGACGCCTGCGCAGCCCTCGGCCGAATAGCTGCATGTCAGGCTTGGGTCCGAAGGCTTGAAAAACCTCCTGCCGCTCAGCCTCGGTGAGCTTATCGAGCGACCATTCATCGTGGTTGCGAATGAAGTTCGCCCAGGCCGCATCCTTGGGCAGGGTGGGCATGGCACGCAAGTTATGCATGAGGGCGCCCGCGTCTTCCCGGACGAGTGCAAGAGCAAGAGCCTGATTGAGGTTGAAATTGAGACACATGTGGAGTTCGTCGCCTCCACTATCGCCATAGAATTCCCTCACGGCTTCGTACTCGAGATTGACCTCGCCCATGAGCAGCGCGTCACCCCGTCTGCGGCCCAGAAAACTCCGCAAGTTCCGCAGCCAGTCATGAGGATCGAGGTCCATTGCCTGAGCAATACCCTCTGTTTCGAGCAGAAATGGCACGGCATCAACGCGGAATCCCGATAGACCGAGCTCCAGCCAAAAGCCGATGATCTTTCGGATTTCGTCCCGCACATCCGGATTGGCGATGTTGAGGTCAGGCTGATGGTTGTAAAAGCGGTGGAGATAGTACTCGCCGGTCTTTTTATCCAGCTCCCAGTTGCTGGTCTCCTTGTCCGGGAAGACCAGGCTTTGCGAGGCTCCTTCCGGTATCGCCTCACGCCAGACATACCAGTCCCGTAAGGGCGAGGACTTGTCAGAGCGAGAAGCCTGAAACCATGGGTGTTCGGCGGATGTATGGTTTACAACCAGGTCGGCGATTACCCGAATGCCGCGATCGCGTGCGGTTCTGAGGAATTCGACGAAATCTCCTAATGAGCCGTAGCGCGGATCAACTGCATAATAGTCGAGGATGTCATATCCATCGTCGCGATTGGCCGTAGGATAAAATGGCATCAGCCAGATGCATGTGACGCCGAGGCCGGCAAGATAGTCGATGCGGTCTGTCAGCCCGCGGAAATCCCCCGTGCCGTCGCCGTTCCCATCGCGAAAGGTCTCGACATCGAGGCAGTAGAAGACAGCGTTTTTCCACCACAGATCACTGGTCTGCGAGATGTCCATGGTCAGTGTTCCTTAAGATGCGGCAGAACCCATTCGCCGAAAGTGTCAATGAAGGCCTGCTGCTGCTGCCCGACGTGGTGCAGGTAGAGGCCGTCAATATCCAGGCTTGCTAATTCGCCCAGCAAGTCCACAAACCGGGACGGCTCATGGGAAATAAGGACCGAGGCATGCAAATCATGTCTGCGCACAAAGCGCGATGCTTCGTCAAAATGTTCGGGAAGCTCTAGATCCCAACAGAGTGGCGGCGAGAAAACGTTTGACCTCCACTGCTCAAAGGCGATCTCGACTGCTTCCTCAGCACTTTCAGCATATGAAAGGTGTACTTGGAGATAGATTGGTTTCCCGTCACCACCACCCGTGCGGAACGCTTCGATGATCTGCTTGAGGGTATCGTGGGGCTGGTTGATAGTAATGAGTCCGTCTGCCCAGCTTCCTACCCAGTGCGCCGTCTGAGCGCTAACAGCAGCGCCGATCAACTTCGGAGGCACCGCCGGCCGCGTCCACAATTTTGCTCGATCAACCGTGACGAGTCCGTGATGGGTAACAGTGGCACCAGAAAAAAGCTGGCGCATGACATCAACACATTCACCTAAACGCGCATTTCGCTCACCCTTTTCAGGCCAGCGATCACCTGTGATATGCTCGTTGGCAGCCTCACCGGACCCCAGCGCCATCCAAAAGCGACCGGGGAACATCTGAGTCAGAGTTGCGCCCGCCTGCGCTATGATTGCGGGGTGATATCGCTGCCCCGGTGCATTCACGACACCAAAAGCCAGTGAAGTCGCCTGGAGTGCCGCCCCCAACCAAGACCATGCAAAGCCAGACTGCCCCTGCCGTTCACTCCAAGGAGCAAAATGATCCGAGCACATCGCGGCGTCGAACCCTGCCTGCTCTGCTCTGATAACAGCTTTGAGGAGTGAAGCCGGATCTATCTGCTCATGCGAAGCGTGATACCCGATGATCGACATTATGTTAGGGGCCTCCTAGCGAACCACTGAAGAACGGCGCAGCCTCCCCTCTGTTCCGAGGAGTATTGGCCGGGTGTTCGGCTCTGGCAGCTGTCGGGAACAAACTTCGTGTTAGCCAGCGGGCGATATGGATCGGAAGGCTTTTATGTTAGCGGTCCGGAAACCGGACGTTTGCAAATGAGGAATTGGGCCACGCAGCACCCAGTTTAGTGAGTCAAGATCGGCCTTAACAGAGTAGAACTCAAAGCCGTAGCTTTCACCCTGCATCTGGCACCCCGAAACCAGACAATTATGTAACCTGTAGCTTCGTTTTTGAGCCTTGATATCAAAAAATATAGCTATAGCTTGATTTTTTTACAAAGTTCCGAAATATTAGCCTTATACATGTAGATTCACCTCTCAGTTCCGCAGGAGACGGAGATATAAAGCCATAACTACAAATTCGTACCGTGCAGAAGTCCTTTTCAAGGGCAAACCAGTCGGCATCCTTGAACAGACGGTGACCGGCGGGACGCGCTTCACCTATAACGAGGAATGGACAGGCGACGTAGCCTGCTGCTTCCCCGCGACCCAGCGGGAACACGACTGGGCAAACGGCCTGCATCCTTTTTTCCAGCATTTAGGGCCGGAAGGATGGCTGCGAGAAAAGCAGGTACGAGGCGCCCACATCAAGGATGAGCAGAACGATTTCGCGTTGCTCTTGGCATTCGGCGAAGACTGCATCGGGGCGGTCGGAGTACGTCCGCTCGAGGAGACAGACGTACCCAAAATCGAGGAGGGCGCTCCCACGCCTGGGAGGACGCTCTCCGGCGTACAGAAAAAACTGCTGGTCGTAAAAGAGGGCGATAGGTTTGTCCCTGCGGGTAAGGACGGCCCCGCCCCCTTTATCGCAAAGTTCAATTCAGAGACCAGAGGATCTTTGGTTCGCAACGAACTTCGCTCGCTTCAGTGGGCGGCGAATATACTCGGCAAGGACGAGGTGACGCAGTTCAGGACCGCTCATGTTGGAGATGAGGTGGCGCTGATTGTCACCCGTTTCGACCGGACCGAGAAAGGCGACAAATTCCGTCTCGAGGACTTTGCTCAGGTGCTCGTGAAACCAAGAGGCGTCAACTACGACGGAAAGTACAGGAGCAGCTACGAAGAAGTCGCTCAGGTTATCCGTGAGCATTCCGCCCGCCCCATCATCGATCTCGACAAGCTCTTTCGGCGCCTCATTGTGTTCGCCGCGCTCGCAAACTGCGATGCACACCTCAAGAATTTTTCGCTTCTGGAAGCACGGGACGGCCTTCGGCTGTCGCCGGTCTATGACGTCCTGAATACGGCCATCTACGACGATCTCGACAGAAACTTTGGCCTCTCGATCCTTGGCAAGACCCGCAACGTCGAAGAGCTAAACGGAGCTCTGTTCCGAAAGTTCGGCGCCGAGATCGGTCTGCAGGAGCGAGCCGTGGAGCTCGCATTTAGGGACCTGAAGAAGCGGATCGACAAGAACCCCATCAACGTACCATCCGGTGAACCGCCGGATGGCTTTGTCAGCCGCTTTGCGGAAGTAGTGAGGAACCAATGCCTGCGTCTCTTCGAGGAGTAGAGCTCCTCAACTGGCAGAAGCTTATCGATGAAGCGGTTGAGCGCCGCAAAGAAGGCGGGCTGACCAAGCGCGAGCACGCCGCACTGGCCGGCGTGAGTGCACCTACTATGGCTGCCTTCGAGCGCGGCGAGACGACGCTTAGCCTCGCGAAGGCCTTCGACATACTGCGTGTCGTTGGTCTAATGGACGAACCCATCGCTGCCAGTGCGCAGGAGCGGTTCCTGCGGGAGTCGATTGAACGCTGGCAGAGCCTCACTGAAGACCTACCCGCCATGAGTCCGGCCCGCTTTCCTGATGGCTATTACCGGGTCGACTACTGCTTCGGCGGTGAGCTGAAGACGCCGACGACACGAGAGTTCGAAGACATGCTGAGGGAAGCGTCTCGCACAAGGTATTCTGCCTGGTCGGTCTTCATGTTCCGGAAGCGGGAAGAATTCCGCCCCCGCGAAGTCGATGGCTCTATCGAAGCCTGGCTCCCGCCCAGCGGGGTTGTGGAGCGGACCTTCGATGATGCCGCTCATTGCGATTTCTGGCGTGGTGTGCCATCCGGACGGATGTTTCTGATCCGTGGTTATCAGGAGGACGGGCAAGAGACGTTCCCTGCCGGCACCGTCTTTGACACCACCTTGCCCATCTGGCGCCTTGGAGAAATCCTCCTGCACGCGAGCAACCTTGCGCAACTGCTCGCCAAGGATGATCCACTCTCGCTAACTGTGAAACTGCGCGCGCTCTACTCAGGGCTTCGCGGGCGCCAACTGAGAAGCTGGGCTAATCCTCTCGCAGGGCCGATCATGGAAGGCAGGCCGTCCCGCAGCGATGAAGGTTTGCTTGAAACCGAGCTGTCGGTTAAGGACATCAAAGAGGATCTGGCCGCGATCATAACGCCGCTTGTGTCACAACTTTTCGAGCGGTTTGACGTCGAAAGCGTCTCATATGACTTCGTGAAAAGCGAGGTTTCAAAGCTCACGAAGAGTCGCTTCTAGATTTGCTCGGCGTGACGCGCGATGGATAACGATGAGCCTGAAAAGGGCGCAGCCCCAGTGTGGCGAATGCAAGTACGCGGAAGCGCATTTCACGATCCCTTTCCTGCCCTGCCCTGCCGTTGGCGCCGCCGCTCAGGGAGCGGACCAGTGCCACGAGGAGCACTTTCCAGCCGCCCAGTTGGTAGGAACTGAGCGAATATGCGGACGAGGCTGCGCAGATGACAACGCAACATCTACCCATCCAATACCCCTCTTACCTTCCGTGCAAGGTCTCCGAGTGAGTATGGCTTCTGCATATAGTTCGTGCCCGCGTCGACCATACCGTTATGCACGATGGCATTACGGGTATAGCCAGTTGTGTAGAGCACTTTGAGGTCCGGGCGGAGCGCAATGGCCTGATCGGCGAGCTGACGGCCCGTCATGCCGGGCATGACAACGTCAGTAAACAGCAGCTCGACCTGTGGATGAGCTTGCAAGACGACAAGCGCGGCCTCGCCTTCACTGGTGTGCAACACCTGGTAGCCCAACTCCCGAAGCGCCTCGGTGGCAAAGTTGCGCACGCGCTCATCATCCTCAACGACTAGGATTGTTTCTTGGCCGCCGTTTGGCGCGTCCTGCACCCGGGGCCGGCCTGGAGACGCGGCCACCCCGACTTGCCTGGGCAGGTAGAGCTTGACGGTCGTGCCGTGCCCGATCTCGCTATAGATTTTTACGTGGCCACCGGACTGCTTGGCAAAGCCGTAAACCTGGCTCATGCCAAGTCCAGTGCCCTTACCCACGGGCTTGGTGGTAAAAAAGGGCTCAAAAACTTTAGCTATCACTTCCGCGCTCATGCCGTGACCAGTATCGCTCACCGCGATCAGGACATACTGGCCCGCGGGCAGCTGATTCTGTGTGGCATAGGTTTCGTCCACATAGGCATTGCTGGTTTCGATGGTCAGATAACCGCCATCCCGCATCGCGTCCCGGGCGTTGACTGCGAGGTTGAGGACGACATTTTCCAGTTGCACGGGATCGGCCTTGGCGTTCCAAAGTCCGGCCGAAAGCACGGTCTCCACCTTGATGGTCTCGCCCAGGGTCCGCACCAGTAGCTCGGTCATCCCCTGACAGAGCCTGTTGACGTCCAGCGACACCGGCTCTAGCGGGCTTTGCCGCGAGAACTGCAGCAATCTCTGGGTCAGGGAGGCAGCACGGTACGCACTATCAAGACCGCCTTCGATGAACTTGTCGACATCGACATCCCCGCGTGCCAGGCGACGCTGGATGAGATTGAGTGCGCCAATAACGCCGGCCAGCATATTGTTGAAGTCATGCGCGATGCCCCCCGTGAGCTGGCCGACGGCCTCCATTTTCTGTGCCTGGCGCAAGGCCTCCTCGGCCTGCAGGCGGCTAGTAACTTCATTGGTGACCCGCCGCTCGAGCACTTCATTGAGCGCGGCCAGTTCTTCGCGGGCGCGGTCGGCATTCTGCCGCGCCTCCAAGAGCTCACGTTCGTAACGCCGCCGGTCGGTTGCCTTAAAAACAGTGACGCGGATGAAGGGGGGAGAGTTGCCCTGAGCCTCGCGCTGGACCGCATTAACCAGAACGGGGAAGCTCCCGCCCGCGGCAGCGAAATCAAGCGCTACTTCATCGAAAAACCCCTGCATCTTAAGAAGCGGCGCGAAGTGCGTTTCGAAGTAGATTTTCCCGGCAATGGTCAGCAGGTCAGGAAACCGCGTTCCCAGGAGACTGGTGGCCTCGACGCCCAGCCACCGCGCAAGGGTGCGGTTGCAACGGCGTATGCGCGCGTCGTTGCCTAGCGAAAGATAGCCGCAGGGCGCGTTCTCGAAGAGGTCTTCGAGGTCATCGTATTCGGCTGCGTTTAAGGACCGGTCTGGCACCTAAAGATATGCCTTGATCGCTTCGATGGTTTCCTCTGGCGCGCTTAGATTGGGACAATGACCAGTGGCCTTCAGAATCGTCAGTTGACTGTCCTTGAGGTGGCTATGGACGTAACGACCTACCTCTGGTGGCGCTATAACATCTTCAGAGCATTGTAGAACGAGCGACGGCGTGACGACGCGGTGGAGGTCGTCCCTGTTATCGGAAAGGAAGGTGGCCTTAGCAAATCGTCGGGCGATGTCCGGGTCGGTGCGGCAGAAGCTGTTGGTGAGTTCCTGGCCAAGTTCGGGGCGGTCCGCGTTGCCCATGATGACGGGCGCCATCGCTTGCGACCAGCCCATGTGGTTGCTGTCCAGGAACTCCAAAAGCTCGTTGATCTGGTCCTCAGAGAAGCCGCCGGTATAGGCCCCATCGTTAATGTATCGGGGGGAAGGGCCGATCAGCACCAGGCGAGAGAAGAGCTCGGGCGCCTTGATGGCGGCCAGGACGCCAATCATGGCGCTGACAGAATGGCCAACAAAGACGACTTGCTCGAGCTGCAAGGCCCTACATATTTCGACGATATCGTCCGCATACCCATCAAGAGAGGCATATTTAGCAGGCTCGTAAGCGCCCAGATCAGATCCGCCGGCCCCGATATGGTCGAACAATACCACCCTGTAGTCATCTTCAAAGGCAGGGGACACGTAGCGCCACATATTCTGGTCGCATCCAAAGCCGTGCGCAAAGAGCATTGGGGTCTGCCCCCGGCCTGATACATGCACGTTGAAGCGTTTGGTAATCACAGCGTTGTTCATGAAAAGCCCTTTAACCGCCTTGTAACGACATTCAATCCCAAGAGTTCCCTGCATACCTCTGGTCAAGGCAGCCGCAAAACGCCAATCTCGGGCCCAGGCCCCTGGCTCCACGAGACCGAAGCGCTCTGCACCTAGTGCCCAAATTGTACTTCATTCGGGCTTGCCTTTTCCTGAGTGCGCAGATGACAACACAATAGCGCGCGATTGACCCACTGAGCGGGAACATCGATCCCAAGCCCGAGATGATTAGAGCTACGGTTAAGAGAAAGCGGCCGAGCGGGCCCCGGCCAAGAGCATATGCAGAGCGGAGCGAAACGGGACCATGGAGCGCGGCCCATTGCGGGCAGCCGGTGGACACTGACCATTGTTCTACACATGCCCCACCGGTAGCCGGGGCGCAATGATAGAACTCCCTGCGGCCTGGCCGCTTTCGAGACACGCCGCTTTCTGGCCCAAGGCCCGGGCGCTGGCTAAAAAGCGCCAGGTCGCCCGCGAGCACAGGCAGGTCGTCCGCGCGCCAATTTTTGCGATGTGCGGCCTCTACGGGCGGCGAGGGTACTGGCGCCACTTCGCGATTTGAATGCGCCAAACCAAACCGGCGCCTGGCTCAAAAAACAGATTGGTGAACCGGAGCACACTCCCAGGCGTTGGATTGCCACTGTATCGAGGAGCTACGGAAAATGTCGAACACCAAGCAGGATCGCGCCAAGGTTGCCGGCGGCCAGGACCACGAAGTGAAGTATGAAGCTGCCAGGACGGGGGCCTCGAAGACCGAGGTCAAGAACGCGGTGAAGGCTGCGGGCAACAGCCGGAAGGCTGTCGAGGAAAAGATCAAGGAGTAGACCGATGGGTGACATTGACCTCGGCCGGCGGCGCATCCTTGTGGTCGAAGACGAATACATATTGGCTGCCGATATCGTCGACCAGATTGAGGACCACAATGGCATGGCGCTGGGACCGGTGGAGACGCTGGAGCAAGGTCTCATAGCCCTAGAGGAGCAAAAGCCGGACGCCTGCATCGTCAATATCAATCTCGGCCGCGAAAAGGTCTACGAGCTAGCCGACCGGCTTCTCGAGCGGGACATTCCGTTTGTGTTCGCCAGTAGCGAGGCCCGGGCCAACATCCCCGACCGGTTCAATGGCGTACCATTGCACGCCAAGCCTCTGGACATGATAAAGGCGGCGGCGGCGCTCATGCGAACAGGTGTGACCCAGGCCGGAGAATAGGACGAGGCCCTACCAAAAGGATGGCCTCGCCTGCCTGCGCGCGCTCTACAGCCATGATTTACAGCTCACCAATCCCCAGCTTGGTACATCGCGCCCACCATGCCCGGCCAGTTTGCCCATTTCGGCAAAGCTGCGAGCTGAAGAGGATCCGCTGGTAGCCAGCGCGGTTGGAAGCCAGGATCTCTAGTGGATCTTTGCTTGCAGACGATTGTGAAGAGCTGCCCACTGCGCCACCAAAGATATGAGCTGATTAATCTTGCCGGGATGCTCCTCCGCAATCGCTTCGAGCACTTTGATTTCCTCCTCGAATAGAGGCAGGTCCTCCACGGGCCAATGGAACCTTTCAATCATCTTTCGGTAGCCGTCAAACGTGGTCTGGCTCAAAAGTATACGCTGGTCGGCTTCCGCTGGGGTCATGACCGAAACATTTCCTAACGGCGGCTCGGCGTCAACAGAAACCCATGAAGAGCTTTTGGAGGATCGCTGATCACATTTGCATCCAAAATCCCCAGACCGACGTTGCCTTGCCAACTATGGAGGCCCTGATGCTGCTTGGAACTGCGCTGACTTTACTCATTTTGGCCACTGCTTCGGTCCTGCTCGACGGCCTGGAATAATCGTGGCACCACCCATGATCAGGACATCGGACACCAACTTCGATCCTCAGTTAATCATCGAAACGTATCTGGTGACTCCTACAATGGTCACTAGCCACGGACTCATCGGTAAATTCGACACGCTGCGCGTTGCGCTTGAGCACCTGCAAACTCACGGTACCGATAGCACCGTCCTGGCCATTCAAGGGCCGGGCGAAGAATTGCAGTTCGCCGAGCATGCGCTTCTCGCGCTCCTCGAGTGCTTCGACCTATGGCTTTATGATGCAGGATTTCTCGATATCGAACATAAACCTCCGCCGGACAAGAATCCCAGCGTCTAGCTCCACTCGCGACTCTGAGCTACGGGGGGTGTTAGCCCCAGTAATGAGCGAAATGCTCCGAAGCGCGAAACTGCTGCGAGGTATCTGGCTGCGGGACAAAACTGGCAAAGAGGCAGGTCGCGGTGCCACGAGGCGTGATCTCACCGTGTCGCGGGGTAACCTTCTGCTGGCTCCTCAGCCCAACCGATTGCCTCCAACACCACATCCACCTCTTCCATGTAGCTCATCCACATGGGCCTGCCTTCGAACTGGAGGTCAGGGGCTTGGCCATCGTGCTCGCACAATGCGCGAGCGGCTGCTTCTCTGAGGTCTGTTGTTTTGTTTGAACGGAGCACTGTCGCACCTGCGTGTTGCTGGGCACCATTTCGGCGCGCTTAGGTTTGATTGGCTGTCTAGGACATGATTGCAGTATTTCAATATCATGCCAATAAGTATTTCGCTTAGCTCCCTGCGGAGGCAAACGCAGTTGGCTTGTCTCTGGTGTGACTAGCCAAGTGGTTCAAGTGTGGCTATTCAGGCAGGTCACACCCCTTTGGCGCGAACCGGCTGAGAGTTCTGCGGGAGATAGCAATAATGAATACCTCAACTGACAATGAGATGACGCATGCCATCCGTCTGGAACAGGTTGCCGAGATCGTCTCCGCCTATGTTTCGAATAACTCGGTATCCACCACAGACCTGCCAGCGTTGATCGCCAGTACCCACCAGGCGATGCGTTCGCTGTCAGCGGCCTCAACCGAGCAGCAGACCGAAGAATTAGAGCCCGCCGTACCAATCAGGAAATCGGTCACGCCGGACTTCATCATCTGCCTGGATGATGGAAAAAAGTTCAAATCCATGAAGCGGCATCTTGCCGGCCTTGGCATGACACCGGCTGAATACCGCGCCAAGTGGGGGCTGCCATCTGACTACCCGATGGTTGCACCCAACTATGCCGCAACTCGATCTGCGCTGGCGAAGTCAAACGGACTGGGCCGGAAACTTCCGGCAAAGCCTAGTGGGGCGACCAAGCGAACCAGGCAAACGAAGGTCGACGGGTAGTTAGTTCCCAATTAAGTGGGCCCAGGAACTGCTCCTGGACCAGGTGGACGTCAATACCCTGACCTCGGTTCCAGCTGCTATCAAGCGCGGTGCGAGGGCTCCTCTCTTTGGCAGCGGGCGCGATGGCAGGCAGTCGCGTCGACTATCTTGCGCCCGGCGTCACGCTCTTCACGGGGAGCCTGCTTGCCGTGGTGGCAACTGTCAAACACGCCAGGAATCGATGGTGTGGGGAAACCCATGAAATCGCTGGTGTTCCCCGCGTACCAAGCCGATCAGACAGTGCGTGCCTCACACGATGAACTCATCGCGTCGATATCAGGATCGCGGCCGCAAGAACCAACGCCGTGGCAATTGCTCCCAGGACAGCCTGACCCAACTCGAGCGAACCGCCGGCGAACGGGGCCACGACAAGTCCGGCGAAACAGGCGACCGCCACCCCACTGAAGAACTGCGCCAGTGTTCGCTTGCCATTTCGACCAAGTCTCATTGCTCATCCTCCTTGCTTGTTTTCGAAGGATAGGTCGGCCGGCGCAGACGGGGATAAAGTGGGTACATTCTGGCGGAGGACCATGAACGCAGTGGTCGACTGGCCTGGCGCCGCGCTTTCGGCGAGTCCCTGGTGAGGTTCTTGGTCTACTGGAGCGAGGCTGGCGGAGCGGAGCAGTCGACGCGATTTGACCGACGAGCGCGCGCAAACGGGATGGAAGTCGGAAAGCGGACCTGCCTCGGTTATAAACCGGCGACATATAAAGAGGGCCTAGCCGAACCGGTGCTCGACCGCTGACCGTGATGTCAGTGAGCGATCTGGGCCATAGCTGCCGATTAAACCGGCGGCGGAACATCCTCGGGAACCGGGATGACCCCGGGATCGCGAGGGTCATCCTCTTCAGGCTCCGGCGGGAACTGGAACGGATCCTGATCGGGGTTTTCTACATCGGGCCGTGGGGGGATAACTTCGGGCTGAGGTTCGAGTGGTGGGAAAGCCATGATCCGTCTCCGAGTTGACATCTACCAACGGTCGGAAAGGTGTCGGGTTCCGGTGAGGGTGCCTGGCTAGCGGGCACAAAAAAGCCTGAGGGATGGGGTCCTCGGGTCACTGCTGACCTGGAGCGGGGGCATATTCATAGGCCAAGTGGGCGGCAAGACCGGGCTCTCAGCGTAAGCCTTAACCATCGGTCGACACAAGCTTTTCAATCTGCCTCACACATCGACAGCGTTCTGCGCGCGGAACTGACGCCAAGGACAAAGGTCAAGGTCGGCTGGGGATTCAGCGAGCGTTTGCTGATCATTTGAAGTCGGGGCATCCGAAGAGCATGCCGCGTCCTGTACCAGGACTTGCTCTCTGTACCCAACGGCATTGTCCATCCGTTCATGCGCTTCGACCGGCTGGCCGTGCCCCACGACATCAACGCTCTTTGTAGCGCGTCCTCCGGACGAGATAGAGCACACCCCAGATGAGTGGCCCGGTAATGCATAGGCTTAGTATTAAGAGCCCGGAAATCAACGAAATCGCGCCCACTGCTGTCTGAATCCAAAGTCCGAGAAAGTCAGAGCCGAGGAGCTCAAGGACCGCCAGCACAATCAAGATCAGGCCAAAACCAGCTGCCGGCACAACCTCCACAAACTTCTTCATCGTCAGTGCCTCGCTGCTGCGCCGAACATTTTTCCGGCCCGTCAAGTTCCGCTCCCCCGCAACATCTGAAAATCAACAACGGGGTCGGCCACCGACAGGCGTCTGGGGGTAAGCATAGCGTGACGGCCAATATTCAACTTAACCATGAGGTTATTCAATTTAACCCATGAGCTTCGCGAAATTAACGCATGAGCTTTTGCGAAAAGTTGTGACAAGCCCAACCCCCTGGCGGAGAACACGGACAGGAACTGAAAGGTAGACAACTACCGAGAGCTCTACGGCATTGCCCCCCGGCTCAAGCATGTTTCGCGTCGATGACGCTGTCGCGATCCGGGAACCTCGCTGGTCGGATCTCATTCTCCTTAAACACGGCGTAGCCATTGCGCCACTCTCGAGGAGATCACTATGACCACACAAGACCCGGACATCCATGACCCTGGCACGCCCGACACCGAACAGCGGACAATGCAGGATACCAGTGGCCCCGTCCAAAAGGTGCAGCACGATGTCGAAGCCGTGACCGCCAGAGCGGCCAAGGACGCAGAGGCCCTCAGGCGGGAAGCCGAGGGGCAGATTAAGGGTGCCACGCAACAGGCAAAGTCCTTTGCTACCGACCAGAAGAAACTGGCCGCCGAACAGATCAGTGGTGTGGCGTCGGCCATTTTCAAGGTCGCAGATGAACTGGAAGATGAGCAGGCCACCACCGCTCGCTATGCTCGCGACCTCGCCCGTGGGCTCGATCGTTTCGGCAATACCGTCAATGGCAAGAGCGTTGATGAATTGGTGGGGCTGGCACAAGAGTTTGGGCGCTCACAGCCGCTGGCTTTCCTAGGCGCCGCAGCGTTGGCGGGATTTATGGCCAGCCGCTTTGCCGGCGCTTCAGCGCACCGCGGTCAGGCTAAACCGTCAACTGCTGGAAACACCGGGACCACGCCTTCTAACACCACCCCCTATGGCCGCTCGGGTGCAGGCGGTGACGATGGGACCGGCTCCGGCCCTGCATATGGCAAGTCCAGCACTGAATATTCAGGAGGCGGCAATGTCTAAAGAAAATGAAAATCGACCACTCTCTGAATTGCTAGGCGGTCTGGTTGGCGACATTTCAGGCCTTTTCCGTAAGGAAATCGCGCTTGCAAAGGCAGAGACGTCCGAGAAAGTCGGAGAGATGATGGGTGGCGTGGTTTCGCTGCTTATCGGCGGCGTATTGATGCTTGGGGCGCTGGGCGTCCTGCTCAGCGCGCTGGTGACCATCATCGCCGCGTTCTTTGTTGCCCAGGGCATGGGTGCGACCTTATCCACCGCGATTGCGGCGGGCATCGTAACCGTGGTCGTCGGCATCATGGGCTGGATCTTTGTTTCGAAAGGTCTCGATACGCTCAAGGCTTCCAATCTCAATCTCAATCGCACCACGACCTCGCTGGGTCGCGACGCTGAAGTCGTTAAGGAGAGGCTATAATGGCTTACGAAGACAACAAGAGTTCCGCGCAGCTGCAACGCGAAGTCGACCAGCAGCGCGCCCGCCTCGAAGATCGCATCGACGGGATCCAGGAGAAACTCTCGCCAGGCCAATTGATTGATGAGTTGATGGCCTACACCAAGGGTGGGGGTGGCGAATTTGTTGCCAGTCTGCAGCGCAATGTAACAGCCAATCCCCTACCGGTAGCGTTGTTGGGCGTCAGTCTGGCATGGCTCATGGCCAAACCGACACCGGCTTCTACCGACATCGATACCGATCGCATGTGGGACGACAGCATTAATGCGCGGCGCGGCTATGGTGGAGAGGTCGACGATGACTATCCCATTGCGACCATTACCGGCTCCAGTCTGACCCGGATATCGCACAAGCCTGACGAAAGCGGCCGGCATTTTTCCGAGTTCGCCGATGATGCTGGCAAAAAGTATCGCGCCGCTTCAGATGAAGCAGGCCGGCGCAGCGGGCACTTCATTGACGAAACCGGCAAACAATTTCGAGGGTTTGCCGACAGTACCGGAAAGCAGGTGGAGCATTTCCGCGACGAAGCAGGCAATCTGCTGGATGAGGCGAGCGGCTGGGCAATGCACGGCTGGCAGCAGGCCCAGGACATGATGAGCGGGGCGAAGGATGCCATCCGTCATGGGGCGCAGGACAGTAAGGCGAAAGCGGCGCAGGCGACCCGCGCCATGGGCGACCAGGTGAACTCGCTCAACCAGACCATTGTCGCCCAGTTCCGCGATCAACCGCTCGTTGCGGGCGCCCTTGCCTTTGCCGTCGGAGCCGCCTTTGGTTCCGCGCTTCCGCATACCGACCAGGAAGACGAGCTCTTGGGCGACGCCGCGGATGCGGTTAAAGCCCGTGCCGGCGAGGAAGCCGAACATCTCTATGAGAAGGGTCGAGAGCGGGCCGAGGCGCTCTATGACGAGGCGTCTGAGCGTGCTGGTGAGGTGTACCAGCAAGCGCGGGACAGCATGACTGGCGCCAAGGACGACGACGAGGACGACGCGGGCCGCCGTTACTAACCACTCACGGGCGGGCCTCTGGCCCGCCCCTTTTCTTGAGGGGACTTCATGCCAAGCAGAGTCAAGCCTAGCGTGAGGCCAGGCCATGGGCGCCGCGCGACTAGCCCGGGTGAGATTCCGCCCCGGGGGTGGAAGGATATTGTCTGGCGCATCTATGGCGACATTAGCGAGAGCCGCATCCTGCTCACCGCAGCTGGGGTTACATTCTATATGTTGCTATCGCTGGTGCCGACACTGACGGCTTTCGTTTCGCTTTACGGTTTATTCAACGACCGGGCGAGCGTTCTTGAGCACGTCGAATTGTTAAGCGGCATCGTCCCGCCGGGGGCATTGTCCATCCTTAACGAACAACTGGAACGGCTGACATCGGAAGCCAATAACACTCTTGGCTGGACCCTGTTGGTGTCGTTGGCCATTGCCTTGTGGAGCGCCAGCGCGGGGGTGAAAGCCATGTTCGAGGCCATGAACGTGGCCTATCACGAGCAGGAAAGTCGCTCGTTCATCGTGCTCAATGCGACAGCCTTGCTGTTTACTCTCGCAGGTGCAGTGGCTGCCACCCTTGTGCTGACCGTGGTGGTCATAATGCCGCTGGTAGTTCAACTGCTACCGGGCGAAGGGCTGGAGTGGGTCGTACGTGTCGGCAGCTATTTAACCATGCTGGTCGTCCTATCGCTCATGATCGCGGCCCTATATCGCTGGGGCGCCAGCCGACAAGATGCGAAATGGCGCTGGATCACACCCGGTGCGGTGGTTTCGGTGCTGGCGCTGGGCGCCGGATCGGTGGCGCTGTCTTGGTACGTCTCCAATTTTACCGACAACAATGCGACTTACGGGTCGCTTGGCGCTGTGATCGGCTTGATGACCTGGCTTTGGATTTCGGCCACGCTGGTCATCATCGGAGCCGTTTTTAACTCGGAAATCGAGCACCAGTCGACGCAGGATACGACCACAGGCGCTTGGGCGCCGATGGGTCAGCGGGGTGCGCACGTTGCCGATACCGTGGGCGAACCCTGGCCCGATGACGAGGAGGATAGACAATCGTCCCCTTCACGGGAGCGCACGCGCATTTCCTGGGGCGCGCTGGCTTTTGCTGCACCTGCGGCTCTCGTCCTGCTGGCAGCGGAACGTAGAAATTCGCGTGGATAGTCAGGCTGTCGGCGACCCCGGAGAGCCCGAATTTAGTTTATGCTTTCATGCAGCTCATACGCTGCACGAAGCGGGTTGGCTGCAGTCAGGAATCGAAAAGACAACCTGCATGGTGCTGACGACGAATGTCTCAGCAGGCGTCCGGTCAGTTGCCGATAGCCGTTTAGGGTCTTGTAGCTGATCTCGGTTCCCTGTGCAGTTTGGCTCACCCAAGCAATCCTGCAATCGCGGTCAGCATAGGAACCCCCACAAGAACGTTGAAGGGAAAGGTGATAGCGAGCGACATGGTCAGCGGCATACCGGCATCCACCTCCGGTAAAGCCATGCGGATGGCTGCCGGGGCGGCTATGTAGCTGGCACTGCCAGCGAGAATGCCGAGCGCAACCGCTGAGCCGGTATCGAGCCCTATTGCTGTGCCAACCAGCAGACCGAGCATGCCATTGGTCACCGCGAGCCCAATCGCCAGGGCGACGAGCGTGGTCGACACGCTTCCCCCGCGCACCAGGTGACGCCCAGCGACAAGCCCCATATCCAACAGGAACAGGCAGAGGATGCCGCCGAACGCCCCTTCAAAAACAGGACGTACCGGATCGAACCCTGCAGGGCCGGCCACCAGCCCGATGACGAATCCGCCGAACAGCAGCAGAATCGATCCGTCCCGCAACGTGTGGGTGAGATGGTCGTTCATTCCCGCAGTCCCCTTCACCGACGAGCGGCGCGCCAGCCAGAGACCGACCAAGATCGCCGGGGCCTCCATCAGCGCAAGCACGGCGACCATGAAGCCAGCAACCTCCAGCCCCGCGACCTCCAGTGCCGCAATGCCGGTCATGAAGGTCACGACGGATACTGATCCATAGTGAGCGGCCACGGCGCCTGCATGAACCCTATCTAGCCGACCCATGCGCCTAGCCGCCCAGTAGGCGGAAAAGGGAAGCAACAGGCTGAGGCAAAGCCCGGCTAACCCCGCTGCCAGAAAATCTGACGTGAAGCCGTTCTGGGCGACCTGCACCCCGCCTTTTAGCCCTATGGCCGCCATCAGGTAGATGGCCATCGCCTTACCGATGGCTTCGGGGATCTGCAGGTTGCTGCGGAGCGTAGCTGCAAGCAGGCCCAGGACGAAGAACAGGATGGCGGGGGAAAGTAGGGTGTGCATGGCATAGACCTAGCTCGCGATAAGGTGGCGCCGGTCTATCCCAACGGTCTTGTTCTGGAAAATTCATTGATCGGATGGTAACATTCTGTAAATAGGAACAATGGCCACCCTCAACTTCCATCACCTGCGCTATTTCATGGAGGTGGCACGCGAGGGCAACCTGACGCGGGCCGCCCGCCGGCTGTCGGTGTCGCAGTCCGCCCTCTCCACCCAGGTTCAGCTCTTGGAAGCCCGATTGGGGCACTCGCTATTTGAGCGCGTCGGGCGGCGGCTGGTGCTTACCGAAGCTGGCCGCGTCGCCCTCGATCATGCCCAGGCCATATTCGACTTGGGGGAGGACCTCTTGGCAACGCTGCGCGTAGGATTGGGGCGCCGCCAGGTTCTGCGCGTGGGCGCACTTGCTACCCTGTCGCGCAATTTCCAGATCGACTTCCTGCGCCCGTGCCTTGGGCGTCCTGATCTCGAGGTCGTGCTGACATCGGGGAGTCTCGTGGAACTGACAGGGACGTTGCGTCGCCTAGATCTAGATGTTGTGCTGTGCAATGCCGCGCCCGGCACAGGCTATGCAGACGGCTTGCTGGCACATCGCCTCGCCCGTCAACCGATCAGTCTCTTCGGCGCCCCGGCGCTCGATTGCCGGGCGACCACGCCAGCCGAGGCCCTCAGGACGCATGGCGTCATCCTGCCGACTGGCGCTAGCAGCATCCGGGCCGACTTCGATGCGCTCTGTGCCCGACTCGACGTTGTACCCTCGGTTGTTGCAGAGGTGGATGATATGGCTATGCTGCGCCTTATGGCTCGCGAGGCTGTCGGCCTTGCGCCACTGCCTGCCATCGTCGTCCGCGACGAACTCGATGCTGGAAGCCTGCGCGAAGTCGTCCGGCTGCCGGGCATCGAGGAGACGTTCTATGCCCTCACCTTCCAGCGACAATTCCAAAGCCCGGTTGCCCAAGAACTGATTGCCGCCGCGTCGCACTGGCCCGATTGACGAATACTTCTAATCTGCCCACTTGCTACACCAGCTTGCCGTACCATCTCGAATTGCGTGACCGTCTCCCTCTCTGGCGTCGGCGGCAATGACCGCCTCGCGATGTCGGATCACCTCGGCAGGGTCCCGCGGGCATCTGCGCGTGGTGCCCGATGGTCGTCCAAGGTCTCCATGCGCACTCCCTCCGCCCGTCGAGCGGCACATAGAGAGGAGTTACGCATGAGCAAGTATAGATATATTCAGAACGACGATATTTTCCTGCGCCGCGCCCGGCTCCGGGCCCGTCAAGACGCCGCTGCGCACGAGATGCATCAGGATACTGGTCGTGAGACGGCCGAACATTTCTTTCAGGTTCTCGTCGCCGCCGTCGCCGCAATTGCCAACGCGGATGGCCGGCTTGAGCTGGCTGAGAGGCGATCGCTGGTCGGAGCTTTCATCGATAGCACGGCGAAGAAGGGTTTCTCGGTCACTGAGCTCGCCCAGGAACTCGCAGAGTATGGCCGCGCCTATGATTACGATCCCCATAGCGCCGACCAGCGGGCCCTGACCTGCCTCTCGGCCAGCAACCTTAGCAGCGATGAGCGCCAGTCGATCCGCCACATCTGCCACCAGGTGATCACGGCTGATGGCCTGGTGCATCCGGTCGAATTGGGTGCACTGCACAGAGTCAAACGGGCTCTCGGCCTCGCAGGAGACGCGTTGCGAGCTGGCGCCCCCAACGCGCCCCCACAGCGCCCGTAGCGCAATCTACACCTCGCGGGTGCTTTTCAAAGCTGAGGGGCCGAGGAGACTATGATTTCTACCAGAGCACGAAATGCGCGGTCGTCAGCAAGCATGGGAGCGTATCGCCTGGCATCGTACATCCCCATGAGGGCGAGGTAGATGCCTGTACCCAGTAGCTTGGCAGCGGCGCCGTCATAACCCATGAGCGCAAGTATCTCCGCCAGGTAAGCCACACGCCGTTCGTCTACGCGGGCGATGCGCTGGGCCACGACCGGCTCCTCTGCGGCCCACGCGCGCAGGGCTGCCTCGGTACGGGCAACGTCGGCGCCCTTCTCTGTTGCGAGCAACGCGATATCAACCACTGCCAGCATCCGTTCGGCCGGATGCTCTAGGGTGTCGGCGGAATGGATCACCAAGTTGGTGCCCTCTGCTTCCCAGAAATCCAGCACAGCCGCTAGAAGAGCGGGTCGATCGGTGAAATGCCAGTAGAAGGAGCCTTTCGATGTGTTAAGCCGCCGCGCTAGCTTCTCGATCCGGACCGCGTCTATGCCGCCTTCCGCAAGTGCTACGAGCGCAGCAACGATCCAGTCCTGCGGTCCATAACGTCCAGATGCCATCGTATCACCACTTCTAAACCGCGTCAGACCGCCGCATCCATACGGCAGCGTATGGACAAAGACAATTGCCAGTGCCAGAGCATACGGAGCCGTATGGTTCACCGTGCTGGGAGGCAACATTGCCCATTGTAAAAGCGGAATTGCGTGTGTCGTGGTGGTTTCTGGCCGCTGCTGCCGTATCACTGATCACAAGTGCCATCCACGTCCTTGCCGGCACGCCCGAAATAATGTCGCCGCTTCTGGCGAGCAGCTTGCCCCCTGTGGTGAAGAGTGTAGTCGATGTCATGTGGCACCAGATCACGGCTTTGCTTTTGATTGGCAGTGGCGCCTCGCTCGTCGCTTCCGCACGCCCAGCCTGGCGCCTGCCTGTCGCCATACTGATTGGGGGCCAATTCGCGTTGATCGCAGTGCTGTTCCTCGCTTTGGGCGCGATGTGGTTCTCAAGCCCATGGCCAATGCCGCAGTGGGTGCTTTTCGGAGGAATGGCAGCCCTGCTACTGGTCGGTTACCAACGCAGTGCTGCTTGAAGTTGTCAGCCTCCGCCGCAAGGTTCACGTAGTCTTCGGAGTGAAAGCACGCTTGTCGGGCTCGGGCGACGCAGCCTATGAACCCGACAAAGATCGCCGGCATGACCCCAACGGGGCAGCACCTGCCGATCTGCAACGCGCCTCATTCTTGCTGTACATGCCCACAGTGGCCGTTTTACGAAAACCGGCGGCCTGTCCAGCGCCGACGGTCCAAGTGGGCCCCTGCCCGCACTTCCTGTAGTAACCGCCGAGCATGACCGGGTCTGACTCATCGTGGACCAGTTCACAAGCGGGCGCTGGGCACACCGGTATATTTTCGCACTTATACTGAGTTGTGCAGGCTATGGCGGTGGCTGAAGTCGAACGGCAAAGTCACAAGCCGGACGAACCAAAGTCCGCCCAGTAAAAGCACCGAATGCGCCCCGGGATAGACGCTCTCCCCACTTATTATATGTAGCGCACAAGGGGCTTGCTTCAAGTCCACGGTCCTGCAGTAGAAAACCTGCCTCGCCCAATCAAAGGGAGTGTGCAGATGCGTGTGCTATTGTCGACTTTTGGATCGCGCGGTGATGTGGAGCCATTCGTCGGGCTAGCAGTGGCCTTGAAGGCACTCGGTGCCGAAGCCGTGGTGTCGGCTCCAGGAGACGACGAGTTCGTCGCGCTCTTAGCGCGTGCCGGCGTTGAGTTCTCGCCGGCCTTTATGCCGGTCCGCCATTGGATCGAGCTGGCCCGGCGTTCGCCGATGGACATTCCCGGGTATGGGGCGAAAATGATCGGCGCCCAGTATGATGCGATCTCCGCCTCAGCCGCGGGCTGCGATGCGGTTATAGCGACGGGCCTGATGCCGTCGGTGGGTGCGGCCCAGTGCCTCGCCGAAAAGCAGGGTCTGCATTACGAGCATGTGACTTTCTGTCCGCTATTCCTGCCTTCACACCATCACCGGCCGTTCCCCTATCCGGGCGAGGCAGCACCGCCCGAGGTGACTGATCACCGCGCATTGTGGACCCACAATATCGCAGCTATGAACGCGCTGTTCGGTAGCGTCATCAACCGGCAGCGGACGGAAATTGGCCTGCTGCCGGTGGCCACATCCGCGACCACGTGTTTACCACCAACCCTTTGCTGGCGTCGGACCCGATCCTGTGGCCATGGCGGCAAACCGACCTTTGCGAACCAGTCCAAACGGGCGCATTGGATCTTGCAGGATAAGCGTCCGCTTCCGAATGATCTTGAAGCATTCCTGCAAGCGGGTACTCCGCCAGTCTATCTCGGATTTGGCAGTATTGCAGTTCAGGAGGGGGAAGCCATCGCCGCTGCGTCAATCCGGGCTATTCGGGCGAACGGCCGTCGTGCGGGGCTGACAAGAGGATGGGCCGGGTTGACGCTGGAGGACAATCGGGACGATTGCTTCCTCGTCGGCGAAGTAAACCAGCAGGCGCTGTTCAGGAGATCGGCGGCCGTGATCCATCATGGCGGCGCGGGCACGACAACGACGGCGGCGATGGCCGGAGCACCACAGGTCATTGTGCCCCAAATCGTGGACCAGCCCTATTGGGCGGCCCGCGTGGCCCAACTAGGGATCGGTGTTGCGCATGAAGGTCCAAGACCAACATTCGAGTCGCTTGTGGCGGCGCTTTCCATGGCCCTCGCGACGGGGATGGCCGAGCGGGCAGAAGCTGTGTCTCGCACCCTTCCTACCAATGGAGCTATGGTGGCAGCGCAGCTGCTGATCGAGGCGATCGGAAGAAAGCGGGCGCCGAGCTAAGTGTGGCCCCAGGGGTTGGCCGCAATCGCCTGCGAGGCATTGCCGATCAGGCGCGGGAGCACAGAGGCAGCGGCTTTGCGCGAGTGTCTGATTGTTGCTGGCACCATCGTGGACTCCACAACATCTGGTGGACTGACGGCGACAGTAAACGGTTGCGTGGCTGCGCGCCGGAATTGGGGTCGCGAGCCGCCGAACTGGAACGCGCCCCATTTAAGACACTAGAGCCGTGCCCGGGTCGCGATGAAAGTCGGCGGTCCGAGCCCGACCAACCGCACCGCAGTAAGCACGCCTGTGGCAAACGCCCCCGTGTCCACGCAAATGCGTCCACTTGCTACAACCGGTTCACTGGCGGGAGTGTGACCGTGCACCACCAGAGAACTGTGTTCGACGGGGGTGCTCAGAAAGGGCTCCCGAATCCAAAGCAGGTCCTCGTCCACTTGCCCGGCAATTTCGACACCGGGCCGCAGGCCAGCATGCACGAATACCACCTCAGGGAGCTCCAGTAAGGAAGGCAAGTGTGTCAGTAGGTTGACATGTGCCACGGGTATGCTGGCCCTCAGTATGGCGAGGCGGTCCTGTCGTCTCGCACGGACAAAGCGTGGGACATCCACGCCATAGGAGTTGAGGGTGTCCATGCCGCCAAATTCCAGCCATGGCGAGCTGGAAGCGGGATTGGCAAGGAATTCCAGCATCATCGCCTCGTGGTTGCCCGCAAGGCTAACCCTGTCGAAACCTTCAGGGGCAGGGCCACAAAGCCAGTCAAGTACCTGCGCGGACCTTGGTCCGCGGTCGACATAGTCGCCCAGCGTCACAAGGAAACGCCGTCCAGTGATGTGTTTGGCGTCTTCGCGAATCCGCTCGATCAACTCAAGCAGCAGATCGTAACACCCGTGGATGTCGCCAATCGCGTAGACCACTGCAGCGCTTTCGGCCCTGAGACGAGACCTCGATGGCAGGGGGATAGGGGAAAGGCGTCGAAAAAAACCCAACATTTGAACTCGCAACCCGGAGACGACGGCACCCTATCAGATCCGCGGAAGTGTTTGGATTGGGCCATGAGCCGGTTGGCCTACAAAGTGACGGACCGAAGGCGAGTGCCGAACCGCGGTGCGGCACGATAGGTCGACTCAGATAAACGGGCGATGGCGCGGTTGCAGGCAAGCGCGGGTGATGCTAGATGCGTCCCGTCGCCGGTATAGCTCAGTTGGTAGAGCACCTGATTTGTAATCAGGGGGTCGCGGGTTCGAACCCTGCTGCCGGCACCAAGCCGCGACCTTGACGTCCTGGGTTGTAGGTGAAACCTAGTCCTCCATCTTCATGGGCCCTCGGAGGACGGATGAAATCCAATGTGTCGTGGATCGACCGCCTCGGCAATCAAGTCGCGACCCCCGCCGCAAGGGCTGTTTGTTCGCTGCAATTGCCGGCAAACGACAGCCCAAACAACCATCCCGCGTCATGCCCGGATAGCCAAGCCTAGGCACGGGCCGGGCAGTGAACTTGAGGTGTATTCCATTGAGCCGTAGCGACGCGAAGCACCGCATGTGCATTGTAACCAATGGGTCACCGGAGGCCGACGACGCCGCTGCACGCCTGAGGCTGCGTTACGGTGAGTACGCCATGGAAGCGGCCGACGTCGTGGTTGCGCTCGGTGGCGATGGCCTCATGCTGCAGACATTGCATCGCGTCATGCAGGCGGGTCTGCCCGTCTATGGTATGAATTTTGGCTCTGTCGGCTTCCTGATGAATGTCTTCTCGGAGGACGACCTGGACCAGCGGTTGGCCTCCGTTCAGCGCACTCGGATTTACCCGCTCTCGATGGATGTGCTCGATACCTCAGGCAGAACGCAGACTGCACTAGCGCTGAACGAGGTTTCGCTGTTTCGCACGACCTACCAGGCAGCCAAGCTTCAGATTGTCGTGGACGGCGAGACGCGGCTAGACGAACTCATCTGCGATGGTGCCTTGATCTCCACCCCTGCCGGCTCAACGGCTTACAATCTCTCGGCGCACGGTCCGATCCTGCCGATCGAGGCGCAATTGCTCGCCCTAACGCCGATCTCCCCATTCCGCCCCCGCCGATGGCGCGGCGCCATTCTGTCCAATCGCGCCGTCGTCAAGTTCATTACCCGCGAAGCGGCAAAACGACCGGTCAGCGCCGTTGCTGACAATGTCGAGTTCAAGAATGTGCTTGAAGTGACTGTCCGGGAGGACCGCTCCCGCGGTGTCACTTTGCTGTTCGATCCCGGTACCAGCCTGGAAGAACGCGTGCTAGCCGAACAGTTTCGCTTCTAACAGGTGGTCCTGGCTGACAGGTGTCGTGTGAAATTCCCGCGCACCCAGGGGATCACGAACGAGAACTGCCTACTAACTCACCTAGTGAAAGTCGGCAGACTGGACCCGCCCTGTTGCATCACACACCTGCCGAATTTGGCGCGTGAGACTTATGCGCAGCAGGTGCCTTTAATCTGGGGCTGCCTTTCTCTCAATCGCGCATGCTCACAACCCTTGGGGGCGTATAAGGAGACAAAAGGCCACACTAGCTGAGGGCTGAAGCTTGATGGCGGCATTTTCAGAAGCGGGAGCTTGGAGATTGCGGGGCTACCAGTTGTGCAGAGCATCAGCAGGAGCGCCGACCCCTATGTCTTCGGCAAACGACCCACCGCCGCGGGCGAGCCAGCGAAATGACCAAAACTATGCAGGCGGTGAGACTGACCCGCCTAGGACCACGCGGGACCAGCAAAGCGCAGACAGGTCGTGCATGTCGAAATGGCACAGAGGGCGGCGACCGGCGCGTCAGATGCGGGATAACGGTCATCTCGGCAGGATTTGCCGTTCCTGCTGCGGATATGATCGCAAATGGGAACGGGCACCCATTCATCGGCTGTCCAAATACGGGCCGATCACAAAGATGCTCACAGAGATTACAGCGGTCGCCACACCGGCGGCCTGCGTCCAAGTTAATCTCTCGCCAAACAGCAGCACAGCCACAAGGTTGACCGCGACCAACTGGACCACCGCGGAGAGGCTAAGTGCGACACCCATTCCAAGAATGCTGATCAGCCGGAGCATGATCAGATTTCCAATCGTATAGAGGGCCAGCGTCGCGGCCAGCCACTCCCAACCCGGGTGAGCGGTGTAGACCTTTGCTGCGCTCGCCGCGGCAACGAAGATCGCCGTGGAGAGCCCAACCAGCAACAATGTTGGCAAAGTCATTCCCAACACCCCTCAGTTTGAGTCGCCAAGGGGCAAACCCTCCGGCGTCAAAACCGGCGCCCCTGAATAATCACAACCCGGATGCTCACAAGCTACCTGGGACCGGGCGATGCTGTCCACTCGGCTGGGTGAACCGTTCAGTCAATGCGAGCGGTACTCAAGCGCTCACGACAGGCGTCGACGAAGGTAGTAACCTTGTGAAACGGCTAAATTCCGAGGGGTTCGTTCTAGCCGACATTTCAGGCGAAGCATCTGACCGAGTAGCGGCCGAATACGAGCCGCGCGGACCACTCCGATGCGCAAAGGCTCGCATTGGTAACCTCCGTCGAGGCCCTTAGTGGCCCATGCTCTGCTGTATGCGCCTGGCGGCATTGGGGGGTGCGAACTTCCAAGTCCTGGATCAGCCGGTCAAGCAAAACGGAACTCGGCTGCAGACCTACTTTTATCCACAAAGGGCGTTAGCAGTGCGACCACAACTGGTTCAGCCCGAGCCCGCTGCCCGATGGAATGCGTCAGTAGGGTACGGGGCTCGCAGCCCAGTGCACTCAATACTACTGCCCTGAGAGATATCTGCGGTTTACCCAGCCCTCGTAGCCCCTGACACGCACCTTCTGCCAGCCAGCTGTGGCGTAAGGCAGGAACGAGATACCGCACTCCCGTCTGGGCAGTTGAGTCAGGACTCGCGAACTCGCTGAGGGGAAGGCTCTAAGGTTCAGCACGTCGCCGGCGCGAACGTCAGCTACACAGTACATCGCTGGTGAAACCATCGAAATGTAGTGGCTGTTGACCCAGCCCGCATAGTGGCCATCTTCGATCGGGCACCACGAAGCCTGGCAAGCGCCAGTGACCATTACGCCGCATTGGCCGTAGCGCAGGGTGGTCACTACCTTGCTACGCGCGCGGCCACTTTTACGGACATTCAGTACGTCCGACGATTTCACGTTGATAACGCAGTGTTCCTCGCCCTGGACAACTTGGGCCGATGCAGTGCCTCCCCCGCCTATCGCCGATAGCAGCGCCACACCAACAAATACCAGCACCCGCAGGTTAAGCATTTCAGTCCTCCTCTTTTGCGTCTCCTACAACAGCGAGGCTGAACTGCGCCTGAACGTCGTGATAGTTCCAAGCAGGACAGGCGGCGACATCAACGCTGCTCTCCATGCGCGTGAAGAACGGTCCGTTAGCATGGAAACACCCTCGTGCATCAGGCGCACTTGCCAGCCCGCCCTATAGTGAGCAGACTTCCTCGGGCATCTAATTCGTCGCAACAAAAAAACACCGTCCAGGCGCGCCGGGCTGAAGTCATTCGCGGCTTCACTGCGCTCGTTCAAGAGATCAGCAAACTTCGCCAGCGCCCTTGTCCGCGTGGACAAAAAGTAGATATATGGCCGGATGAGCGACTTTTCGTCCAGATCCTCTGACGCTTTGAGCGAAATCCTTCAGGATTTCCGTCTGCGCGGTGTGAGTTATGGCCGCTGTGAACTCCGTCATCCCTGGAGTCTCGATTTTCCCCAGCAGCCTTTTCTCCGCTTCCATTTCGTCAGTGCGGGGCCCTGCTGGATTTATACGGAATCCGAAGGTTGGCAGGAGTTGTCCGCAGGAACTCTCATTCTATTGCCCCAAGGTGTCGCGCACCGCCTGGCCAGTTCGCCTGACGTATCTCAAAGCACCCTTACAAGCTGCCAGATCACCCGTCATGGGGGAAAGGTCTGCGAGGTGGTGCAGCAAGGCGATGGCAATGCCAGCATAATTTTTTGCGGTTCGATGGCTTTGGGCGCCTATGCGCTCCATCCATTGATTAGCCTGATGCCCCCTATCATCAAGGGGTGCGACGTTGCTTCCCAGGACCCAATGGTGAGTCCGCTACTGGAGGCCATGGGCGCTGAGGCCGGCCAGCCACGCATGGGAAGCGCAACTATTCTTTCACGGATGGCAGACCTTCTGACCGCACGGCTCATCCGCTGCTGGGTGAACTGCCATGACAGCGCGGCGACGGGCTGGATCGCCGCAATACGCGATCCACATATCGGCAAAGCCTTGGTTGCGATGCACCGCGAGCCCGGAGCTAACTGGACCCTGGAGAGTCTGGCTACCCATTCCGGCCAGTCTCGTTCGGTATTTGCGGCGCGGTTTAGCGCAGTTCTGGGGGAGGGCGCTGCGCGGTATCTGTCAAAGCTGCGCATGCAGCTGGCGCGGGAGTGGCTGAGCCAGAATGGCATGACGGTTGCAGAAGTAGCGGCGAGGCTGGGCTATGAGTCCGAAGCGAGTTTCGCCCGAGCGTTCAAACGCGTAATGAGCATGCCACCGGGCGCGGCGAGACGCATTCCGGGACGAATTGATATGGAATTCGGACTTTAGATCACATTTCGTCCGCATCGAATTGGCTATTAAGGCCTCTCCTTTCGGAGAGATCTTTATGACTGACACATCCCTAGAACTTGACGACGTCAGTGCCGGCTTGCGTCCAGCGCACAGCCGGTGGAGCGCCAGAATTTGGCTCGCGATGCTGGCCATGCTGGCAACCAGCTTTGCACTGGTTTCGGCCGAGTTTTTGCCGGCCGGCCTGCTTACGCCTATGGCGCGAGATCTCGGCATCAGTGAAGGCATGGCGGGACAGGTCGTCACCGCCACGGCCCTTGTTGGCGCTATCGCTGCCCTCCTCAGCAATGTCCTCATCGGCAGGTTAAACCGCAAGAACGTGCTTGTATGGCTCAGTATTCTGGCCATTGCATCAAACCTGCTATCCACCTTCTCCACCGACTTCTGGCTGCTGCTGGTTGGACGCGCCGGCCTGGGAATTGCGCTCAGCGCATTCTGGGCTTTGTCGGTGGCCGTAGTTGCCCGACTGGTGGGCACTGCGTCCATTGGTCGAGGGATGGCCATGGTTAGTCTCGGCGTTTCGCTGGCGACCATTGCCGCGCCATCCATGGGCGCTGTAATCGGTGATTGGATGGGCTGGCGCTATGCGATGGGAGTTACCGCCGCACTGTCGGGCGCTGCGCTAGTTCTGCAACTCCTCACGCTCCCGAGCATGCCGGCCGCCGCTGGAAACAGCATGGGCGACATGGTTAAATTGGTGAGACGACGCGGTGTACAGTCAGGCATGCTTGCGATCATCCTGCTCATCGCTGGCCACATGACGGGCTCCGTCTACGTGCGTCCTTTTCTTGAAGAGATAGCGGGACTTTCAACCACCTTGATTGCGCTGGTCCTGGCCGGCTTTGGAGCAGCAGCCGTCCTCGGCACGGTTACCGGCGGCAAGTTGGCCGATATCAACGCAAGTCGCGCTTTGGCCATTACAGGCGGCATCATGGCGCTGGCGGCACTCGCCCTGGTTCTTTGGGGGAGTCAAGTTGTCGTGGCTTTCACATTTGTGGCGCTATGGGGATTTGCTTTCGGCATGGCCCCAGTGGCGCTGCAAGCCAACCTTTCTCGCTCGGCGACAGATGCACTTGAGAGCTCGGGCAGTTTGATGGTGGTCTCATTCCAGGCCGCCATCATGACGGGTGCCATAGTTGGCGGGTACATCGTGGACACATACTCATCCGTTACAAATCTGATGGTGACGGCGTTGTTGTCCGCCCTCACGGTTGGACTGGCGCTCGCGCAGCCCAAATCCTGAAACCGGACGTTTGAGGCTCTGTCGTGGCCGGCCTGAGAACTGTGGTGCGTCGAGTCAGTTGGCGCTCGGGCCACAGTCGTGAAAGCGCACTCTCAACGGGAGAGGCCGGCCAACAGAGCCTAAGCTCGGGGCTCTCACATGCGTGAGCGCAATGCAGGCCGGGTGCCTATCACTGGCTCGATTGCGGGCCCTGATGCCACGCTTTCTGTCCGACCGCCAACTAGGCTAGATGCATCGTACCATGGCCGAACCGGGCGGCAGGCAGACTGGGGACATCATGAACAAGCAAGCGACAGACGACGCGCCCAAGCGCACCCAGCGGATGAAAAAGACGGCGATCTAGCCTTTGTTAGCAGGAGCGTCGCCATAGTCGACCGCGGCGAATGTTCGCCTATTCGGGTCCCGCGTGAGACACCCAAAATCACACACAGGCACCCTGTGCGAGGCGAACTGGTTTGCATGAACCGACTTCGCCTGTGACTTATGGCAGCAAGCAGCGCCCACAGTTTAACGCGGCGCTCAGAAAAGCCGCAGGCGGCGCCGTCGACGGTTTCAGGAACCGTCGGTCGGCCAGGTCTAAATATGATTGGTGGGTTAGGTTGCGAGACGCTTTCCATTCAGCCGAAGTGTAACGATCACACCCGCATCTGACCAATCATATGCGATGGATCCCCCGAGCTGGCCCGAAACGCTCCTGTTGACCAGACGGCTTCCATAACCGTTTACCCCATTGGGCGGCTCAACCTTTGGACCACCCCGTTCCATCCAGACGAGTTCAAGGTCATCACCAACGGACGAGCCGGACAGATCAAGCGTGCCAGTCGCCGCAGAAAGTGCACCATACTTCAGCGAGTTTGTCGCCAGTTCGTGCACCACTAAAGCAAGCGAAGTCGCAGAGCTTTCGCCAACCCCCATGCGAGGCACCGCAACGCGAATGCGACCGCTAAACGCTCCCATGTCTTCATAGGGTGACAACAATATCGACAAAAGGTCACCTAGCAGGGCCGCATGCCCCTGATGTCCCGGTAAAGGCCGCACCAGGTCGTGTGCTCGTCCCAGAGCTGCCAGTCGGCCCGTCAGCATTTCGGCCATTTCAACTGCCGTAGCCGTTGACTTGGAGGTTAGATTGGTAAGTCCAGTCGCAATCGCCAGCAGGTTTTTGACCCGATGACTCATTTCGCCAGCGAGCAGCTCATTGCCTTCTTCCGCCTGCTTGCGGCCGGTCACATCGAGAAATATGCCGAACATCTGTCCGTTATGCAGCGCGGTATCGTCACCTAAACCACGCGCAGAAATCCAGCGGATTTCCTCACCCACCAAAATTCTGAAGTCGATCTCATAGGCGCCAACAATGCCTCGGGTAGCGGTAAAGGCGTCTCGGACCCGATCCCGATCAGCGGGATGAATATGCGCTGACAGATCTTCGAACTTCACGTCGCGGGAATAGGCCAGTCCCCAAAGCCTAAATGCCTGCTCATCCATGGCGAACTGGTCATCAGTAACGTTCCAAGACCAAAGCGCGACGCCGGCAGCGTGAATGGCGCGCCGCAAGTTTTCTGCCTGTGCCAGGGGGTGGTTTGGGTCGCGAAACGGCATAATACAAATTCCTGAGCGCGCAACGATTCTTAGTAAGACACTTAGCCGCGAACTTGCACGGAAAATAAAGCAGGTGCGTGCCATGCGCCGCCTCTTTAGCGGGCGCCCGTTCCTGACGGGAGATCAAACTCACCGGCAAATCCGCTGAAGCTGGCACGGGGCAAGCTGCGCGCCTCTACCGCTGGACCAGATGAACTGCACGCTACTTGTGTGCTGAGCGGATGCTGCAGAGGCTGCGCACATACTGTGGCCCTGGCCCCGGATCTTTCGGCATGGGCTTGGTAGCGAACTCTTCGCCGCCTTTATGTCTGCGGGCAGGGTGCTCCCCGGCGCAACTTGCAGGCTGGGGCTGTCCACTTTTAGTTTCTCAACAAGGCAACTCCCCGCTCATCTGAGGATTGAACCTATGCCCCGACCCTACGATTTGTGACGTCGGGGCGGGACATGCACATATGCGCGAATATAAAGCCGACGATCAGGTCGTAACCGAAGTAGAAATTGTACGAACCGCCTTGCCAACTTGGGTCATCAGCACCGTCGAGTTGGTGGAGCTCGCCGAGAACGCCGAGCGCGCCGCGGTCCATATTAACCCCGAGACGGCAGACCGCTCGCGCCAGTTGATCGTCGAGGTGGCTCAGTGGCAGCAGAAGTTGAGTGAGTGGCAGGGGCTCGATCTGTCTCCCCGGCTGAAGGCCGAGCTTCGCATCCTTAAGGCCACACTTGATGCGTCCATGGATGAAGCCAACGCGGCTGCATCGGAATTGAAGCTGTTCGACTAACGCGCCGTGTTCACCGGGCAGGAGCCATGGCATTGTCCCGATCACTTTAGCAACGAGGGCACTATTTTAGGCAGGGCGCTGACAGTTCGCTTTTCGGCCCTGCATTGTTTAGAGGGCCGGTGCCGCTGATGTCGGGGCCGCTGACGCCAAGGGGGGATGTCCGCAGGTCCCCGGCCTGGCGAAAGACGATAAATCGCCTGGTCCCAGCGAGCGATATCATCGCTCGATACTCTGCACTAGAAAAGTGGTGTTGTTGCCCGGCTCAGGACACCAAAGCTGGCTGGCCTTTGTCAGCGAGACCTGTTCTTTTGCCATATGCCCCATAGTATCAGCACGAAGGCCAATAGCCTTAGAAGATACAGCCAGGTCTGGTCCTCTACCTCAATGCCGGCGACGATCAGGAGAGCTTGATTGGCCGCCAGAAGCACGAACGCGGCCGCAAACATAAGGAACAGTGGTTCCCTGCTACGGACCCAAAAACGTATGAAGAACAGGCCGGAGACAAGAAAGCCGGCGGTTATCAGACCAGAAAGAAAACCGAACACTATTCCGCCTCCCAGACGAGGCCGATGATGAGGGTCGAAACAGCGGCCAAGGATGCGGCATGCCGCCATCCCTGTAGGTCCTGTTCCACGAAAACGATCAGGTCGAGCAAAACTGTAAGATTATTGATGCTCAGCAGGCAGAAGCAAATTCCTGTCCACATTAGCAGGCGTGTCTTAGTCCGCCTGTAGCCTCGCAGCAAAAGAAATGCGCACCCCACACAGGTCGCCAAACAGAGAGTATAAATCGCAGCCTGGAAAATACTCATTCAAGGGGCTTCCTGATCAAAAAGGCATCCGAGAAGGATTTGAGTTTGCTCCCCGAACCGGAAACAATTGCACGGCGGACAACGGCCGGTCGTGACCGATATTCCACATCCAGCTGATCGATTAGGTAGGATAGATCCGAGGTGGCTGGCGCGAACCTTGCCGAACCATCCTCGTCGCTCACCACAAGCCCGCCGCGCTCAAGTTGGTGCAAGGACTGGTCCACGACAAGACTGCTGCTTCGCAGCTCACTTACCAGGTCCTCGCGCTTCCAATAGCGCTGCGGCTGCTGTCGCATGAGCAGCAGGACTTCCACGCCCCACACGGAGGCGATCGTCCCGCTCAATAGGTCGAGGAGGCGTGGGTCCAAGAACACGTTCCATCAGGTTGCTTTTCGGGGGTATGCGCCCTTAAAGGCGAAAGCAACCCCATCGAAACAACATTTTTGAGGTAACCGCGGAACCAACGCCAAACCCGGCCATTTGGCATTTTGCCGAGGTGCAGCCTTGCACGGGGACTCGGCCTAAGGGAGACAAAATTGGCAGCGGTGGCATCAGTTGATCAGCTTGAGCGTCGGCATATCCTGGCGGCGCTCAGGGCATTCAGGCGTGGCGATTTCTCCGTGCGCCTGCCCGAGGATTTCGACGGAATCGATGCAGAAATCGCTCAGACCTTTAACGAGATCGTCGACCTCAATGGTCAGTTGACGAGCGAATTCGAGCGCCTGGGGCGCGTGGTAGGCAAAGACGGCAGGATTGGCGAACGGGGTCATGTCGTCAATGCAACCGGCAACTGGGAAGCAAGCGTTCGCTCTATCAACGAGCTCATTGAGGACATGGTGCAGCCCACCGCGGAGGTGGCCCGCGTGATCGGCGCAGTGGCAAAGGGCGACCTGACCCAAACTATGCAGGTGGAAATCGACGGCCGTCCCCTGCGCGGCGAGTTCCTGCGCATCGGCAAGATCGTGAACACCATGGTGGGCCAGCTCGCCTCCTTCACTGCTGAAGTAACACGCGTGGCGCGTGAAGTGGGTACTGAAGGAAAACTGGGCGGCCAGGCGCGTGTTAAGGGTGTCGCCGGCACCTGGAAAGACCTGACCGACAACGTCAACGCGATGGCCACCAACCTCACCGCGCAGGTTCGGAACATCGCCGAGGTGACGACTGCCGTGGCCTCGGGCGATCTTTCAAAGAAGATCACCGTGGACGTAAAGGGTGAGATCCTAGGGCTGAAGAATACCATCAACACCATGGTGGACCAGCTCAACTCGTTCGCATCGGAAGTGACACGCGTGGCTCGGGAGGTGGGCACCGAAGGCAAGCTCGGCGGGCAGGCTCGTGTGGAAGGCGTGGGCGGCACCTGGAAGGATCTCACCGACAATGTGAACCTGATGGCTGACAACCTTACCGGTCAGGTTCGCAACATTGCCGAGGTGACGACCGCCGTGGCCTCGGGCGACCTGTCCAAGAAGATCACGGTTGACGTGAAAGGGGAGATCCTCGAACTCAAGAACACCATCAACACGATGGTGGACCAGCTCAATTCATTCGCCTCCGAAGTGACGCGCGTGGCCCGCGAGGTGGGCACCGAAGGCAAGCTTGGTGGTCAAGCGCAGGTGCGCGGTGTGGCTGGCACCTGGAAGGATCTCACCGATAACGTGAATCTGATGGCCGACAACCTCACCGGTCAGGTCCGCAACATTGCCGAAGTTACGACCGCCGTGGCCTCGGGCGACCTCTCCAAGAAAATCACGGCCGTGGCGAAGGGTGAAATCCTTGAGCTGAAAGATACCATCAACACCATGGTGGACCAGCTCAACTCCTTCGCATCGGAGGTAACGCGCGTGGCGCGCGAAGTGGGCACCGAGGGCAAGCTTGGCGGCCAGGCCGACGTTAAGGGGGTCGGCGGCACCTGGAAGGATCTTACCGACAACGTGAACCTGATGGCCGCCAACCTGACCGGGCAGGTTCGCAATATTGCCGAAGTAACGACCGCGGTGGCCTCGGGCGACCTCTCCAAGAAGATCACTGTGGACGTCAAGGGTGAAATTCTGGCGCTCAAAGACACCATCAATACCATGGTGGACCAACTCAATTCATTTGCATCTGAAGTGACGCGCGTGGCCCGCGAAGTGGGCACCGAAGGTAAACTGGGTGGCCAGGCCCATGTGGAAGGGGTCGGCGGCACCTGGAAGGACCTGACGGACAACGTCAACCTGATGGCGGATAACCTGACCGGTCAGGTGCGTAATATTGCCGAGGTGACCACGGCGGTGGCTTCGGGCGACCTCAGCAAGAAAATTACCGTCGACGTGAAGGGCGAGATCCTGGAGCTCAAGGACACCATCAACACGATGGTGGATCAGCTCAATTCCTTCGCGTCTGAAGTGACGCGCGTGGCCCGCGAGGTGGGGAGTGATGGCAAGCTGGGCGGCCAGGCGCAGGTTCGCGGCGTGGCCGGAACGTGGAAGGACCTGACCGACAACGTCAACGCGATGGCGGCAAACCTGACCGGTCAGGTGCGCAACATTGCGGAGGTGACGACTGCGGTTGCCTCCGGCGACCTCAGCAAGAAAATCACCGTGGTGGTTCGTGGCGAGATCCTCGAACTCAAGGACACCATCAACACAATGGTGGATCAGCTCAATTCCTTCGCATCCGAGGTGACCCGCGTGGCCCGCGAAGTGGGCACCGAGGGCAAGCTGGGCGGACAGGCACAGGTCCGGGGCGTGGGAGGCACCTGGAAGGACCTCACTGACAACGTGAATTCGATGGCTGAAAACCTGACCGGTCAGGTACGCAACATCGCCGAAGTGACCACCGCTGTAGCGCGTGGCGATCTCTCCAAGAAGATCACCGTGGACGTGCAGGGCGAGATCCTGGAATTGAAGTCGACCATCAACACCATGGTGGATCAGCTTAACAGCTTCGCCGGTGAGGTGACCCGCGTGGCGCGAGAGGTGGGTACGGAAGGCAAGCTGGGCGGACAGGCCCAGGTGGAAGGGGTTGCCGGCACCTGGAAAGATCTTACCGACAACGTGAACCTGATGGCGACCAACCTCACCAACCAGGTGCGTGGCATTGCCGACGTGGTGACCGCTGTGGCGCAGGGCAACCTCAAACGCAAACTGACCGTGGATGCAAAGGGCGAGATCGCCGCGCTAGCCGACACCATTAACGGGATGATCGAAACGCTCGCCACCTTCGCCGACCAGGTCACCAATATGGCGCGCGAAGTGGGTGTGGAGGGCAAGCTCGGCGGACAGGCCCGCGTTCCGGGCGCAGCGGGCCTCTGGCGCGACCTGACCGATAACGTCAACGCCATGGCTGCCAATCTCACCGGGCAGGTACGCTCCATTGCTGACGTGGCGACCGCGGTGACGAAGGGAGACCTGAGCCGGTCCATCGCGGTCGAGGCCTCCGGGGAAATGGCAGCGCTCAAGGACAATATCAACGAAATGATCCGAAATCTGAAGGATCAAACGCTCAAGAACGCCGAGCAAGATTGGCTCAAGACCAATCTGGCGCGCTTCTCGCGCATGCTGCAGGGCGAGCGCGATCTGGCAACAGTCTCCCGCTTGATCATGAGCGAGCTAGCGCCGCTCGTGAACGCGCAATACGGGGTGTTCTACGTAACCAATCGGGATGATACGGAGACATTTCTCGAACTCGCCGCAAGCTACGGCGCAGAGAGCAATGCCAGCATTAAGGGCAAGGTTGGGCTGCGAGAGGGGTTGGTAGGCCAGAGTGCCGCAGACAAGCGCGCCATTCTGCTCGATCGCGTGCCCCCCAACTTCCTCAAGATCAGTTCCGGACTGGGTACGGCGGACCCGGCCAACGTCATCATCCTGCCCGCACTTTTTGAAGACGACGTGCAGGCCGTTATCGAACTCGCCTCATTCGCCGAATTCAACGACACCCACCAATCCTTCCTCAATCAGCTCATGGAGTCTGTTGGCATCGTGCTCAATACCATTGCCGCCACGATGCGCACCGAGGACTTACTCAAACAGTCGCAACTGCTGACCGCCGAACTGCAGGCCCGCCAAGCGGAGCTCACCAAGAAGCAGGAAGAGCTGCATACCACCAACGAGGAGTTGCAGGAAAAGGCTCAACTGCTTGAGAACGAAAAAAAGCAGGTCGAGAACAAGAATCTGGAAATCGAAATGGCTCGTCGCGCCCTTGAGGACAAGGCCGAGCAGCTCGCGTTGACGTCCAAATACAAGTCCGAGTTTTTGGCCAATATGAGCCATGAACTAAGGACGCCCCTTAATTCCCTGCTCATCCTCTCGAAACTGTTGGCCGGCAACCAGCAGGGCAACCTCAACGACAAGCAGGTTGAATTCGCCCGCACCATCAATTCGGCAGGCACCGACCTTCTCAGTCTCATCAACGACATTCTTGACCTGTCCAAAATCGAGTCAGGTACTGTTACGATTGATATCGGCGAAATGCCGCTTTCCAGTCTCCGACAGCACATGGAGCGTACCTTCCGTCAGCTGGCTGCCGACAAAGGTCTGCGTTTTACAATCAACGTGGATCCAAGGCTGCCGGAGGGGGTGCGAACTGACGAAAAACGTCTGCAGCAAGTGGTGCTCAACCTCCTGTCCAACGCCTTCAAGTTTACGGCGCAAGGCGAAGTGCGCCTGGACTTCAAGCCTGAGCGCGGATCGCATAACGGGGTTGCCCGCCAGATAGAAGGCCTGGCAATCATGGTAACCGACACCGGTATCGGCATCCCAGAAGACAAGCAGAAGCTGATCTTTGAAGCTTTCCAGCAGGCCGACGGCACCACCAGCCGCAAATATGGAGGCACGGGCCTTGGTCTTTCGATCAGCCGCGAAATCGCCCGCCTGCTCGGCGGGGAACTAAGGGTCGAAAGCACCCCCGGCAAGGGCTCCACCTTCACCCTCGTCGTGCCATTTGAAGGCCCTGAGGCGGTGGCCCTGCCACGCGCGCTGCCCGCGGTGGTATCGGAGCCGGGTGATCTCGAGAGTCCTGCGCTGGCGTTTGCCGACGATCGCGACAACATCGACGCTGGCGACCGGGTCGTACTGATTGTCGAGGACGACCAAACGTTCGGTGAAATTCTGCTGGGCCTCGCGCGATCTGCTGGCTTGAAGGGCGTGCTGTCGAATGCCGGGTCGGGTACACTGGCGTTGGCCCGCAAGCTGATGCCAGACGCCATCACGCTTGACCTGGGACTGTCGGATATTGATGGCTGGGTCCTCTTCGACTTGCTGCGCCATGACCGAAAGACGCGCGCTATCCCGGTTCACATCATCTCCGGCGCCGAAAGAATTGCTGCTCTCAGTGACAAGGGCGCCATGAGCGTCTTAACCAAACCGGTGTCGACGGACGATCTCAACCGAGTATTCTCCGAAATAAAGGCGAGCAGGGGCAGGACGCAGCGGAGCGTCTTGATAGCGGACACTGACTCCAACCGTCGACTGGAATTGGTGGATGCGCTACGCGACGGCATTACGGCCGTCACTGCGATGGCGCGTCTGCAGGCAAACTCGGATGCAACGTCTCTGGCCCAATTCGATGCCGTCGTGGTGGGTCTTGGTCAGTCGCACAAAGAAAACAATCACTTGATCGCGGAACTGGCGAACATTTTCGGTGATTCAACCGCCAAATTGGTTGTTATGACTTCCGGACCGGAGACGCTTCGTGCTCTGGAGCGCAACAGTGCCCTGGGGAACGTCCGTCATGCTGACAGCCCCACCCAACTCGCAAAAGTCGTCTCCGACATGCTGCCTGCGGGGGCAGATCCGGAGGCGGACGGGGCTCCCCAGGACGTGGGCGACCTTGCGGGCGCCAAGGTCCTTATTGTCGACGATGACATTCGAAACATCTATTCTCTGACCAGCGTCCTGGAAACCTATGGCATGGATGTCATGCACGCCGAGCGAGGACGTGATGGCATTGGCTTGCTTGACCAACATCATGATATCGACGTGGCCCTGATCGACATCATGATGCCGGAGATGGACGGTTACGAGACGATGCGGGAGATAAGGCGCCGTCCCGAATTTCGCGAGCTGCCGTTGATTTCGGTCACGGCCAAGGCGATGAAAGGAGACCGGCAAAAGTGTCTGGAGGCCGGCGCCAGTGACTATATCGCAAAACCGGTAGACCTCGATCTGCTGATGGCCCTTCTGCGGGTCTGGATCGGCCGGACCAAAGCCCGCACTGCTTCGACACGGGCCGAGGCCCGCTCCGGGATGGCAAGCCTATGAGCCTGGCAAGTTCGCACATCGACCCCATTCTGACCCACTCAGCCCCGTCCCGTGCCAAAGTGCTGATCGTCGACGACGACGAGCGCAATCTGCTCGCCCTGGCCGAGGTACTGCATGACATAGCCGATGTCGTGAAGGCGTCGTCGGGTGAAGAAGCCTTGCGTTGGCTACTTCGAGAGCGTTTTGCGGTGATCGTGCTGGATGTCCTTATGCCCGGAATCGATGGGTATGAGACGGCGAACCTGGTTCGATCGCGGGAGCAGTCGAGAGATACCCCGATCATTTTCCTGACGGCGATCAACAAGGAGGATGGCCACCTGCTGCGCGGTTATGACAGCGGCGCAGTGGACTTCGTGTTCAAGCCGTTTGATCCCACTATCGTTCGGTCCAAGGTCTCGGTGTTCGTCAGTCTGCACGAGAAGACCATCGAGATAGAGCGGGCAAGCGCGGATCAACAGCGTCTATTGCAGGAAAAACTTGACGCACAAGCGCAAAGCCTTGCGGCACTAACGGCATTGCGGCAGGCCGAGGCCCGTCAGGAATTGATCCTTTCCTCGCTGCCTGTCGCGGTCTATGTCGAGCCCCCCGGCGACGCTGCGCGCCAGTATGTTGCTGGCAATATCAGGAACATTACTGGCTTTGAGGCCACCGATTTCGCGGGTGACGAAGCGCTCTGGACATCCAGGTTTCATCCGGAAAGCGGTTTTGGTGGGACGCATTTCGCGGACGGAACGCGCACGCGCGAGTATCGCTGGTTGCACGCCGACGGGGCCTATAGAACTTTTTTGGATCAGGGAGTCATGCTTGAGGCTGACGGAGCCGTTGCCGGGACAATACGCGACGTTACAGAGCAGCGGCTCATGCAGGATCAACTGCTACAGGCGCAGAAGATGGATGCGATCGGCAAACTGACAGGCGGGATAGCACACGACTTCAACAACCTGCTCGCATCGGTACTGAGCGGCCTTAGTCTCATCGAAAAGAGGGGCAAGCTGGAAGGCAAGAGCCTGGAAGTGCTTCAGATGACACGGCATGCTGCCGAACAGGGCAAGCAGCTTGTCAGCCGACTGCTGTCTTTTTCCCGGCGTCAGAACCTAAGCCCGCAAGTAGTGGAGCTCGTGCCGATTTGCCGGTCCTTGGATTCAATGCTCGCTCCCACTCTGGGCGGGTTGGTTACCCTGCGGTGGGAGATGCAGACCGGGTTGTGGGACACCTTCGCTGACGCTTCGCAGCTGGAACTTGCCCTTATGAACCTCATCATCAATTCCAGAGATGCGCTACCACAAGGTGGAGCCATAACGGTGGGAGTCACCAATCGCACCCACGCTGGATCCAAGGATCTGGCGGCAGGTGAGTTTGTTGTGATGACAGTGTCCGATACGGGCGTCGGAATACCTGCGGACGTGCTGCCGCTTGTGCTGGAGCCGTTCTTCACGACAAAAGACGTTGGACGGGGTACCGGCCTGGGCTTGAGCATGGCTTATGGCTTCGCAAGACAATCTGGCGGTTTCCTCCAGGTCAGGAGTATCGACGGCGCGGGAACCGACGTGGAGCTTTGGCTACCGAGAGCTCAAGCGCGGGAACAGGTCCCGGCGCCTGTCGAGCCAATGTTAGATCACGTCGGCCGCAAGACCCTGGCCCGGCTGCTGGTCGTTGACGACAGCCGTACTCTGCTAAGCCTGACCGCGATGCAACTGACGGAAGAAGGGTTCGAGGTGAAGACGGCTTCGAGCGGCGCAGAGGCCATGGCCCTGATAGAACAGGACCCTCAGGCCTTTGACCTGTTGCTAACGGACTATGCGATGCCTTTGATGACGGGGTTGGAGCTAATCGCGTCAGCGCGGCTGCATCGTCCGGATTTTCCAGCCGTCGTCATCACTGGCTATGCCGAAGTTGAAGCCATGAACAATCGACCGGAAAACGTCACTGTCGTCGCAAAACCCTTCACGATCAGTAATCTGCTGAGTGCCCTGGAAAGCAGCATATCGAGCTAGGCATGTGCCGGTAAGGCGATATCGAGCGCTGTTTTGAAACCGATGCCAGCCGAGGATGACGGCGTCGAGGCATAGTTGCTGGGCGCGGTATGGCCACTTGCTTACCGTCAATGGCGATCAACCCGTGGACAATCGAGGAGGTACCATGGCCAAGCCAATTTTGCCGCTCACGGGCGGCTGCCAATGTGGTGCAGTGCGCCTTGCCTGCGACATGACGCCGGACAATGTGCACGTTTGCCATTGTCGAATGTGCCAGAAGGCCGTCGGCGGCCCTTTTGCCGTCATCTGCCCGGTTCTCAAGACGCATTTCCGCATCACACGCGGTCAGCTGGCCTGGTTTCACTCCTCGGCCTTGGCCAGACGCGGATACTGTCGGGATTGCGGTACTCCGATGATCTTTGAATATCCCGACGCGGACGACATCGGGATCCTGGTAGGCTGCCTCGATGACCCCAGCGCCACGCCTCCCGTTGTCCAGTACGGCAATGAAAGCCGAGTGGCCTGGTACGGCCATCTGTCGGAGTTGCCCGGCGATCAGCCTACATACTCGGTCGATCCCCTTGGCTATCTCCCCCGCATAGCCGAGAGCAACAGGCAGCATCCCGATCACGACACGCTAGTCTGGCCGCGGACATGATCAGTGGCAGCCTGGACTCCGGATGAGTACTCTGCGCGCCGTATTTTTGGCGGCGCACAGAGCGGTAGCAGGCATAGAATTACATTTGTTCGTTCTGGGCCCCGTGAACCTGATCCTCGTTTGGTCGCCGAATGGGCCGCCACGTGCGCCGAGCGGGTTCTGTGGTGTTTGAGGCTGACCGCCCTCGTGCCGCCATTGCGCGGACGCGGGCCTTCGCTCGCGGCGAGTTGGACACTGCATCGGAAATCCGCCAACGGTTCGGCGGCGGTAGCGCCGCCCGTGAAACGAAGTCGCCCGCGGCAGCGGCCGCAGCCAGAGCAGCTGGTCAAGCCTCGGCGGTCTGCCATATGGGTGCGCATGCGCTTGGGCGGCGGCCTATGCAGTCAATGCAGCCGGTCTGGCGACTCCAGATCGCCCAGAAACCGCCGACAATGAGATCAGGTGGCAACTCGTACAAATGACGGCGGACGTGAGGGTCGCACTTTCGTCACTCCCCCCAATAGGTGAGAACCGGTCGGGCCCACTTGGACCAAGCCTGCTCGTATCCGGGCAGATCGGCATGCTTATCCGTCAACTCCAAGCTTGCTTGCATAGAACGGAGCTTCTTGTGCGATCGATGACCAGGTCGTCCGGTTGCATCGAATGGGCCGTCGAGCCACGCGTGACGAATCGCCTGCCGCTATGGCGTCGTGGGCTTCCGATATCCCTCAACGCCGTTTGCACGCACCGGCTACCTTATCGGGGTCAGGAAGGCTACCGGCTGCTCGTAAGGTCAAAGCCCCGGCGCTGCCGCCGGGGCTTAGGTGTGCGGTTGGCTTTCACGCTACGGCGGTTTACTGAGCGGCCGGTGTGTTTTCTTCGATGTCGTCGGCGTCGTCGTCATCGCGAACATAGATTAGGACAGTCTGCTCCTCGACGCTAAGGCCGATAATCTCACCTGCGCTCACGGTCTCCTGCTGCAAGACCCGGTCGATGGCCTCGTTACTAGTCAATGCCGCTAGCACGTCGGGTGAGAAAGAGCCCGCGACGCCGTCTTCGCAATCCGACAAGCGAAGAACGTGAGCGTTGGTCGCAGCAGAAACGTCTGCTGCCTGGGTGTTGGTCGAGACTGTCAGATCCACACTGCTACACAATGCGCTTCCACTAGCAGCAGCGCCGGCCGCAGCCTCTTCTTCCGAAACGACGCCATTGCCGTCGGTGTCGAGAGACGCATCTACACTGCCCCCTGCATTCCCGCCGGCCGCAGCCTCTGTTTCGTCGACAGTGCCGTCGCCGTTGGTGTCGAGAGAAGCATCTACACTGCCCCCTGCATTCCCGCCGGCCGCAGCTTCTGTTTCGTCTACGGTGCCATCACCGTTGGCGTCGAGCGATAAATCCACACCGCCACCTGCATTTACACCGGCTGCCTGTTCCGCGGCATCAACGGTGCCATCGGCATTCGCATCGAGCGACATATCAACTTCGCCCGACACACTGGTTCCGCCAGCCGCTGTGCCGGTACCGACGGTTGCGCCAGCGGAGCCGCTTACCGTTCCCCCGGCCGTTCCGGACGCACCGGTCTGGCCAAACGTTACGGGAGCAGCTGACAACAAAAGAGCAGCTGTAAGAAAAGAAAGTATTGATAGGGACTTCATGCGGATTCTCCTCCGAGAATTGCCCCCGCTGCATCGCTAACGGGCACATTGCGCTTTGGTTGCTTACCGTTCTTTCGAGAGGCCGCCTTGCCATCGCGCTCTCGAGCAGTTCGCTGAGCGTTTCTCTGCGGTCTTGGAGAAAGGGGGGTGCCGTTGCCAATCTCCGTGGGAACAGCGCTTTCGCTACGGCCTCCACTTCAAGTCTTCGGGGTTGGTCGCATTCTCTCCGCCGGCGTCGGGGCGGGCGCCAAATGATTGCCCGTCGCAGACTACACACCACATCGGTTGCTGCCGCCGCAGCAACAACCTGGGCAAGCCGTGCTTTCGCCGCCGCTGCCCGTTCTGGCGGGCCCAGCGAATTCTCAAAAAAGGACAGCCCAAGACTCCGGCCAAAACGGGCGGGAGACAAACCAGCCTTCCGGCAATACAGACCCCACTATCAGAATCTGCCGGCAGCCAGAGTCGAACTACCGACTAGGGCCCTATCGCGTGCTGTGCGGCGGCGTGCCAACTACGACGCGCGAAACCGCTTCAAAACTCCATCGCACCTGTGGCCAATGGCATGCATGCTTGGCAATCCGTCTTGTTCAAGTGTGGCAACGAGGACATGAAAATTCGGGCATCGGCTAGTGAAGCGTGTTTTGACCAGACGAGTGGTCCGCCTGGGACGGCGGGCCGCCGCGCCATGCCAGTTCCAGAATTGCAGAAAGCACAATCGTGTCGGTGAAGCCGAGCCCGACTTGTCTGCTGGGAGGCGTGCACCCAATAAGTGACTGGTAGGACGGCGTCCGGCATCAGCATGCCTTCCTCGTTTCCCGGTAAGTCTACATCAGCGAGGCACCTAAGCAAGACGGTCTTGTTCGGAATGGAACGGGGACTGTCAGCCTTCAGGCGAGTGTCACGCTGAAGCCGACGGTGTGCATTCTCTCAGAGCCGTCCCCTGCGGCGCGTCAGCATCTTTTGGTTATTTGTCGGACGGTGAACTCCTCTACGAGATGGACGACCGCGAACTGGCGGCGCCCAAGCGTGCTGACCTGACGCTGCTGACCTCTGAATCATCCGGGGCGCCACAACACGTTTCCCGGCAAGATCATGAAAGCTCCCTCATCTTGAGGATCGTGAACAGGAAGGCGAGCATCGTTACGTCTGCTCCGACCTAAGGCCTATTCGGCTGCAACGCTAAAAGGTTCTCATCGACTTTTCGATCGCGTGGGCCATGTGCTCAGGAACACCTGCCTGTTCGGCATAGGTTCGCCACAAAACGACCTTCTCATGCATCTCCTGAATAATGTTCTTGATCGAGCTCTTTTTCAAATCGCAGAACTGGCCAAACGCGAACAGGTCCTCCTGCTGGAACAGGTCTCGCTTCCCGTTTAGTGTCATCTGATGCTGGTTAGTCCAGTGCCCTCGCGGATTGTATGCGTAGCTGACATCGAAAGCCGGCGAGAGGCGCCATTCTCCATTCTGGTTCATGAGAAACGCGATATTCTTCACGTGGTCGTCCTGATTGCGCACCATTACGTTGAACACGGCGCGTCGAAATTGCTGTTCGATGTCGGTGAGCGGCAGACGCAAGATACGAATGGTCTCCACGGCCTGCTCATAGGAGTACGCGCCAGCTGAGTTGAAGTCGAAATGGCGCAGAGCGGCAAGAGACTGCATGTGCAGTTTCTTGCCCTTTGCGGTGCGATCGAACCGGCGAGTCATGAAGTGGGCCCGACCGCCTTCCCGATGAAGCCGGCATTCCGTCATGTCGATGCCCGCATCCCGAGCCAGCAGATAGAACGCGTATTCGACCTGACCAAAGCCCTGAGGATCCGCGAGCTCCTTATCCCTGTTCTCGCTAATGCCGTCGAACTTTACCAACCAATAGGTGAACCCTTCGCCAGCCTTGATCTGTCCGGAACGGAACTCCCCGGTCTGCTCGTTCCAGGCTAGGATGGCCTTGGCCCGCGCGCCGCCGGCGGACGTGCCAACGCGCAGGATCTCTTCTAGGGTGTCGCGGTCTCCTTCGTCGCCTGCCAAGACACCGCTAAGCTCTTCCCGCGAATTCAGCACCTGGTTCGCAAGATCGACCAGATCTTCGATCTGCAGCCGGCGCGATCTGGTTGCGGCCTTCAGAATTGTTGGGTGGAACTCGAGCGCACCCATGCCGCGAGTGCCTATGTAGCAGAGGCGCTCAACAGGGTTGAAGCTGTTCGCTGTTCGCCCGCCAGCTACCAGCCAGGCATCGATCAATGCGTTGCCGAACTTGTCAGGCAATGAGTCAGCCAGCATGCCGGGCAACCCTTTAAAAGCCTCCTTCGCCAGTGAAGGGAATTCGTATGGATCTCGGCGCAAGGGCATTGCGATCGGGGAGAGCTCAATGCCGCTGCCCAAGAACTCCGGCATGTACTGGAAGACTGCGATCTGCCGGTCGTCGAGCCAGCTAACAGCGCCGATGTCGCGCCCCCATAAACGAACTGTCGCATCGGTCAATCATCATTCTCCTCGTCCCATGCCCAAGAGGACGCCTTCGGCGATGCTTTCTCTTCTGGACGAGCGCGTTGACGCTCATTCCCCCGCAGGCGAACACGGTCCACAGGTCGCACGCTCGGATCGGGCAACATGGCGTCGAGATTCGGTTCGAGATCAAGCGCGGCCAATACGCGAATAAATGTCTCGAGCGAGACCACCTCACCCGCCTCGAGGCGCCGAATGGTGTTTCGCGAACTCCCCGCACGCTCGCCGAGCTGCGATTGGGTTAAGTTCCGAGAAAGACGTATTCCAGCGACTCGCTCACCAATCCGGCTCAATTGGTGGCGGATTGCCTGACTCTGCTCCACGATAGTGCCTCGGATGTAATTCAGTGCGTCAGTATTTGCGGCTACTGACTAATATATGAGGCGCTACCAAAAGTCAAGCGACCGATGCAGTTGCGCCTCACATGATGGTCACTACGGCACCCTTTTGCCAATAACGCCTCATATAAAAGGCACTATTATCCTGCTCGTTGAGACCTGTTTCCCGAGCGTGGGGACCTGAACCACGCTCGGGCGTATACCCGTTGCGCAGTTGAATGGCCTGGTTGGAAAGCCCAGGGGCTTTGCACAGGCTCATCTCACCTTGTTTACGAACTTGGTCACTTTGAAAATGCGGACCTATGTCCAGTGAAACTAGACATATTGGGCCGCCGATAAGGTGAGCGTTTGCAGTCACTACTGGGCACCGAGCGCCCGCTACATAGCCTGTATCGCCGGCCACGCTAGGGGGCGGTCGCGGTGCGGAGCGCGACTGGAAGATACCGGTCCTCCCCGATCTATGGCTTATGCATTTCAAATTCCGCGTCGCCGCAACATCGGCGATGCAGCTTCACGGCTTCACGCACTACGTACGAACGTCGGGACCCCGCAGGCTCTACGTGCACGGCGACGCCCCGTCTTGGCTTCCATAGCTCAACCTCATCGCAGAGATCGTCGTCCGCCAGGGCTTGCTCTTCCAGGACCGGGGGTCGAAAACACCGACTTTCGCTCGAGAATGGCGCACCAGACGTCGCAGCGAGCCCGTGGGATTGGCCAATGGCGATGTCCTCACCGGAGCGTGCACTTCTGGAGACCATCGACGAAACCCCGAACCACGAGAGCTTTCACAATCTCGACGTGCTTTTCCAATCGATGGGCAACGTCCGCCCGAAACTGATGATGCAGTTTTTGCAGATGTGCCGCAGCATCAAAACCAAACGCCTGTTTTTCGTTTTCGCGGACCGGCATGCGCATGCATGGCGCAAATACATCGATGGAACTGCTATCGACCTCGGCAGCGGCGACCGCATGCTGGTTGAAGGGGCAAGCTGCACAAGCGTTACCGCATAACGCTACCTGCGGAGTTTGTGGGGACGGAGGCGCGCAGAGGCTGACCTTGAGCGGTCATCCGTAAAGGCGAACGCCAAGTCTGCCCGCTCGATCAGAACAGGCTGTTCTTGAAGCAGGGTTTATCGGTCTGGGGAGAGATTTCGCCGAATCCATTCAGTTGAGCCAGTGACATCTTCAGCGACCAGCCCATGATTGGCCGAGAGCTCCAGACTGTCGACGCGCGCTCCTTGAGCCATAAGTGCGTCCGCCAGGGCTGGCGCGTTGCGAGCAAAGGCATCATCACGTCCGGTAAGCACCAGTATGCTCGTGTCCGAGAGATCCACGTCCGGTCGTTTCTCCAAGGGCTGGATGCCGCGCAGCAGGATCGCGCGGCGTGCAACGCCCGGATGAAGTTGAATGACCGCCGCCAGCATATTGGCGCCGTTGGAATAGCCAAGGAAGACGAGTTTATCAGGGTCAAGCCCATAGCTCGCTACGGCGCCTTCCACAAAGGCTGCGAAGGCCTCTGCTTCGCTATGGATGTCCTGCTGATCGAGCGTCGTAGCATCGAAGCGGCGGAACCAGCGGTTGGTTCCTTCCTCGGTCGCTCGGCCACGCACGCCCAGCAGCGTCGAATTCGGGGCAATGCGTCGGGCGATCGGCATCATATCGGCTTCATTGCCGCCGGTGCCGTGCAGCAGCACCAAGGTCGCGCCGTCTGGATTCTGCGGTCGGTTAAAACGATGAATGAAGGGGAGGTCGCGGGCCGGAAACCTCTCTTCGCCGGGAAGGGCGAATTGCGGAAGCATGGCCCTCAAGTCCTCCGCGCGATTGGCATCATGCGGCGGCAGAAACAAGGTCCGCCCAAGCTCGACAGGCGCTTCGTCAATGGTCATGCCCGGCCCGTCGGTCGCAAATTCCATCAAGATGCCGGCGGGATCGCGTACGTATAGTGAGACGAAGTACTTCCGATCATGTACTTCAGTCGGCCCGTAATCCTTTAGCGAAAGCCGCATGGAGCGGAGTTCATCGATGTCGCGTGCGCGAAAGGCGACATGGTCGGGCACACCGGCGCCGGATACAGAAGGATAAAGCCAGACACCTCCCTGACATCGACGATATCGGTTTGGGAACGCATGCGCTGTGTCGCCCCTGACCGCCGGTCTGTCGTGTATCCGAATCGTGTCAGAAAATTTGCGGTCTCTATCGCTCTGTCTGTCAGGAGCGTGATGCCCCGAAGCCTTGTAGGCGCGTTCAGAAGTGGCGCTGGGGTTGCCATCTCCACGCCGACCAGCTTCACGATCAGCCCGTCCGGATCCTTCAGCCGAAGGACCGGTTCTTCGAACTCACGAACCGGACCCTCAAGCGGAATGTTGGCAGCGAGCGCCTTGGTGATCCAGGCGCCGAGCGAAACGGGCGGCACCGCCAATGCCACCTCGGATACCTGCCCGATGCCAGTACCGCCGCGGCCTGCGGCCTCCCAGACCAGGAACGTCAGCAGCGAGCCGGGACTGCCGAGGTCGTCTCCATAGACAAGATGCAATTGCTCGGCGTCTGCATAGCCTCCGGTGCGCTTCACAAGTCTTAGCCCGAGAAAACCGACATAGAAATCGACATTGGCCTGCACATTGGAGGTGATGCCGGTGACGTGGTGTATGCCGCTGGTCATTCCGTGATATCTTCCGCGCGTGGTTTCACTTTATGCTTATGAACCTTCAGACCGGTTTTGGCATCGGCCTGGCGCCATCAAAACTGCGGGTTAGCCGCATCTAGAGCGGCGCAGAGGCGAGCGGAGAAAACCGAATGGACCCGTCGAAAGAGCTCGATCCGCCGTCATCCTGGTGATCCTGTCGCTCGGGCGGATTGATCTTTGGGAGGGGCGTCAGACATGCTCAAGTTGCTCGAGTGATGATCAGCATTGCGTTCACGAGTGGCGGCGGCCTTCTACCTCGATTGCAAGAAGAATGATCGACATGTCGTTCTAGCCGGACCGCCCCTACACGATTTGCCGCCTCTATCAGGCCAGCTTATCCCGAACCAGGCTGTGCTGATCAAGTCCATCCCACTACTCGAAGCGCCGGCGCGGGTTCGTGGGTCCTAGTCGGGGCCGCGAGGCACCGGGACAATTGGCAACGACACGTCAAAGTTGCATCAACCCACAGGTTGATGTGTCGCGATTTGCTATCAATCCATACATTGATATTAAATCGCAATCAACAAGGTGTAGCTTGATTGTCGCGACTGTGTTATCAATTTAATACTTGATACATATCGGACGGCGGATCATGAAAAAGCTCAATGACCGAGCACGAAAGCGTCTTGACGAGCGGCTCGCCGTGGCGAGGCCCATGAAACAGATATCGCCTCCTCCCAAGGGATGGATCAGAGCGATGCGCGACGGACTTGGTATGTCCGGCGCTCAGCTCGGCAAGCGAATTGGCGCCTCCCCGCAAAATATTGAGCAGTTGGAGAAGTCGGAGGTGGCCGGCACGATTCAACTGCAGACACTGGGAAAGCTTGCCCGAGCGCTGGATGCAACCCTTGTCTATGCATTAGTGCCCAACACCTCACTGGAAGATACGGTTCGCCGCCGTGCGCGGGCGATTGCCATGCAGGCGATCACCCGCGTTGCGCAAACCATGCGTCTTGAAGACCAGGCGACGAGCGACCGCGACCTCGAGGAAAGGGTCGACCAGTACATCCGCGAGGAACTTGCCGATCGTGACCTTTGGAGCGAGGCATGACCGACCTCTACGAGGAGGCCGAACATGCCACGCCGCTTTCCGTCGACGACCAGAAGGGCCTGATCCCGACCTGGGTTACTACGAGGGCAGACCTCAACCTTGCGGAGCAGGACAACATCCTTGCCGGACTGGCCTGGGCCCAACGCCGCCGTCAGAAGCCGCTGACAATCGCAACCGACGATTTTTCGCGGACTTTGCATAAGATGATGTTCGGTAAGGTCTGGAAATGGGCAGGCCGATATCGGCAGAGCACGCTCAACATCGGTGTCGAGCCTTGGATGATTGCCAATGAGAGCGCGGTCTTGTTCGATACGTTTCGATACTGGATCGAGAACAAGACCTTCCCGCCGGACGAACTGGCGATCCAGTTTCATCATCGCATCGTCGCCGTGCATCCCTTTCCGAACGGAAACGGTCGGCATTCGCGCATGATGGCCGACCTCCTGGTAGAGAGTTTAGGCGGTGCCTCCTTTTCTTGGGGAGGCGGGAACCTACAGGACAATACGAGCGAGCTGCGTAAGGCTTACATTGCGACGTTAAAGCAGGCTGACGCGCATGACACGGCGCCTCTTCTGGCATTTGCGAGATCCTAGTCAAAGTAACCGTCGCTGTCCGTATATGCTGAAGGTTTTGCGGTGACTGAGTCTGGCCGGCTACTCCATTTGTCATCTCGAGTCTAAGTCGATGGTTGGCGCGGGCGCAGCTTCGGTGTGGGCGTCCAGATGATGCGGGGCAATTTTGCTGAACCTCAATGCACCGGCGGGAGCATCGTGCCACTCGATGCAGGCGAGTTCACGCGCGGTGAACAGCTTGAATTTGAAGTGCTCCCGAGAGGGCCGCCAAGAAGCTGCCCGGAGGCGTCCTGGACCTCAGCGATCCGGCGGAGCAAGCGCGTCATGGCCGACTTCGCGGTCGGAGACGTGTGGGGCATCGGTCGGATGAAGCTCGCGGCGATACGGTTCGCCGGCCAGCTCCGGGACTTCGTTACGGGCTCTCGATACTCGATTCGATATCGTCATCATTGCTTGATATCTCATACCGTATAGTGCTTGCGCTTGGGCAGGCAGGGATCTCCTGTCCGAAACTTGTCGCATATTTCGGACATGGCAATGGCCGAACACGATACCGATATTCGCTCGCGCGTGCTCACGCGCATCGAGTCCAAGCCCGAGGAGGTCAGGACTCCGGGGGACTTTGCCGATCTCGGCGCGCGCGCCGCTGTCGACAAAACCCTGCAGCGCCTAGCAGCCGCCGGGAATCTTCGCCGGATCGACCGTGGCCTCTATGATCGCCCGCGGACAAATACTCTGACCGGTAGGGCTACCGTGCCGGACTACCGCGCCGTGATCCGAGCGGTGACGCGCCGCGACAACGCGCGCACCGTCATCGATGGCATGACGGCCGCCAACGATCTTGGGCTCACAACCGCAGTCCCCGCGCGGATCGAGGTGCTGGTCGATGCGAGGTTGAAGCCGATCAAACTCGGCGGCCAGGAAATCCACTTCAATTATGCGGCCCCGAGTCGTCTTTATTGGGCGGATCGGCCGGGGATGCGGGTCGTCCAGGCCCTGCATTGGATGCAGGATATGCTGACCCAGGACAGCGAGCGCAAGCGGATTGCGGCGACGTTGCGGAAGCTTCTGTCTGACCCCAAGCACGGAGAGGCGGTCCGCGAGGACTTGCACGCCGGGCTTTCCGCCGTGCCAATCTGGATGCAGGAGTTCCTGCGCCAACTCCTCAGCCCAACAGCTGGGCCGGAGGGCAAGCCGTGACCACCGCAGCCTACCGTCAGATTATTGCCGCACCGCCTCGTGACCGGCTCGATCTATTCCTCGCCACGGCCAACCGCATTGGCGCCCCGGTCGGCAATGTCGAAAAGGACTTCTGGGTCTGCTGGACCCTCAACGCGCTTTATCACGAACGGCCACCAGGTGAGCCGCGGCTGCTCTTCAAGGGCGGCACGTCACTCTCGAAGGGCTATGGCCTCATCAAGCGCTTTTCCGAGGATATCGACGTCACGGTGTTCCGCGATGACCTCGAGGAGCCCGCGTCGGTCGAAGAGCTCGAGGCGCTGTCGAACAAGAAGCGCCGCGCCAAACTCGACGCGATCCGCAATGCCTGTTGCGCCTATATCACCGGCCCGCTCAATGCGTTCCTCGCCGCCCAATTGGCAGACGTCACCGACGGCGCGGGTCGCATGGAAATTGATGACGCCGATCCTGATGGGCAGACCCTGCTGCTTTGGTATCCGGAGGTGGAACCGCGCGATGGCGCCTATGTTCGACCGGCGATACGTCTCGAATCCGGCGCAAAATCGGCGCTCGATCCCCACGGGCCGCTGACGATATCGCCCTACGTGGCCGGGGACGCAGCCGGCGTTGATCTCGCCGTACCGGACGTCACCACGATCGAGGCGGCGCGGACCTTCTGGGACAAGGTGGCTATCGCCCGCGGACTGCGCCGCTGGTATGAGCGGCGCGGTGAATTTGGTTTCCCTTTGCCCACCCCACTCTAATTGCATTCCGCCAACTCTGACGCTATATTGCGTCATATTGATTGGCGCCGGAACTGGAGTATGCGCGATGGGCCTGGCCCAATATGCTGATGGCGGTCTCTTCTCGCCCCGCAAGATCGCGGCCGCCTTGCGCACGACGAGCGAGGAAATCGCGCGCACGGCTGGACTTGGGAAGGATGCGATCCAGCGAAAGGATCGTATCAGCTCGGACAAGACGCAGCGCCGACTGCGCGAGATGACTGAGATCGTCAACAAGGTCGAGCCCCGCTTCGGCTCGGCGCTGATGGCTTACGCCTGGTATCGCTCCGAGCCGCTGCCAGGCTTTTCGGGGCAGACGGCAATGCAGCTCGTCCGTGACGGCCGTTCCGACGACGTGCTCGACTATATCGACGCCGTCGACGCCGGCGTCCACGCCTAGCTCTGTCAGTGCATTTCCAAGGGGCACTATACCGGGCACTGAACCCGATCTATGGGCGCGAACAGATGTCGGGACGTGGTGCGGAGCTTTATGGCGGCCGCTTTAACCGGAAGGGCACTTCAGCACTCTACCTGTCTTTGTCGGTCATGACAGCATTGCGCGAAGCCAACCAGGCCGGCAGTCTGCAACCGACGACGCTGGTGTCTTATGACGCGGACATCGAGGGAGTTTTCGACAGCCGCGACGATGCTGCCCTCAAGGCGGAGGGTATGGATGCGGTCGCGCTCCGCGACGGGCGGTGGCGGGATCAGATGAAGACGACCGGAGAAGCACAGACGCAAGCCTTCGCCCGGCGTCTCGCCGCGGCAGGCTACAATGGATTGCTCGTCAGCAGCTTCGCTCCCGGCGCAACCATGGCCGACCTCAACTTGGTTCTCTGGACATGGAGCGCCACACCGCCATGTCGTCTCACACTGATTGACGACGAAGATCGCTTGTCGCGATAGCGGTGCGGCCCCAGCATCCCGGTCTTTCCGATCACGGTGTTCGCCAAGAACGCCACGGACAACCTGACACAGGCCGAACGCAATGCCCTGGCGAAAATGGCCAAAACCCTTGTCGATACCTATCGACCGCACAGTGGCCGTTCTGCGTATGGTGACTATCATGGACCGCGATAGTACCGTCGACCGATGTGCTGACGTGGGAATCTTCGGCCGAAAGGAATTTGAGCTCACCCTGCCAGCGTGCTGACGCGGCTCCCGAGGGGGCCGAAATCGAGTCGGGAGCTGCTCGTCTGCAAAGCGGTGCCCCGAGCGCGCCGGGATAGGATGGGTTGAGTTTTGAGACATAAGAGGGAGGGATTTGTAGATAATATATTGCCTATTAATGAGATATAGATTATGTATAGGCTATTATGTTATCTCTTAGCTTCACGTCTCCTTCTGAGGTCATTGGCGCTGCAGCTCGCCGTGCCCGACAGTTGCGGCTGGCTCGAAACATGACCCAGGATGGCTTGGCCGCCCGCGCGGGCGTCAGCCTGGGTACCCTGAAGCTCTTCGAGCGAACCGGTAAGGCGTCGTTCGAGACGGCAGTCCGGATCGCTTTCGTCCTGGGAGCTGAAAAGGAGTTTCTCGAACTGTTCCCACCATCTCCCCTGATGCGGATAGATGACGTTATCGAAGGGCCTGTTCGCAGGCGTGGGCGTCTCAAGTGAAGCAGATCGACCACGTCGGCGCCCTCGATGTCGCCATCCAGCTTGATAGTGAACTCATTAAGGTCGGCAAACTTGCCTGGCGAACCCGAGAGCGGCGGAGCTATTTCGAGTATGCCCCCGAGGCCATCGAGCGCCGTCTCCTGTTGTCCCCCTTCAACCTCAAGCTTGAAGGAGGCGTGCAGGCGGCGCCCAACGCACCTTTCGAAGGACTGCATGGGATTTTCAACGACAGCTTGCCTGACGGTTGGGGCCGAAAGCTGCTGGACCGGCGGCTGCAGCGCATGGGTTACGACTTCACCACGCTGTCACCGCTAGACCGGCTCTCGTACGTGGGAACGACCGGCATGGGAGCCCTGCGCTACACACCAGCGGGCGCGTTGAAAGAGGTGGCTGACAAGACCATAGACCTCGACTGGCTGGCAAAGCAGGCCGAACTGGTGGACGGCGAAATGGATGCCGCTGACATCGACGGGCTCCAGGCGGCCCAAGGTGGTTTGGGCGGTGTGAGACCCAAGATCGTTGTAGGATACGACAAGACAAACGGCCGGCTGATCCAGGACCGCAATGAAGGATTGTCCGCCGGCTATGAGGCGTGGCTGGTGAAATTCCGTGCGGACAGCGATCCTCGGGAAATTGGTGCGGAGGAGTATGCCTACTCCCTCATGGCCGGCGCGGCCGGCGTCGACATGGCGGAAACGGCGTTGCTCAAAGGTGCCAGCGGAGTTGGCTATTTCGCGGCTCGACGCTTTGATCGGGGGGCCAAAGGCCCAATCCACATTCATACCTTGAGCGGCTTGTTGCATGCCGACCATCGGGCTCCCCAAGTCGACTACTCAATGCTGCTCAAGGCGACGCGGTTGTTGACCCGCGATCAGCGCCATGTGGAGCGGATGTTCCGAAGGATGGCCTTCAACGTGTTCGCGAGAAATCGCGACGACCATTCAAAGAATCATGCATTCCAGATGGATGCCGCCGGAACGTGGTCGCCAACGCCTGCCTATGACCTGACCTTCTCGATCGGCCCGGGCGGCGAGCACAATATGGCGATAGCCGGCGAAGGTCGAACTCCGGGTCGAGGTCACGTCCTTGAGGAGGCCAGAACGGCCGGAATTAAGGAAAGCGCAGCCACAGAAATCATCGACGAGGTACGTGAGGCCGTCGACGCGTGGCCCCAGTTCGCCGAGGAGGCAGGTCTGTCACAGCGGCGCACTGCAGAGCTCGACTTCGTTCTGAATGATCGCGGTGTACCACCCAAGCACGACGTGAAGGCGACCGCACAAAGCTGACTGAGAGCTATTCGGCAGATGATATGTCGACGTCGGCGACACGAAAAAGCAGCCATTCAGCCTGCTCCCCGTCTGCCGTGGCGTTCAGCAGTCCCGCATCCTCAAGCGCCTCCAAATCAGGCAGGTCGCGCAGCGTGCCGAGCCCGAAATGCTCCAAAAACCTTTTGGTCGTCACATAGGTGAACGGCGCCCCGGCGGTCGGGCTGCGTCATGTTCTTGTCGCGCAGCGCCCCGATGACGTCACGTGACACCTCACGCTGCGATCCGAGAAGGGCGGGTTGCCGATGACGAGATCGAAGATGGTCGGCAGGTCGGCGCGGGCGAAGTCGGCATTGGGGCCCGCGGCTGCAACAGCCGGGCTCAGCGCGCGGTGTGCATTGACGAAAGCGCCGTGGATTGGGTCATCATGTCGGTTCTGCGGTGAATTATACGCTATGGCAGATATTTTGGCTTTATGCGCCATAGCGTATATGTGGCAGATATACTCTAGAACGTATATTGCCTTGATATACGCCAGTGCGTATAATGATTGTCAGAGGACATCATGGACATTGCACGATCACCCCAACAGCTCGGCGCCATCCTGCGACGCTATCGCAAGAAGGGCAGCATGACACAAACCGACGTCGCCGCGAAAACGCAGCTCCGCCAGGCGACGATCTCAGCCCTTGAAAGCGGCGAAGTCGGCACGCGGTTGAAAACGCTGACCGACGTGCTTGCGGCCCTCGATCTCGAATTGGTCGTGCAGCCGCGCCGTAAGTCACTGCCCTCTGAAATTGAGGATCTCATATAATGGCGCGGCGGAGATCAAACGCGCCACTCAGTGTGGTCCTGAACGGACGTGACGTCGGCACCCTGACTAAGGCCTCCAGCGGCGCGATCGGCTTTCGCTATGCGCCGAGCTGGCTGGAGGAGCAAAATGCCATCCCGGTTTCGCTGTCGTTGCCGCTCCGCGAGGACGGCTATGTCGGCGAGCCGGTGATCGCCGTGTTCGACAATTTGTTGACCGACAACAAGCCCGTGCGCGAAAGCGTGGCCGCCGCTTTGACGCGGGCGGCACGGACGCCTTCAGCATGCTGTCCGCCATTGGCCGCGACTGCGTCGGTGCGCTGCAGTTCCTGCGCGAGGGCGATGCCAGAGGCGAGCCTGGCATCATCACCGGCGACGCGGTAAGCGACGAAGATATTGCTGCCATACTCAACAACTTAAAGACGGCGCCGCTCGGAATGGACGACGACGCCGATTTCCGAATTTCACTTGCTCGGCAAGGCACCCATGTCCGCTTATGTGAGTTCCTAAACGCTCGTCTAGAGACCGGAAGCGGCGCAAGGCGTCCAGAGCAGGCAATGGCGACAGCCTTGGGGTGGCGGATTCACCACAGCCATCGTATTGATCCAAGGGCTATCGGTCGATATTTGTTAATTTGATCGACATGTTATTTCGATATGTCGATGACGACGACATGTCTTGGCGACGTGTCGATCGAATATAGGTAATCGACATGACGTTTCGGCCGAACATTCCCTATAACGATTTGCCGACGCTACCCCCGGCCGGAGATATCGAGACGAAGGCTATTCTGAAAGCCTGCATCGCTGCGCGCGCAGCATTAGCTGAGCTCAAGATTTCTGGGCAGCTTATCCCCAACCAAGCCGTGCTGATTAACTCCATTCCTCCCTTGGAAGCACAAGCTAGCTCTGAAATCGAGAACATCGTCACGACCACCGACAAGCTTTTCCAGTTCGCAAATGAGTCAGGTGCACAGGCCGACCCGGCAACCAAGGAAGCACTTCGCTATCGCACCGCCATCAGCGAAGGCTTCGAGATGCTGCGGCTTCGCCCGGTGTCAACGTCGACGGCAATTGCCGTCTGCAGCACGATCAAGGGCGTCGAGCTGAATATCCGGGCAACGCCGGGAACGGCGCTGATGAACGACGCCACCGGCGAAGTGATTTACACCCCGCCTGAGGGCCAGAGTCTGTTGCGCGACAAACTGGCGAACTGGGAGCGCTTCATTCACGAAGCTGAAGACATCGATCCACTCATCCGCCTAGCCGTGATGCACTATCAGTTCGAAGCTATCCATCCGTTCATTGACGGCAACGGTCGAACCGGCCGCGTCCTCAATCTCCTCTACCTCGTCGATAAAGGCTTGCTCGACATCCCGGTGCTCTACCTAAGCCGGTACATTATCGCCAACAAACGCGCCTATTACGACGGGTTTCTCGCCGTCACGACCGATGGGGCATGGGAGGCCTGGATCCTCTACATGCTTGAAGCGGTGCGCGAGACAGCTATGTGGTCCACCGCGCGTATTCTCGCTATTCGCAGCCTGCTCGACCAAACGGCTGAGAAAATCCGCAAAGAGTTGCCAAAGATATACTCGCGCGAGCTGGCTGAGGTGATCTTCGTCAATCCCTATTGCCGCATCAGTGACTTGGTGGCGGCCGGCATCGCCAAGCGACAGGCGGCTTCAACTTACCTCCAGACGCTGGCGGGACATGGGCTACTGGAGCCGATGAAAGTCGGCCGGGAAAGCCTCTACATCAACCCGGCACTATTGGCACTGCTGCGAGACCCCCCGGCAAGGTGACCGAACCTCGAAACGAAAACAGTTGCTCAGAACCCTCAAGGCAAGGAATCTGCCTCGAAGCCACCCGCTGGTTCGTCGAGGGAGTCCATAGACAATCCGTCTTCCAGTGTGCCGGGACCTTCCTGTAACAAGCCGGCATCCTGCAGCGCCTCGAGATCCGGCAGATCGCGCAGCGTATCGAGCCCGAAATGATCCAAAAACCCCTTGGTCGTCACATAGGTGAACGGCGCCCCGGCGGTCGGGCTGCGTGGACCTGCGGTGATCATGTTCTTGTCGCGCAGCGCCCCGATCACGTCACGCGACACCTCACGCCCGAGAATCTCGGATACCCCTGCCCGCGTTAACGGCTGGTGATAGGCGATCGACACCAGCACCATGGCCTCGTTCTGGGTCAGATCGACCGCACGGTCCGGCACGGCAGCAGAAGTAGCAATCGCATCGGCATAGGCGGTTCGGGTGCGGAAGGCCCAGCCCCCAGCGATACTGACCACGTCATAGGGCTTGCCGCGCAGCCCTTCGCGAATGTCGTCGATCAGCAGGTCAATGCTGGCGTCGCGTCCAACAACCCGGGCCAAGGCTTCGCGCTCCACCGGCCTTGGCGCCGCGAACAGTACGGCTTCGATGCGGTTCATCCATTCGCGCCAGCGCAGGTCGGCCGGCATATCGACCAGTTCGGCATCGAAGATTGGCGGTTCGGCATCTGTCCGTTTGCGCCTGGCCATTGTTTTGCCTTGCCTCACAAGCCGTAGAGCCGAAATGTCGGCCGGCCGCTGAGCTCACGCACCGCGCCCAACTCACTCAGCCGATCGAACAACCGCCTGGCGCCGCGCGCCGACAGTTTTGGGCTCGACCAGGAGCCCGGCACCGCGTCGTCGGTCAGCAGTAGTTTGATGACGTCGCCAGACCCTTTGGCCCGCAGCTTCGGCGCCACCTCCGTCAGTCTTGCCGTCCGGTGGGACAGCTCTATCCCAAGATCGCAGGCTTGTGCGGCCGCCGTCGCGTAGGCCAAAAATACCGCCTTGCCCCAGCCTTCGCCTCCCGGCCGGATGCGCTTGCGGTTTTCGCCCGACGTGAAAACGGCCGAGGTCACTTGTCCCATCAGCAGCGGCACCGGAATGGGCCACTTCAACTTCTGGGCGAGCAGCATGTCGGCGAGCCAGAAGCCCAACAGTTCAGCATCGGGCCGGGCCCGATAGACGGCGGCGGCGATCTCGGCCGCCAGTGTCGGCGCCGGCCGAGATGACACCATCATGTCCCCAGCATTGGCGACCACCTCGGCGAGAGCGTCATCCCAGGTCAGGTCAAGATGCTGTTCGGCGACCGGGCGCACGGATGCCTCGTCACAGTGCGTCGTGCGGCTGGCTAGTCGGCGCCAGGCCATCAGTAGGTGACCGGAAGGGCCAGGATCGTCGCCCATCCCGCGCAGAAAATGGGCGTCGCGCAGGGCGGATTCGTCCTCGCGTCGCCCGGTCAAATTGACCGCCGCGGCAGCGCTCTGCAGGGCCAGCCGCTGGCGCCAGGCGCCGGCCCAGGAAAAATCCTGGCGCACCAGATTATCCAAGCAATTCAATGCCGCGCCGGCCAGGTAAGCCGCATCGGCATCGTGCAAAACCAGACCACGGGGTCGCGCCCATACCGGCACTTTTGGCACCGGCGGAGTGTCGGCAGGGAGCAAATCAGCACGCGATCTCATACCGGCAGGCTATCATGTAACGGCGCTTAATGCCAGAGAAATGCCAGATATCCGCCTTACCCGTCGGCGCATCAAAATGACCGATAATCTTGCATTATCATTCGTTACTTGCGACCTAGGGAGAAAGGGCCGAAATCTCGACGCGAGCTCCTAAAACGAACCCCAGCACGGCTCTGCTCGGCCTCAGCAAACGCCCATACCTGTCGGAATTGTGCCCCATAGAGGGGACCGGGCCGCGCTTCTCGAGCGAGGCCCAGTTTCAGTGTGGGTTGCCCCGGGGAGACCTACGGGACAAGAACGCCCTGCCGTGCTTGGTCTCTCTATTCCGTGCGGGCCACGCTGGTGTGACCCCGCGCCTTGGCCAGCTCGACAAATCTGCGCTTCACGGCCTCAAAGAGAGCTGGCGGAATGGCGCCGAAGTAACCGCTATCTGTGTCAGTGGGCCGAATATCAGGCCCTGGCCAGACAAACCGGTTACTTTCAGTCAGGACGATCCATGAGCGGTCGTCGTCCAGTCCCAGCCGGCTCTTAACTGGCTGCGGGATTTCGATGGCATCGCCCGGACTGCCTGGCGCGGAATGCGTTATGGGAAGCGCTCTTACGATAGGCGAGCCGTCCTCTTCGGTCGTGACGATGGCGAGCACTAGACAAGGACGGTCCTTGTCACCCTCTTCGCGACCTTGGGCGTGTTGCCACTGCCAGAGATAGGCATATCGGAAAACGTAGCCGACCCTAATTTCAGTCGGTAGCATGCGGTGCGAGCTCGTCGTCAAGATGCTCGTGACCAGGCGCCATTTCCGAGCGTTCAACCTCGGCGATCTCAGATGCCGTCAGTTCGCTCGTCAACTGGACGCGCCGGTCACGTTTGGACAAGCGCACGAAGTCCTCGTATGCCATTAAAACCGTCCGGGGTCGGCCATTCTTGGTAATGATGACGGGATCCCGAACGGCGGCGTCCTGATAAGCTCCGAAGTTCTTAGATACCTGTGCGGCAGTGACAATTGAAGTCATGTTTGCCTCCTATGTTCCGTAATTTACGGAAATACCTGGAATAACGCAAGACCCCTAATTGCCGGGCTTTTGTGTCCAATCCGCCCGCTAGAAGCTGCCCGAGCCAACAGGCGCTTTCCTGCGCCGACAACCCGATGCAAACCGCTAGATTTCGCTGTCACAGGCTCCAGGAGCGCCGTTTCAGGCTCGGATGACCTTGTGCCGTGGAAGCGACGTTTATGGCGTGTACGCCCTTCTTTGAAGGTCGCTAAAACACGCGTGCAAAGGGTTCATTCCTAACACATTGCGACTTTGCAAGAATGCCCCTAGGGTTTCCGCGCCATGGCCAGATCCTCGACTTACTCCGCACCCCCTCCCCTGCCCCGCCGCTTGATCGGCTACGCGCGCGTTTCAACCGAAGACCAGCTCAACGACGCCCAGGTCGATGAACTCAAGGCGGCCGGGTGCCGCATCATCCACCACGAACACGGATCGGGTGCTTCACGCTCGAGGCCGGTGCTCACCCGGGTGATGGCCGACATCGGCGCCGGCGACGTTCTGGTCGTCGTGCGGCTCGACCGCCTAGCGCGATCGGTCAGCCACCTGCTCGAGGTCATTGAACGGTTGGAAGACAAAGGCGCGCATTTTCGCTCGCTGCGCGATCCTATCGATACCTCGACACCGCAGGGCATGTTCTCGCTGCAGGTGCTGGGGGCTGTCGCGCAGCTAGAGAGAGCCCTGATCGCTGAACGGACCAAAGCGGGGATGCAGGCTGCCAAAGCGCGCGGCCGACTGGCAGGCAACCCTGGCCTGCGGGAACGCCGTCCAGAGGCCGTGCGCGCCGTCGCTGATGCCCGTCGGCAAGCCTATCTCGATGAACTCATCGTCACGGCGCAGCTCTGGTTGCCTACTGTGCGCCGTATGCGGCCGCAGCACAGTTGGGAGGATGTGGTGCGGGTTCTCAACCACAAGGGGGAAAGCTGGACAATCGAGCGCCTGCGACGCGCGGTTCACCGGCTGGTCGCTGAAAAGCTGGCAGAGCCAGAGCTGATCAAGCGCTCACCCCGACGCCCACCGGAAGACCGGCTGATGACACTAGTTGCTGGCATTGCCGTAGCCGATCCGGATTTGTCCCTGCAGGGCATCTGCAACCACCTGGAGGCCATGCACGAGCGCACGGCCCGCGGCGCTCGGCAATGGCAGCCCTCTTCGGTCAAGGCGCTGCTTAATCGGGCCCGCCACCTTGGGCTGGTGGTACCTGATCCAGAGCCCGCCCAATAACCAGCAGGCATCAGCCGGGCTGCGGTTCCGCTTATCGGGCGCCGATCGCGTGCCGCTGCTGTTTAAGGGCAATGACTGTGTGCACACCGCCATCGAAATTGCCTAGGCAAACGCTCGCCGAACAGCAGTCTGATCGCCATCTAACGCAAATCAGGCTAAAGTTCCGCTCAGCCGAGCGGAATCCGCGCAGTCACGATGCATCTGTTGCTACGGAACAAAAACATGCAGTCCGCTCCTCCAGGAAAAACGACAGCTCGAAATCGCGACGCGGATGCTGACAAAGATCTGCGGGATGGCTCTGCTCGGCCCCAGGGGACGCAGGCACCCGCCGGAATTTCACCAGCCCCAAGCGGCGCGGTCGAAACAGCCGAAAACGAGGATGCCGACGCCTCGGCCGAGGTAGTGTCCCCTGCCCCGCAGATCGCGCCTATCCTGCCGGCACATCTAGAGACGCTCGCCGATCGCGCCCGGGAGTATGTCGAGGCGGCAAGTTCGCCGAATACGCGCCGGGCTTACGATTCCGATTGGAGGCATTTCTGCGCCTGGTGCCGGCGCCAGGGTCTTGCGCATCTGCCGTCCGATCCGCAAGTCGTGGGGCTCTACATCACCGCCTGTGCCTCTGGCGAGGCGACGGGCAACCGTAAGCCGGCGGCCGTCTCCAGCATCGAGCGGCGGCTTTCCGCGCTGTCTTGGCACTATCGCCAGCTGGGCGAACGGCTCGACCGCGGCGACCGCCATATTGCCACTGTCCTCGACGGCATTCGGAACACCCACGGCCGCCCCCCGGTACAGAAGGAAGCCGTGCTACCCCAGGACCTTCTAGCCATGCTGGAGACGCTGGATCGCGGCACACTGCGCGGCCTGCGTGATCGTGCCATCCTGCTGATCGCCTTTGCCGGCGGGCTACGGCGCTCGGAAGTGGTAGGGCTCGATGTTGCTCAGGGGCAAACCGAGGATGGACGGGGCTGGATTGATATCCTCGAGCGCGGGGTGGTTTTGACCCTGCGGGGCAAGAACGGCTGGCGTGAAGTTGAGATTGGACGCGGGTCGTCCGATAGAACGTGCCCTGTAGTGGCGCTTGAAACCTGGCTGAAACTGGGGCGAATTGCCCACGGCCCTGTCTTCCGACGCGTGACCGGCGGGGGCAAGACGGTGGGACCCGACCGACTCCGCGACCAGGAAGTCGCGCGTCTGGTCAAGCGCACGGCCGTTGCTGCAGGTGTGCGCGGCGATCTCTCGGAAGACGAGCGTCAGGAAAAGTTCTCCGGACACTCGCTGCGTGCCGGTCTCGCCTCGTCAGCCGAGGTCGATGAGCGCTATGTGCAAAAGCAACTCGGTCATGCCTCGGCCGAGATGACGCGCCGGTACCAGCGGCGGCGCGACCGTTTCCGGATCAATCTTACCAAGGCTGCGGGTCTATAGCCCCCTACCCTATCGTTGGGGGCCGCTAAAGGGCTCCGGGTGAAAGCGAGCCCTACCCTGTCGCCGGGCCATGGCCACTCCTATATGGTCACAATACTCATTCTGACCATCAGAAGTTCGTATGCGGCCCATTCCCCAAGAAGATACCAATTGGACAGTCGCAAGTGCAAAGGCCCACCTTTCGCAGCTTATCGAGCGCGCGCAGTCTTCTCCACAAACCATCAATCGAAACGGCAAACCAATTGTAGTCGTCGTGTCGGCTGAAGAATGGGAGCGAAGGACCGCGAGGAAGGGTACGCTCGCGCAGTTTTTGCTGGGGTCGCCACTACAGGGCGGCAACATCGATCTTGAGCGGCTGCGCGACGAGCCATACGATTTGCCACTTTGAGACTGCTACTGGACACCACGGTCCTGCCCGAGATGATGAAGCCTGCCCTGCACTAGACTTCTTGGAATGGCCGGACCGTCTTGACGACGAACGTGCGTTCAGGAATGACCCCACAAATCGTTAATCTCCTCCTTGGTCATCTCATGGCCACCAGCAGCCCCATTAGCTTTTAGCTGACGAGAGATATTCCTCAGACGTTCGGCCAAGGGAACCTGTGAATTTTCCGCTGTAAGGGCGTCAAGGGCATCACTGACCGCTTCGGTCAGAGCTACCTGTCCCCTTTCCGCAAGTTGGCGCGCCAGCCTATCGGCGCGCGGATCACAAATTGGCAACTTCATCCCCGGTACTGCTTCTGCTTGCAATACCCATTGTCACATTGGTTATGTCAGCGACAATGACTCGGTAGCGTCGTTTGCAATCTGACGAAGGGAGAGAGGCCTTATATGATGACCGCTGGCCAGCTGAAGAAAAGTTTGAGAACCCTGCACTGGTCAACCTTGACCCTGGCAGATGTCTTGCACTGTCCAACGGACGTAGTCATGGCCTGGTACTTTGGCTACGAGCCAGTCCCACCGGCCGTTGCGAGCTGGCTTGAGCGACTGGTTGCAGCCCACGAGGACAACCCCGCCCCTAGCGGCGGACTTTCAGACCAAGACACGGGGGCCGCCGATGCAGGGGACCATTGATCGGCTTAGCGAGGAGCTGTCAAAGCGGTACTTTGTATATCTCGAATCGCTCCTCGTAGAGCTCGTGGCCGAAGGCGGCGCCCTGGAGTTCCAATGTGGTTTTGCTTTGCGTAGCGACCACAAGTTGCGCACCTGCCGCTACGGCGTTCCGGCGGGCGAATGGGCGACGGACGCCGAGCGGGATATCATTGCTGCGGCGGTTTTTGAGGAGCTCGAGCACTTCATCGACGAAGCGATCGCCGAGCAGCTGCAAGACGCCAATTAACCCGGCGAGGTTAGGAGGACTCGCCTGTCTTTGTGGAAGCAGGCAGGGAGGACCGTTTTGGTATTGGCTTTCGATCGGCACATCCGCGCTCGAGCCAATGGCGAAAGGATGGACAAAGAGCCAGCGCCGCGCCGTTCGTAGGGCCCTACCCTACTGCAGTTCAGGCAGCGTGTTGAACGGAACAATTGCCTGGACGTCCAACGGCTCGAAATGCCGCAGATTGCGGGTCAACACAACGAGCTCGTGCACACGAGCCGTGGCGGCAATCGCGATATCTTCGAATCCCCGTTAATCAGCGCGCGCGGCATCAATTATGCCTCCTGCCACATGACGCTCGCTGCGTGCCGGTCTCGCCTCGTCAGCCGAGGTCGATGAGCGGCTATGTGCAAAAGCAACTCGGTTATGCCTCGGCCGAGATGACACGCCGGTACCAGCGGCGGCACGACCGTTTCCGGATCAATCTTACCAAGGCTGCGGGTCTATAGCCCCCTACCCTACTGGGCGACGACTTCCCGAAGCAGGTCTTGGGTGACTGCCAAGCTTTCTCCGGCCGAGTTCTGATAAGCGGGTAGAATCATGAGCTGGCCTATCGTGCGGGCGACGAAATCCGGATTGAGCTTGTCCAGTCGTGCCAATGTGGCTTGCACCTGGTCGGGAAAGTCCCGCAAGGCATTGACGACCTCGTCTCGGTGTGTTCGCGCTGCGGCGGCGATATCGAAAATGTCTCGCGGCTTGGCTTCGCTTCCTCGGTGATACACCTTTTTGGTGATGATTTCAGGGATGGTCTCGAGTTGCACCTGGCGACCCTCGATCTGCCGAGCTTCAAAGGGTGTCTGGGTCAGGTGTCCCGAAACGATGAAGTCGATCTCCCCCACGTCAGGGAATGCAAACTTCTGGAACCTGGCGCCGTCACCAACATAGTCGGCGGGCTTTTCTTTGAAGCTGAGATCGGCCTTACCGGGATCAAGGAATCCCAGGATCTGACCATCATCGATGAAGATGTCGATGTCGTGGCTTTCCCGGTGACCGATCTGGATCATCATGGCCGTGCCGCCGCCGAACGACCATCCAAATTGATAGCCACCAGCACTTTCTTGAACCTGATCAAGGAGGTCACAGGCAATGGCGAAGAGACGCGGCCAGTCTGACGGCCGGCTATTATGTGGCTCAACCATTAGGCCGCGAGCTTATAGGTCTCGCCTGACCACGACGCAAAGTCCGATGCAAAGGCCTTCAGTGCTTCAAGCTCAATGCCGAATTCAGCAGCAAAGCTAGTCTGCTGGGCCACCGGAACCTCACCCAGAAAGGAGCTAACCTGACCAGGAAAATCCTTGGCGAGCTCGACATTCGAAAGGCAATGAGCGAGCTGTGCACCATCCAGCTGATTGCTGTAGGGCGCATTGACGGTCGTCAGCACTGAAACCAGATGCTTGCTCATAGTGCTCATAATATAGGGAATTCCCCACAAATGCACAAGTTCCGGGGAAAGAGGCGATCCCCTGTCCTACCAACGCCCTCGGAGGGACCGAAACAGCCCTCGACGTGTCTCATTTAGGTCTCCTCGTCCCACTTGTCGATGCTCCGGCGAAGCGTATCGCTGATTTCGAGGCGCTTACCCGTTCGATCGAGCCTCTGGGCTGCCGCGAACTGGGTTTCCGCGTCACCCGCACCGGTCCCACCTGCCTTTGCGGCATCAAGCTTGGCCCGCAGTAGAGCCATAATCATCGGCCAGGTCGAGAATTTGCCCTCCTTGGCGCGCTCGGTGAGATTGCGCAGATATCCGCCGGGCGATTTGATCTGCTCAACCCGCTGGTGGATAGCCGCCAAAGTGATCCCGGCCTGCTGCTCGCCCATTGCGACCTTTGCTTCCTCCCATGCGCTTACGCTTATGCCGAGGACCGGACGCGCCGTTTCCACCGTGGCAAGGAATTCTCGCCAATTGCGGATCCCGCCGCCGCCTTTAACCAGCCAAAGCATGTTCGGGCAGGCATCGAGGACGATGCCCAATGGCAGCTCGCGCTTGGGCATGCTTCGCACGTTGTCATTTTCGCCGCCGCTGCCGCTCTCTTCTCTTTCATTTCCAAAGCCCTGTTCAGATTCTAATTTAG
>JAHHHI010000068.1 GCA_019359435.1 Kaiparowitsia implicata GSE-PSE-MK54-09C
CTCGATAGTCGGGCACCTGTTGCAGGGCTTCGATAATGCTCACACTCATGCCTCCCTAAAAGTCAGATGGCTACCTCTGATTCTAATTTCTCTACATCAACAACGAATTAATCCTGGGGGAGCGGGGAGGAGGTTTGTTTTTGATGGAGAAATTCAGCGAAGTGGAGGACTTCGTTGATTTGATCCTCTGGAAGGGTTTGGATGAGCTGATAGAGCTTTTTGGCGGCTGTCATGGTCTTTTACTATGCTAAATTTGCTAGTTGGGCTACAGGAATATGCTCGTAGATTTCTCTATTTTCTTCCTGAGCTTGCCGTAAATCATACTGAGTTTGTAGGTTCATCCAAAACTGAGCACTATTGCCGAAATATCTGGATAGGCGCAGAGCTGTATCTGCTGTAATGCTGCGCTTCTCAGATGAAATTTCGCTAATTTGAGCCTGGGCTACACCAATATCTTTGCTTAACCGACAGGCAGTTATATCGAGCGGCTCTAGAAAATCTGCGGCCAGAATTTCGCCAGGATGAATGTTTGATAAAGGTTCATACTGCATTTTATGAGTAGTTATATACAGGAACTTGGATAAAATGATCAGGTTCTTTGTTGCCTAAAATAGTCTGCTGTAAACGTTCTACGGTTGCGGGCGAAAAAAACTGCTCCCCTGTTTCTTCATTGACGCGGGCAGGCACATTCTCAATCAGAATGATCTGACCATTAAGGTTTAAAGTGTATGTCACCTGTGTCTCAATCAATGTTTCTTGCCAATTAGTTGTCATCGTTGCTAGGTCTCCTTTGAGTAAGATTGTCATTCCATTTGTTGAGGTCGGGTTCGTACAACGTAATAATTTTAATAAGTGATCGCGTGGGATAACTACATTGAATATGGATAGGACGCTTAGCCTCTGTTAAGCCAAAGATTAAACAGCTTGGGCCATATTTGTCCTGTGGATAGTTTTCGATTATTTGACCATTGGCAATTACCTCTCTAATTTCCTGTACTCGAATATGTCGCAAAATAGATTGATCAACGGCATGTTTGGAGAACTCAAACTGATCTTCAGCAAATTTTCGACGTATTTCGGTAATGAGTGCTTCCATTTGGTTGTTGTAAAAGAGCTGCCCATCGGGTGCATTTTACGTTTGTAACCCTCATCCTAAATCCCTCTCCCAGGGTGGGAGAGGGACTTTGAAACTCCGGCTCCCCTTCTCCCGTTTTGGGCTACTAAGTACACATAAATGTCTTCTGAGCTAACGACCATCCCTCAAAGACAGCCTCAAATTTCTTGAGTCTTTGGCTTAGGGTGCGGATGCCTGGCGGAGATTGGGAGCGATAGCCCGACCATCCCCCTAGTCGTGCAATCAGCCAAGCAGCCCAAGCTAAAGAACCCTGTGTATAGGGATTCTGCTGTTTCCGGGTGCGCCCTTGCAAGGTCGGCGCTAAGTCCGCCAAGCAGTGCTGTTGCGGCGCGCTGAAGGTCACTGAGGCAGGGAGGGTTTCATCGTCTCGCCCTTCTTTGAGTTGGAGAATCCGCACAGCCGCCATCAAGGCCAAGATACTGAGGCGCTCAATCGCTTGAACCGACTCAAGTCGGGTAGATTCCAGGTCAAGCCCCACTCGCTTAAGGGTGGCAAAGAGTTGCTCAATCCGCCAGCGCCATCCATACCACTGAATCACCGGCCAGGCTTGCTCCAAGGTATTCACTGGATGAGTGGTCAGTAAACGCCAATGAATCGGGGATTCTCCCTCCGGTGGCGTCACCTCTTTAGCTTCAATGGCATAGAGCGCTACGCTATCCGGGTAGTCCTGGGCACTAACCTTTTTGGGGCGGCGGATAGTGAGCGGAGCCAAACGCACGGCTAACCAAGCCTCACGGGCGCTGCGTCCGGTGCGGGAGTCAGCCATCACCGTGACGGCATAGGTGCCCTGGCAGGGCTGCTGGCTGAGCGTCTCATACAGCATCGTCGAACTATCCTGCAACTGTCGGTCACGACAGGCACGCACCAACAGGTGAGTATGCGCATCGGGCACTCGCACCCATTCTTCATAGATATCGCTTTCTCGGTCCCCGATATAGGTGACGCACTTAACCCCACCCCCGACTAGACTCGGTTGGCTGCGTTCGGCCGCTAGCAACCATTTGTACGATTCCTTCTCTTCAATTGGTAACTGGGGATAGCGACGTTGATGCTTGTCAGGGCGCTCTAACTCACGATGCCATAGTTGAATCGTGCTCAAACCCAAAGGAAAGCCGCTCTCGGCATCTGCAACCAAGGTGGGATGAATGAAGAAGCCTACGTCTCGATTGTTGCCCACCACCCCTAAGCCCTCTGTTCTCAAATGCCGGGCTTGAGCCTGCAAGTTAAGTTCACTACTGTCGCTAATGGCCAGCACGTGCCGTCCCGACACCTGCTGCTGGCAGTGGTCTGACGCACTCTTTATCAGTTCCGACACCCTCACGTTCTCATTACTCAAAAACCGATAGTAGCCCACCTGTTCGGCTCGATTACGGCTCACAGCACGGATGTTCACCGATTGCTCCCGGCTCATCGCTTCGTATAATGCCGCCCCCTTTTGACTAGGCGAAGATCTCCAAACGCCTCACCCAGGCTCGCCTCAGCATGAATCAAGATAGGGTTCTCCATCTCCTTTGCCCAATAGTCTCCAGCAGCATCCTACTACATCAAGACTTATGTGTACTTAGTAGCCCGCTTTGGGAGAAGGGGTTAGGGGATGTAGAGCTATGCTCTTCCCGGAGGGTGGGCGATCTGGCCCAAACAACCCCCCATTTACGTAAGGAAACCCATTCGCCCAGTTGCGAACCCCCGCCGCCTCCCGCTGCTTCAGCGGCGTCGCCATCGCCCGAAAGATCTCCGCCAGCACCTCATGGGTAATGGCTGAATCGCCAGCGCTCATCTGGGCCACGGTTTGGGTAAACAGACCCTCGCTGTAAAAGATGTTGGTATCTTCGGCAAAAAAGCAGAAGATCAGCCGCGCCATAAAGTGGTTCATCTCCTCCCGGCGATCGGCAGTGTCCCAATCGGGGTTTTCCTGGAGCAGTTCGATATAGAGACGGTTCAGGCGACCCGTGGCCTTAATGTCAAAGGCATTCTCGCGGATCTGCCGCACCGTCGTAATCCCCGCCAGGGGCAGGAAAAAGCCAAAGTAGTCGTGAAAGTCGGGGTAGTCACAGGCCACCGTCTCCCCATCCACCAGGTTCTCGGCCTCAAAGCCTCTACCATCCGTAGCGAGAATGAACTTAGCCTTTTGTCGTGCCGTCGCCGGGCTCTCTCGCAGGGCCGTGAGGGTGGCCGCCACCGCACCCTCAGCACACACCTTCAGATGAATATTGTTGCGCTGGAGCACCCCGCCCAGGTCAGACTGGTTCGAGCTGCCGCTTTTGAGCCGTTTGATGGTGGTAGACTTATTGCCAAAGGCCTCTAGAAAGGCAAAGGGGAACTCTTCTGGGTCAAAGGGGGCCTCGGCCAGCCTAGAGACGGCTTCTTCGATTTCGACTGCATTCATACGCTGGTTACAAATCACTTAGGGGTTTGATGTGAGCGCCTTAGAGGTGCATTAGAGGTGCAAGTGACTGGCCTTCATCATAGCCACTGATCCAAAATAGCTACTGATCCAGCGATCGCCCTACTGCCCTACTTAGGGACGTGCAAGAAAATAAGGCACCCATTGTCATCTTTCCTATTGGTGCATTGCTGCGCGCATGCGCCCTACAGCAATCAACGTTTCCGGTACTTTATTTAGAATTTAGACAAGATTTAGACGAGCGTCCCTTACCTTTTTTTGAGATGGCGTGTGGCAGGGCGGGGCCGTTGAGGAACGCATGGTCATGCGCCCGTACAAAGATTCATGCTGTCATTCAGGCACGCCTCCGAGCTTCGGATCGCTAGGGGAAACTGCACGCAAGGGGAGCAAGAGGCGTTAGCCTAGAGGCACTGCTGTTGCTAACGGCCTAGCCATGAAGTCTTCTGCCAACACCGCTGCGGTTCCCTCTACTCCAGCATCGCGGCCTACGCGGAGGCCGTGGTTAGGGATAGGCGCTCAGATCCGCCGCTTCGGAGCGGATCGTCCCTGGTTTTTGGCGCTGCTACTAGCGCTGGGCGTTGTGGTGTTGCTCGATGTGGGCACCTACCTGTTAGCAGAGGGCTTTTGGTTTGAGGAGGTAGGCTACCTCCAAATTTTTGGCAAGCGGTTGCTGTTTCAGGTGGGACTGGGGCTGCTGGTATTTGCGGCGAGTTTGGGGGTGCTGTGGGGCAATCTGCGCTATGCCTATCAGCAGCTTCGGCAAACCCAGCGCCTCGCTGCCCGAGCGTCGGGATTCATGGCAATGCCGCTGAGGCTAGTGCTGCCGTTGAGCTTGCTGTTGGCGGGATTGATGGGCTTTTTGTTGGTCTATCACGGACAAATTGCGATTAGCCACTGGCAGCCCAATGTCACAATTTATGGCACGTCAGAGCATATTCCCGCTAATTTTAGCCCCGATGCCCTGTGGCGCGTGACGCAGCAGATGGCGCAGCAGCCCTGGGTGGTGTTGCTGCTGTTGGGCATTGTGGCAGCGGTGATGCTAGTGCCTCAGGTGGCGCTGGGGGCGATCGCCCTGCTGATGAGTTTAGGCTTTGCGCTGGTGCTCTCTGAAAATTGGATTCGGATTCTGCCAGCGTTTAACCCGGTGCCGTTTGGGCAAGTCGATCCGGTCTTTGGGCGCGACTTGCGGTTTTATATCTTTCAACTGCCGGTGTTAGAGCTGTTGGTGTTTTGGCTGCTGGGGCTGTTTGCGCTGGCGCTGACCACAGTGCTGCTGGTGTATCTGCTGGGCGATCGCAACCTTAGCAATGGTCAGTTTCCGGGGGTGTATGCGCCGCAGCTCCGGCACCTCTGGCGGCTGAGTGGCTGGTTTATGCTGGCGATCGCCTTTAACTTTTGGGTTGATCGATATCAACTGCTCTACTCCCAAGACGGGGTCGTATATGGTGCCAGCTTCACCGACCTGGTTGTGCGGTTGCCGGTTTTTACGCTGCTGAGTCTGGTGGCGATCGCCTTGGCGCTGTGGCTGCTGGGGCAGTGGCTCTGGCATCGGCCCTCGGCGCTCCCGAGTGCTAAGCCGGTTGAGCAAGCTGAATCCCGTTCTGGCAACGGCAACGGATTTAGCCGCCGTCAGCGGGAGCGTTCAGCAGCTCGCCAACATAACAGCAACGGCAACGGCAGCGGCAACGGTAAATATAACGGCAATGGCAATGGTCGGCGGCAGCGTTCAGTCTTAATCGAGCGGCAACCGTTGCAACCGATTCAATCGGCAGAGTCGGCGCTGGCGTCAACGGCTCGCACCGCGACCGCTCGCCCAACGCAACCGCCCCGTTGGTTTGAACCTCGCCATACTGCCACGGCAGATTCCAACGGCATCAACCCTCAGCACCCCGCAGCAGATGCGATCGCCGAGTTGCCCTGGGCCAAGGCCACCACCCTAAGCTTGATTGGCTATTGGGCTGTTGCACTGCTGCTGCTTTACCCGCTGCCCTGGCTGGTGCAGGGGGTTGTGGTGCAACCCAACGAGTTAGAGCTGGAATTGCCCTATTTGGAACGAGCGATCGCCCTGACTCGCGAGGGGTTTGAGCTGAGCAACATTCAGTCGGATGTGTTCAACCCCAGCGACGACCTCACCCAGGAGGATATTGAGCGCAATAGCCCCACCACAGACAACATTCGCCTGTGGGATACCCGTCCGCTGCTAGAAACCAACCGTCAGCTCCAGCGAATTCGCTCTTATTATGAATTTCCGGATGCAGATATTGACCGCTATCTACTGCCGACCGATGCTGCTGATGGGCCGCTAGGGCTGCGGCAGGTGTTGATCGCAGCGCGGGAACTGGACTATGACTCTGTGCCCGCAGAAGCGCAAACCTGGATCAATAAGCACTTGATCTACACCCACGGCTATGGTTTTACCCTCAGCCCAGTGAACACGGTGGCCGAAGGTGGGCTGCCCCAATACTTCATTGATGGCATTGAGCAAGATGTGAGCGATCCCCGCATTCGCGATACCATTCCCCTCGAGAGTCCTCGCATTTACTATGGCGAGATGTCTAGCACCCATGTGATGACCCAGACGCGGGTGCTTGAGTTGGACTATCCCAGCGGTAGCGAAAACGTCTACAACTCTTATGATGGTGATGGCGGTATTGGGATCGGGGCCTATTGGCGACGGCTGCTCTTTGCTAAGCATCTGCGCGATTGGCGCATGCTGTTTAGCGCTGACTTAACTCCTGACAGTCGGCTGTTGTTTCGCCGTGTGATTACCCAGCGGGTCAGGGCGATCGCCCCCTTTCTGCGATTTGACAGCAACCCCTACATTGTGGCAGCACGGGTCGATTGGTCTGAGCTAGAGGGCGATCGACCCAGCCCCAGCCAGGGCAACACCAGTAATCTGTACTGGATTTTGGATGCTTATACCACGAGCGATCGCTATCCCTATTCCGACCCTGAAGAGAACGATTTCAACTACATCCGCAACTCCGTGAAGGTGGTGATCGACGCCTACAACGGCGCGGTGTGGTTTTTCAATGCCAACCCCAATGATCCGGTGATCCAAACCTGGAGCCGCACCTTTCCTGGCGTATTTTTTCCCCTTCAAGCGATGCCCGAGTCGCTGTTGCAGCACATTCGTTATCCCACTGATTTCTATAACACTCAGTCGCAGCAACTGATGGTCTACCACATGACTGACCCGCGGGTATTCTACAACCGGGAAGACCTGTGGCGATCGCCCAACGAAATCTACGGGGATGAGCAATTGCCAGTCGAGCCGTATTACCTAATCATGTCGCTGCCGACCAACGGTGCTGGGGAAGAGTTCATTCTGCTGCGTCCCTTTGCGCCCGCCCAGCGCACCAACTTGATTGGCTGGCTCGCCGCCCGCTCAGACGGTGACAATTATGGGCGGATGCTGCTCTACCGCTTCCCCAAGCAGGAACTGGTGTTTGGTCCCGAACAAATTGAAGCCCGCATCAATCAAGACCCCGTGATTTCTCAGCAAATTTCGCTATGGAATCGGCGCGGTTCCCAAGCCGTGCAAGGCAACCTGTTGGTGATCCCCATTGAAAATTCGCTGCTCTATGTAGAGCCAATCTACCTCCAAGCTGAGCAAAACCGTCTGCCAACCTTAGTGCGTGTCATCGTCGCCTATGGCAATCAGATTGTCATGGCTGAAACCTTACAGCAAGCCCTCGATGCCATTTTCCAGGATGGCGAAGCGGCCGGTGCAGTGGTGCGTCCGCTGGCCGACTTTGAAGTACCGGATAACGACACCAGCCTTGAAGCGCAACCGCTGCTGCCCGAGGGCGGGGCGGCACCCTAGGCGCTATGACCCTATTGCGGGTGGTGCATGTGGTGCCTTCATTAGCCTGGGAGGATGGCGGCCCTAGCGCTGCGGCCCTGGGGATGGTCTCCGCGCTGGCAGAGGCGGGCGTGGCCGTAACCCTGCTCACCACTGATGCGGGGGCTGGGCCAGGGGCATTGCCGATTTCAGAGGCGGTTTCCCTGCATACCTTTCGCTGCTGGCCGTCGCAGCGCTACAAGTTCTCGCCAGATCTGCTGCGGTGGATGGCGCGTCACGCGGGGGCCTATGATGTAGCCCACATTCATGCCTTGTTTTCTCCGGTGAGCACAGCGGCAGCGTGGATTGCACGACAGCAGGGATTGCCCTATGTGCTGCGCCCCTTAGGCACGCTTGATCCGGCAGATTTGCAGAAAAAGCACTGGCTCAAACTGCGCTATGGGCGTTGGCTCGAAGCGCCCAATTTAGCGAATGCTGCGGCTATTCACTTTACCAGTGAGCCAGAAGCGGCGATCGCCCATCGATTTGGCGTTGCCACGCGGGATGTGGTGTTGCCGCTGGGTGTCTCGTTGCCGTCAGCCCCGCCCGATTCTGACGAGGCTGATCTGCGAGCCCAGTGGGGCCTCTCATCGGATTGTCCAATTGTGCTCTTTCTGGGACGATTCGACCGCAAAAAAGGGATTGAGCTGTTGATGGCGGCACTGGAGCAATTGCAGGCTGAGGGCGTTGCCTTTCACTGGATACTGGCTGGGGCGAATCCCTATGATCCAGCGTATGAGAAGGCCGTGGGCGATCGCCTCCGCCGATCTCCCCTGCAGGGTCAGACGATCCAACCGGGCTTTGTCACGGGGGCGCTCAAGGCATCAGTGCTGGGTATGGCGGATGTGTCGGTGTTGCCGTCTGCCGCCGAAAACTTTGGTATTGCTGTCGCGGAGGCCATGCTCGCGAGCATTCCCGTGGTGATTTCTGAGGGCGTGCAGATTCACCTCGCCGTGCAGTCGGCTGGGGCAGGCTGGGTGGTGCCCCGGCAGGTGGATGCGCTGACCGACTGCCTGCGGCAAGTATTACAGAATCCCGCAGAGCGCCACCGTCGGGGACAAGCCGCCCAGCAGCTCGCTGCTCGTGAGTATGCCTGGGGGGCGATCGCCCCCCAGCTCATTGCCCTGTATCAGCAGATTCTAGCGTCGGCGTAAACGGCGGACTGCCATTATGGTGCTGCAAACAGGCGATCGCCGATTCCATCTCCACCTGAGAAAAGTCGTCATAAAATCGGCTGACGCTAGAGAACCGCTCTGGCGTTAGCAACACAATCGTGCGATCGCTCCACGCGTGGAGCATCTGCACCACCCGACGCGGGGCCACTGGGGCGCAGAGCCACACCTGCGCTGCCCCTTGCAGCCGTAGGGTTCTAGCGGCGATCGCCATGGTCATCCCCGTAGCGATGCCATCGTCAATAATCAGCGCAATTTTGCCTGCCGGGTTCGTTTGGGGGCAGAGCGGCGCAAGCTGTTGCCACTGCGCCTGAGCCTTCGCAGCCGCGAGTTGCTGAGCCGTGCGCCATCCTGCCACATCCCGCATGTGGGGCAGCCGCCGCCCTCGCATTACCTGCCCAGTTGCAGTGACTGCGCCAATCGCCAATTCTGAATTATCTGCGGGTGTAATTTTCTTGGCAACCAGCACCTCAATCGGGCACCCTAGTCGCTGGGCGATCGGCTCAGCCACCTGCACGCCCCCTCGAGGCAGAGCATAGAGCACAACCCCTGATTCCCGGAGCAGTGGAGAACAGTTCGCTAATTCTTCTACGATGCGCTGTCCTAATAAAGTTCCTGCTTCTTGGCGATCGCCAAACATGAAGCTATCTATCATCATTTCCCTCCTGCATCCAGCGGTGGGATCTCTTCCATGATGACGAATTCTGCTCAATTTCCCAACAACCTAACGAAGTAAGTCTTGGATGACTGCCGGGATAGAGCGTGGGTGTTCTGAGTGTCTGCAAGGATCGCCATGAAATAGAAAGGGGGTTCAACGATGAGATCGCTGGGGTCAGAAAAGAATTCACCCTACAATAAAGACCAGCCTGCTTAACAAAACGTCAGTTCGGCCATTCTCTAAAACCGTGCTACAGAACTGAAACAATGCGATCGAACTCACGTTTACCAAAAGTCCTCCTAACCGGGCTGACCATACCGACCCTATTCTTGCCTGCCGATCATGTCTAGCGACCAGCAAATTGACTTATTCAATGCGACTACAGCAGCGGGAGCCCCTGCCTTTGACGCCAGCACCATTCCGACCAGCGCTGCCGTGCCTATTCCCCCCGGCACCTACCAGACCATGGAGGACATCAAGCAGCACTGCAACACCTGTACCCGTTGCGAGCTGCATCACGGGCGCACCCATGCCGTGATTGGGCGGGGCAATCCTGCTGCGTCGGTGATGATTGTGGGTGAGGGGCCAGGGCAAAACGAGGATGAGCAAGGCTTGCCCTTTGTCGGGAAGTCGGGCCAGTTGCTCGACAAAATTTTGGAATCGGTACGCATCACGACCGAGGATGTGTTTATCTGCAACGTGGTCAAGTGCCGCCCACCGGACAACCGCACCCCAAAAACCCCCGAGGCAGAGGCGTGCAAAGGCTACCTATTGGAGCAGATTCGCTTGGTCAATCCCCAAATCATTTTGCTGACCGGGGCAACGGCGCTAAAGGGGCTGCTAGGCATTAAGGAAGGCATCACGAAAGTGCGCGGTAAGTGGATTGAAAAAGACGGCAAATTTTACTTGCCCATCTTCCACCCGGCCTACCTACTGCGCAACCCTTCGCGGGATCAGGGCAGTCCCAAATGGTTGATGTGGCAAGATATTCAAGCCGTGCGCACGAAGCTGGATGAGTTGGCTGGTGAATTGCGGTAGAGGTTGGGGCCGCGAGCTGCTTGGATTGAGCACTTGGCATGTCTCTTAAGACGGGCTGCGAGCAGGGGTCTGATCGCTCAGCCCGCCCTCGGGCGATCGCCCTCGTGTCATATCAAATCCTCTTTGGTTATCCTCGGTTGGGCAGGGCGAATGCCATGCTCCCCTAGAGATTGACGGTTGTAAAACCGGGGATATGGAATTTGGATTTGGTATCAAACCCTGTTGCACGACTGGTTTACGGCTAGGCAGGCGGTGCGATCGCCGGTATCGACTTCTGGCCTCACCTAATTCTTCACCCCTCATTCTTAAACCCAGTTTCCCCAATGCCCGTAGACTACGATTTGGTCATCCTTGGTGGCACGCTGGCAGCTCGCGAAGCCGCCGCAATGGCAGCTCGGTTGCGGGCGCAGGTGGCGCTTATAGAACCCTCTGTCAATCCTCCGTTGGGGCTGACTGCTGACCTGGTTTGCTGTGGACTCCAGCAAGTACTTCAATCAAGCGGGCCGGGGCCTATGGATGTGGCTGAAGCCGTAGCGTGGCTGCAGGCGTTGGATGGAGCCGTGGCCGCGGAGCGATCGCCCGCCCATCTCACCGCATTGGGTGTGGATGTCATACAAAGCTCAGCGGAATTTGTGCGACGTCCGATGTTTGGGCTGCGGGTGGGGCCTCGACTACTGCGATCGCGCCGATTTTTGCTGGCCACGGGGACGTATACCGTCATGCCTCCGATCCCGGGGCTGGTAGCCCTGTCGCCCATGCAACGGCTGACGCCAGAAGCTCTAGCGCAGCCGCAACTGTGGACGAAATTGGCGTCGCGGATGCCGCAGCAGATTGCCCTCCTAGGCGATGGGGCGATCGCCCTAGCGTGGGCGCAGATATGGGCCAGGTTGGGGGCCACCGTCACGCTCATTTGCCCGGATGGCGTGCTGCCCCACGCCGATCGAGAGGTGGCGGCGCGGCTGGTCATGCATTTGGAAGCGGACGGGATTCAGGTGCTGGCTCACCGAACGGTGATGCAGGTGCAGAGTGAGGGCGATCGCCTGCAGCTCAAAACAAACCACAGAGCCAACGACGAAATTCTAGACGCCGATGCCCTCTTGGTTACCCTGCAGCAACCCCAGGTCGAAGGCTTAAACCTAGAAGGCATTCGTCTTCAATCCACGCCACAACTGCCCCAAAACTCTCGTCAACAAACTGCCAATTCTCGCATCTATGCCCTCAGCGGCAATCCTCAGATGGCGCGGTACGAAGCGCAGGTGGCCGTTCAGGCAGCATTGGCTGTGCCCTGGCAACCTCGATGGCGGCGCAGAGCGGCAGAGGGCCTGTGGATCTCTCAGGTGGTGCCCACTGACCCGCCCTTGGCGCAGGTAGGGCTAACCGAAGAGGCAGCGCGGCAGCGATGGGGCGATCGCACCATTGTGATGCGGCAGAGCCTGAACGCAATTCCCAAAGCGCATCTGCGGCAGCGGAATGGCGGGATTTGTAAGCTCATCTTGCGCCCCAATGGGCAGCTTGTGGGGGCGCATATTTTAGCCGCCGAAGCCGAGGAATGGATTGGTATTGTAGCGCTGGCGATGCAGCAACGGCTATCGCTGACGTACCTGGCTAGCGGGGCGATCGCTCCATTAGCAATGGCAGAAGTGCTGCACCAAGCGGCAATCGACTGGCACCAGCACCACCAGCAACCGCTACTGTTGGCTCTGTACGATTGCTGGTTTGACGGGTTGCGGACGCGATCGCGATGAGGGCGATCGCCCCGCAGCGTTAGCGCTAGCTCGCCTGTAGTTCCGCCGTGCGGACGGAGAGCTGCTGCGTGCGATCGCCGCGCCGCACCGTCAGCCGTAGCGATTGCCCCAATCGGCTATTTTCTACGAGTCGTTGTAGCGCATCGGCAGTTGTCACCGCGTTGCCATCAATTTGGGTAATCACATCGCCGCGCCGAACCCCCGCCTCAGCAGCGGGCGCATTCGGCACCACGCCAGCCACCAGCACGCCCTCCACTTCTGGCATCATCATGGTGGAATTGGGGTCGCTGTTGTTCCGCTGCGCCAGCTCCGGTGTCAACGTCACAATTTGAATCCCCAGGTAGGGATGCACGACTCGTTCGCCCCGAGCCAGTTGCGGCACAATGTCTTTTGCTTTGTTAATAGGGATAGCAAAGCCAATGCCATTGGCGTTGGCGCGAATGGCGGTGTTAATGCCAATCACCTCGCCACGCTCGTTGAGCAACGGGCCACCGGAATTGCCGGGGTTAATCGCCGCATCAGTCTGGATAAAATCTAGCCGCTTATCGGGAATGCCGACCATGCTGCTAGAGCGGTTGAGGGTGCTGACGATCCCCAGGGTCACGGTGTTGTCTAGGCCAAGTGGATTCCCCACGGCGATCGCCCAATCCCCCACCTGCACTTGATCAGAGTCTGCCAAGTCGGCCACGGGCAACGGCTCATCACTAGCAATACTCACCACGGCTAAATCGGTGACTTCATCGACGCCCTTGACGACACCCTCAAATGTCCGCCCATCCTTAAGCCGCACCGTCACGCTATCGGCATCATCCACCACATGAGCATTGGTTAAAATCGTCCCCTCGGCATCAATGATGAAGCCCGAGCCTTGCCCTTGCTGCCGCTCTTCGTAGGGCATTTGAGGTGTCATAGGTGAGCCAAAAAACTGCCGAAAGAAGGGATCATTGAGGTAGGGATCGGGGTTGCGCGTAATCGTGCGCTCTGTATCGATCCGCACCACGGCATCGCCGACCTGCCGCACCGCAGAGGCGACAAAGCTCGATCCCTGAACTGCCGCGAGTGCATTGGCCTGACTGGGGGCTACCCATCCTATATTCAGCAATAACATGGCTGCACAGAGCAGAAGCACCAGCCGACCCATAACCCGAAAGGTAATCTTCAGCCTTCCCATAACGCCTACCTTTTGCCTTTTACAGACCTGTTGCATAAAACTAAATCCTAGAAAATTGTAGCGATCGCCCCCCACTTGCGTCATGGTGGGAAAAACGTACCTGACTCGGGCGGGTCACATTGGGTCAAAGCCGTTGTGGGTGAACTGGTTTACCATAAATTAGGTATGCGAATTGGTATGCGAATCATCGGCCTTTTCCGCAGCGCCGATGCAGCGGTAAGAAGCCGGGACTAAACCCGGCAATCGGTTGACAGAATACTGGCGACATACCCTAACCCTACTCGACGTTTTTGTATCTGCGCTGATTAACCTTGGGTTTTCGACGCCCGGTAGGGCAAACCTCAGCAGTTAAAACGCAACTCCCCACTTGATAGATTTTAGGAATCATGACTGCTCCAAATTTTCCGTCGTCAGAATCTCAGCCAACGCCACACTCCCACAGCGGTGCCCACGAACATACCCACGATGCAGAATCGCTGCGGCAAATTGTCAACCGTCTATCGCGCATTGAGGGCCACATTCGCGGCATCAAGCAAATGGTGAACGAAAGCCGCCCCTGTCCCGATGTGCTGGTGCAGGTTGCAGCGGTTCGGGGCGCACTCGATCGAGTGGCTCGCATTATTTTGGATGCTCACCTGAGTGAGTGCATCGCTCGCGCTGCGGACGAAGGCAATATTGATACCGAAATTGAAGCCCTCAAAGCCGCACTCGATCGGTTTCTGCCATAACTCTTCGCTGGATTTCCCCATACATTCATTCAACGTTCGCGCCCTTAATCAAGAGAACCGGCCAGCCGCTACTTCTCGGCGTTAGCCAGCTCATCCTGCAGCAGCTCTTCATAGATCCAAGGTAGAGAGGCCGACATGTTGTTGGTTTCAATGCCATACCCCAGGCTTGTCCAGGTGGGCGATAGCAGATAGAGCACCTCTTCAATTTGGCCCTGACGCAACAGGTCTCCCAAATCAGCATTCCACGCGGCAGGATCGTTAAGCCAGCGATAAACGGTCTTGTCCTGCGCTTCAGGGGTAAAGCTATAGGTGCGCCAGCGCCACAAACCGCCAGGGTTGGGGTGATAGCGCTGCGCCTGATCGAGCCAAGTTGTGGTGATGAACTGATAACGCCCGGCTGCAGTGGTGCAGTTGCCAATGTTGGGGCCTGCCACAATCGGGACGCAGCGATCGGGGTGTTCGTCCCAGTCTTCGGCGCGATCGCCCCCATAAATCAGCGAATAGGGTTCTGGATCGTGAGATTCGCTAGCCGAGATGGTGCGCATCAACGCGCGAATATACGGATCGCCACCGTCCATCACGAGGGGCACGGGCAGTTCGTCATAACCCCAAGTGGGTACGTTGGGCGATCGCCCCCAGTCAGTCTGCCGCAGCCGCTGCACCACTGACCCGCCCACCCAAATCACCAGCCCTGCGGCGATCAGCCCCCGCAGCCGCCGTCGCCAGTGTGACCGCTGGGGCAGCCGCGCTGCGCGCCGACCTCCCGAGGCCAATGTCGTATCTGTTGGCTGACCTAATTTCTTTTGCTGAGCCAGCGGCGCAGAGGCCGTAGAGGCTGCGACAAAGGGATATGAGCCAGATTGAGACAGCTGTTTTGAATGCTTAGAACTCACCTAGGCCACACTCGCGAACAGTTCATTAAAGGGCTTAGCAGCGGCCTCCGGCTTTGCCACTACTTCCACGACCTTATTTTTGGCCGCGGGTTCCACTAGCGCTTCAACGCAGACTTCCGCCACGCGGCTACGGGGAATTCTGCCATCAAATAACGTATCTGCGCCAGACATGACGACTGCATCAGTGGTGTCGTCTTCGGTGAGTCCGCCGGGGCGCACAATGGTGTAAGCCAATCCGCTCTGGCGGATGTAGTCTTCTGCCCGCTTCTTCCAGACCAAAATTAGCCAGAACAGGTTGAGCGGATGAAAAAACTGAGACACGCACAGCGACGATACCAGCACAAATTGCTCAATCTGGTGCTCCACTGCAACATCGACTAAATTCTTTGTCCCTTCGTAATCAACCTGGTAAGGCCCAGTAGGGTCGAAGCTAGGTGCAGCCCCTGTCGCGCAGAGGACGACGGTGCAATCGGCGATCGCCGCCTTAAGGCTATCGCGGTTCAGCACATCGCCCATGACCAGCTCCACCTCGGGTGGCAGCAGCTCTTGTGCCCGCTCTAAATTGCGCACCAGTGCCTTTACAGGAATACCGCGCTGCACTAGCGCCATCACAATATTTTTTCCTGTACGGCCTGTTGCCCCAGCTACCAGCGCTTTCATATCGATTCCTCTAACGTGGTCATTAATTCAGTTTTGTAAAAAGCAGTGTGTAAAGCCCAAGCAAGCATAGACTCTAAAACTGTGAATCTCTTACAAATCCTAACCATATTTCATGTATGGGTAGATGTAGGGCAGAAGGAGTATCTAGATTTCTCCGACTGGAAACACCCACGCTCAAATTGTAGTCATGCTGAAGCAAAATACGTCGTCCATCTTCCAGTACGGATTTCGGTATCTCCTCCGTAGAAATGAACCGTCGCCGCTGCTAGGTTTGCGTAATTCAAGCATGGTGACCGCCATGAACCTCGGGCTATGGTGAATTCAGATGGGCGATCGCGCTCTTGCTCATCCCTGACTCCAGCGTTAGGGTAGACTGAACTCTTACCAGACTGCGATAGGGTTCGCCCAGTGCGCTTAGCGTCTTACTCGTTCCCTGCCATAAGGTACGGTACAGACAGGTTCATCAGCCCCTAAGCGTACTTAGCCAGGTCAGCTAGGCTGACTTTTGTTACACCCACACTTGGTGCAAATCCCGCAATACGAGACGCTATGCAAGCCAATTCACTGGGAAATCATGCCTTTGAGACCGATTCTACCGTACTGGGCATAGCCGCCGGATATGTAGAATCACACGCTCACAACGCAGACTCTACCGATGAGGTGTCGGTTGCTGCAGAGACGCATTTTTATGGCGTTTACTCTAGCGGCATGGCAATGTTTGCAGACGCTGCTACGGTTGCAGCGTATCTTGACAGTCATGCAGAGTGGTTTCAGCGCTGCGCCTACCCAATGACGGCAGAACAACTGGGTAATAATGGCTACGCTCTTACCATTGGTAAGTTTGGTGCGCTGGGCTATAGCGTTGAGCCAAAGTTAGGCCTCCACTTGTTGCCCCCAGATGCCGAGGGAGTCTACCGGATTGAAACGATTCCCGTCCCCGACTACTTTATCCCTGGTTACACCGTTGATTTTCGGGCATCGCTGCAGCTATTAGAGTCGGAACTAGACGACAAGACGCGAGCTCGATTTGCAGCACCACAGTCTCTGCCTCGCTTTACGAATGTGGACTGGACACTCAATCTCGATGTAGCGATTCAGTTTCCCCGCATGATTCATGCCCTGCCTAATGCGCTGGTGCAATCGACGGGCGATCGCCTCCTTAACCAGATTGTGCGGCAAATGTCGCGCAGCCTCACCTACAAGGTGCAACTTGATTTCCATACCACTCACGACATCCCTTTTTCCAAACCGCGCAAGCGCTAGCGTCACAGCGTTAGCGTTAGCGTTAGCTCAGATCTTGCAGCATTCTCGCTAAGCCCAATTGGGCAGAGATTGAAGGGCAATATCAAACCCCCGTTGAGCCGCAATTTTAGTACGGCTTTGGATGGCTTTGAGCAACTGAAACCAGACAATGGTGGGAAACAACACCTCTAAGGCTAAATCACTGGCTGCTTGCCAATCGAGAAGGGGTGGCAAGAACCATTGGTCAATCCAATGCACCAACCAATGCACCAAAAGGCCAGAAATCAGTGACAGAAGCAGCCAGCGATAGACACCGAGTTTGGTCGATCGCCCAAAGCGATGTAACCCAAAGCGATGTTTGATGGTTTTGAAAAAGCCCTCAATTGCCCAGCGTTTGCGACCAAGTCGCACCCGATAAACTCCAGCCTAGGGATGAGCAGAGACGACAACGCGCAACTCTCACTTGCCCTGTAGGCGTTTGAGCCAGGAGACCGCCAGCGGGTAGCGGCTCAACGAGCCAGCAGATTTCACCTGCGTGTGTTGGCGTAAGGGATGCCCTTGAGCTTCAAGAAGTAGCCCCAACAGAGCGTTCAGACTGGCTTTTCGGTACACACTAGGGGCTGTCATCAATTAGCCGTTGGCGGCTCGAAAATCAATAGTCACAGCCCCTAGCCTGTTTTTGAGTCGGGCGTGGCAATGCCCATAGCCCGAGGCTTTTAGTCGGAATTGATGACACGCCTTAGGCATCAGACAAAGCAGGCTATACACTAGCCCTTGGGCGTATTCAACGAGGGTTTCCATAACCGCCCGATGATTTTTCTTACGCCCTTTCTTTCAGCTTTTTGCTCCTTTGGCAACCCCTTGTTGAAATTGGTGCAAAATCTCAGTTATCCCCATAGAGCCAGAATCTTGGGCTGGCCTCCTTTCAGAGATGTGGGCTCTATAGGCCCATCTTTCACGATAGAAGCCGATCCAATTTAGGACTATCCGTGTCTTTAGGTAGACGGGGATTGATCAGGATTCCGCAACACTAAATATATCGGTATATTGCGAATGTCTAGTTGTGGATATGGCGGATCACCATGTATTTAGTCACTGGGGCCACGGGTAGTTTAGGGAAGCGCGTGGTGCGCTACCTCCGAGAACAGCAGCAGCCCGTACGGGCATTTGTGCGGCTCAATTCGCGCTATGGCGATCTAGAGCAGAGGGGGGCTCAGGCGTTTATTGGCGATTTGGGCCACGAGCGCGATATCCAGAAAGCCTGTCAGGGCGTATCTTACGTGATCAGCGCCCACGGGTCGAATAGCGACGGCGGCACGGCCCAGTCGATCGATTATCGCGCCAATATTGACTTAATTGATGCAGCCAAGGCAAACGGCATCCAGCATTTCGTGTTTATTTCAGTATTGGGGAGCGATCGCGGCTATGACGATGCGCCTGTATTCAAGGCCAAGCGTGCAGTCGAGCAATATCTCGAAACCAGTGGACTCAACTACACCATTCTTCGCCCTTCTGGGTTTGCCTCTAGCCTAATTCCCTTAGCAGAGCGTTATCAACAGACAGGGCTGTATCTGCTAATTGGCGATCCTCAAACTCGCTCATCCATTGTGAGCACCGACGACCTAGCGCGAATTGCAGCCACGGCACCCCAGATCGACGCTGCAAAAAACATCGTGTTTGCGGTGGGTGGGCCTCAAGCGCTCGAACGCGGCGAGATACCCAAAATCTTTCAAAACCTCTTTGACCGTGAGCCAATTTTGATCAATCCCCCCGTGCTGGCAATTGATGGACTCCGCAACCTGCTAGGGATGTTTAACCCTGAGCTTAAGGCGGCATTGGGCACTCTTCGGACTTTGCTGGCTCACGAATTCTATTGCACCTCAGATGAGGTAGAACGGCTGCAGACTACCTTTGGGTTTCAATTAGAAACACTAGAAAGCTTTTTGCGGCGCTACTTGAGCGTATAGATGATTGCCGCCGTGACCCCGGTGAATATGCGCTTGTGAAGCGGGATGCAGTTGAGCTACCGTTTTGGAGGTGTTCAGGCTTAGGGATTATGTGTCAATCTTGCAAATGGTTTGTGGTGAGTCTGTTGGCGATCGCCCTATTCAGCAGCAGCAGCCTACTTGGGATGGATGAGGCGCTAGCTCTCACCCCCCTACGAGCCGCAAGACAGGGGCAAGGCTGCGAATGCCCCTATGATCAAGATAGCGCTGGGCGCAACTGCGGTGGACGATCAGCCTATTCACGGCCTGGCGGGGCTAGACCTCTCTGCTATCAAGAAGACCGTTAGTAGAACCCACCTACCCGTATTCAGCGTATAGAACGTTTAGAACTAACGCAGTTAGTGCATCAGTCCTGATGCGGCTAAAGATCTAAACACACAACGCTGAGCGGTTCACAAGATGAACCGCTCAGCGTTGTGTGTTTAGATCTTATAGGTTTAGGGCTGGCGGTCACTGGGGTGCGATCGCCCTAGCAATAGCGAACCGCAATCGGTGAACCGTAGACTAGCTGTCTAACCCTAAATAGGTCTTTTTGAGGAATCGCGTGATGCGATTGGCACTAGATCGGGTTTTTGGGGTAGTAACTTGACCCACCGGAGCGCCCATCATCGCGGCGAACTCTGCATCTGATAGAGCGCCAGCTTGAAGCTTTTGAAACGCATCCACCACAATAATTAGGTCTTCTGCAGAAAACTGGAAGCCTTGTTGAGCTGCGAACTCGGCCACGATGGGGGCGCGATCGCCCGACAGTGCTGCAGATTCCTCCGCATCTAGCTCTGACTCAGAGCTAATATTGCCATCGCCCACGCCCAATAGAGCCTCAAGCTGCTGCCGCAGCGCCTCATTCTCAGCAGTTTGGCGCATAAATTCTAAGACTGTAGAAGTAGCCATCTTCAATTCCTTCGATTACACAAATTACACAGTCAGTTTCCATCAGAGCCGTTGTAATGCGTCGTAACCCGTTGTCGTGCGATCGCCCAAATCATAGCAAGTCTCGTTCTCAAAACCGATTAATAAAAACAAAAAAATGCAGCGAACCCTACGAGACTCGGCACAATAAAGGCAGCTATTGTTTTCTGGCGCACAAAATCTATGACAGCCCCTGATAGGGCTTTAATCGCTCGCTTTGGGGCACTTGCTTTGAGGCACTGGAGTGCGATCGCACCTCACGCTGCAGACATTTCATCGACCTATGCCCCTGCGCTCCTAATAACAATTGCTGATTATTTCCTTCTGGTCATCTGCACAGTTCTCCGGCAGAATCAAGCAGGGGCGATCGCCCTATAGCATCGTTCTCAACAGGCTTTAGGCATTAAATTCTCTAGACTTTAGTTTGTTTGCCAAAATTGCCAAATCTGTCGTCGCCATTGTAGTCACCTAAGCACTCAGTAGTCACCTAAGCACTCAACTGAATTGAGTTAGCGTACTATGCTGGCTCAATCCAGTCATTTTGGCTGTATCGCAGCACAGGCTGTTCCACGGCTGTTCTACAACGGAGGATTCTTGCGCATGACAGATATTCGGTTGCTCGTGGTGGATTTAGACGGCACGGTGGTGGGCGCATCTAACCGCATTGAGCCGCCTGTGATTGAGGCCATTCGAGCCGTGCAAACCCGAGGCATTGACGTGGCGATCGCCACTGGGCGCATGTTCCACTCAGCGCTGCGGTTTCACCATGACCTCCAATCAACCCTGCCGCTGATGGTGTATCAAGGCGCGATCATCAAGGATCCACAGACGAACCATCTGCATCGCCACTGGGCCGTATCAAAGGAGCAGGTGCTGCAACTTCTCGATTTTTTTGAACAGCCTGACCATGTCTCTCAGCTTTCGATCCACCTTTACATTGACGATCTGCTCTATGTGCGCGAGATTACCGATGAAACCCTGCGCTATGCCGAGCGCTCCCATGCGGAGCCGATAGCCGTCGGCGATTTGCGGAAGCTATTGACGACCAATCCCACAAAGATGCTGGTGCAAAGCCTCAATACAATACTGCTGGATCGATTATTGTTGAAGCTGCGCCAGCGCTACACTGCCGATGAGTTGTACCTGACTAAATCGACCGATACGTTTCTAGAGGCCGCAAACCCCCAGGTGAATAAGGGGGGCGCGGTGCAGTATGTGGCAGAAGAGCTATTGGGGTTGCGCGCTGATCAGGTGATGGCCATTGGCGACAATTTCAATGATTTGGAGATGCTGATCTATGCGGGCATTGGCATCGCGATGGGTGCGGCTCCGGCTGGGGTGCAGCAGGTGGCCGATTGGGTTGCGCCGGATGTGGAAATGCATGGGGCGGCGATCGCTATCCACAAGTTTTTGCTGAGCTAAGGGATCGGTTCACCCTCCGAACTGCGGCCCAAGCGCGCGCCCTAACGCACCGATGCGGATTGATGATTCGAGGAGCTGGCATTAGATTGCCGAGGCTGAATCGTGGGAGCGTCTACCGCTCTACCCGATAGGTTAATGCTTAAGCTACCGCTGGGGTCATTGCTTGGGATTACCAACCGAGCCGAGCGATCGCCCGCTTGAGTAGAGCCAAAGAAGATCTCGACGCTACAGGTCTGTCCCGGTTGAAGCTGCACATTTGAGCAAGCCGGGCCAGAAAAATCTTCATTGCTAGAAGGGCTGAAATCGAAGGGATGACTGCCCTCAATCCGCAGCGTCTGCGTGATCAGGGGTGCACTGCCCCGATTTGTAATCGATACCCGCTGCGACGTGCTGTTGTCACCCACGACCTGTTCATTAAACGTGAGCGATGACGGCGTCACAGAGAGTGCCGGAAACTGCTGCTGCGTGCCGATGCCATACATCACCACCGTTTGCTGCCCCTCGGCTGCATTGCTGGAGATGAAGATTTGACCGTAGCGATCGCCCGTCACCTGCGGAATGAACACCACCCCAAAGCGGCAGGTTTGCCCTGGTTCTAGCGTCACCCGCGAGCAATTCGCCCCAATTGGGCCGCCGCGATCGCTAACAAAATCCTCATTGGTTTCAGCCGTGATAGTGCCCAGTGACAGCCGCCCCGTCCCAGCATTGGTAATGGCTAGGTATTGCGGCGGGCTAGCGGCTTCTAATTCTACATTACGAAAGTTGAGCCCTGTCGGGTTCAGGGTAATGCGGGGCACCTCAGGCACCGCCCCAGAGCCATTCAAAAACCCCCGCGCCGGACTGCGCGGGTCATTACTATAAATCAGCAAGTCAGCATCTTTGCTGCCTTGGCTGCGGGGATTGAACACCACATCAATGGTACAGCTGTTGCCCGGCGCTAAGTCGCCCTGACGCAGGCAGCCATTGCGGCGAATGCTAAAGTCGCCGTTTCCTGTGAGATCGACCTGGCTGATGCGCAAGGTCTGGTTGCCCGTATTACTCACCAAAAATGCCTGCTGCTGGCTGGTGCTGTTCACCAGCTGCGGGCCAAAGTCAAATCCGCCAGGGGTGAGGCTGAGGGCAGGCTGCTGCGGTGCCACCACCACACCATAGCCTCGCAGCGGCAAATCCCACAAATTGTTATCTGCATCAAGAACCGACAGGTTGGCGTTGCGCAGCCCCTCTGCTCGGGGCAAAAACGACACATAAATGGAGCAGGATTGATCGGGTGCCAGCGGAGCGCCTGTGCAATCGTTTGAGCTGCGGAAATCAGAGGCAAGGGAACCACTGGGCACAATTTCACGCACGGTCAGCGGTTGGGGGCTGGCATTGCGTAGCACAATGCGTCCAGAGGCGGTTTCAGTGTTGACAGGCTGCTCGCCAAAGTCTAGCTGGCCCGGCTGGAAGTTGAGCAGCACCACCGGCGGGGCCGACGTGTCAGGATCGGTCGGCTGGCCAGGGTCAGTCAGGGTTGGGGTGCGACCCGCCAGCGCTGCCGTATAGCGATTCACGCCTGCTGCATCGCTAATGATTAACTGAGCCGTGCGATCGCCCGGTGCCTGCGGCACAAAGGCTACATCCACCGTGCAGGTCTGGGCAGGCTGCACGGTGCTATTGGGGCAACTGCCGCCCGTAATCTGAAAATCTCCAGGATGGCTGCCAACGACCTGGATTCGCCCCAGATTCACCGCCTCGTTGCCATCATTCTGCACCGTCAACGCTTGAGGATCAGTGGCACGGTTAAGCTCCTGGGCGCTAAATGCCAGTTGCTCTGGCGTTAGGGCTAAGGTCAACGGATTGCGGTTGAGCTGATAGGCCAGGTATGCGCCCAATCCCAAAAATAAGGTGGAAATCAGCGCCGCCAAGGCCCACGGGGGCACCCCGGTGGAGGGCGTCTCCTCCTCCTGCTGGCCCGGGGGCGGGTGAATGGGCTCTGTATGGGGCTCCAGATTAGCCGATGGGTGCGGCGATGCCGACGCCGGGGGATGATAGTCGGGCGTCAGCAACAGGTTGAGGTTATGGCGGGTGGCGGCTGCGCCCGTGTCGTCGCCGTGAGATTCTCGAAGCTGCAGCGCTTGCCCTAGGTAGGCATTGGCGGTAAAGGTGTCGTCTAAGCAGAGGGCACGAGTGCCCAACTGGTGCAGCGCATGGGCGATCGCCCCCTGATCTCCCAGTTGCTGAGCCGCATGCAGCGCCCGCTGCCACACCTGCTCCCATGCGCCCCAATACCCATCGACCATCAGCGACCCATCCAGCACCGAGGCCAAGGCCAGCACGTCTCCCCAAAGCTGATGACGAGCCGCCACATCCATCACCTGCACGAGCAATTCTGCATCCCGCGAGACCACCCCCGATACCTGCGCATGTTGGCGAGCCCAGTTCGTCAAATGGGCAATCACCGGCTGCACCCATTGGCTCAAATTCCAGAACTGCCGCAGCGGTCGAATTAAGTTCCCCGCGAGGTGATAGCGGAGCCCATCGCTCACCACCAAGCCGCGACCCATTAGCGTATCGAGAATGGGCTGCACCTCCTTCGTCCCGACCAAGCCTGTGAGGTGGTGCTGCCGCACGGGCGCATCGCCCAGCACGCCCAGCGCTGCCAACGCACGACGCTCGGTTTCGGGCAGTTGGGTGCAGGCTCGCAGGGCCAACGTCTCAACGGCGGTTGTCTGCAGCTGCTGCACCAGCTCTGCTAAGGAAAAGTGGCGATGCTGGGCCAAGGCCGCGGCCTGCAAAATTTTTAGAGGATGGCCGAGCATTAGGGTGCACAGCAGTTCGAGCTGCGATCGCTCCTCTGCGGAGATCGTCCAGTTGAGCTGCGAGTCGGCCAGTTCTACCGCGTCTACCAGCGGCAACCCCTCCATCACTACAGAGTGGCTGTCTTGCCACAGATGGCGATCGCTACTCGCCACAACGACTCGCTGGCTAGGCAACTCCGCCATCAGCTGCTCAATCAGAGGTGGCGGCAGACGCACCTCATCCAACAGCAGCACCGCGCGCTTGCCCCGAAACGCCTGCAACACCTGATCGCGGGTGGGCTTGCGGTGGACAGCGCCACTGTCATACCGAAAAAACGTGTCGAATAGCATCATCAACACGTCGTCGAGCGGTCGAGCGTACATCGGCAGATACATCACCCCATCCGCCGCCATCGACTCTACATCCGAGTGATGCGCCAGGGTACACAGCAGCGACGTTTTGCCCATGCCAGTGTCGCCATAGAACTCCACCAAGTGCGACTCTTCGATGGCGGCGATCGCCCCCTCCAATTCGCTTTGCCGATTCACCAACCGCGACGGAGGTCGGCAGGAATCTTTGGCCAGCGGCGTAGACCGACTGCGAATCAGCGGGAGCTTGGCGTGGTGAGTGCGCGTGAGCAACGCTCCATGCGCAGACAGCTGCACCAGCTTGTCTGCGATCGAAATGTGCTGGCCCACGGTGCTGCCGTTGCCAAACTCGAGCTGGGTTGTCGGCGTTTGAGACGATTGCCCCTGCATCCGGTAGGACTCTAACTGAGCATGGGTGGGCGTGCCCGCCGTCACCGCAATTTGCTGCTGCCATTCGGCCTGGCGATCGCCCGCCCGTCGACCATAGACATTGAAGGCCTGCACGCCCTCAGCCCCTAAATGCGAAACCCCCTGCTGCAAGAAATTCACCACATCTTGCTGAGGCGCACCGTGGGGCGATTCCAGCACAAGATGCAGCCCATTGGCATCGCGCATGACCTGAGCTGAAATGCCCTGGGGGTTTAGCGCCCGATTGATCAGCGTGGCGATCGCATCTGGATTGCCCTGGCGTGCCATCTCCAGCGTCTTGCTCTCGTCGTTCCACCCAGTAGTTGATTGATTCAGTGGTTGCACCATCGATTGTGCGCGTCAGATTCTGCGCGTCCCGCTATCCCCGAGGCGCTCGATGCTCCTCATTTACTTGAGTCTCTAGGATAAAACCCCCACCCAAAAACCGACGATTTTTTTGAATCTTTTTTCACGAGCCTCAATTTTTATGGAATTCGTCAAGTCTGTATCAGGGCAACCCCGTACATGCGCGGAATCTGTTAAAACAGTTGGGTAGCAATTCATGACCGGGTAAGGGCGCACAGTCAGCACCCCTTGCCCAGCCATTGAGCAATGCTGTGGCCTAGATTCATAGAGCTGGCAGCGATCAGGTTATCGAACGCAACGGATATTGGTATGCAACGTCGAGCAATTCAGTGGGTGCTAGCAGTTTCGTTAGTTTGGGTGTCAATTGAGGGAATACGGCCTATCCCCGTTGCCGCTGATGTGGTGCTTGCGGCTGACGCAGAGGAAAGCAGCGAGGCCCTAGAAGCGCTGATACAGCAAGGCGAAGCCGCCTACGCTGCCGGAGATTTAGAAACCGCAGAAACACTTTGGCGATCGCTCCTGCGGCAGCAGCCCGAGAATGCCTTTGCCCATGCCTGGCTAGGGTTTGTGCTAGATCAGGCCAACAAACCCCTCGAGGCCGTGCTCTTTTATCGTCGAGCCGTCAACCTCAACCCTGACGACGCCATTACCCACAACAACCTGGGCAATACCCTGGCGATGCTGGGGATGTATGAAGAGGCGATCGCCGCCCTAGAACAGGCCGTTGAGGTAGATCCAACCTATGCTCAAGCCTACAACAACCTGGGCATTGCCCAACGCCGCCACGGCAACCTGAATCGGGCGATCGCCGCCTATCGCCGCGCTATCGAAATTGACGATGACTATGGCAATGCCCACGACAACCTAGGGGTAGCATTGGCGCTTCAGGGAGAGCTAGATGAGGCCGTGGCAGCGCATGAACGGGCGATCGCCCTAGGCACCTCTAATCTTGCCGTTACCTACAACAATCTAGGTGCATCCCTTTACGACCAAGGACAGTATGATACGGCGATCGCCGCCTACCGCCAGTCCATGGAAGCTGACCCGAACTATCCCCTTACCTACCGAAACCTAGGAGATGCGCTGCTCGCTACCGGGCAAGTCGATGACGCCATTCTGATTTACCGCCGCGCCCTTGAGCTCAACCCAGAGGACGACACCGCCCGACAGAACCTAGAAGAGGCCATTCGTCTGCAAGATGGGGCGTCTCGCTAAGGTCAACTCTGGGCTAATGCCTCTGGCAGAGCATGCGAGTATGCGGTTGCCCTGCTCCTGCTAGAGGCAAAAAAATCCTTGACAAGCACAGGCAAATAGCTGCTACTATATTAAAGCTTAATAACTAATGGGGTGTCGCCAAGTGGTAAGGCAGCGGGTTTTGGTCCCGCCATTCCTAGGTTCGAATCCTAGCACCCCAGTTCTTCAAAAATGGGTAGCTCAAAATTAAGCAGGGCTACCCATTTTTAATGCTTACTGATCTGCGCAACGTGAATTCGAAGCGTTGGTTCCGTCCCGCATAGCCGGACTGAACCAACGCTAAACTGAGCACAAGCCAAACTGAGTTAATTAGGTTGTTGATCGAACCGATCACCCCTCCATTGGATCAACAGCAGATCCTCCCGACGGTATAGCGGCTGTGTGATGTGGAAAGGGTTTTTAGTGAAATTCGGCCATACACCCTTGCGGTACGGTATTAATTTGAGAAAAGGCGTATTACTCTAAAGATAGGGTACGCAGTTAAAACCGTAACAGGTTCGTTAAAGGTTTAAGACTAGGGTGCAGTATCGCGCATCACTGCAGGCTTTCGGGGTGGATGGACGCATTCAGGCCGAATCCTGCTCATAATCAGGCTCTACCACAAAATTTATGGCGAAGTATGCCCTGCTGATTGGGGTCAGCAGCCACCATCCGCATAGCGTTTTGGCACCCTCTCCCACGGCGAAAAACGATGTAGTCGCCATGGAACAGATGCTGCTGCACCCCGAGATGGGTGGCTTTGCGGAGGTGAAGCCGGTGCTCGACCCAGACCGCATGGCCATGGAGGAAGAAATCGAAGCGTTCTTCCGCAAGTGCGGGCGCCAGGATTTGGCGGTGCTGTTTTATTCGGGCCAGGGGTTGCAGGATGACCGGGGGCAATCTTACTTTGCCACTGGGTCTACGCGGGTGTCTGCTGATGGGGAACTAGTCCGCTCTAGCGCGGTGCCTGCGGGCTCAGTGCAGGGGTTGATCGGGGGGCGATCGCCCCAGCAGCAGGTCATGATTCTAGACTGCGGCTTTAACCGTACTGATGGCGAGCACACCGTGACCGACCAGGCGGATGCAGAAGCGGCCTGGCTCCGGCAGCAGTTGGCCGCGCAGGGGCGTGTGGTGATGCTGGGGGCTGGGGCGATCGCCCCCATGCTAGACCTATCGCCTTACACTCACTTTGTGGTCGAAGGCGTGACCTCGGGTGCCGCCGCACAGCGAGGCGATGCAGAAGTTTCCATTCGCGACCTGCATGATTATGCCCGTCGCTGCCTGCAAGCCACGCTTCCCGCCGCCCATCCCGAACTGATTGCGCTGCGAGAAGAAGACTACAACATTCGCTTGGCGCGGGTGCCCCGGCATGATCCCCACCAGCGATACCGAGAACAGGTCGAGCATTGTCTGCATGAGGGCAGCATTTCGCCCGTGGGGCGGGTAATTCTCGATCGCCAAAAGGTCATGCTGGGGCTAGCCCCTAGCGAGGCGCTGGCGATCGAAAATGAGACCCTACGCCCCTACCGCGACCACACCGACCGAGTCTCGCGCTATCGCAAAGCACTGGTGGCGGCATTGGAGTTGGGCTATCCCCTGGGCGATCGCCTGGTGGCTGAGCTGAAGGAGCTACAGGCTTTGCTCAACCTAGACGATGCCGAATTGGAAGCGTTGCAGCAGGCGGTGATGCAGCCCTATGCCGCCCGACACGATGCCCACCAGCAGCGGGTGCAGCGTTACGAAGCCGCCTTTCAGCAGGCGATCGCCCTAGAATATCCCTTGTCAGACCGGGCTCGGCAGTCACTACGTCAGCTTCAGACCTCGCTCCAGTTGACAGAGGCAGAAATCGCCCCCCTCGAAACGCACCTGTTGCAGCAAGACCGCACCCAGCGCGAGCACTACCACGCCAATATCCGGCGGTTTGAGCAGGCCTGGTTGCAGGTGGCGCGGGTCAACCCTCAACTCAGCGAAGCCGACCGGGCATCGCTCGAAAAATTGCAGCATTCTCTCGGCATTGATGCGAGCCATGCCGCCCAAGTGCGGCAGCGGGTGCAGCAGCAGCTCCAAGCCGAGCACGCCGATCGACAGCAGCGATACGCCCGCTATGCGGCGGCGTTTCAGGACGAAATTGCCCAGGCCACCGTGCTCAGCAAACCTGCGCGCGATCGCCTCCAACGCCTCCAGCAGGATCTAAAGCTCGCGGATGCCGCCATCATCCCTCTAGAGGAGCGGGCGATCGCCCAGCAGGCAGCAACCCAACAGCACCAGGCTAATTTGGAACGCTATCGCCGCGCCTGTCTGCGACTGATGCAGGAGGACGACCCCTTGAGTGACAGCAACCAACAGCAGCTCAAACGCTTGCAGGCCGATCTACATCTCAGCGATGCCGAGGTCGCGCCAATTTTGCAGCAGCTTCATGCCCAGGCGAAGGCGCAGCGCCAGCACTATCAGCAGCTCTTACAAATCTATCAAAAAACCTATAAAGCGGCGATCGCCCAAGAGTATCCATTAAGCGACTCGACCCGTCAGCGCCTCACCCAGGCCTGGCAAGCTGCTGGCCTGCGTACCCCCGATGTGCAAGCGATTGAATATGCCCTAGAGGGCGATGTTGCCCGTCAGTATGAGGCGAATCAAGACCGCCACCAGCACTATCGGCGAGCCTATGAAGAGGCCATTGGCATGACCGGGTCACTGGATGGGGGCGATCGCGATCGTCTGCTGGCGCTCGCCCAAACCCTCGACCTCTCCCCCGACACCATTGCCGACATTGAGCAGCAGGTAGACGAACACCATCACCCCACCAACCCAAGCGTCCCGGGCATCCCCACAGACGCTGCCGCCGCCGACTCATCAGACCCGATAGAGTCAATGATTATGCCGCCGCCGCCGCCAGACATTATCTCTGAGCCTTCTCCCCCCATGCGGTTCGAAGAAGAGGAGCACTTCGCCTCTGATGCCTCTGATATCGACTACGCCGTATTGCAGGGCTATCTGAAAGAGCAGCAGTGGAAATCCGCCGATCGAGAAACCCAGCGCCTCTTGCTTCGGCTCACCCGTCGCGAAAAAGAAGACTGGCTCAGCCCCGACTCGCTCTTGCAAATCCCCTGTGCCGATCTCAACACCATCAGCCGCCTGTGGGATGACCACAGCAGTGGGCATTTTGGCTTTGCGGCCCAAGAGCGCCTTTACAATAACCTCGATTCGCAGTGGGGTGAGCAAAAGCGCGTGGTAGAGTTTGCCCTGTCGGTTAATTGGATGTTTAAGGCCGCGTCGTTTTATCCCATGTTTCGCACTTACAATAGTCTCGATTTCAACCTCTCTGCCGCCAACGGACACCTTCCGGCCCTGTGGTATTGGCGGCTGTCGCCTATGGCTAGCTTAAAAACCGGCTCCCTTGGCTTTCGGGGCGATCGCTCCTATGGCGGGGCCGATATCAAAATGCTCGCCAACCTAATGCAGCGCCTCCGAGACTGCCGAATTTAGGAGAGCACCATCAGGTTTGGGCACCGCGTGACATGCGACATTCCCAAATCTCTCCCAAGAAGCAAATTCCAGGGATACGGTTGAACGCGGTGGTAGTCAGAGGTAATCAGGCTTTGTGTTTCGTTAAACCTTTCGGCCCCCTGGTCTTGGAGACTCCAAAGAGATTAGTAGACGAACGTGAGTTCGATGGCATTTGCCGAACTGACGGTAGATGAGGAGGGGAGGGGAGCGATACACACTTCAACCTCTAATCCCCTCGTGCCACACCGCATTTCTGAATCCCACCATCCCCGTGCTCTGATAGGCTGATATCCGGGGCAACACGCATTCTACAGGCTGCGCTCCTTGCGCCCACCCTCCCACAGCAACCTTGGGTTGAATGGGATAGCTGCTTTTGTAAACATCTTGCACCGCAAGGGGTTGACAAAATGAAAATTCAAATCAGCGCTTTACGCGCTACACCACTCCACCGCGGCGGATATGGTCTACAACATGGATGATTTTTCGGCACCCGATTTGGTGTCTCTCAAAAACTCGCTGAAGCAGCGGGGCGTCAAGTATGGCGTGCCTAGTTTTGTAGACATCCACGGCATCTCGAAGGGGAAGGCGGTGCCCGTCAACCATTTTGAGCAGATGATGCGGGGGTCAGAACTATTTGCCGGATCAGTGCTCGACGGCATGCTGCTGACAGAAGCAGACGAAGACTTGGTCGCAGTGCCTGATCCGAATAGCGTCACAATTCTGCCGTGGAATCGAGAAATTGCCTGGTTCGCTAGCGATCTCTATTACAAAGGCGAACCGTTTGAAGCCTGCAGCCGCTCTATTTTGAAACGGGTTATGGGGCAGGCCTCGGCCATGGGCTATCGTTTGAATCTGGGGGTCGAAGCAGAATTTTGTGTGTTGAAGCAGGGGGCAGATGGAACGTTGATGCCGTTGGGCGATCGCCCCCCCCTCTCCAAACCTCGCTACGATCTGCGCGGTCTGCTGGGCAACTATCCCTGGCTGAGCGCTTTAATCGAAGCTATGAACGACCTAGATTGGGATGTCTACTCCACAGAGCAAGAAGACGCCAACGGCCAGTTTGAGGTCAACTTTAACTATGCGGATGCGGTGAAAATGAGCGATCGCCTTACCTTTTTCCGCCTCATGATCAACGACATCCTGCAACCGCACGGCTGCTTTGCCACCTTTATGCCCAAGCCCTTTGCCAATCAGTCTGGCAACAGCGCCCACTTCAACCTATCGCTGGTTTCAACCGATGGCGGCGAAAATCTGTTTATGTCCCTGGATGATCCCTACAGCTGCGGCCTATCGAAACTGGGCTATCAGTTTATCGCGGGCATTTTGCGCCACGCACCGGCCCTGTGTGCGGTGATGGCACCCACCGTTAACAGCTATAAGCGGCTCGTCAGCCAGGGACAAATGGGCCGCTTTACCGGCACGCCCATCCACATTGGCTATGGCAAAACCAACCGCACGGCCATGTTGCGAGTGCCGCTTGGCGGCGGTCGGGTAGAGTGCCGCGCGGTCGATAGTGCCTGCAATCCCTACCTCAGTGCCGCCATGCTGCTGGCTGCCGGGCTAGAGGGCATTCGCGACCAGCTTGACCCCGGAAAACCCCAGACCCAAAGCCTCGCGACCTATTCCCCCATTCAGCTTCAGCAAGAGGGCATTCAGACCTTGCCCCGCACCCTGGGCGACGCCATCGAAGCCTTTGCCACTGACGCCCTCAGCTACGAGGTCATGGGCGCACCAATGTTTCAATCCTATGTGGACTGCAAAAGCCAAGAATGGGATACCTACCGCAACCAAGTATCTGACTGGGAAGTGCAGCGCTATCTCCGCTGGTTTTAATTGGAGGCAGTGCCAGGGCCATATCAGATGCGTTCGAGCGGGTTACAGCACAGAGGGCAGAGGGGTTTCTGCGGTGAGGGCTGCATGATCAATCACGCGGTAAACCTGAGTAGGGTGTTGCTTTCCTGCTAGCGCCATCGGCCCCCAAGATTCTACTAGAAAGCGATCGCCCAGCAGCCCTAGGGTGTCTTCAGCAATTAAGATGCGACAGAGATCCACTTGGCGCTCTTTAACGCAGCTTTCTAACCGCGATGCCGTGTTCACCGCATCGCCAATCACGCCGTACTCCATCCGGGCTTTGCCGCCCAGGCTGCCTACCACTACTGGCCCCGTAAAAATGCCCACCCGCATTTGAATATCGAACAAATCGCGCCGCGCCCAATCTTGATTTAGCTGTTGCAGCCGCTTGCCCATGGCTAACGCACAAGATACCGCTCGATAGGCATCGGTGACAACCGCTTCAGGCGTAAGGCGAGGCACCGGCACCCCAAATACGGCCAGCAGCCCATCCCCCGTAAATTTGTTCACGATGCCCTGGTGCCGCTGAATTTCTTGAGTCATGGCTTCGAGATACTCATTCAGCCATTCCAGCAATGCTTCGGGCGGCAGTTGCTCGGCAATTCCACTAAAGCCCTTAATATCTGTAAACAGCATGGTCGCCATCAGCCGCTGACCCGGCAGCTTACCCGATTGCAGCAGGCGATCGCGCGATTGCCAGAGTGCATTGGCGATTTCGGGCGACGTGTTTTGCCCTAGCAGCGTCATTACCATTTGCTGCTGCCGCTGGGCCTGCTGTGCTCGGTATGATACTACCGCGCCAAAGGCCATCACTGAGGCGATCGCCGGAGCCATCACCGGCACCCAGCCCCCTGCTAGATAAAGGGAGAAGCTTGCCCCCGCCAACCCCGCTAGCACCCCCGCGCTGCACAGCCCTAGTATAAGGGGATGCCGCACACCCCAGGCGATCGCTCCAGAAAGAGCCGTCCAGCCCAGCACCCACAACCCCTCTTGCCAGTCTGTCCAAAACCAAATCAGCCCGCGTCCCTCTAACGCTGCCACCAGGAGTTGGCTCACCATTTGCGCGTGGATGATGACCCCTGGCATTTGATGCGTGATTTGCTCCCCTGCGCTGTAGGGGGTATAAAACAAATCTTTGCCGCTGGGGGCTGTGGTGCCCACTAGAACAATCTTATTGCGAACCCACTCCGGGTTGACCTGCTGATTCAACACCTGGGTTAGCGTGACCATGCGGGCCATGCGATCGCGCGATCGATAGGCCATCAACACCTGATAGCCTCGCGCATCTAGCTGTTGATAGGCACCAGAATTGGACTCCAGAGGTCTAAATACAGCTTCGCCAAGCTGCATCCACTCCGCATTTTCGGCACTGGGGCTGGCGTGGATATTCTGCTGCGCTAGGTAGCGCATGGCCAACAGCAGCGAAAACGAGGGATACGTGGAGCCGTCAGTCGTAGAGCCAAACAGCAGATTGCGCCGCACCACACCATCTTCATCCACCAGCAAATCACTGAAGCCCACCCGATCTGGCGCAACGGCGGGCGGCGGCGGCACCCGATCGCTGTCGTCATTGCCGAGTTTGGTAATGGCAATCAGTGACGCTGCATCTAAAGACCGTTCTAGAGCATCGCTGCCCGGCTCCTGCGGCACATCGCGGTGCAAGTCTAGACCCACCACAGTGGGGTCGTGCTGCATGAGCAGATCTAACGCTTGAGCAAGGGTTTCATCAGACGGCGTTACCCGCTGTAGGGTGCGGATGTCGGCTTCGGTAATGGCGACGATGAGCAGCCGTGGGTCTACGTCACCGTCGGCTTTGTATCGCACCATTCGGTCATAGAGCCGCAGCTCCAACGATTGCAGCCAGCCCAATTGTTTCATGCCAATCACGCAGCACGAGACCGCTAGCGTGGTGAGGGCGATCGCCCTCACTGCTGGCGAGAGTTGGGACTGGAGCTCAGGCCAGCGCTTGGGTTTTGGGAGCACAGGCTGAAAGAACTGACGCATAACGGAACTCAGAGACCGGGGGCAGATGGCTATAGAGTGCCCTAATTACGTCATACAGCCGTCAGTTGCGCTGCCCGTGCTAATTTCACTAATTTTCTCGACGCCTCTGATCACATCAGCTCAGCCAAGTCCTAAAACTGTGCTGCCCACGTTACAAGCAGAACAGTTTGGCGATGCTTCAGGCCCGCAGCGTTCTGAAGCATCGCTATCGAACTTACGCTATCAAGAGACGTTGACCCTTTGACTGATTGAGAACAGCGCGGACGATAAATCAAAAGGGTTTACGAACTGCACAAGGCTCGGCATCGCCAAAGTCCTTGAACCCGAACGGACTTTGGCTTGAGCATACGGCGATTCTACGGTGCACTCACAGGCCAAGATCAACTCTTATTGCACCGTATCATCGCACTGGATTTTCTGGGCCTCGACCCCGATAGGCATCAATAAAGCTTGCTGCCGCTTGGGCCTCAAACTCGGGCATCACTAGCTTTTTAGTCCAAGCGGTCAGCACTATGCTCTCCCCTAACCCTGCCTTCGGCACAACGACCAAACCATCCCAAGCTCCAGGGAACTGCCTAGCCCAGCTCTGCAATGTCTGATAGGCCTCATCCCCCGGCTGCTCGTAATAAATCACGATGTTGCCATGTTCTATGGAGTGCACCAACTGCTCTGGAGGCTGCGCCTCAGTGTAGACACCTGGCATGACCGGCACTGGGTCATGGGGGCCAGAGGTGGGAAAGTCGCTGTCATAATCGACCGACTGCCCTGGGTTAACATGGGCTTGCCCTTGGTCGGGGAAGGTTTGAACTGAGTCCAAGGCAGCCTCACCCGCAGGAGTACTGGGGTCAAAGGCCACATACATAGGACGATTTCGCCACCATAGAGCAGCAATTACTATCACCATTAGTATGGCGACGCCCCAGGGGCTGAGCAGCATTTTCAGGGCTTGAGATTTTTTAGAAGGCTGGCGTCTCGAGCGGCGTTTAGATTGTTCAACCATGAGTTAATGCGCATGTCTCCGTATGTGATGTCAGGTTAGCAAAGCAGGCCCTATCCACTATTGCAACCTGGTTTAAGTCAGATTTTTAGCGTTGCTGAATCCTAGTATGAATTCACTCCCTAGCCCCCAATTCTGGAGGAACCAAACCCCTCAAAGTCCCCCATAATTGGGAGATTTAAGGGGGCTATCGGAAATGCAAGAATTCAGCAATTCATACCCTTACTCCAGCAATGCCAGATTTTTTAATGATGCCAGGGAAATCTGAAAGGAGCCTGAGAACGGCTAAAGAATGATGGCGTAGGGTTAGAACGGCCTGCAGGATGGAGCAGCCTATAGAAAGAGTTTGGCAACTGATTCGGCTGCACTCTAGGGCGCTGGCAATCTGCAAGAGCAACCGGATAAGGTCTACTGCTTAAGGGCTGAACGCTAGCTTCATCAGCCCAGGTCGGGGTAAGACGGGTTTTGGGACACTGCGCGACGCGCACGGCACATCAAGGGTTTGAGCTTATTCCAAACTCAGGTTTATGGAGATAAAGCGCCTCGCACTAAAATCACAGTGCTGCGACTGTGGCGGGCGATCGCCTCTGGGATATTGCCCTGCATCACCTGAGTTAGCAACCCTTCCCGGCTGGCGCCTAGCACAATCACATCGTAGGGTTTGCGCTCCGCCAGTTGCAAAATCGTATCGGCTACTGATTCACCCCAAATGGGGCGCGCCACCACTGGGCAGTCTACATGCCGCTTTAATTGAGCCGCTGCGTCTTGCAATGGCTGGGTGATCAACGTGGGGCTATTGGGCAAAATCACCTGGCAAATGCGCACCTCTGGCTGCTGACCAATTTGAATCAGACTTGGCAGCAACTTTAGCGCCTGCTGCATGTTTGGCCCGCCCGCAATGGGCACCAGCCAGCGGCTAAACTGGGGCGATTCACCCAGCCGCACGAGCATCACGTCACACGGCGCTTGGCGAATCAGCGTATCCACTACGTTGCCAAACACTCGCCCGGGTGTGCCTGTGTTCCCCTTCCAACCCATTAACACGAGATCAACGTGGCGCTCGGTCACGGTCTCTAAAATAGCCTGTGCCACATCGTGAGCCGCACGAATTTGCGTGTGGATCGGAATCTGCCACACCTCACCCAAGTGTTCGAGCTGACGCAGCAGGCGACGACTCTGGGTCGTGCGGACGGGGGTTTCTGCGGGGGAGCTGTTGCGGGGCACCGGGATCACCTGCAATAGCTCTAATTCATAGTGATGGTCTTGGGCGATCGCCGCCGCCAGCTTCAACAACAGCGGAGCCGAGGCTGGGTTGCTGATGGGCAACAGCAGCCGCCCTCGGCCAGTAGCGGGCGATCGCGTCTGATACACCAGATAAGACGGTTCGGGTTGAGGGCCAAACTCCCAGCCTTCGGCACTGAGTTGATCCGACTCAGCTCGAATAATATCGGCACGCGTAATGATGCCTACCAACCGCTGCCCATCCGTCACCGGCAGGCGGCTCAGCTTAAAGCGATTGAGTAAATACAGCACATGGGTCAGCGGATCGGTGGGGCTAACGGTCACCGGGCGTGGCGTCATAATGTGCATTAACTTAGCCTGCTCCACCTCGGGCGGGCGGCGGCTGTTATCAGCTAGATCCGACTGGGTGACAATGCCCACCAGCTTTCCCGCATCCACCACGGGAAACCCACGATGGTGCGATCGCGAAAACGCCTGAGTCACCTCACTGACAGACATACTGCTCGACAGCGTTTCTACCCGCCGCTGCATCAAGGTTGCTGCCGTGAGCTGTCGCCAAGGCTGGCCACCGTCTGGGGCGTCATCAATTTCAATGCCATTCCACGCGAGTAAATCGGTATAGATCGATTTGCCCGCCAGACGCAGCGCCAGCAGATAAGCAATCACCGACCCAATCATTAACGGCAGCACCAAGTTAAAGTTTGCCGTAATTTCAAACACGATCACAATCGCCGTGATGGGGCCTCGCGTCACCGCACTAAAAAACGCACCCATCCCCGCCAGCGCATAGGTCGAGTTAGAGCTAATCCCAACGGGAATCCCCAGTGGAATACCCACCAGCGTTTCTAACCCATGAGCCGAGGTTCCCACTAAATAGCCCAGCGCCGATCCTAAAATGAGCGAGGGTGCAAAAATGCCCCCGGGCGCGCCCGACCCATAGGCAACCAAGGTCAGCACAAACTTAGCCGCAAAGGCTAACAGCGTAAGCTGCCACGTGGCGTCGCCCGTGCTCAACACCATCTGCAATCCCGTGTTATCCCGAAATTCCAACGGCAGCGCTAGCCCTACTAACCCCGACACTAGCCCAGCGAGGCCCATCTTTCCCGGGAGCCCTAGCTGCGGCAGTTGGCGATAAAGCCGCAGCGCGGCAAAAATGCCCTTGCTGAACAGGGTGCCCGCCAGCCCTGCCAGCAGCCCCAGCACTAGAAAGAACGGAACATCTTGCAGCGAAAAGCTGGTATCGAAACTGGTGATGGCAGAATCTAGGCTGAGGCCCTGCCCCCCCAACAGTCGGGACACCACCGCCCCCACAAACGAAGCCAGAATCGCCGTACCCAGAGTGATGCCTGAGAAATCATGCAGAAATTCCTCAACCACAAACAGAACCCCAGCAATAGGGGCATTGAACCCAGCCGCCAGGCCAGCCGCAGCCCCCGCCGCAATCAGCTGCCGGCGATGGGCCGGCGAGGTGGGAATCCACTGGCTCAACTGGGTGGCTAGTGCGGCCCCAATTTGCACCGTGGGTCCCTGCCGCCCCAGGTTCATTCCGCTCCCCATCGTGAGGATAACGCTCAGCAGTTTGACCAGCGCCACCCGCAAGTTGAGCACGAGAGGCACATTGGCGAGCACAGCTTTGACTTGGGGAATTCCACTACCAGCGGCCTCTGGCGCCAGCCGCTCCACCAGAAACCCTGCCATCAGCCCACCCGCTAACCCAATCAACGGCAGCACCAGCCAGCCAGGCGCGGCATAGGTGGTTTGGATGCGCCAGCCCCCCACCAGCCCCACACCCTGCTTGAGCAACACCGCGGCCAACCCCGAAATTAGCCCAATGGCACAGGCCTCCATAACGGCATAACGCCGGGGATGGGTGAGCAGATCACGCAGGGGACGAAATTTAAGAAAAGACCACATTTAGACGATCTGAAGAAGCTCCGCTCGGGGATTGGTCAGGGTGGGGCGGCGGCGGCAATGGGCAGCAGTACGGTAAAGGTAGACCCATCACCCGGGCGGCTTTTAACTGAGATGGAGCCGCCACAGCGCACGAGCAATTGTTGCACAATTGATAGCCCTAGCCCCGTGCCGCTGGCATCATCGCGAGCCCCTCGAACCCGATAAAACCGATCAAAGATTTTGGGCACATCGGCCTGGGCTATGCCAATACCCGTGTCGGCAATGTCGATTTGCACATACCCATTCTGGGGTTTGGCCCGCACCCACACCCGCCCACCCACGGGCGTGAACTTAATGCCGTTGTGCAGCAGATTGATGATGATTTGGCGAAGCCATGCTGTGGTGCAGGAAACCGGGGGCATATCGTCGGCGACGGTGTAGGCGACCAGCACGCCCTTTTCCTGCGCTAGCGGCTGAAAGGTGCTGACGATGCCCGGCACGATGTCGCTCAGGCGCACGGGCTGAATGTCAGCTGGGCCGTCTACGGTCTCAAGCTGAAGCAAGTCGAGAACGCTGGTGATTAGAGCGCTTTGGCGATCGCACTCCTGAGTCAACATATCCATATAGCGCTGCTTTTGGGCCGGTTTAAGATTGGGAGAGTTGAGCAGAGAGAGCGCCGTCTTCATCGTTGCGAGGGGCGTGCGCAGCTCTTGACCCACATTTTGCAAAAACTCATCCTTGATGCGCAGCAGGGTCTGCAGTTCTTCAGTTTCTAACTGGAGAGTGCCCGCCGTTTCTGCTTGGCGGCGATAGGTGGCCGTGTTATGCCAAATGTCTTCTTGGGTACGAATATGATGCCCCAGCAGGTGCGAGATGACCGTAGGACTCGGGGAATAGGACGGGGCGATCGCCGCGACCTCATCCCAGTTTTCCATCATCAGCTCAACTTCTGGCTCTAGAGGCGTTTGGGCAGCAGCAGCAGCGATCGCTCCATAGAGCCCCGAAAACACCTGCTCCAGCGTGGCAGGCTCCACAGAATAGATTGCCAGCAGTGGATGGCGGCGCTCAGCCTCCTCATCCGAACGATTGGAATGGGGTCGGTGGGCCAGCACCAGCCCCGAAAACGCCTCAGACACCACCAGCACAAAGTATTCACGCTTCAGTTGCCCATCCGTCACGATAGGGAACAGCGCACTCTTAGAGTCATAGCTGACCAGAGCGTCATTCGCCGCTGCCACACTACTGTGGTCATCAATCAGAGCGTCCCCATCAGCCACGGGTGATCCTTCCAGATCCGGAGGATCAACCGCCGCCGCCAGAGTGCCGAACTCGTCTCGGTTACTCGTAAAGGCATAGAGAGTATGGGGCGCAGTTGCCACCCGGCGCAGTCGCTGTATTTCTGATTGCCAGGTCTCCCCTTTAGGAAGCTTGATCCAGATCGTTGCACCCAAGTGCTGACCCACCAAGACATCCACCATGGCACTCACCATCGATTTAAACGTGGTGGGGCTAACCTGCAACGGGTCAGGTGGGGGGGTAGCACTTAGGGCTAACTCATACAGCGAGACATCATTCAGCGAAGACGATTTCATGCAGTTTAGGAAGAGGGGGCAACCATATCACATTCCAAACAGCCATTCGGGAACATCTGCCAACACGCATCACACACCCTAATCACAGGCTTATAGAGCTCATAGAATGAATCAAATCCCAATCGAAGCAATATGGGCTGAGTGACAGCCGCAATCGACTCAGGTCAGGCTTTGATTGTATAGGAGGCCAGTGTAACGGTGCTCGCATTTTGCCCATAGTATTCGAGACTTTTTATTTGGGGCTTTTTATTTGATTTTTTTAATAGATGACTTGGTTGAGCAGACTGGTGAGAACCCATGCCCCCTGATCAGCTTGCCGTCTCATAAGGGCGAGTCTTGGCAGTGGCAAGTCTAGCGACTCAGGCCCGCTATCTCCCACATCATGATTGGATCAATCCTAATGGGATAATCCTAATTTTGTAGTCTTGACTGAATCATGTTTGGGTGAAGCCAGAGCTGCCCTCCTGCCCAACTGTCCTTGCAGCATCTATGACTGCTTAGATGGCTAGACAGTGCCCGTTGCTTACAGCCCGTTGCTTACAGACTGTATCCACAAGTGTCAAAAAACTCCACCTTTTCCACCGATATGTAATTCTTTGTTGAAAAGCGGATCGGGCACGACGGTAGCCCTGGGTCAGGGTTGGGGCTTTAGGAATTAGAGCGGGGCGCAATGCCGCTTACCTTAAACACCTCGCTGAGCGTGGCGCAGTAGGGCACAGAGCCATAGGTGGCTGGGTTCACAAACTGCTCATAGGTGAAGTAGCGATAGTCCATGCAAAAGCGATCCCACGCGGCCATTTGAATTCGGAATACCCGGATAAAAAAGTTGGCTAGCCCCGCTGTCAGGGGAATGCGAAAGTAAATACGCCGACCAAAGTATCGGCTGATTTCCTCAATCGCTTCATTGACTGTTAGCGGCGCGTTGCCTAGCACCAGTTGACGACTCTCGCCCTCGGTGGGGGAACGGTGCAGCAGCAGCAGCACGACCTTGGCTATATCTTCGCAGTGAATGTAGTGGAACCCGCCATCGGCTTTGAGAAAGCGGATCAAATCAATCCACCGAACGACTTGGGGCAAGCCGCCGCTGATCTGCGACAGGGGCTTGGTCGCATCGCCCCCAAACACGAGGGTGGGAAAGACGGTAGTAACGCGGGGGGCGATCGCCAACTTTTGCATTCGCTGATGGCAGTCGTATTTGGTGCGCACATAGTCTGTGCCAACTTCTCCGGCCTGCTTTAGCGGCTGATTGTCGCGCCCTAAAATGCTGGCGGTGGAAAAATACACCACCTGCTGACACACGTCGGGATCAAGCAAATTAAGCAGCCGAATGGTTTTGGTGACATTGATGTCATGGGTATTGGGGCCGCCCCACGCTGTCGCAATCAGCACGGCGTAGTCCACGGTTTTGAGCAATTGGCGGTGTCGCTCAATGTGCAGCATGTCGCCCTGCAGCAGATGAATGCCTGCACGGGCAGTCAGGTTTAGCTTTAGCTTTTGAGGATCTCGCACCAGCAAAAACAGCTCGTGCTCAGTGTCTTGGATGAGTTTATCTACCACGTAGTGGCCAATGCATCCACTGGCACCCGTAATAAAAATCCGCTTAGAGGTCATGAGTTTACGTTGAAAAGGTCACGCGACAGCCGCTACAGCAGGGTGGGCATCGCTGGAGCGGCGGCTGTAATACCGACTATAGAAGCGCTTCTTGGCTTGCTGCTTGAGTCTACCAAGATTTAACCTCTGGCTAATGTCTTCTTTACGTGCGATCGCCCATCTCCCGGTAGGGTTAATGCTGTAATCGTGGAGATTTCAGAAGCATGCGTCCTCTAAGTGTGTTCTTTGCCAGGTTAAACCAATATTTTGGCAAATTTTGGCGATCGCCCAACCCCAATCCGCAGCGGATATCTCGCTATGGCCTGGTGGCGATCGCGCTAGCCAGTTTGATTGTGCTAAGCCAGGGCTGGCCTGCTCCGGCTCAGCAGCCGATTCGCATTCAGGGTGAGGTAGTAGATACCCTGACAGACCTAGGCGGCGCAGAAATGCTAACGGTCAGTCGTGATGGGCAGTTCACAGTGGTTGCCGGGGCCGATGTGGTCACGGTGGTGCAAATTGGCGATCGCACCCTCGACCTAATCAACTCCTTTGAGCTGACGCCTGACCTACTGCCTGAGGGCTCAACCTCTGCTGAATTTACTGGACTTGCCATTAGCCCTGACGGTTCCTATGTGCTAGTGGCCGTGAGAGATAATGATGAGGCTAACAGCGCCACATTCGACGAAGTGCCGGGTAAAGTCATTGCATTTTCTGTTCCTGACCTAGAGGTGTTGGGGCAAACGGCGGTAGGGCGCGGGCCAGATTCTGTGGCGATCGCCCCCAATGGCCTGTTTGCCGCCGTCGCCAATGAAGACGAAGAAAACGAAGAAGACCTCACCAATCTAGAAAACCGCCCTGGCACAGTGTCTATCATCGACCTGCGCCGCGGCCCCAGCCGCCTGTCTCAGTTCGAGCTGCCCCTTCCCCAAGAAAATATCCCCTTCTTCCCCCACGATCCGCAGCCCGAAACCGTGCGAATTGCCGCCGACAGCTCCTTTATATTAGTCACGCTGCAAGAAAACAACGCCGTTGCCCGCATCGACGTACCCCGTCGTCTGCCCTTTCGGATGCGCGCCCGCAACTTTCAAGTGCAGAACTTTGACATGGGTATTCGCACAGGATTTGGCCTAACGCGCGATCGCGTGGGCGAAGGCCTATGCCGCTCTAGCAGCTACGACTTATCTCAGCGCCAGTCTTATACCTCTGCGCGCGAGCCCGATGGCCTCGCCATCAGCCCTGACCTAAGCTTCTTTGTCACAGCCGATGAAGATAACCTGACCGCAGTGAATGAGCAAAGCTACAACAGCGTGCTCCTGAGCCCTCACGGAACACGTAGCATTAGCGCTTATGACGCCACAACCGGCGCACTGCTCAGCGACAGTGGCGACACCATCGAAGACAGCATTCTGGCGCTGGGCCTGCCCCAACGCTGCAACAGCAAAGGCCCCGAGCCTGAAGTGGTGAGCATTGCAGAGATTGAAGGCAGAACCCTAGCGGCAGTCGCTATTGAGCGCTCCGACGCCATCACGATCCACGATGTCACTGACCCCAGCAACATCACCCTGCTGGATACGGTGATTCTAGACGATACAGTAGTTCGTGCAGACATCGCAGCCGAGCTAGAGCCAGAAGGTATTGAGTTCGTGCCCGGCGGCAACAAAATTGTGGTGTCGAACCCAGAAAACAGCACCATCACCCTGGTTAATCTGGTTCGGTTAGATCGCTAAGTTGATCAGCAGATCTATACCAGAAGCGCTATCACTCTGCCCTAGTTCAATATGAGTTCTATAGTGTGGTGTTAGCCCCGCAGCGCAGGGCTAACACCGAATCCGAACCAATAACCCCCGGTTCCACACCCGTCATTCTGTAGGAGCGCATGGCACTTGCTCTGCCTGACCAGGGGTGACCTAGAAGTATTTGGGATAAAACAACACCCAACCGTGCTGCCCGCGACGCGAGCAGCACGGTTTTATGCATTTGCCGACCTGACATTTACCCAAAGAAAAGGGGCCTCGCGTTATGCACGAGCCCCCTTTTCTCTACAGCAATTACGAGTAAGCCTCAGAATATCTTGCTGCGCCAACGCGCCGCGTTGAGAGCGGAATATGTCCCAGTTTTGCAGCCCTCACCCTTGTGTTAGATAGACTGGCTACTAGTCCAAGTATCCCATTAGAGTTTCGCTATCTGCTGTTTCATTAGTAGCGATGGGGCGGCCACCGGGTAAGAGTGGTGCTTCCATCAATTCAGCGTCGCTAGAAAAAATCGGACGCCCGCCTGGCAATGACAAGTCTTCCCGCACTGATATATTGCTGGAAAATACTGGGCGATGACCCGGCATGGTGGTATCTAAAACGCGAATGTCGCTAGACATAATTGGACGTCCGTTAAGTATGGTTCCATAAATATCTAAATGACTAGCAGCGATAGGACGAACCCCTGCTGAGCTATAACTTTCGGCGATCTCGATCGCTCCGGGGCCAACGGGGCGACCGGGCCCTGTGATGCGCTCTCTTTCCGTTGTACTGTCCTTGACTGTAATTGCACTCACTTCAGATTCCTTTTCCTTTCCCTTTTGGGATGATGCGGAGGTGCTAGATGTCGCTTTATCTGCTGACTCTGCACTGGCGGCCTTCGATTCTGTCACTGGTGTCTCCCGAGTTCTGCTGCGAGTCGTTCGTCGCCCGTTACTCCTAGTTGATTCGCTACGTTCCATGAGCTATATCCTCTTAGGTGCATGAGTAGACCCTCCATTGCAGCGAGGGATATTCAACCGATGCCGCTTTAAGGGATCACTCATTGAATGAGCTAAACGAAAATGAATAGTTGATTACACTACCGTTGCACTCATTATAGGGGCAAAGCATTAGCCTCTCTTTTCGAAAATCGACGGCAATGATAGGGATTATTTAATAATCTGTTCAGTATTCTCAAATCAATCGAGTGATGGGCCGAAGATTAATTTACAAAGCGCAGCATCACTTCATGATTCTTTGGATTACTGTTAAGAGAAATTGCAGATCCTCAGGGCTGGCGATGCATTTTAGTTTTATTGCAAGCTGCGCTGATCTTGCTTAATCTCAGCCTAAGCCCTGGTTGACGCCAGTTTGGTAATTCCTACAACCCTGCCACTTGTCTTTCGAGCAGCAAGATTCTAGCGTTGTTGCAGTCTCGCAGCGCGGAGTTGCAACAACGCTATCAAATTTGGGTTTGGTTAAGATGCATGGCTTATATCACTGAGCCGCAGTGCAAGTCGGTTGTGGGTAGGTTGTGGCGGGAGACTTATGCTGCAAATTCTTGTAGCGATCGGGCAAACCGCTGAGGATCGAAGCTGCGGGGGTCGCGTCGCGAACCAGAGCGATCTACATCGCGGTGGGTTGTGATGCGATCAAAGGAAATGCCGGTTCTGAGAATTAGCCAGGCTAGAGAGCGATATTGTGCATCGGTATAGCCGCTGTGGCGCGCCTGGTTGCCTCGCCCGTCGTCGGGCGTCTCTAGAGAGATGTGATAGGCAAAATTATTGACTGAGGGAGGAAAGAGAGGGTTGGTGGCGACTGCTTCGGGGCCATTGGGGCCATTGAACATAGAGTTGCCTGCTCCAAAGGCGCGATATTCTGGTGGCACAATGTAGACGATGGTGCCGTTGCGGCGGATCAGTGCGTGGTAGCTGCGCTGATCTTCATCGCGAGGAGTATAGGCACGAAATGTATTGATGGCGCTGGAGGCTGTTCCTACGGTTTCGTGGAGTACGACCAGTGGTGCGTTGCTGATGGGTCTGCCGTAGGCATCAATGGAGACGCGATCGCCAAAATTTGTGGGATCGGCTGGGGCAGACTCCTGGGGCGGCACGTAAGCGCCTTCTAACTGTCGCCAGTTGAGGAACGATGGTGGGGCCGGAGGGCGCGGGGGAGTCTCTGGTCGGTTGAAGCGCGGAAGTTTGGCAATTAGAGAGGCGCTTGGTGGTTGCTCTGTATTAGTTGCGGCTAGGTTAGATTGGGCGATCGCCCTAGAAATCATTCCCGAGTCGTTGACCCCAAGCGATGCTGTAGACGCGAGCACCGTCCCCAATCCAGCAAAGATCACCAGTGTCGCGAGTGCCGAAAATAGTAACCGAATTCCATATCCCCCAGTTTCACGACGATGAGACACAAACGTTTCCTCACTACAGGACATCCAGAACCCTACGGATCCTATGCAACGGTCTTCCAGCAGACACCCGGCTTGCCTCTTGCTTTACGCAGAGAGTGTTTGAAGCGCTACCCGCTGGGCAAGATTCTAGCGCGCTAGCCCAAACACACAGAACACATCAAACCAAGAGGCTACAGCAATAGTACGCAGGAATAAGACTAATCGACCACTCAACCTGCAGTGACTTTACAAGGGCAAAACCATGCGATCGTATCATTCCCTGCCAAATTGGCAGCTCAACCCGCTATGATTCTAGATTGAACGTGAAATTCGTAACAGCAACTTAAATGGCAGAAACCCTTCTGTATAACGCCCTGCGTGAAGCCATTGACGAAGAGATGGCCCGTGACTCCAATGTGTTTGTCCTCGGAGAGGATGTAGGACACTACGGCGGCTCTTATAAGGTCACCAAAGATCTCTATAAAAAATATGGCGAGTTTCGGGTGTTAGATACCCCGATTGCCGAAAACAGCTTCACGGGTATGGCAGTGGGAGCTGCAATGACTGGGCTGCGTCCCATCATTGAAGGGATGAACATGGGATTTTTGCTGTTGGCCTTTAATCAAATCGCCAACAATGCTGGGATGCTGCGCTATACTTCTGGTGGCAATTTCAAGATTCCCTTAGTGATTCGAGGGCCAGGAGGGGTAGGGCGACAGCTGGGTGCTGAGCATTCGCAACGGCTAGAAGCCTATTTTCAGGGTGTGCCAGGGCTGAAAATGGTGGCCTGTTCCACTCCTTATAATGCAAAGGGTCTACTCAAAGCCGCAATTCGGGATGATAATCCGGTGCTGTTTTTTGAGCATGTGTTGCTTTATAACTTAAAGCAAGATTTGCCCGAGACAGATTATGTGCTGCCGATCGATCGGGCTGAGGTGGTACGTGAGGGTGCTGATGTCACGATTCTTACCTACTCGCGGATGCGGCACCACGTGACTCAAGCGGTCAAAGTGTTAGAAAAAGAGGGATACGATCCCGAGGTAATTGACCTAATTTCGCTTAAACCACTCGATTTTGAAACGATTGGTGCATCCATTCGCAAGACTCATCGGGTGATTATTGTAGAAGAATGTATGCGGTCGGGTGGAATCGGGGCAGAACTCACGGCTTCGATTAACGATCGCCTGTTTGATGAGCTAGATGGCCCAGTGGTACGCTTGGCGTCTCAAGATATTCCTACCCCGTACAATGGCGCTCTCGAAAATTTGACCATCGTGCAGCCGCCCCAGATTGTAGATGCGGTGAAGAAGGTGATGGCAAACCAGGTTTAGGAGTTCGTCGGGTTTGGGCTTGTGCCGAATTCACCGGATAAAAAAGACGTGAGGGGGAGCTGTGCGCAGCTTCCCCTCACGTCTTTTATTCTTCAGCAAGGGCCATGCGGTAGAGCGGGTCTGAGCTAGAAGGAAAGGCGCTTTTCTACCGCATAGGGCGATCGCTAGGGAGCTGGTGTCAGCGCTTTCTCTGGGGCGATCGCCACTTCTGGGCTCTCGGCTTCAGAGGGCGGCACCACCTGCCAAAACTGGGGCAGCATATCAGCCCAGTTCTCTAGAATCTGATGAGCTTTGGGGCTGCCGGTCTTATCGGCATGGGCCTGAATTAGCTCTTTCAACTGCTGCTCACCCACCGGGCTAACAATCCGCTGAATCTTGACGATTTCAGGGTTTACTTTGGCCGTAAAGCTGTCATCTTCATCTAAGAAGTAGCCTAAGCCACCCGTCATTCCAGCACCCACGTTGCGACCCACACGGCCCAATACGACAATCACGCCGCCTGTCATATACTCGCAGCAATGGTCGCCTGCGCCTTCAATGACGGCTTGCCCCTTAGAGTTGCGCACGGCGAAGCGCTCCCCTGCCTGCCCATTGGCGTAGAGGTTTCCACCCGTAGCGCCGTACAGGCAGGTATTGCCGATAATGACGTTCTGAGATGGGTCGTAGGTGGCTGCTGTAGTGGGTTTAATGATAATTTCCCCACCGTTCATGCCCTTGCCTACGTAATCGTTGGCTTCGCCTTCGAGGTTTAGAGTCATCCCCGACAGGTTGAATGCGCCAAAGCTCTGACCCACGCTGCCCTGCACATTAAGCGTGATATGTCCCGCAAAGCCTGTGTTGCCATAGCGCTTGGCGATCGCCCCCGCCAGCCGCGCGCCCACCGTTCGGTCGGTATTCACCACAGGGGTGGTTTTAACGACAGTGATTTGTTGGGCGATCGCCCGCTGAACCTCAGCATCATTCAGCAGCTCATCGTCGAGCACTGGGCCATTGCTGTGCACCGTTTCATGGGTGAGCCAAGCGCGGTCGGTTCGCGTATCGGGCAGTTTGGTCAGACAGTCTAGGTTGAGCGCCTTAGTTTTAGTCAACTGCACGCCATCACGGGGCACTAGCAGATCCGATCGCCCAATAATATCGTTCAACGAGCGATAGCCCAGCCGAGCCAAGAGCGATCGCACCTCTTCCGCAATAAAGTAGAAGAAATTCACGACATGCTCTGGCATACCCGTAAAGCGTTTGCGCAGGGCTTCTTTCTGACTAGCAACGCCCACAGGGCAATTGTTTGTGTGGCAGATGCGAGCCATAATGCAGCCTTCGGCGATCATGGCGATAGAGCCAAAGCCAAATTCTTCTGCGCCCATGAGTGCGCCCATGATCACATCCCAGCCCGTCTTGAAGCCACCATCGACCCGCAGCAGCACGCGATTCCGCAGCTGATTCTCCATCAGCACGCGATGCACTTCCGTCAACCCTAGTTCCCAAGGACTCCCGGCGTGCTTAATGGAACTCAGGGGAGACGCGCCAGTGCCGCCATCATGCCCCGAGATTTGGATGATATCCGCGTTGGCCTTGGCGACTCCTGCCGCAATCGTGCCGATGCCCACTTCTGCCACTAGCTTCACCGATACCTGCGCGACTGGGTTGATCTGGTGCAGGTCAAAAATGAGCTGGGACAGGTCTTCAATGGAGTAGATGTCGTGATGGGGCGGGGGCGAGATGAGCGTGACCCCCGGCTTTGAGCGCCGCAGCATGGCGATATAGGGGCTGACCTTGGGGCCAGGCAACTGCCCTCCCTCACCGGGTTTAGCACCTTGCGCGACCTTGATTTCGAGCTGGCGCGCACTCATTAGATACTCTGGCGTGACCCCAAAGCGCCCGGAGGCAATTTGCTTGATCGCAGAGTTGGCAGTATCGCCGTTCCGCAGTCCTTTTAAGTGCGGCAGCAGGGGCGAGAGTCCGCCATCGTTAACGTCTTCTAGCACGTTAAACCGCACCGGGTCTTCCCCACCTTCCCCAGAATTGGACTTGCCGCCAATTCGGTTCATGGCGATCGCCAAGGTTTCGTGGGCCTCGCGCGATAGCGCGCCCAGCGACATGCCCCCTGTGCAAAACCGCTGCACGATGTCGGTAATGGGCTCAACCTCATCCAAGGGGATCGACGGGCGATCGCTCTGCAAATCCAGCAGATCGCGTAGCGCTGTGGCGGGTCGTCCTTCTAACTGCTTGGTGTAAAGAGCATAGTGGTCGTAGTTTTTTTGCTCTACGGCACGATGCAGGTGCTTCGCCATTTCGGGGCTATTCATGTGGTATTCCCCACCAGGGCGATACTGCACAAACCCAAAGTTTTCGAGCTTTTTCAGCGTTAGTTCGGGGAACGCCCGTTGATGGAACGACAACACTTCATTTGCCAAGTCGGCCACCGTCAGCCCACCCAGCCGCGACGCCGTACCGGCGAAGCCTAAGTGCAGCAGCTCAGAGCCAATACCAATGGCCTCAAAAATTTGCGCCCCATGGTAGCTCGACAGCAGTGAAATCCCCATTTTAGAAAGGATTTTCAGTAAGCCTTTTTCGACAGCACTGCGGTAATGCTGCTGAGCCTTCTCCACAGTCATGTCAGGCAGTTTGCCGGTTTCAATCTGCTTTTGGGTTTTGGGGCTGTTGTACCAGTGGCGCACCGTATCCCAGGCCAAATAGGGGCAGACTGCGCTAGCGCCATAGCCCACCAGGCAGGCAAAGTGGTGCGTGCTCCAGCACTGGGCCGTGTCCACCACCAGCGAGGCTCGCATCCGCAAGCCTTGGCGGATGAGATGATGGTGCACTGCTCCTACCGCCAGCAGGGGCGGAATATAGCTCTGGGTCGGGCTGAGGGAGATGGACTCTCCTTGGGCATTAAGGCGATCGCTCAACACCAAAATCTCAGCGCCCTGGCGCACAGCAGCCACTGCCTGCTGGCAGAGATCCTGCACGGCCTGGCCTAGCCCCGCAGGGCCAGTAGAAATGTCGTATAGCGTAGACAGCGACGCTGTTCCCAAGCCTGCCTGATGAATCGTGGCCAACTCTAGCTCGCTCAGCACCGGAGAGGTCAAGCTAATGAGCCGCGCATCTTCTGGTCTTTCTTGCAGCAGGTTGCCCCGCCCCCCCAAGTGCATGGTGAGCGACATGACCAGTTTCTCTCGCAGGGGGTCAATGGCTGGATTCGTGACCTGCGCAAACCGCTGCTTGAAGTAGTCATACAGCAGGTGGGGCTTTGTCGACAAAACAGCCAGGGGAATGTCATCCCCCATGCAGAAGGTGGGCTCACTGCCCTTCGACGCCATGTCCTCGATCACCATCTCCACATCTTCAGAGGTGTAGCCAAAAGCCACTTGATGGCGCAGCAGTGTGTCTGGCTTCAGGCTTGTCTCAGTCGGAAACGGAAGCGGCTCCAATATTGTGCGGTTGGCGCTGAGCCATTTGCCGTAGGGCTGGCGACGGGCAATTTTTTGCTTGATGTCCCAGTTTTTTGAGACCTCTAACCGCTCCAAGTCAAAGGCGATCGCTTGCCCTGGCCCCAGCCGTCCCTTTTCTACAATATCGGCCTCATCAATGGGAATTACCCCCGCTTCTGAAGCGACCACCAGATAGCCATCGCGGGTGATTACATAGCGGGCTGGCCGCAGACCGTTGCGGTCGAGCGATGCCCCAACGACCTTGCCATCGCTAAACACCAGCAGCGCGGGGCCATCCCACGGCTCTTGAATGCCGCTATAGAAGTCATAGAACTCCACAATTTCAGGAAACTCGACCAGATCAGGCTGGTTCTTGTAGGCTTCAGGAACCATGATCATCAGGGCTTCTAGGGGCTCGCGACCTGACCTAACCAGCATCTCAAACACATTGTCAAGGTTTGCTGAGTCACTGTTTTGGGAGCGCACCGTAGGCTTGAGATCGGGCAGCGACTCTCCCCAGCAAGGATGATCCAGATCCGCTTCTCGCGCCATCATCCAGTTAATGTTGCCCAATAACGTATTGATCTCGCCGTTATGCCCCAGCAGTCGCATCGGCTGTGCCAGGGGCCAGCGAGGCATTGTATTGGTACTAAAGCGGCGGTGATAAATCGCAAATACGCTCTCATAGGCAGGGCTTTGCAAATCTAGATAAAAGGTGCCCAGCACTGCCGAGCGCACCATGCCCTTATACACAATGGTGCGGTTTGAGAATGAGCAGACGTAGAAGTCTTGAGCGGCGAGTTGATGCGCCTCAGATTGGCTAGCCTCTGCCGCTAGCGTATGCAAAACACGACGACGCACGAGGTAAAAGAGGCGCTCTAGCTCGTCGCCCGTTAAAGACGATTGCACCAGCACTTGCTCAATATGGGGCTGGTTTTCGCGGGCGAGCACGCCCAAGACAGAGGGCTTAACGGGCACGACCCGCCAGCCTATCAGCTTCAAACCACTCTCAGCAAAGATGCGGCTGGCAGTGTCACGGGCGATCGCCGCTGCGGCCTCATCTTGAGGCAAAAACAGCATGCCCAACCCTACATGAGGCATATCTGTTAAAGAAACCCCGTGATCGGCCATCCAGGGCTGCAATAGCCCCCAAGGAATCGCTGTCATCAGGCCAGCGCCATCGCCAGAGTCCTGATCTGCACTACAGGCTCCTCGGTGCTCCAAACAGGTCAGTGCCGAGAGCGCCTTTTGCACCAAATCATGGCTAGCACGCCCTTGCTGGTCGACCAAGAAGCCAACGCCACAGGCGTCTCGCTCCTCCACTAACCAGCGCTGACCTGCATACCCTAGATCTTGTGCTTGATTTGCCTGCTTGACTTGATTCACGCGTGTTTCACCCATACATTACATCTCTTGACTCTGCGCTAGCCGAACCCTATCGACGTCGATCGGAATTCGTTGTTGGATGCCGGACTTCTGCTGTCTGCTCAATGCATCACCTGCATTTCATTTTCCCCAACCCAATGCCGACAGTTTTGTGATCAATCTTTTTTGCTGAATTTCGTATTGCTGAATTTCGTATTTCTATTGCCCAGCGCTGAAACTTAACCTCTAAGCCTTTGGTGGTTTAGCCTCTGCCAGATCTGACGGGTTGATTGAGCCGGCCTGAATTTCTATGCGTTGAAGCATCATGGGTTAATGCTCAATATCTGTCTTCACCTTTGAGAACCGTTGGGCAGAGACGGCGATCGCCCAGGTCAACGCCAATCCATCGACTAGAGAATTCGTTGACCAGGGTGTTCAGTAGATGCCTCGGTGAGACAACCACTTTAGTTGACACCATACAGTTTTAGTAAAAACCGTATAAATGAACACCTGCCGCTTTGCTTAGGTCAGCGTCAGAGCACGTTCAATCTGCACGTTCAATCTATTGACCCCTCTTCAGACCAGCAATCTCAGTTAGTTACTACTTTACGCAGGAGAACTGAAGTTGATTGGATAAATACGTCACAGTTTGCCACACCATGTGCTCAAAACCCGAGAGGCGGAGTTCCAGGCAGGAACATTTGTGAAGTATGAAAGTCAGATTCAAAATCATATTAGAAATTGCACTGGGAGTGCAATCCCCTAATTAGTAGCCATAGCGACCTGCTTAGGGATGCATTGACCCAGATGATTTTGAACTCTTCCCACCGTTGGGTGCCTTAAATAGACGGGACTGGAGGTTTGAGCCTAACCCTGCGAGCACGCGTCAATAGATGGAGTATTCTTACGTGCGTTTTTTGGGTCAGGGTGTTCCCAACGTTGGCTTTTCTTCTTCTATTTTGCCATGTGGCTAAATTCTTTGAAGATTGACCGGAGCAAAGGAGGTGATTATTGGGGAACCTAGTAGAGCCAGCTGTGAGTTTCTTGTGCAGCCTCTACCGACCCAAAAGAGTGCATCCTAGTTTTACCAGTCGGCTCACCCTGCGGGCAGAGGATGGCTCTATCTTCCCCAGCCCAGTCTCTTTTCTTGAGAGAAGGAGGGCCGATTCAAGGTCTCCCTTCCAGAAGGGGCAAGGGATGTAGGGCGTAGACGCGGAGCGCTTCTCTGCGAGTGAGCCACAAAAGTGGAATGCCCCCGGCCCAAAATGCTTGTAATTAATGCGGGGTGCTGTCCTCTCAATCGAGCTCTCACCTCGGTTGCTTAGCCTTTGATTGCCAAATTTCCTGTGTTGTCATCGTCACGTTATGGGTTTTGATTTTATGGTTCGCGGGTTTCGCAGTGCGCCTAGGGGCGTTTGGGTTGGTCTGTTGGCGTCACTTGTAAGTTTGTCGGGTGGTGATGCCACAAACGCCATAAATACCAAAGATTCCACCATGACATCGTTGTTTGCCTTAGAGTCTGTAGAGTCCTTATCCAAAGCAAAAATCGTGGAGGGTGTCAGTCTTGCGGCTGAGAATGTGCCATCGGAGGGCGCTCAAGAGGCTCAACGTGTATTGCAAGCTCTTGAAGATTCTTCAGAAGCTGCTCTGTTAGATGCGTCAATTGGGCGATCGCCAGTGCAGTCTTTAAACTCTGCTGGGGAGGGCGGGGCGATCGCTCCAACAGATCTGCCAACCGCCACGTTTACGGGGGCGAATGGAGGAGACCTGATCGCCTATAACCTGCCCGACCAACAGGGCACCCAACTGTTGCTCAACGGCGTAGCGCACAATGCCCGATGGCAGATGTGGCAGCAGCGCCTCTATGTGGTGGATCATGACCTCGTGCAGCGATTAGGGGCTGAATTGTTGGATACAGCCGTGGCGGGGCAGCAGCCAATTCGCTGGTTTTCTGACCCAGATGCTTCGCCGCTGATGTTGCCTGCTGCGCTCAACGCTCAAGCGAGGCTCTTGGATATCACCGAGTGGGCCCAGCGCGCGGGCTGGCAAGTGAGTGCAAACTCGGGTCGGCTTGTCGTTCGCACAGTCTCGTCCCAGGTCACAGGGGTGCGGCAGGGGGTTCAATCTTGGGGCGATCGCCTCGTGATTGATTTGACCCAGCCTACCCCTTGGCAAGTGGAGGAACGCGGTGACCAAGTGACGATTACGCTTGACGCAGCGGTATCGCCCGTGGCAGCGCAGTCCTTTGTTCCACGCACTGGGACGCGACTGCAGCGCGTGGCGGTGACCTCGCAGGGCGATCGCACTCAGCTGCAACTTCAGATCCCTCCTACCCAGCCGTACCGCATTACCACCCTGCCTGCGCCCCATCGATTGGTGATTGACATCGGTTCTGATCTATTACCCACGCAATCCATTCAATGGGCACCGGGAATTCTCTGGCAGCAGCGCCATATGGCCGTGGGGGCAGCGCGTTTTCCGGTCACGCTGCTAGAACTAGACTTGCGCCAGCCTGGGCTCAGCCTGCGCCCCATCTGGAGTAGCCCCGAAGGCATGCCAGGGACAGCCCCCCTCATTCCCACCGCTGAGCGAATGCAGGTGATTGGCGCGATTAATGCTGGCTTCTTTAATCGCAATAATCTGCTGCCGTTGGGAGCCATTCGTCACAGTGGCAGTTGGCACTCGGGCTCTATGCTCAATCGAGGGGCGATCGCCTGGGATGATCAGGGTAATGTCCAGATGGGACGGCTCGACTTACAAGGCCAAATTCTCACAGAACAGGGGCTAACGCTGCCCCTCTTTTCGATGAACAGCGGCTATGTAGGCAATGACCTGGCAATGTATACCCCCGCCTGGGCCAGGGTGTATACCCCCATCGGGGAAGCCGAAACTGTGATTACGGTAATGGGCGATCGCATCGTCAATCGGCGTCCAGGAGGAACCCCCGGTCAAACGCCCCATCCGATTCCCACAGATGGCTACCTGCTGGTCGCACAAGCAGGGTATGGGTCGCTGCAGCACCTCCCCATTGACTCAGTGCTGCAGCACCGTTCTACTCCCCTCCCCAGCACCTTTGATGCGTTTCCCCATGTGGTTGGGGCTGGGCCTTTGCTACTGCTCAATCGTCAAATTGTGTTAAATGGTGAAGCTGAGGGGTTTTCTCAAGCCTTTAACCAACAAGCGGCCACCCGCAGCGTCGTGGGCAAATTGCCTGACGGGCGGCTACTGTGGGTCACTCTACACAGTCGAGTCGGGGCACGGGGGCCAACCCTGGCAGAAACCGCCCAAATCATGCTGCAGCTTGGTGCAACAGACGCTCTGAATTTAGATGGCGGCAGTTCTACGTCTCTCTACCTAGGGGGACGCCTGCTCAACCGCGCGCCGCAATCTGCTGCCCGTGTGCACAATGCGATTGGCCTGTTTTTGCAGCCGCCGACCTCTCCTTAGCACGTTCCTCATCAGTGGGTTTATCTTGAATAAAACGCAGTCAATGGTCCTCGCTGAGAAGACCTACACACAGCGCCCCCAAGTTTTTAGTCCACTGCCTAATGTATGAAAGATTTGCTTGAAGCAAGTGACGCCGTCGCGCCCAGAGGGCTGCTTGGTGCTTACGTTTTTTTGAAACCCTTGTATAGCAGGGGTTTCAAGAAAGACTGGTTTGAGTCAACTCAACCGTTGCCCCATCTTTATTGCAAAACGGCTGCGGCACTCCGTAAAGTTCCTGTAAACCCAAGATAAAGCTGAGGCAAAGAAGTCAACAAGAACTGGAATTTGCGGATGACATCAACCCAGCAGGGTTTGCTATGGTTGCGTAGGTTTGATGAATTAGTCTAGAGCTTTGTGCCTAGGACGGGCGATCGCCCACCCCAACGCAAACCATAGCAAGGCAATACCATTAGCCTCAATAACAGCGTTAGAGTTCTGAATAGTCTTTAAAGGGTCAGAACTCTGCTCCGTATTCAGGACTCCTGTATTCAGGACTATAGTTATCCGAATTACTCTATGCAACGCTGCACTTAAATCTGAATCACGCAGCAAACCTACTGGGCTGCCCATCCGTACTGCAGTCACTTTCGTCCACGACCACTCAACTCAACCCACTCAACCCAGGAGAAAGACCGTGACTCAAGCTAAAGAGATCTCACAGCCAACCGTCTCTTCCTTGCCGTCTTCTGTCAGCGTCAAAGGCATCGCAGCTACAGAACTCCGCCCCTGGGGCTCGTTTACAGTATTAGAAGAAGGAAGCGGCTACAAAATTAAGCGCATTGAGGTGAAATCGGGTCACCGCTTAAGCCTGCAAATGCACCACCACCGCAGTGAGCATTGGATTGTAGTCTCAGGAACCGCTCGAGTTGTGTGTGGCGATGATGAGAAGCTGTTGTTCAGCAATCAATCCACCTACGTTCCTCCCTGCACCCGTCATCGTCTAGAGAACCCTGGTGTCATCCCTCTAGTTCTGATCGAGGTGCAAAACGGCGAATACCTGGGCGAAGATGACATCATTCGGTTTCAGGATGACTACGCCCGTACCGAGGCGTAGCATTCAACTGCGCTGGAACCCTTATAGCAAAAGGGGGCAACAATGTTGCCCCCTTTTGCTATAAGAAATAAATTTCCCAAGTTCAGCTCGCATCAATTGACTCAACTGTGATGCTAAGCAATGAAAGTCAATCTAGAGATGCTTCTCAAGAGTGCTTGCCAATGTGGACTTGGGTACAGCGCCCACAACCATATCGACTCGCTGGCCACCTTTAAAGATCATCAACGTCGGAATGCTGCGAATCCCATATTGACTAGCAATGCTGGGGTTCTCATCCGTATTGACTTTAACAACCTTCACTTGCCCAGCATACTGATCCGCAATCTCATCAACGACTGGCGCAACCATCCGGCAAGGGCCACACCAAGGAGCCCAAAAATCCACTAGTACTGGAACGTCGTTGTCCAATACTTCTTGCTTAAACGTAGAGTCCGTAACCGATAAGGCTGCTGACATGCCCCGAAATCCTTATCAAACATTGTTCTTAGCAATCTTACCACAGTCAACACTCGGCATCGTGATGCAACGATTTGTATCACGATGCATTCTGGTGTGCATAGATGATATTGCATCCATCGCAACTCAACAATTGACGTTAAAAGAAAGTGGGAAGGATTGCTAAAAACAAGCTGAACTCTTGACTAGCTGGAACCCTTCAAACTGCCGGACTGGCACTCTGTATTTACCCCATAGGTTTTAGGTTTATAAAAACCATAACGTTGCAGTGCTTTAGATTTATTTCTACCCCAATGCCAAAATCAACCGGATCTGTGTCGTTCCAGGCCGAATTGAGCTTTAAGAATCGGCACAAAATTGAATAGCCAGCTTGGCAAGGCCAAAAAGAGGAACCGCCTGAACAAAGTCCAGGCGGAGTGTGGTGTGAGGAGTGAACGGAAACTTACGTCTCCGCTTCTCTAATCATTGTAAGTGACAGATTGCAATTTTCGGGAGTACAGCCGGTCGTAATCAGGGGAATTTATCACAACTCGTCTTGACAGGCGCAGCTATTTACCCATTCCTAACTGTTGGGCCTTTTGATAGACTTTGCCCTCTGTTAACAGAGATGGAGCCACAATCACTTCTACCTGCTGCATTTCGCGAATGGTTTTGGCTCCTAGCGTACCCATGCTGGTTTGCAGCGCACCCAACAAGTTATGGGTGCCATCGTCTAGCTTGGCTGGCCCCTGCAAAATATCTTGTAGCGTGCCAGTGGTGCCCACTCGAATACGAGTGCCACGTGGCAGCACAGGGCTAGGGGTGGCCATTCCCCAGTGATACCCCCGCCCTGGCGCTTCGGCTGCTCGGGCAAATGGCGACCCAATCATAACGGCATCTGCACCACAGGCAATGCATTTGCAGATGTCTCCTCCCGTCACAAGCCCTCCATCTGCTATCACGGGAACATAACGTCCCGTCTGATGATAAAACTCGTCGCGGGCTGCGGCGCAATCTGCGACAGCGGTGGCTTGGGGCACCCCCACACCCAATACCCCACGAGACGTGCAGGCGGCTCCAGGCCCAATGCCTACTAAGATACCTGCTGCGCCTGCTTTCAGTAAATCGAGAGTAACTTCGTAGGTGACACAATTGCCTAGGATGACTGGAATCGGCATAGTCTGGCAGAATTCTGTTAAGTTCAACGGCTGGATGTCATCGGGCGACAGGTGTGCGGTTGAAACGACTGTGGCTTGGATGAAAAATAAATCTGCGCCAGCTTCGGCGATGGTTTGACCATACTTTGCAGCCGCAGCAGGTGTGCTGCTGACTGCTGCGATGCCACCTCGAGCTTTAATTGCTTGAATTCGCTTTTGGATTAGCTCGGGTTTGATGGGCTCGGCATAGAGCTGCTGCATCAACGATACAAACTCTGTCTTGTCAACCGCTGCAATTTTGTCGAGAATTGGGTCGGGGTCAGTATAGCGGGTCTGGACGCCCTCCAGGTTTATCACGCCGAGCGCTCCCATTTCAGAAAGCAGAACCGCCATGTTCACATCCACAACTCCATCCATGGCGCTAGCGATGATGGGAATGGTTCGGCGAATGCCACCAATTTCCCAGGATGTATCTGCCAACGATGGATCGAGAGTGCGCTGTCCAGGTACAAGCGCGATTTCATCAATCCCATATGCTCTGCGAGCTGCCTTGCCCCTGCCAATTTGAATGTTCACGCTTCTTGTTTCTGTAGAACGAATAGGACTGACGAAACTGGATGCAGTTTACAAAGGGATTTGCATTGCATTATCCAGAATTAGCCAGGGTGTGCCACGCTGGGTGTAACCCTGGCTAATTAAAGCTAGACTATCAAATCTGTGCCCCTGATAACAGCAGCGATGGGAACTTATGGAGATTGAGGCGTTGAGGAGCTCTGGCTACCCCTAGCCGCTTCGTATCTAAATATGCTCTGTTGAGACTTTGATGGGGCTCAATGCTGTTCGGCAGATTTTAGCAGGGACAGGACAACGCAAAATTGCGACACAGGCCCTTGTGTAAGTTTCGTAACGTTTCGAAATGTAAATCGGGATGAAGCGATCGCCCCTCCTCCTCTCCTGATTTTTTCTGGCTTCTGCCTGAGATAGAAGCGCTTCGACTCCTAAGCTTTGATGCTGCCGCCTCTTCCTGTTTTTGGTTATGGGCATCAAGACCGACTGACCTCAACATTACAAAATGTTGCAGCGAAACTAAGAATGACAACCAAATGCCGCAGAATATTTTCGGAAGGTAGCTGAGTCACAGCACTCTTGCATCGCTAGAAAGTTCACTATTTAGCGGATTTGTCTAAAGTGCGAAAGGGTTTTCAGTGTGCTGATTCGTGTCTCATAATTCTGCCAGTAAGAATCATCTTTACTTGGCGCATTCATGGGAAAGCGGTGGCAAAGCTGGAGGCACTGGCTCAGTGGCTTAGATACGAATGCCAGTTTTGACACACCTGGTTACATCTTGCTTTTTGGAGGAATCCATCGATGAGTATTGTCACGAAATCAATCGTGAATGCTGACGCTGAGGCCCGCTATCTCAGCCCCGGCGAACTAGACCGCATTAAAGGCTTTGTTACATCTGGTGAGCGCCGTCTTCGGATTGCGCAAGTCCTGACTGAGTCACGTGAGCGTATTGTGAAGCAAGCGGGCGACCAATTGTTCCAAAAGCGCCCCGACGTGGTCTCCCCCGGCGGCAACGCCTATGGCGAAGAAATGACTGCGACCTGCCTGCGTGACCTCGACTACTACCTGCGTCTGGTGACCTATGGTGTTGTCGCGGGTGACATAACCCCCATCGAAGAAATCGGTATTGTGGGTGTTCGCGAGATGTATCGGTCGTTGGGTACTCCCATTGATGCCGTTGCTGAAGGCGTTCGTGCCATGAAGAGTGCAGCCACCTCCCTGATGTCTGGAGAAGACGCTGGCGAAGCCGGTGCTTACTTCGACTACGTGATTGGTGCAATGCAATAAGAACGACATCGTGTCGTTCGACCTGTACGCTCACTAGTTTTCAACGATTGGATTTAAGGAAGCAACACCATGCAAGACGCAATTACCGCCGTAATCAACGCTTCTGATGTGCAAGGTAAGTACCTAGATACCGCTGCTCTGGAAAAGCTGAAAGGCTATTTCTCCACGGGTGAACTGCGGGTTCGTGCGGCTACCAGCATCAGCGCCAACTCTGCTGCAATTGTCAAAGAAGCAGTGGCCAAGTCTCTGCTTTACTCTGACATCACCCGTCCCGGCGGCAACATGTATACCACTCGTCGCTATGCAGCCTGCATCCGCGACTTGGACTACTACCTCCGCTACTCCACCTATGCCATGTTGGCGGGTGATCCGTCCATTCTGGATGAGCGCGTGCTCAACGGTCTGAAGGAAACCTACAACTCCTTGGGTGTGCCCGTAGCTGCAACCGTACAAGCGATCCAAGCCATGAAGGAAGTGACCGCCAGCTTGGTGGGTTCCGACGCTGGTAAGGAAATGGGTGTGTACTTTGACTACATCAGCTCTGGCTTGAGCTAAGTTCACCATTGCAACGCAGTTACATAAGAACGACGTCGGTTGCCGGCTCAGTTTTTAAGGCTCTGCGTTGAGTTTCTGGGATGTCTAAAGTAAGTTTTTGGTGGTTGATCTAGGCTGAATTGCCAAGCTAAGCGACCGAGATTGACTTTAGACTCCCAGACATTAAAATCAAATTTTTTTCCTTCTTAAAGGTTCAAACTATTTGTCGTTTTCGATTCCGTCCTGTTAGGAGAGAAACCCATGCGGATGTTCAAGATTACTGCCTGCGTGCCCAGCCAGACCCGAATTCGGACGCAGCGTGAACTGCAAAACACCTACTTTACAAAGTTGGTGCCCTACGATAGCTGGTTCCGTGAGCAGCAACGCATTCAAAAAATGGGTGGCAAAGTTGTCAAAGTGGAACTGGCAACCGGAAAGCCTGGTTCTAATGCAGGGCTCCTATAGCGCGCCTTATTGCTAATCTCTATGCTTTGGTTTCGTGGAGAGGTCATTTATTTGGCCTCTTTTTTCTTTTATCAGCGGAGTGCCGATGCGGTGTAACCGCGATCTGCCGGGTCGTGGGCTTTGCGTTGTGAGTGGAGAAAACTAATTGGCTTTTGGTGAAAGAGGAGACGCAAATTTTACGTTGAATTCTGAAGATTTTGCGCTTAAATGTAGCCATTGCAGATGCTTATTGTGAGAGAGCGATCGCCCGTCTCGATAATTCATGCCGCCCAAGTGCAGCGGGCAGTGGGTAATAGGCGAAATGCTCCAAACGGTTCAAGAATAGAGAAAGCTGTGAAAATCCGCCCCCTGTTTCCGTTAGTCGACGAATCTGTTAACGCGTGGGCCACAGAAGCCCGACTGCTGCGATGGCTAACATTTTTGTGGGTGCTGCTGGGTTTGGTGTGTTTGTTCTCTGCCTCCTATGCCAGTGCCGATGCCGACTTTGGCAATGGATTATATTACGTGATTCGCCAGGGTATCTGGCTATTAGCCGGGTTAGTGTGCTTTGGCGTGTTGGTGAATACGCCTTTGCGAATGGTGCTGCAGATTGCTGATTGGGGCATGCTGCTGGTGCTGGGGTTGGTAATGTTAACGTTAGTACCGGGTCTGGGCACTACTGTGAATGGTGCCAGTCGATGGTTAGCGTTGGGGCCATTGCCCATTTTGCAACCGTCGGAGTTGATTAAGCCATTTTTGGTGTTGCAAAGCGCGCGCGTCTTTGGACAGTGGGAGCAGATTCGACCCCCAACGCGGTGGTTGTGGTTGGGGATTTTTGCACTGCTGCTGGGGAGTATCTTGCTTCAGCCTAATTTGAGCACGGCGGCGCTGTGTGGCATGTTGCTTTGGCTGGTGGCACTGGCCGCTGGCTTGCCGATAGTGCAACTGGGGGGGACGGCGATCGCCGGTTTCTTCCTGGCGGTGCTTAGCGTCAGCTTTCGCTCTTATCAGCGAGAGCGAATTATGTCATTTCTCAACCCTTGGGCTGACGCGACCCAAAACGGCTATCAGCTTGTTCAGAGTCTGCTGGCAGTTGCGTCTGGCGGAGCTTTGGGCCAGGGTTATGGCATGTCGCAACAAAAGCTTGACTATTTGCCAATTCACTTTACTGACTTCATTTTTTCTATTTATGCTGAGGAGTTTGGCTTGCTTGGCAGCCTGCTGTTACTCCTGATGTTGTTAGCCTTTGCCACGATTGGGCTGCGCGTGGCATTGCAAGCAACCCAGCGGGTGCATCAGCTGGTGGCAATCGGGGTAGTGGTGCTATTGGTGGGGCAGTCATTGCTCAACATTGGAGTCGCAACCGGAGCCTTACCCACAACTGGGCTGCCGTTTCCGATGTTTAGCTATGGCGGCAGTTCGATGATTGCTAGTTTAGCCGCATCAGGGTTGCTGATTCGGGTAGCGCGCGAAAATGCCAGTGCCAACACAGTGCTGCCCTTTGTCAAAGGACGATCGCGCGGATCATCTCGTCGGCCTTCGCTGCCCTCTGCTTCAAGGGGCGATCGCACCTCTTGAACTGGGCAACCTGCCTAATAACGCAGGGGCAAAATCCGCATGTCCCCTGAGCATAACGGTTGTTAACTTAAGCCGCAGAGGATTAGCCCAGAGGGGAAACGTCCTCAGATGAACCAGATGGGGATGGAGGAACTGCAGGGGTATACGGTGCTGTAGTGGCGGGTTCGGGATTCGTCTCGGCGGCGGGTTGGGAATTGATTTGGGGAGCTAGCTGGGGAGCGATCGCCCCCTCAGTCAGGCTAGATGGCACAGTTGAGGCACTTGCGTCTGCCGCACAAGCATCGGCGGCGGCGGGCTGAGTGTCTACCCGCACGGCTAACTGGCCTGTCGTCGAAAGCAATTGGCTGACCACGGCCTGAGCGCGATCATTCGCCTGTTGCAAAATGCCCTGCCGACACGCAGCCGCCAACACTACATCAAGCGTTTGGCGCTGAGCTGTCTGCTGAAGATAGGGCGCTACATCTGGCCCCAATCCCAAAAAACCTCGGTCATAATCATAGATTTGAGAACGGTCGACGTCAATTTTGCGATCAAGAATTTGGGGCGATGGCAGCGTGATGACCAGAGTGCCCTCTGCGTCTCCTAAAAGCTGCACATCATCGCGGGTTAGCTGAGATAAATCGACCCCGGCGCGCACTTCGCCCTGCGCGATATAGAGCAATCGGGTAGAGCCAACTACATAACCTGCAAACAGTCGGTCTTGCTGAGCCGGAACGATGGCCTGCATGGTAAACACTGCCGTGGTCAGCTCACTGGCCTCACGCACCTGCTTCACCACTAGGGATTGAATATCTACCGTGGGCTCTGCCTCTGTCAGGGTAAAAAAAGAGCCTAACTCTGATAAAAAGGCTGCGCCGCTGCGCCACAGCCCCACCCCCACAAACAGACTAGTGGCAAGAATCCCACCCGTTACGAGCAGGGAGGTGTTTCGAATCAAGTTCTGGACGGGTTGACTGTTTGGAGTGGAGGTTGGGGTCGAGGAATCGAGAGTATTCATAGCAGCAGCACAGAGAGCTTGGCGGTGATTCTTGCATACTGTAGCAATTCGAGGCAGAAATTAGACCAATGGGGTAGAAGTTGCTCTGTTGGCCCATGCCAATGCCCGCTGTGCTGAGATATTCCGCTCATGCATAGGTGTAGGAAAGGCGGCATTGAGCTAAAAATTTTGGGGTATTACGCATTGGCGGCGTTTTGCAATAGCATTCCCCAACTCGGAACTGCTGCATACATACACCGCTTACGCAATCTGAGCGGACTGTCTTAGATGCGGATCTCTGCGTTGACCCCATAGTCAGCAGTGTTGAGGTAGGAATGATCATCCTGCTATCCAGCTTGAGCCTTTTTAGAAAGGTAATGGGGCTGCTCTGGCTGCTAATGGGCCGCAAAGCTGATCGCTAGGATTCGCTTCTTTTCTATGATAGATCCCAGATGCTGAGCCCGTGGCTGAGAAATGCTGGGGGAGAGTGTTTGAATGTAGGGCGATCGCCCTTCCGCCCCTGGCTTTCTCTATCCACACGATGCCGCGAGAGACAGCAGAAGCCTCAGTAAAGCTTGTAGAATAACGATCGAATCCTAGAGAGTGAGTCAACCCTGCGCCATGTACATGTTTAAGTCCACGACCCGGCACATTCACATCTTTGCGGCGGAGATTGAGAATGATGAGCTTGTGCCTAGCGCTGACAAGCTAACCCTAGATATTGACCCAGACAATGAGTTGCAGTGGACAGATGAAGCGCTGCAACAGATGTATCGTAAGTTTGACGAATTGGTCGCCGCTAGTGAGGGCGAAACATTGACAGACTATACGATTCGGCGCATTGGGTCAGATTTAGAACATTTTGTGCGATCGCTCTTACATCAAGGCACAGTGAGCTACAACCTCCAGAGCCGAGTCCGCAACTACAGCCTTGGCCTACCGACGGTGGCCGAAGATCTGAATGTATAAAGGGTGTGCGCCAACTGATACCTAGGCCTGCCAATGAACACCATGGCACAAACCTCTCGCCAGCCTAGCGCTCTAGGCGTTAAAGCCAGACCAGTCGTCAGCAATAGCGACTCGATATCAGGCTTTGGGTTACTGAAACCGAATGCAGCAGGTATTGATATTGGAGCGAGTAGCCACTGGGTGAGCGTACCGCCCGAGCGGGATGCCTAAGTAGTGCAAGAGTATTGAGGGTTTGAGCTTATCCCGAACTTAGGTTAGCACCAGGGCTGTGACGTTGATACAGCGGTTCGGGTAGAGATGGGGGTGGATTGCCATAGTCTGGGACGGGCTGCATTAGTTGCAGCAATCCCCACAACACGCCTACGATGCCAATAGCTGTCATCAGCCCATTAAGCGGGGTAGGCTCAGAGACGTTGCGTTGAAAGTTGCAGTTGAGGCAGGTATACACGTTGCCATGCTGCACAATTGAGTTGTGCCCACAGTGAGGGCAGGCGAGCTGAGGATGGTGGTGAGATTGAGAGGGGGCGTCTGGGTACATAGCAACCTGCTCCTGTAATAAATCTGAATAGGGCTAGAGCAGCAATAGACGCAAATAAAGTGGATCTAACGCGCGCTCTAAGCTTGGCCTTCTATTCATTGGTGCAGTTCGATCTGCAATTGCTACAAGATGTAATTTTGACCTATGTCACCAGTGCTGCAAGCTGATTTTTGGGAGAATCGCTATCAAGATGGGAGTGATCGGTGGGATTTGGGGCAGCCCGCTCCCCCATTTGTTAGTCTGCTATCCGCTGAAACCGCGCCCCCTACAGGCAGTTTGGTGGCCTTGGGTATGGGGCGTGGCCACGATGCGCTGCTGTTCGCCCAGCATGGATTTGATGTCACGGGGGTAGATTTTGCACCCTCGGCGATCGCCCATGCCCGACAGCAGGCAACCGCTCAGGGGCTGTCCTTCCAGGCTTTCCAGCGAGATATATTCGACCTCGTTCCCGACTATGCTGGCACGTTTGACTATGTGCTAGAACACACCTGCTTTTGTGCGATCGCCCCCTCCCAACGCCAGCCCTACATTCACCTTGTTCACCAACTGCTGAAACCCACAGGCACCTTCATCGGGCTATTCTGGGCTCACTCGCGCGAGGGTGGCCCCCCCTATGGCACCACCCCAGCCAAACTGCACGACTTATTTTCTCCCCGGTTTGACACCGCATCGCTCACACCCGTGAAGAACTCTGTTCCCAATCGAGCAGATGAAGAACTACTAGCATTGTTTCACCCGCTCAGCGTTTCGTCGTCGTAGCATAACGTGCTCGAAAATATCGTGATTACTCTCAAAGATAGATTGCATTGATTGAGCTAGCTATACCGAGCCAGACATGAGTTCGGCCAATCCCTAAAACCCTGCTGATATCAATTCTCTAAATCAGAACAACGGATTGTTTGAAAAGGGGTGGATTTTTCGGAATTGATATAATCACCCTGTGGGCAGCGCGAGGTTACGACAACCGAGTGCCATGTGCATTACGCACAGCACATTGAGGGTTTGAGATTATCCCTAACTCAAGTTATCTAACAAAAAAAGCCGGGAGCATTTGCTCCCGGCTTTTTTATTGGATAGGCGAAGGACTATTCTGCAGCCTGGGTCAATAGCTCACGCTTTTCCCCAGGTAGCACCTTAACCTGTCCATCCTCTCCCACATCTACGATTGCCACATCACCGTTTTGAATTCGCCCAGAGAGGATTTCCTCCGCTAGAGAATCTTCCAACAGGCGCATAATGGCTCGGCGCAGTGGACGCGCTCCGTAGCTGGGGTTATACCCTTCTTCTACTAGGCGGTCTTTGAACTTTTCAGTCACTTCCAAGACAATGCCCTGTTCAGTCAGGCGTCCCGTTACTTCCTTCAGCAGAATGTCGGCAATATGCTTGACCTCATCCCGTGTGAGCTGACGGAAGACGATGATTTCATCTACCCGGTTGAGGAACTCAGGGCGGAAGTACTGCTTCAACTCTTCGTTAACCAAAGAGCGAATGCGGTTGTACTGCGACTCATCCGGCGCATCGCTAGAGAAGTCGAAGCCAAGACCCCCACCGCCTTTCTCAATCACCTTCGAACCAATGTTCGATGTCATGATCAAGAGCGTGTTCTTAAAGTCTACCGTGCGGCCCTTAGCGTCGGTCAGGCGACCGTCTTCTAAGATTTGCAACAGCATGTTGAACACATCCGGGTGTGCCTTCTCGATTTCATCGAACAGCACCACTGTGTAAGGACGTCGCCGCACTGCTTCGGTGAGCTGGCCTCCTTCGTTGTAGCCTACATAACCAGGAGGTGAGCCAATCAGCTTGGACACCGTATGGCGCTCCATATACTCCGACATGTCGAGGCGAATCATCGCATCTTCAGAGCCGAAGAAATAAGCCGCGAGAGCCTTGGTTAGCTCAGTTTTACCAACCCCGGTAGGCCCGGAGAAGATAAAGCTAGCAATGGGCCGGTTGGGGTTTTTCAAACCTACTCGAGCACGACGAATGGCACGCGAAACAGCTTTCACCGCTTCGTCTTGGCCAATAATACGACCGTGCAGGGTGTCTTCCATGTTGAGCAGCTTTTCCGATTCGCTTTCGGTCAGCTTGTTCACCGGAACTCCAGTCCAAGAAGCCACAATTTGAGCGATGTCTTCTTCGGTCACAACGGGAGAGGCGTCTTCACCATCAGCAGACTCAGCCTTTTTAGTTTGGGCGATCGCCCGAATTTCGGCTTTGATCTCCATTTCCCGATCGCGCAGTTCCCCAGCCCGGTCAAAGTCTTGGGAACGCACTGCATCGTCTTTGTCTTTGAGAACCTGCCGCAGTTCCTTATCAAGCTCCTTTGCCGCGGGTGGCAGTTGGGAGTTGATCAGGCGAACCCGCGACCCAGCCTCATCGACTAAGTCAATCGCCTTGTCTGGCAGGAAGCGATCGCTAATGTAGCGATCTGACAGCTTGGCGGCAGCTTCTAACGCTTCATCCGAAATTTTGAGTTTGTGGTGTTGCTCGTAGCGATCGCGCAACCCTCGCAAAATCTCAATGGTTTCATCAACAGACGGTTCGCCCACCATCACCGGCTGGAAACGGCGCTCCAGAGCCGCATCCCGCTCAATGTGCTTGCGATACTCATCCAGCGTTGTCGCGCCAATGCACTGAAGCTCACCCCGAGCCAAAGCTGGCTTGAGGATGTTAGCGGCATCAATTGCCCCTTCAGCCGCACCCGCCCCAATCAGCGTATGCACCTCATCAATGACCAAGACGACATTCCCCGCTTGGCGGATTTCGTCCATGATCTTTTTGAGGCGTTCCTCAAATTCCCCTCGATATTTGGTGCCTGCAACCAGCAAGCCAATATCTAGGGTTACTACCCGCTTTTCTTCGAGAATGTCGGGCACATCGTTGTTAGCGATGCGCTGGGCCAAGCCCTCGGCGATCGCCGTTTTGCCCACTCCAGGTTCTCCAATCAGCACCGGATTGTTTTTGGTGCGTCGACCAAGGATCTGAATCACACGCTCGATCTCTTTCTGACGGCCAACCACAGGGTCGAGCTTACCCTCCCCAGCCATCTGAGTCAGGTTTGAACCAAACTCATCTAGCGTGGGCGTTTTGGTACGGCCTTGACTGCCGCCCGTAGACACTTCAGCGGTTTCACCCAGCATCCGAATCACCTGAGTGCGAACCTTGGTTAGGTCAACCCCCAGATTTTCCAGAACGCGGGCAGCAACCCCTTCGCCTTCGCGGATTAACCCCAAAAGCAGGTGCTCAGTCCCGATGTAGTTGTGCCCGAGTTGGCGGGCCTCTTCGAGCGACAGCTCCAAAACGCGCTTAGCACGAGGCGTGAACGGAATTTCAACCGCAACGAATCCGGAGCCTCGCCCAATAATTTTCTCTACCTCAATCCGGGCGTCTTTAAGATTGACTCCCATGGATTTGAGCACCTTGGCGGCGACGCCGGTCCCTTCTCCAATCAGACCCAAGAGGATCTGCTCTGTCCCAACAAAGTTATGGCCCAGGCGTCGTGCTTCCTCTTGGGCAAGCATGATTACCTTAATGGCTTTCTCTGTGAAGCGTTCAAACATGACAGTCTTTATCACCTGCTGCGTGCCGGTACGCTGATTCTAGCATAGGGCTACAGTGAATCCATCTGTCGCATCGCAATGACGGCAGACCCTAATTCTACGTTGATGGTCATGGCAGAGACGTGGATAGAGGCGCTGCAAGCTCAGAAACAAGCAAATTCCTAAGCCGGGTCTTAATGCACCTGAGTTCGGGATAAGCTCAAACCCTCAATGTGCCGTGCGCATCGCGCACGGCACATTGAGGGTTTTGGGGCACCGCGCGTCGCGCGGTGCCCCAAAACCCCCTTAACCCGAACTGACGTTAATGCTGGGTTTACCAAATCATTACCCTGCTATTAGAAACATGCGACCACTCCGTATGAAATAGTGCGGAGAAGGCGAGCGCTTGTCAAGAGGGCTGTTCCAATTCTTTTTCGAGTTCGGCTGACTGGTGGAGTTGCCAACCCGCGCGCGCTAGGCGATCGCCCACTTGCTGTTGCCATTGCGCCAAGCTGTGTTCAAACTCAGGAGTTTGAAGACCCCGACGCCAGAGAATTAGAGCGTCTTCTTCGGGATCGTGATAGTAGCGGCGGCGGCGACCAATACTTTCAAATCCAAACTGTGTATACAGTGCGATCGCCCCTGCATTCGACGGGCGCACCTCTAGCGTGATCCACGCCATCGACCGCCGCCAGCTAGCCCAGAGCAGCGCCCACAGCAGCGCTTGCCCTAGCCCCTGCCGCCGATAGTCGGGATCAACCATCAAAATCGTGATATGCGCTTCTTCTAGAACTGTCCACAGGCAACCCAGCGCCAGCAACGGAGAATCTGGGGAAGTCTCAGGCAACGACTGGGAGGACTGCAGCGAGACTGAGCGTCCCGACTGACCATCAACCGACTGACCATCAACCGACTGACCATCAACCGACTGAGCCCCGAGGTCAACCCCACACTCATGGGATTGACCCACCTCAGCAGCTAGAGGAGATCGGTTGCTACCGCGCTGGAGCGCCAACAGTATTCCATTTGGGCTGTTCACTTCTCGCAAATAGCCCGACGCGGTCCACATGCCACCCAGACAGCGCTGATCAAGGTCAACCGCAGCGGCGACCAGCGCAGAAGTAAGTGGGGTCAGCATGAGGTCTGCCACGGTGGGAGATCTAGTGCGAGAAGTACAAGGGAAAGGCAATGCACCGACTACTTAGTAGCGCTTTATCGCAGTAGGTAAGTCAATTGCCAGAATCTAAATTGTGCATAGAAGAAGCACAGCCCCGGATTGTACACTGGATTAGGAGTTTCACTCTGTTACTCGATTTAGTGCTCAATTCATTAGTGCTCAGTTCAGGTTGTCCAGAAACGTTTTTTGCAAACGTTTTCTAGAAGTGTCTTTCAGCTCGTCTGCCGGATAATTCCTTAAGGTGTCTGGCAGAATTAATCCGGCTGCGCCAAGCTTCCGTCGATGTACGCTTAATGCTGATTCAAAACTGCTCATCCGTCATCTCAGAACTGTTCTAAGGACTATCGCCTAATGGTTTCAACGCCTCCTGCCGCGACGCACAACTCCGGTCGTCAGTATGTGCCCGATGTGCCCGAATCGGTTTTAGATCAAGCTTCACCCAACCAATTTCTGATGCCGCTGACGGCGCAGGTGAACGGTAAGGATCACCTAGAGATTGGCGGTTGTGATGTGGTGACGCTGGTGCAGCAGTTTGGGTCGCCGCTGTATGTCTTAGACGAAGCAACGTTGCGGGCGGCTTGTCGGCAATATCGACAGGCGTTTCAGCGGCATTATCCGGGAGAGTCGCTAGTTATCTATGCATCGAAGGCGTGGAACTGCCTAGCGGTGTGTGCGATCGCCGCGAGTGAAGGCTTGGGGCTGGATGTGGTGTCGGGGGGGGAGTTGCACACGGCGCTGACGGCGGGTGTTGATCCCAGTGTGATCTACTTGCATGGCAACAATAAGTCAGTAGATGAATTGCAGATGGCGATCGCCACTGGCATCACCATTGTGGTCGACAACTGGCTAGAGCTCGAAACCCTGGTGGAGCTGGCCAAGGCAACCTCGGCAGCGGACGAATCACCCCAAGCCCCCGTACGCATTATGCTGCGGCTTACCCCCGGCATTGAGTGCCACACCCATGACTACATTCGCACGGGGCATTTAGACAGCAAATTTGGCTTTGACCCTGACCAAATTGAATCCGTGTTTGCGTTTGTGCAACAGCATTCGACCGTGCTGCACTGTGTCGGGCTGCACGCCCACATCGGCTCTCAAATTTTTGAGCTACAGCCCCATCAGGATTTAGCAGGGGTGTTGGTGCAATGGTTGGTTAAGGCAGCAGACTATGGGCTGACGCTAGAGGAGCTAGACATTGGCGGCGGGCTGGGCATTCGCTACACCGAGTCAGATGACCCACCCAGCATCGACCAATGGACGCAGGTAATTTGCAAGGCGGTGGTGGACGCTTGTGGCGATCGCCAGATTCCCCTCCCTAAGCTAATTGCCGAACCCGGGCGATCGCTCATTGGTTCTGCTTGCGTCACTGCCTATACCCTAGGCAGCCAGAAAACCGTCCCTGGCATTCGAACCTATGTCACTGTTGATGGTGGCATGTCTGACAACCCCCGCCCCATTACCTATCAATCGCTCTATCGCACCGTCGTGGCCAACCGCATGTCTGCTCCCATGACCGAAGCCGTCACGGTGGCCGGCAAACATTGTGAATCTGGCGATGTGCTGATTAAAGATGCCACCTTGCCACCCACTCACCCCGGCGATATTCTCGTCGTGATGGGCACAGGCGCCTACAATTACAGCATGGCATCTAACTACAATCGCCTGCCGCGCCCAGCATCGGTATTGGTCGGTGAAGGGGATGCCAGTCTAATATTGCGACGAGAAACCTATGCCGACTTGCTAGCCCATGACTGCCTCCCTCATCGGCTTACCCGTCCCCCGTCTGAGGGTAGTGGTAGTTAGATGAGGGCTTACGGCTACCCGTCTAAGTAGGCTGGGGCTAGGTAGCATGGAGTCAGGATGGGAACGGTTCATTCGCCTATCGGGCTCTATCGGCGGCTGCAATTTCTGCCCTGTAGAGTTTCGCTAGAATTTTGATTCGGATTAGAGAGCAGCATTTATAATCGCAGCGTCTAGGGATAGGTTCAGTCTGCGGGTTTCATGGGACGCATTGGGTGGCTAAGCGATCGCACGTTGAGCTGTCTATTGACAATGCCCTCCCGTAACAATGCCCTCCCGAACGCATTCATTGACGCTGCTTAGTAGGAATGAGCGATCGCACTCTGAATAACCCTTGCGGGTTAATGGAGCATTAGACCAAATCCAAACCAAATCTAATGGGTTTTCCGCTGAGGCAATGGTTGGCAAATTTGGGCTGGACGCAGTCTCTGCTGCCGTTCATAGATCTGCTCCTGGTCTTGATATTGACCTACATGGTGCTGATCATCATCGGTGAGCGACGAACCCTATGGATGGTTCGAGGGCTGATTTTGCTGATGCTAGCCTCTGCTCTCAGCAATGCAATTGGGCTGCAATTGCTCAGCTTTGTGCTAGAAAAACTGGTAATTGGCTCAGCAGTCGCCATGGCGTTTATGCTGCAAAGCGAGTTTCGTCGCTTGTTAGAGCAGTTAGGGCGAGGAGAGATTTTGCAACTGCTGCGCTCTACCGAAGAAGCTATCCCCAAGCCCGACAGCGTGATTGACGAAATTGTGGATGCGGTGAAGGAGCTATCGCAAAACCGCACAGGCGCGCTGATTGTGCTAGAAACCAGTCGGCCTATAGACGAACGCGACTTTTCAGTACCCGGCGTCCGAATCAACGCCGAAGTCTCAAAAGAGATGCTGCAAACCATCTTTCAAACCGCGACTCTGCTGCATGACGGCGCGGTACTGATTCGGGGTTCGCGCATTATTGCAGCAGGGGTAATTTTGCCACTGTCGGAGCGCAGCGCCTCACGCCAGTTGGGTACCCGCCATCGTGCCGCAATGGGCATTACCGAGCGGGTCGAAAACTGTCTATGCGTGGTGGTTTCTGAAGAAACAGGGTCAATTTCTCTAGCAGAACGGGGTATCCTAAACCGACCCCTGACCAGCAGCAAACTCAGAGAACTGCTCACCGATCGCTTTTCGCAGTCGAGCGATCGCGAACCTGTGGCCCCGCAGTTGCGAACGCTGGGGCGTCAACTTCGCGATAGAGTGAAGTCGGTTCTGCCGAGAAAATCTCGCGTTTCATCGTCGGCCTCCCGGAGACATAATGACAGCAAAGCAAAGCGCTCTTAAAGATTTGCCCCCTGACTTAGAGCCTGCACGGTTGCCCCAGCATGTGGCGGTGATTATGGATGGTAATGGTCGCTGGGCGCAGCGTCGTGGAATGCCCCGCATTATGGGCCACCGACGTGGGGTCGACACCCTAAAAGATCTGCTGCGATGCTGCAAAGACTGGGGGATTAAGGCACTCACAGCCTATGCGTTCTCAACCGAAAACTGGGGGCGTCCACTGGAAGAAGTGGATTTTTTAATGACGTTGTTTGAGCGGGTGCTGCGAAAAGAACTGCGCGAAATGCAGGCTGAAGAAGTGCAGATTCGGTTTGCGGGCAATTTGGCAGCACTGCCGGCATCGCTCCGCCTAGAAATCGACCGCTCCATGGAGGCAACGCGCCATAACCAAGGCATTGTGTTTACTGTGGCTACCAATTATGGCGGTCGGCAAGAAATCATTAATGCCTGCCGGGCGATCGCTCACCAAGTGCAGCAAGGCACTCTGCAACCTGATGCCGTTGACGAAGCCTTGTTTGAGCAACATCTTTATACAGCGGGCAACAGCGACCCAGACCTGTTGATCCGCACCAGTGGTGAGATGCGCGTCAGCAACTTTTTGCTGTGGCAGCTCGCCTATTCCGAATTTTATGTAACTGACACCCTCTGGCCAGACTTTGATCGTACCGAATTTCACCAAGCACTCTGTGCGTTTCAGCAGCGCGATCGCCGATTTGGCACCCTCTCCTAAAAGCGTCCCAAACTCTGGTGAAATGTCAGTTCGACATAATTCCTAAAACTTTGCTGCCTGCGTTGCGAGTAATACGGTTTCGCGTTGTTTCAGCTTATCCCCACTAACTGGTGCTCTTAAAACCTAGAGCCTCCGCTCTAGCATAATCAGCGTCATACCCGAGCGAGCTAAGCTTAGGGGCCACTGAAAATGACCTGATCCAAATCTTGACGACTCAGAGAGTATTTGAAGGAGCGCACCACATCAGATCCATCACGACCTGCGCCGACATAGCGCACCGTTAACTCCTCCGCTTCCATTATGATTTCTGCGTCCCACCCTATTCTGGCAACGAGCCAGCGGTGCAAGTCGGATTGATCTTGCTGGCAGCCCTGAGATGTCAGCCAGGCCTCAATTTCGGGCAACGGGTGATTGTAGAGAGGAGTTTCTGCGGGAGGAAGTGTCATAGAGAGGGATTCTTAACCGTTCGAGTAAATTTTGAGTAAGTTAGGCCAATGGTTTGGGACTAGGGAAGGCGGAACAGAGCATGGGCAGAGGGAGTAGTTTTTCTCGGTTGAGACCGAGTCAAACTGGGTTGACTTGCTTGTGGAGCTGGCTATTGGACTATTAAGACATGGGCTCATCGTCGGCCGTTTGCACCGGTCGCGGATCAATCGGCACGGCGACAGAACGCGAGCGGTCTTGCCACTGTTGCACAGCAGCCTGCCCCGTATTCAACCCGTCGAACGAGCGAACTGCACTAGGGCCGCGTGTGATGCCAATTGCTACGACCAGAATTAAACAGCCTACAAACGTCACACCCAGTATGAACAGAGCGAATAGCTCGCCTGCGGAAAGGGGGCGATCGCTCGGCTCCTGAAATTTGGGCGATCGCCTCTGCCTGCTTGCCGTTGCAGGCGCATCCAGGTTCCACGCTGACTGCATCACCCGCACTCGTCCGTAGCCATGTGCCAAATCGTACGCAGCCCTCCGATCAGGACTGCTAAGCGTAGCATAGGCTTCGTTTAAGTCCTGGAACTTAGCGATCGCCACCGCCGCTGGAAGAGTCGTCGTATCAGGATGATAGAGTTTACTCATCTCCCGATAGGCTCGACGAATATCCTGCACAGACGCATCCGTCGTTACGCCTAAAAAGCTGTAGTAATTGATGCCGTATTCTTCTGGCAATCCTCACCCTCCCACTATGGAGTCGCCCCTTCCCTGCAACAATTAAATTGGCGAGTGCAGAAAAAATCACTTGAACCACACGCCCAACTCAGCAGTTGGTTGGGGAATAAGCTCGTCATACAACCGACTTAAAACAGTAGAAATCACCCAAAACCAAGAGTTTGAGGATCTTTCCCTAACCTAAGGCACTCAATGACACTCGCCAAATCCAAGTGATTGCTACGTTATTTTAACGGAATCTGCTTGCCCTCGCCGTGGATCTCCACTCAGTCCAAGTTAAAACGTTAGCCCTGGCTCAGGAGGCTAATTTGTGTCCTGCCGCTCTGATAATTTTCGCTAGTGGTATTCAAAGAATGATGGCTGCGCTCATGCCCCACCTATTATTTCCCATCTAGGACAACCCAATTTTAAATAGGACAACCCAATTTTAAATCCCTCTTAATCAACGCCAGTTTGGCAAATGCATAAAACCGAACTGACGTTATATCAGCATGAAGTTAGGACAAGCTCAAATCCCTTAAACAATCTCTCTCACCTTCAAACCAGGATGGAAACTGAGATTTTTGCCGATTGTCATGTGAGCAGTTCCAAACGTCACCGCACCCTTGGCGCAACTCGCACATGGCACTTGCTTGCTTTTAGCAAATAAACGGGAATACTCGTTTGAAACGCTCATGTCTTGAGATAGTTTGTTTGGTTCACATCTCTGTATTATCGGAGACCTGGACTACCACCTGTCAGAGAGATGTCGGGCGATCGCCCGAATTGGTGATTGGTGAAAATAGGGCGATCGCCAAACGGGGTGTATATGGCAAATCAAGAGCATCTCTTGCGGTTAAAACAAGGCGCTTCAACCTGGAACCACTGGCGCGAAATGAATCAAGCTAACCCAAACCTCGCCGCCTCGACCTCAAACCGAGCGAACCTACGAGAAGCAGCCCTCAACCAGGCAAACCTGCAAGACGGTGCGCTCAGCTACGTAGACTTGTGCATGGCAGATTTGCGGCAGGCCGACTTGTGTCGTGCCAACCTCAAAGAAGCGATTCTCTACACAACTGATCTGCAGCAAGCCAATCTGCAAGAGGCCAACTTACTGGGCGCAGACCTGCGCGAGGCCAACCTAGCAGATTCTAATCTAAGCCGCGCCAACTTGACCTTGGCAACCTTGGCTATGGCTGACCTACGCCACGCCAATCTACGTGAAGCCATTCTCGAAAAGGCTAACCTTAATCACGCCAACCTCAGCCACGCCGATCTCTCCCTGGCTAATTTGCGAGACGCCAACCTCAATCGTGCCAACCTGCACCAAGCCCGTCTATATACCGCCAATCTTAGTCAGGCCCATCTCTACGGCACCAACCTCAGCCAAGCGGACTTGCGCGAAGCGACGCTGACCCAAGCCAACCTACGCGAAGTCGATCTGCGCCAGACCAACCTCAGTCTGGCAATTTTATCGCTCGCAAACTTAATCGGAGCCACCCTATACTACGCGAATGCATCTCGCGCTAATCTCAGCATGGCAAACCTTTGCATGGCAAACCTAAGCCATGCCACTCTCATTGATGCCACCCTGATCGGCACTAACCTGATTGGCGCTAACCTTTATTCAGCCAATCTTCGAGGCGCTAATTTCACTGAAGCGGATGTGAGAGAAGCGTCGCTCACTCAAGCCAATCTAACCTATGCCAAGCTAGGCCGGGCCAACTTTGGCATGGCTAATCTTAGCAATGCAAACCTGCAAAATGCAGACCTGCGAGGTGCAAACTTGCGACAAGCCAATTTGTGGAACGCTAATTTAAACGGCGCACAGCTCGAACACGCTATCTTGCCCGATGGCTTTGACTTAGCTGTAGAACAAGCAACGTGAGTTCGAGAGACGCAAGAACCTCTTTAACCGAACTGAGATTTTAAGGCTGAGATTTCAAGAGTTCAGGACTCGACTCGGCACAGCTCCCACATCAAATGCTTACGTTTTAGGTAATCCTACCGTAGGACATGACTAAGTAAAGAGAGGTCAACGCCTAATCATGACTTGTTTAGAGTTATCGTACTTCATTCTGTAACAACTAGCTCAAGGCTTGTTTGGTGCGTGTGAGAGGATTTTAGAGAAGTATTGAGAGATTCGTCTTAGCCCCCTTGGACGTACCCTCAGCAAATGCCCTAGTCTTTACTTAGTTTTTCGAGCCAACTTTGGTTATTTGCCCGGATCTGCATTAGCAGAACCATAGGCCAATATAGGGTTGAAAGGTCGCATCTATCAAAAGAGGGATTATGAGTTTTCTAGTTTCTGCCATTGTTCTACTGTCTTCATTTGCTGCTAGCGCTTCTACCCTAATGTCTGTTGAATCAGCACGCATGGGCGACATGCAAATGAAGAACCCCCCTTGCACGCCTGCTTATGTGGAGTGCCAGTAAGAAGCCTTGTTCAGATAATCAAATCCTGGTCTGCAAAGGAACACAGGTAGGTTGCTCACAGTCAATGTAAACCATGTGTTATTTAGTCTTTAAGGATTAAAAGCCCCTCTCAATTAATCCTGCTGACATTTAACTAAACTGAAACCTCATAGCCCATTTGTTCCAGCCCTAAACACTAGAACAAGTGGGCTTTTTGGTGCTGAGTATTAGCAGATTTGGAACATCCCATAAAGCGCGATATTCCAAAACGTTTGGATTTAGACCGCAGATCAGATCAGGAGCCGTATATTTCGACAGCGTCTATCGATCGGGTTGATGGTGGGTCGATGGGGTGTTTGCGCTCTGTTATATATGCTCTGTCTCTAAGCTGTTTAACCGTCGGTGGGTTCTAGTCGAATCAAGCGACCATTAGATTCATCGGTCAGCACGTAGAGCAACCCATCTGGCCCTTGGCGCACATCGCGTACACGCTGCCCAATCTCGATCGCCTCTTGTGCGACCACAGTTCCAGAAGCATCGACCTCAATACGGCGCACATCCTGAGTGACTAGCCCACCCGAAAATAGATGCCCCTGCCATTGGGGAAAGCGATCGCCCCGATAGACTTCCAATCCAGATGGGGCTTTAGACGGTGTCCACACTAGCAGGGGATCGACCATGCCTGGGCGCGACTGTTCACTCGACACCGGCCCGCCTGAATATTCCTGGCCTTGCGTCACCACAGGCCAACCGTAGTTTTTACCTGGCTCAATCACATTAAGTTCATCCCCCCCGCGTGGGCCGTGCTCTGTAGACCACACTAAGTTTGTCTCAGGGTCGCGCACTAGACCTTGAATATTGCGATGCCCATAACTCCATAGAGCTGGATCAGCATCCGAAGCATCGGCAAACGGATTATCGACCGGAATAGAGCCGTCGTCGTTAATGCGTACGACTGCTCCCAGACGGCTGTTTCGGTTCTGCGCTTGGTTGCGAATTAAATCTCCATCCAATCGGACGGGAGGGTTACCCCCATCGCCAAAGGACACTAGAAGCGTATCGTCAGGAAGCCAAGTCATGCGCGAGCCAAAATGCTGCCCGCCGGGCTTGTTGCGATCCACCTCAAAAATTACTGTCCAGTTTGACAAACTAGAGCCGTCGAACTGCGCCCGCGCCACACGGGTGCGGTTGGCATCTGACGTGCCGTGGGCATAGGTGAAATAAACCCAGCCATTATCTTCGAACTGGGGATGCAGCGAAATATCTAGCAAGCCGCCCTGCCCTGCGGTTAACACCTCAGGCACCCCAGCAACAGGATTGGGCTCTAGCGCATTGTTACGGATGATTCGCAGCCGCCCAGGGCGCTCGGTCACCAGCATCGCGCCATCGGGAAGCCACACCATGCCCCAGGGATGTTCTAGATTTTCTACCAGCGTCACCGCCTGAACGCTGTGCCCTTGCCCCTCTGCTGCCAATTCGCCGGTTTGAGCCTCAGCAGAACTGGGGTCTACTGCGACCGTAGGCGCATCAGCCGGACTAGGAGATGCCTCTGATTGAGTAGGCATATTGGTTGTGCAACTGGCGATCGCCACTGCCACCGTGCCTATTCCCAGCGTGCGTAGACGAAGCATAGATCTAAAAGATCGCTGAGCCATTGAACTGAATAAATGCTTACAACGTGTCATGGATGCTAACAAAACTACAGGTGAACCGATTTGAAGACCACTTAATCTATTAAGAAACTTAGAGTCTTAAACTACTTACTTTATCCACTTAGCTACTTAACTATTTCTCGCGTCGAACGTTTACAAAAACAACTGATGTGAACATAATCAAATATTGTGTCCGCCAACTTTATGTATCAATCAACTTTAGTTGATACTAAAAGCCAACCTCTCGCAATTTGCGATTTGCCGAAGCGTTGTCACATTCAAGATTTCTAAATCTATAAATTCCGCTTAGGCTTCGCTAGGCTAATCCTACTGAGCATCAGATTGGGATTGGATTTAAAACGCTCATCATTCGACGAGAGAAATCACAAGTAGAAGCCTTGAAAGCTCTCGATATTATGGTCTTACGCCAAAACCTATGGCTGCTTGCAGCCAGAAGTTGTGCACAATTCGCTAAATATCTAACTCTTTCAAGTTCTAACGCATTCTGGACACCGATAGCTAGTATCGTTTGTCACACTTTCCGTCTCTATCTAAGGAGAGATGCTGGCATTTTGCGGGTCTTACTTGACAGGATTATCGCTCTTCGTGCGGCATTTTAGGGCCTTTCTCACCGATGACTCATCTGTGTTTTATCTGTGATAGAGAGCCATTAGCGACGGAGACAGCGTGGTTGAGATCCTTGATTCAGGAGGTTAAAGAGATGAATAACGGTGCTGGCGATCGCTCCTCCCATTAACGCAGGCACAACCGGCACCCAGAATCCGATCAGAAACAGCAATAAACTTGTTGCAATTAGCGTCAGGTTGAACGCGCCAAAGAAAAAAAACAGACGGGCGATCGCCCTCCAACCCCATTGGATACCGCGCATCCACACTGTGGCTAGCCCGGCAGCTAGCGACCAACCCACGACCCAGAGTGTCTCCACTGCGGGCTGCCAAAGGCGAAGGAGCGATCGCCTATCCAGCACTGCACTGACCAACTGGCTAGCCATATGCGCCTGCACCACCACTCCGGGCATCTGACCCAGCGGAGTGGGATGCAGGTCGTCAGCCCCGGTTAAGGAGTTGACGGCCGTGACCCCAAGCACCACCGTGCGATCGCGCACTGCTTCAGGATTCACGCGCCCTTCAAGCAGATTCGTCAGTGAAACCGTCTCAAATGGCTGTGGGTGCGCGCGATAGTTGAGTAAGAGCTGATAGCCACCGTCCCCGTAGCGATATCCTCCACGATGGTGCAGGGCATGGCGCTGAATCAACTCCAATAGCGCCTCTTGCAACTGGTGCGGGGCGCTTCCGCCCTCTCCCGGCTCCCCATGCAGATAACGGAATGCAAGCTGGGTGCTGAAGGCCACCGTGGTTAAGCAGGGCGCTTCGGGGTCCATCTCTTGATCCAGCTTTGAGACAAGCTGCCGCCGGATAACCCCATGGGGATCAGGCGCAAAGTCGCTAAACCCAACTTGCTCCATCGGCAAATTAGGAGGGGCCGCAATGCCCTCGCCAGACTCGTCAACGCCTTTGCAGACCCCAATGATGCGCGAATCCTGCGCGTAAGCTGCAGCCAGTTCAGGTCTTGCTGCATCGACAGGCAAATCTCGATAAATATCCAAGCCGATCACGCGGGGGTCTGCTGTTTGTAGACGGGCGATCGCCCGACTCAAATGTTCATCCGTAATAGATTCGGGTGGAGTGCGGCTGGGGTTGCCAAACCGCTGTTGCTCCTGCTGATCGATCGTAACGATGAGGACGCGATAATCGATTGACTCGGCTGGCCGCCAGCGCATAAACTGGTCAAACGCCGCCAGTTCGAGTGCTTCTAACCCACCAGCTAGCCGCAGCAGCAAGACGGCCCCCCCCGCCGCTGCACTGAGCCCAGTAGGAATGATTGGGAAAAGACCGCGCCAACGCTTAAGCAACGCGGATCGCTTCGGATGCGGCGATAAGTCTTTTGAGACTGGTCCTGATGCTGGGGTAGATGACTGTTCAGATCCGTAGCCTGCCAATTGCGCCCACGTTGGGGGACGCACTGCTGGATTTTGCACCAGCACCGGCAGCCAGGTCGCGCAGACAAAGCGATCTTCCAGCGCTTGCAGGCGTTCGCGGGCATTGCGCAGAGCTTTATAGAGCGTGCCGCCGCGAGAAAATGCCGTTAAGAAATAGCGCAGAAAGGTTTGCGCCACCACATCGGGGATCGGCTCGCGCATCACCACGAGCTGGGGAATATGGAGATCCGCTAGCTCGCGCGCCAGACCTAGCCCATCGCAAGAGTTAAAGATCGCTAAGGTCAGCCCATGCGCTAGAGCATGGCGCAGGCCATAGCGCAATTCTGCTAAGGTCAGCTGTTCGGTAGAGTTGATTGCCAAGGTGCCCGTATCGCCGCTGGCATCAGTTGCGCTATGGCCTGCAAAGAACAAAATGTCCCATGGTTGCTCCCACAGCTGATCGGTTAGATCTTGGCGCAGGGGCTTGACCAATACCTGCACATGGCTGTGGGGCAACTGGTCTAGCAGGGCGCGATCGCCCGCCACATCGAGCCCTGTATCATCCCCCAAAATCGCCAGAATGCGGACGGTAGGGGCTTTCTCCGTGGCCTGTTCTACTGGCTGGGGCGGACGTTCATAGCTGGCCGCGCTAAGCGCCACCTCCGCATTGGGATAGCGGTCTAATACATCCCACACATGCCAGGGCAGCCGCCGCAATGCCGCATCTGGCGTTTGAATCAGCACCCGAATGGCGTCAGTGGGGTGCAGCGTTTCTAACCACTTTTCTCTCAGGGGTCGAAACGGCGCACTTTGCAACCACTGATTAAGGCGATCGCTCAGTTGATAGGCTGCATTCAGACAGGCCTGCTGTTGCGCGACGCGAGACACATTGGTGTGCTGCTCTTTAGGCGCATTCAGACGCGTCACATCTCCCAACTGCCGGTAGTGCGATCGCCATGCCTCATAGGCCAGCGGAAGGTCTGGCATGGGGGGCAGCGATCCGGTGAGTTCAGCGACGGGGCGCACAGTCAACGCATTGTCATCATCCGCCTCATCGGCCAACTGCATCACCACAGGAAAGCCGATCTCAAAACTTCCTGCCCCAATTTTTAAGCTGACCAGCTTGCCCATAGGAAATCATGCTGTCACATTGTGGCGCTGCGTCGCAATTCCATCCGTGGCTTGCCCCAGGCAGAACCGGATACGGTGTGTTGCTTAAGGTTGGTGTTCAAGTCTTGAACAAAATTGAAACGCAACGGGCTAAATTTGGAAGAATTCGGTCACGGTGCGATCGCCCAGACTCACCCGCACTTGAAACCGCTCACCCAGCGCACCGCTAAGCTGCAACTGGATGTAATCATCCTCGGCGTGCGATCGCGCCGCCAAAAACTCTGCACCCGTCTCATCCAAAACTTGCAGCATCACATCTTGGGGCAGCGTTGCCGTTTGCACTGGATGCACCTGCACCACCATGTCAATGCTAGCGGGAGGCTGGCTGGATTCAGCAGGCATCGGGTAGCGATTTTCGGCCTGCTGCACCGCCCCACTCGACGCATCCCCCAGCAGCTCAGGAGAACCCGAATCAGGACTCAATGCCATCACCAACACCAGCGGCACTCCTACATCAAGGGGCTTGGCTTGGCGAGTGGCAAACGCCAGCGCTGGCGACTCTGCCGTTGGGGCGCTTCGCATGGCATAGCCCAACTGGGGCGGATTGAGCACCGACTCAGCCGTGCTCCACCCAGCATCCACCAGTCCCTGCAACCATTGTCCTAACGTCGCCCAAGTCGCCCAAACTGGCTGAGGACTCGCCTGCGTCTGCAACGCCGCCAAATGCGTCATTAAGTCTTCAATCGGTCGAAGCTGATTCAAGGCCAAATCTTCCACTGCTGCAGACGGGCTAAAGCCGAGAAGCTCTGCTTCGCGGGCGGCCTCATTGAGTTGAACCACTACATACCCGATGCGATCGCCCCACACCTCTGGCGGAATCGGACAGCTCAACGGCACCGGGACTTCACGCCCCGCAATCACCAAAGGCCGACATTCCAACCGTCCTATCCCAGACACTTCTAAATCTGCCGTGTCGGCCCAGAGTTGCACCACCGGATTCCAGCTATCGCCAGCGGTCAGGTCTGTAGCCACACCCATCAGCTGTAAATAAGCATGAACCGCTTGAACCGCCAGGGTATTGTGCTTCACCTGAGCAGCCTTGTGGGGACTCGGTTGCCGTAGCGCAAATTGCTCTGATCTGAGTAAAGCGTCTCGTGTAATCGGTAGCGTGAGAGAAAAATCTGTGTTGTAAACCATAGTGCCAAACCTCCTTTATAGATATCCCTCCGATTCACCGAATTTACGCAACCTTGGCAAACATTGCCGCTGATAAAAGCTGCTGAGGGTAGAGATTGGCAGACCAAATTCCGCAGACAGGTCTTTCCAGCTTTGCTCTGGCGGCATCCGCCGCAGAATCAAGGTTTGGCAATTGACCTGAGGATGCCCTTCAATATGTGTGGCGCACAGGTCTCCTGATGCATCGCGCTCAACCCACTGTTGCACCGTCTCTAAAATAGGCGGCAAGTCCGGCGGCGCAGCTACGTCCTCGACTGGGTTCTTGGGATGATCGGGATCGCTAGAGAACGTTTTAGCAGGCGCAGTGCGGTGTCGGGTTTCTTGGTCACGAATGTAGCCATCTTGCAGTCGCCGTTTGAGATAGGCGTTAAGCCAAGTAGAAACCGCGCCCCGGCTTGGATCGTAGGGATGATCAGCGGTATTGGCCTCACAAATATTTTGGCAGAAATAGACCCAGGTTTGTTGCAGCGCATCTTCGTAGTGGGGGGTTGATTCTCGCCACAGTTTTTTGGAGGTCAGGCGAATAATGCGAGTAAGGGCGCGTTGTCGCCTAACGCTACCGGGAGAATGGCTGCAGGCCTCAGCCACAAGTTGACGAAGAGATTCATCCATAATGATTTTATAACTTGCACGGGCTCAAGAAAGCCCTCTGGTTCGGAGCGCCGCAATCGGGGCAGTTCCTATACTAATTTCATAAGTGTTTCATAAATGGGCGCGCGGCCAAATAAAGTCGGAGTGGAATCTGCTCTGACAGTAAGAATCCCACCGACTGTTATGACTGTTAACGGTTATGGCTGTTAACGGTCGCGGCTATTTATTTTGTTCAAGATAGTAACACCCAGAGTAGGGCTGATAGCCAGGCGCTGTCAAAGCCTTTGTTGAGATGTCTGTATTGAATTCTGAGCGATCGCCCCTCCGCATTTCGAGAGAGTGGGTGCTGCAATGGGTCTAATCCTGCGGTAATGGAAGACCAGTTCTAAGTTACAGCCAGAGGTCGATACATTAGCACCTCTTCCCTCGATAGTATAGCTAGTGAGCTGAAGTTAAATCTAATTCACTACAAAACCATTGATTAGGACGCTCAAAGTTGCTCCAGCCCATTAACTTAAGGCTATATTTGCGAATTGCAAAGGAATTGCAAAGCAGATATGGATGAGCTATCAAGTTGGCACATTTAGACTGATGCTTGTGAGCTGTATTCCCCAGATTTTGCTTATCAAGAAGCACAATGCTTCTAAGATAGTCCACGGATTAAGTTCAATTGACGATTTTTGTATTGATGCTGTTTGAATAACGAGGAACTAGAACATGAAACGTTTAGCATTGTATCGATTAATGAGTGTTGGAATGCTGTCGTTAGGACTAGCGATCGCCCCCATGACTTTGCCCGCTGTCTCCCAAGAAGCAGATGCTCCTGCGGGAACGGAAACCGTCGAAGCATTCGGTGAAGAAATCGAATTCAATTGGGGTTGGTTGGGGCTAATTGGTCTATTAGGCTTAGGTGGCTTAGCCGGTAGAGATCGGCGCAGCACAACTGCAGGCCCTGCTATCTATCGTGAGCCTGAGGCACCTGCGCAAACGGATTATCGCAAATAGGGTAGTTAGTTAACGCGGCTCTTTGATCCGATGCGATCGCTGAGTGCGATCGCATCGGATGACACACGAAAACACACAAGAATTAAGGAGCTCTACTCCATGGTTTTGATGAAGATCAAGGATTTCGATCCCCATTATGAAGACACATTTGGTGGATACGATATCAAAGGATTAAGCGTTTACGCTGATATTGACGATAACAAGATTGGCAGCGTCCACGACCTACTAGTTGACCACGAGGGTCACTTCCGCTATTTGGTTGTAGACCTAGGCTTTTGGGGCTTTGGCAAGAAGATTTTGCTGCCTGTGGGGCGATCGCGCATTGATAGCAATAGTGAGCGTGTTTACACGGTTGGCTTTACCAAAGAGCAAGCTGAGCGATTACCTGAATTTAGCGAAAGCTTGAAAATCGACAACGCTTACGAAGCGCTAGTACGCGGCGTCTATCAGCCTGACCACAACACCCAACCTGCTGGCGTGGGCACCAGCCCAAATCAGCAGCAGCCTGCATCAAGCCCTCCTATTAGCAGCGCGCCGATGGACAACGCTCCGCTAGGCAACCCTGTGGCTCAACCTCAAACAGAGCAGCAGCGCTATCCCCAGAGCACGCCGTCTAATCCCATGCAAAGCCAGGGTTATCCGTCTAACCAGCCGCCTGCGGGCTATCCGGCTACTCCTGCACCACAGCCCTCCACTGGCTACGTCCAACAGCAGGTGCCGCAGCACCCACCCTATGGGGCTCAGGGGCAGAACCCACAGCCCTTCGCTGGACAGGCTCCCGGACAGGCTCCCGAACAAGCGCCTACTCAGTCCTACAATCAGCAACCCTATAATCAGCAGCAAGTGCCGCGGTCAGGGCAGCCACAGCAGCCCAATAATCTGGCCTACACACCGCCTAATGCTGTTGATCCAGGGCAAGAGCCAAATGGCAACGATGGGTATGACTATCAGCGTGACCCAGCGCTGTATGAAATGAACCAGCAAAACCACGGCCTGCTGCAGCGCTACGAAGAACGACTGATGCAGCGAGCGCGGCAGTCAGGGGTTCGCCGTTAGAAAGATTGCGCATAGCTCTCAGTTTTTCAGATCTATGTGAGTTCGAGATCGTTGTTTTGTTCCGTCGCGCGGGGCGAAACAACGATCCCCGTTCTTGCCGACGTTACGAACAAAATGGTTTTAGTCTGAGTTCGGGATAAGCTCAAACCCCCAGTGTGCTCTACGCGTCGCGCAGAGCATACTGAGGTTTTTTTGAGTTTTTTTGATTGAGGGTTTTGGGGCGCTGCGCGATGCACGGTGCCCCAAAACGGTCTTCACCCAAACTGACGTTGGTTAGGTATCACTATTTCACTGCTGAGGCAACTTCATCATGTTGAGGATGGAGCGATCGCCCGTTTTGCAAACTTGCATAGAGGCGGTTGAGGGCGTTCATATAGGCTTGAGCCGACGCCACGATGATGTCAGTGTTGGCCCCATGCCCTGCAAACAGGAGGTCTTCATGCTTAAGGCGAATAGTAACCTCGCCAATTGCATCAATGCCGACGGTAACAGACTGCACCGAGAACTCGATCAGCTGATTGGGAATATCCACCACTCGGTTAATCGCTTTGTAGACCGCATCTACTGGGCCAGTGCCGATCGCCGCATCTGTCAACTCTTCACCGTCGGGCGTGCGAAGCGTAACGGTGGCGGTAGGGCGGGCGTGATCGCCACAAGACACCTGCAAATGCTCTAGGCGGAACAAGTCTGGCACCTGCTGGGCTTCATCGTTGACGATGGCTTCTAGATCCCAGTCGGTCACATCCTTCTTTTTATCAGCCAGATCCTTAAACCGCAAGAAAGCGCGGTTTAGCTCTTGGTCTGCCATTTCATGGCCCAATTCCTTGAGGCGAGTGCGAAAGGCATTGCGCCCCGAGTGTTTGCCCAGCACAATCTGGTTGTCGGTAAGGCCAATGGACTGGGCATCCATGATTTCGTAGGTGAGCTTGTGCTTCAGCACGCCATCTTGATGAATACCAGATTCATGGGCAAAGGCATTGGCACCCACAATGGCTTTGTTGGGCTGCACCAGCATGCCCGTTAGGTTTGATACTAAGCGTGAGGTTTTGTAGAGCTGGCGCGTATCGATGTTGGTCAGCGGCTCCTCCGACTCTACAGGCCGTCCAAGGTAAGGATTGTAGAACGACCGCCGCACATGCATCGCCATTACCAATTCTTCCAGCGCGGCATTGCCCGCCCGTTCGCCAATGCCGTTGATGGTGCATTCCAACTGACGTGCGCCATTCTTCACGGCTTCTAGGAAATTAGCAACTGCCAAGCCCAAATCATTGTGACCGTGAACAGAGATGATGGCCTGGTTGATGTTGGGCACATTGTCTTTAATGCCTTTAATCAACGTGCCAAATTCGCTAGGGGTCAAATATCCCACCGTATCAGGGATGTTGACGGTCGTTGCGCCCGCGGCGATCGCCCGCTCCAGCATCTCATACAAAAACTCTGGGTCAGAGCGTCCGGCATCTTCTGGCGAAAACTCCACATCATTGGTAAAAGTTTTGGCATAGGCCACCATTTCTGGCGCAATCTCCAACACCTCTTGACGGGTCTTGCGCAGCTTATATTCCAGGTGAATATCGGAGGTAGCAATAAAGGTATGAATTCGCCCCTTTGCCGCAGGCTGAATTGCCTTGCCCGCTGCCTCGATATCGTGTTTGGTGGCGCGCGCTAAACCGCAAATCGTGGGGCCATCGGGCGTCCCCACTTGGTCAGCAATTTTTTGCACGGCCTCAAAGTCGCCAGGGCTAGCAAAGGGAAACCCCGCCTCGATCACGTCTACACCCAGTCGTGCCAGTTGACGGGCGATCGCCAGCTTCTCGTCCACGTTTAGGGTGGCACCCGGAGATTGCTCTCCATCGCGGAGGGTGGTGTCGAAGATGAGGACGCGGTCAGACTGAGCAGGGGTGTTCATAGCGAGATCAACTCATGATTAAGTGGACAGTAATAAAACAAAATCACGCTATCGGCATGCGGTGCTGTCCGAGACCAGCCTTAATACTAAATCCTAAAACCTTGCGGCGTAGGAACCCTGCCGTTGCGCCGCCAGAATTATGGCTGATTCTGGCTAATCTTAAGACTGCCGCTGACAAGATAGCGTGTTGCTCTAGTATGCAGACATAGGGCTCAAGGTGAATTCACCCGCCCGGGTTAATTGCCATTCTAAAGCGTGGATTTCCGTTTTGACTGAACTATAGCAAGAGCGAGCCGTGCTTTCATTACGAGTCCATCGAAGCCTGAATCACGCTGCCGATAGACTGGGCCACAGCGGCGCTGCTCCAATAGCTACCGTGAGCGTCGCCCCCACTCAGCAAGGGAAGCAAGCGCTGACGCGTAAAGGGCAGCAGATTCCCTAGATTCCGCAATCGATTCGGGAAGCGATCGCCCTGCACCACATCCTCAATCTGCACATAATCTTGACTAGCTCCCTGCTGCAGCAATTGCGGCAACAGGCCCTCCAGCGGGTAGGCAATGGGGTCACCCGGATGCGCAAAGTTGCGCCAGGGTAGCGGTTTTCCCTCTCGCGAATCGTAGAGATTTTTCACCAATTCGTTTAGCCGAGGGCTAAGGTCGTGGCTACTTTCCCCAGTCAGCTTCAGCAAGGTGAACAAGGCAATGGGCGACCCCATCGTATGAATGCTGGCAAGGGGGATGCCCCGTCCTGGATTAGGCGTTAGCCCAAAGAAGGTGTTGCGAATATCTTGCACGCACTGGCGAATGTCTCGGGTGCTGGTGTCTTGGTCGAGCCTTTCGTCCTCCCAGCGTCGTGCAAACAAAATATCGAACAGGATGACAGTGCCCCAGCTGTGGGTGATTAGATGCAGGCGATCGCCCGCCTCAGCGCTAGCGTCTTTCAGTCCATCTTGCAGCACCTGTTGATGAAAGGCCCGCACGACGTTAGACCCTACATGACGACTGAGGTACAGTGCGGCATCGCCAACAAACTCCAAAATCTGCTCAGTACGAAAATCTCGAAACCAAAATTGGTTCCACTTCTCCTCTGAATGCTTAAACCCGTGAACTAATTTATCTTGCGCATCTTTACTTTGGTCTCCCCAGAAGAAGCAAATAGGCTTCACCGTTCTAGTGGGATTGCTGATTCCCAACGCGATGCCGTCTGACAACTGCGTCGCAGATTTTCGGAATTCTTCCTTACTGCGGGTTTTAACACCATGAACAAATAACATGTAATCCGTTGGCATGGGGGCTCTCCAAATCGGGTATTGCGGAATGAACTAACGTGGCTGCGTGAATAATCGGCGTAAACGATTGAGCGGTACAAATACACGCACCCTAGCGCTATTGAACTCGCATTCATGCAGACCATCCACTATTAATTCAGCGCTACCAATGAAAAATCCAGACCCTGTTGCAGAGGTTTACATAGAACGGCGAGCTTTTTACACGCGTTCCCTCTTCATGAGACGCCTAAAAACTGTACAGCAATAAGGCTCAAACCCTTTAACAGAGGGGATGAAGAACGACTCTAGGCACTCGCTAAATCCGTTGGCTAATCGCTGACTTAGGCTTGCACGCGCTGCTCAAACTCAGTGCGGGTTGCATCAAGAAGGTGCAGCGCTTTGGGATAAACGGTAGGGTGTGTTTGCTGTAACCAGCCCAGCAAGCGAGTTAGTTGCGCATTTCGCAGTTCTAAATCAGCCTGAAAAATAGTAGCGATCGCCATATGTTTGGCATATTCTTCAGGATGCCCTTGAGCAATAAAACTTGCAATGAGTGCAGCCAGCGCTTGCTGGCGAATCAAATCCTGATCGGTAGGCAGCATCATTTTCTCCCAATAAAGCCTATAGACAAGCAGACTGACTTAGCCAAGCATTTAGGCTGCGACATCCCCAGCATTAATCTGACGCACTACCCGTGAACCCATAGCTGCGTTGATTAAACACGTGCCCTAAACGGAGGTCAGCGGATGTCAGCAAAACCATCGTTAAGTTATGTGAATCAATCGCCCTAGATTTGCTGAGTACAAATACTGTGAGTATAGTGACGATCGCGCAAGTTCCGCATCTTTCCGGAACGTATCTACGGCCTGCCTCAGCCAGAATCTACTCACTCGCTTCGCATTAGAGTTAGCGTATGAATGTTGAGCCTGTCCTGTTTATTTGCCTGGTAGTTCCTATATTTTGCTTAGCCCTCTATAACCGGGTGATGCAGGGCTGAGGCTAGCCCGCTGCAAGTAGCGCCGCTAAGGCCCCTGCCACATATTGGGTTAAGCTGTCACTGTTTGTAGCCAGTGCTATTTTGCTGGCAATGCTAGGCAGTATTTTTTAAGGTATTGAGATTTTTGGGCGATCGCCAGATAGCGATACTCAGGGCATTATTTTGTGTGGGGTCTATGTCCGCCCCATGCTGCAAACTTAGACGCTTCAATTTGAATTGCTAGAGCACTTGAAGCGCTAATCGATCTTTATATCCTTCGTGAAACGCCCACAGCACGAACATTCCACAAAATACTTGCTCAATAAATTAACCGCTGCAATGACCTAAAAGCGTAATGCGGTTGTTATGAATATGTACCACAGTGCAGGTCTAGCTAAGGCTTGTCACAAAAAGCAGACCTATCAAACAAAATTATTAAGTTGGTGAGGACAATCTATATTTCATAGCCCTCTCTGTGCAAGGATTCCAGGCTAATCAATACATTAGCCAACACTTCAAGCGGTATAGGGTTTTTCCTTTCACTACCTCACAGGGTAGAGAAATGAGTGTTGAGAATCTTAGAATAAATCTTTTAACCCGAACTCCTTTGAGACCTCACTCTTTTGAGGCAGGTTGAGCTGTATTTAAGAGATCTATGATCGAACTATCGCATCACTGATTCGATGATTCAGTTAATCTCTTATTTTGAGAAAAAGCTGAGAAAAGCCGCGAACAAATACTTTCGAAGCTAGCTCAATTCACAGCAAGGAATTTCAGCATGTTTTTTCACAAAAAAGAAGCGCTCCACACCGTTAAGGTTGATGAGGCAAATCCACGTTTTGCCCAACTTCTACTCGAACAATTTGGTGGAGCCACTGGCGAACTTTCTGCCGCTTTGCAATATTGGGTGCAGTCTTTCCATATTGAAGACGCAGGCATTCGAGACATGCTTCAGGATATTGCAATCGAAGAATTTGGCCATTTAGAAATGGTCGGCAAAATGATTGAAGCCCACACCAAAAATGTGGATCAGACACCTGCTTTTCAAAGCTCGCTGTTTGCCGTGCGAGGCGCTGGCCCACACTTCCTAGACAGCCAAGGCAGTGCTTGGACAGCAACTTACTTAAATGAAGGTGGCGATGTTGTTCGTGATTTAAGGGCGAATATCGCCGCTGAAGCCGGGGCACGTCAAACCTATGAAGCGTTGATTAAGCTGGCTCCTGACGAAGGCACCAAGAAGGCCCTAGTCCATCTACTGACGCGTGAGATTTCTCATACCAAGATGTTCATGGAAGCGTTGAATTCACTAGGGAAGCTAGACGATCCCTTCTTTGGAAACGTTCAGCCTGACGAAACAGTAGACCTCTACTACAACTTGTCAACCAATGGTGAAACCGATCAGCGGGGTCCTTGGAACTCCGAGCCCACGTTTCGATATGTGGCAGACCCCGTTGCAGAGCACCAATCTTAGTGCAACGTAGTGAGCATAGATTGCCTGGGAAAAACCTGCTGAAAACTCTCTAGTCAACGTCAGTTCGACAGCGTTGTTTCAGCACCGCGCTGCGGGCTGAAACAATGCAAAGCCGTGCTGCCCGAGTTGTGGGCAGCACGGCTTTATGCATTTTCCGAACTAACGTTAACTGACCTGAGTTTGACTAACTTGAGGTTAAAATAAGCTCAAACCTTCTTGTCCTAAACTGACGTTTAACTCAGAGGTTTGGCTTGTAGACAAGTGCAAAAGCGGAGGTGTGGCATGGTACTACACACCCGCGTTAACTCAGCTAATGGGCTATCTACTCAGCTATTTATTTGCTCTCAACGACGTCAGCGTCAATTACGTCAGCATCACCAGACTGATTACCTGCTTGGGAATTGGTGTTCGGGTTGGGGGAAGAACCCGCTCCTTGAGCATAAACTTCATTGCCAATTTGCATTAGCGCCTGTTGCAGTTCTTGGGTCTGGGTTTGAAGGCGATGCAAATCATCACCGTTGGTAGACTCCTTTAGGGTTTGAATCAACTGCTCAATATGCTGCTTAGTGGTAGCAGGTATCTTATCAGCAAATTCCTGTACCTGCTTTTCACCCTGATACGTCAGAGCATCAGCCGTGTTCTTTGCCTCTACCCAGTCACGGCGCTGGCGATCGCTCTCAGCATTGCGTTCGGCTTCTTGCACCATCCGTTCTACTTCACCCTGATCGAGTGTTGAGGCTCCGGTGATTGAGATAGACTGCCGCTTGCCCGTGGCTTTGTCCATTGCCGAGACTGACAAAATGCCGTTGGCATCAATGTCAAATGTAACTTCAATTTGCGGCACGCCGCGCGGCGCAGGAGGGATGCCATCTAGCTTGAAGGTGCCCAAGCTCTTATTATCTGCAGCCATTTCACGCTCGCCTTGCAGCACATGGACTTCCACACTGAGTTGCCCATCATCTGCCGTAGAGAACACCTCCGACTTTTTCACAGGAACTGTGGTGTTGCGGTTGATCAGCTTGGTCATCACGCCGCCCAACGTTTCTAAACCCAGCGATAGGGGCGTTACATCCAGTAGCAGAATGTCTTTCACATCCCCCGCTAGCACCCCGGCTTGGATAGCAGCACCCACGGCCACTACCTCATCGGGGTTGACTCCCTGGCAGGGATCCTTCCCAATGAGACGAGTGACCAAACTTTGCACAGCGGGAATGCGCGTAGACCCTCCCACCAGCACGACTTCATCCACATCGCCCGCCACTAATTTGGCATCCTTTAGGGCTTGCTCTACAGGAATGCGGCAGCGGTTTAGCAACTCTGCTGTCATTGCATCAAACTGAGCGCGCGTCAGCGTCATTTCTAAGTGCTTGGGGCCATCCTGTGTCGCCGTGATAAATGGCAGATTAATCGTAGCTTGGGTTACGCTAGACAGCTCAATTTTGGCTTTTTCGGCAGCTTCGGTCAGCCGCTGAAGCGCTTGCTTATCTTGCCGCAGGTCGAACCCTTCGTCTCTTTTGAAGGATTCTGCCAGCCAGTCCACGATGGCCTTGTCGAAATCATCGCCACCAAGGTGGGTGTCGCCCGAGGTCGAGAGCACCTCAAATACGCCATCGCCCACTTCTAGAACCGATACGTCGAAAGTGCCGCCGCCCAAATCAAACACCAGAATAGTTTCGCTGGTTTTCTTATCCAATCCATAGGCCAGAGCGGCAGCCGTAGGTTCATTGATGATGCGAACAATGTCTAACCCAGCGATGCGTCCGGCATCCTTAGTTGCTTGTCGCTGTGAATCATTGAAGTAGGCGGGAACCGTCACCACAGCTTTGGTTACAGCGTCACCTAGGTATTTACCTGCATCATCTGCTAGCTTACGCAATACCTGTGCTGAAATCTCTTCTGGGGCAAACTGTTGCCCTTGCTGCGGGCTGTCTAGCTTAACGTTGCCGTTGTTGTTCACGACACTATAGGCAACTTCTTTCGACTCTTGCGTGACTTCGTCATACTTACGACCGATGAAGCGTTTTACAGAATAGAAGGTGTTGCCAGGGTTCATGACCGACTGGCGTTTGGCAATTTGTCCTACTAGGCGATCGCCATTCTTGGCATAGGCCACGACCGATGGCGTGGTTCGAAACCCCTCAGCATTAGCTATAACCACAGGTTTGCCACCTTCCATCACCGCCACGCAGGAGTTGGTTGTTCCGAGGTCAATTCCTACTATCTTTGTCATGGAGTATCCTCTAAATCGTAATCATCTGGGTTGTTATCTAAAGCTGCTGCTTTATTAAGAGCGCAGTTCTAGAGCTTGAATATTGATGGGATGGTTGGCGCGATCGCCCTAGACAGCATCCAGAGCGATCGCGCAATCGTGCGACAAACCCGAAACCTTAGCTCAGGTTAACTTTTACAACTTTGTTGAGTTCATCCTCTGCTTTAGGTAAGGTTAGACGCAAAATACCATCCATATAGTTTGCCGTTACCTCGCGGTTGTTAATCCGCATCGGGAGCGGAATTACCCGCTGGAATTTGCCATAGCGAAACTCAGTTTGGAACACACCTTTCTGTTCCGTCTTGGTTTCGGTACGGCGTTCACCGCTGATTGAGACGGATGATGCTGTGACCTGAATATCCAGATCATCGGCATTCATGCCAGGAATCTCTAATCGCAGTTCCAGCGCATTCTCGGTTTCTTCGAGTTCTACGGCAGGCCCATAGCTAAACCCGTTGTTGTTCCGGCGTGCAACCGGGATAAATACATCGTCTAGCAATCGATTCATTTCACGATGCAACGAATCAATCTCACGAATGGGTTCCCAATGTACGAGTGCCATACGTTGTTGCCTCCTCAAAAGTATCAATCGTAGAGTTTTAGATGGAGTGTTGAGCGAGTCGAAATACGATGATTAACTCGCTGCTGTTACTACGATAGAAAACATAACCCAAACTCTGGGTTCGGTTGTATGTACGCTTTCAGAGGGGATAGCCGAACCCCACACCGAAGAGGGCGGAGAACCGAATAGACAAAATTTCATCCTCCCTCATGCATAAAACTCGACGCCATTCCTGATAGATAGCTAGTGCCTGATGTCGTTACAAATTGTTGCGGATTTTGAAAGCGATTACTCTCAAAATCCTTGGCCCGATGCCTCGTGCCCCTTGATTGAAAGACGTTCTAACGATTCAGCGTCTGCCTGCATTGGGGCGATCGCCCCTTCAAATTTTCGACGGTGAGAGAACAGTTCAAAGATTGGCATATACCGTCCGGATTAGCCCGAATGGATGATGTTTCATAACAACAGGTCAACAGAACGGATGGCAGTGCGCCCCACTGCATCGGAACCATTACCGAATGGTTTGCACGCGATCGATAGGCCTTATAGAGGTTACTTTTTGCTAGTTCGGTTACAGGACAGCCCTGTCACCCGGTTGACTCAAAAACATACGGTTTCATTGGAGCCCCCCCAACAATGAACGAGTTCAAGATCATGGATGCGATTGTCGAATGCTATCCCGATGGGATTATGCTGGTGAGCGATCGCGGTGTCATTCTCAAAGAAAACAAGCTAGCGCAGAAATTGCGTGCGGCGATCGCACCAGACCACACCGCTCAACCCCAGGTGCCTGAGCAAATTTGGTCGATTTGCCAATTGCTCATCAGCGATCGCCCCGAGTCCAGCTCTCTCAACATCATTCTGGAAGACCGCATTAATTTATCTGACACCAACGCAATTCGCATACGCGTCCGCTGGTTTGAGTCAGTTGTTTCTGGCGCGTGCTTGATGGTCACGCTAGAAGACGAAATGCAGTCGGCCCGGAACCGCGTTATGTCTGAGAAGCAACGCTATGGCTTGACCCCGCGAGAAGCAGAAGTGTGGCTGTTGCGCCAGGTTAACTACACCTATAAGCGCATTGCCGAAACCCTGCACATCACCGTAGACACGGTGAAGAAACACATCAAAAGCATTAATGCTAAGCGTCAAGCGTTCTTGTGGTCGCAGGAATCTTACACCGCTTAGAACGGCAGGGGCGATCGCCCTTAATTGAGTTGGCACTGTATTAAATTTGCGCCGGAGGCATCTCTCAACAGTCAACAGTGCGAGAGGTGCCTTTTTCTTATTTCATCCTGAGTTGGGGATGCGCAGAACCCTCCCGCTGATTTCACCTAAACGTCCGTTTGGCAGGTGAGCCGCTTCTTCGTTCTATGGAAACTGTTGCGTGAGTTGGGGCCAGTCTTTTTTGTGAAATCAGCCTATGGCAAAGATTTCACCCTGGTAATATCAATTCTCTAAATCAAAACGACGAATTATTTGAGGAGGGGGGTGGGGAACGCAGTTCCCTACAAGGGGGCGAGGCCCCCCATTTGTAGCCCAAATTTTTGGAATTGATATAAGATGCCAATCGACACTTCAAGTGCGGCATCTGAACCTAAGGAAGGATAAGGTGAACCCCAAAGAAATATAGAGTTACCAAATGTGTTTTTGATTAAAGAAAATTCCTCTTTAGTCAAAAAGGGGAATACTTAGAAAGGCGCTATCCCGTGCCCATCAGCAGAGCTAGCGCTGTGTATCACTATCCTGTGTATCACCTCAGCAGCCCTATTTGGAGGGATTAGTCTGTGCTCACCACAGACATGCCTCTGGCTAAGGGCGTTCAAAGAATGGCTGTGCAGAGCAGAGGGCAAAAGCTGAGTTGAAGGGATTGCTCTAAGACCATAGAGACCATTGAACCGATGCAATATATCTGTGCCTATGTAGGTCAGAACATTCACAGCATTCTGCAAGGTGTGGGATGGCCACTAGGGCGATCGCCCTAGTCTATGTGATCACCAAAACCCCAGTCAGAATGCTCACGGACAGACTGCTATCGACAGTATCTATAGCGGGTTTGAATATTGCAAACCCCTGTCAGCTTTTTCAGAACTGCTACCAGGGACTCGCCAGAAAATAATGTACCTGCCGATTGGATTTCTCCCCGTGGGAGTCATGCACGTTGGCAACGTTTTCCGAAGGACATGTGATGTCGCTCAACCCTCGACAGTCCTCGGGTACATCGTTAATCTGAAAATCCCTAACCTTGCATCTACATGCTTCATCAAGTGCATTTTGAGAGTCTGCTGATGCATGTTAGTTCAGCTCAAGCATGTACTTTCAGGTTCCCTATCTCATGGATGTTCCTATAATACCTGCCGTCCTTCTACTAAATGGTGACGCATTTAACGGTGGTGCTTGTCACGACACCTATAGCTTCTCTATCGAAACAGTCCTGCCGGATATTCTGCGGGCTGTGCGGTTGCACCTTGGGATGGATGTCGCATTTGTATCGGAATTTGCGAACGAGCAGCGCGTCTTTCGATACGTCGATTGCGCCTCGGATAAGCCGCTGATTCAGCCAGGAGATTGCGGGTCTTTAGAAGACAGTTACTGTCAGCGGGTGGTCGATGGACGGTTGCCTGAGTTGATTCAGGATGCATCTCGACTTCCGGCTGCACTAGAACTTCCGGTCACCACCGCTCTCCCCGTCGGTGCTCACATCAGCGTTCCCATCCGGCTCTCCGACGGACGTCTCTACGGAACGTTTTGCTGTTTTAGCACACAGCCTGATCCCAGTTTGGCAGAGCGCGAGCTTGCCATAGTGCGAGTGTTTGCCGAGTTTGCAGGCAAGCAAATTGAACGGCAGATTGACTCGACTGATCTCTATAACACGATGAAAGCTCGGGTTGATCGGGTGCTTGCGTCTGATAATTTTACAATTGTCTATCAGCCTATTTATCACATTGATCAAGAGCGAATTGTTGGGTTTGAGGCCCTTACTCGATTTGCAGACTCCCCAGTCCGTCCGCCCGATGTTTGGTTTAGTGAAGCGGCGAATGTTGGGCTCAGCGAAAAACTTGAAATGGCTGCCATTCAAAAAGCACTCAAGAGTCTTGATGTGCTCCCCAGTGATGTTTATATATCGCTCAATGTAGCGCCAGCAAATATTCTCAATGGGGCGATCGCCCGCACCTTAGAAGGCGCTTCACTAGAACGAATTGTTATTGAAGTTACAGAGCATGTGTTCATCAAAGACTATTCCCAATTTGGTGCCGCGCTAGATCCGCTGCGGCAACGAGGGCTGCGAATTGCCATCGATGATGCCGGAGCAGGCTATGCCAGTTTTCGTCACATTCTCAAGTTAAACCCAGATTTAATTAAGCTCGACATGAGCCTAACGCGCGATGTGGATAGCGATCGCTCACGTCGCGCGTTAGCCGCGGCTCTGATTCGATTTGCCGAAGAAACAGACTGTAGCATTATTGCAGAAGGCGTAGAAACTGACCTCGAATTGCAAACTCTACGCCAACTAAAGGTGAATAAAGCTCAAGGGTTTTTAATTGGCCGCCCTTTACCGCTCCCGGCCTCTGCGGCTCTGTTTCAATAATCTGACAGCCGCAAACTCTTGAAACCGTACTGCCCAAGATAGGAAAGTTTTGCGTTGTTTCAGCCCCGCCGTGTCGGGTTAAAACGACGCTATCGAACGTACGGTCGCCTGCTTAGATTCAGCCTAGGCCCGTACGATATTCTGTGTAAGATATAAACAGAAGAGAGCACCGCGCGTCGCGCGGTGCTCTCTTCTTTGGTTGAACTAAATCTAAGGCTTTAAACCAACAAACCTATGTAAAGCCCAATGAGTCCAATTAGTTTTCGCAAAACTAGGTTAGAAATACGTCGCTCAACCAAACCGACCGGTCACGTAATCTTTGGTCGATTGCTCTTTAGGGTTGTTAAACAACTCATCCGTCGGCAAAACTTCAACCAAGTAGCCCATTTTGCCACCTTTTGCCTCTTGAGCATTATAAAAAGCGGTGTAGTCGGCGACGCGAGTCGCCTGCTGCATGTTGTGGGTCACGATAATGATGGTGTATAGCTGCTTCAGGTCGTTCATCAGTTCCTCAATCTTGAGGGTCGAGATGGGGTCAAGCGCAGAGCAGGGTTCGTCCATCAGCACCACTTCAGGCTCTACGGCGATCGCTCGGGCAATGCACAACCGCTGCTGCTGCCCCCCCGACAACGACAGACCGCTGGCCTGCAGCTTGTCCTTCACGTCATCCCACAAAGAGGCTCGTCGGAGCGATCGCTCCACCAATTCATCCATATTGCCCGGGTAGCGATTAATCCGTGCACCATAGGCAATATTGTCATAGACCGACTTAGGGAACGGGTTCGGCTTTTGAAACACCATGCCAATTCGCCGCCGCACCTGCACCGGGTCGATATCCTTCGAGTAAAGATCCTCACCATGAAACGTGACGCGCCCTTCGACTCGGCATCCAGGAATGAGGTCATTGGTACGGTTAAAGCATCGCAGCACCGTGCTTTTGCCACACCCAGACGGGCCAATAAAAGCCGTCACCTTATTGCGATAGATGTCTAGGTTTACCCCACTTACAGCTTTGAAATCGCCGTAATAAATCGAGGTATTCTCCGTTCTAATAATTGTGTCAGTTTCCACTGCTGTTGCGCTGTCGTAGACCATAGCTAGCAAAGTCCATCATATACAGGAGAAGTTCAAGCTGTGTATCGCCTAAGTCTTGGCTCAACAGTCAAGCACCGTTGCAACCTACTAACACTTAAAGAAGCTAAATCTTTAAAACTGCTTCTGTCGGGTAAGAAACCGCGACGTCACACTCACTATCAAAATAATGCCTAGTAGCACCAATGCCGCCGTCCAAGCTAACTGCTGCTGTGGCCGATAGGGGATAATCGAGAAAAAGTAAATTAGCACAGGCAGAGTCGCAATGGGTCTACCTGGGTCAAAGGACCAAAAGTTGTTATTAAGCGCTGTAAACAGCAGCGGTGCTGCCTCACCGCCTGCGCGAGCCACTGCCAGCGTTACAGCCGTCGCAATAGTGGGCAGTGCAGCAGGTACTACCACTTTAGCAATAGTTTGAAACTGTGTAGCACCCACCGCAAGGGATGCATCGCGCATCCCTCGGGGCACCAACTTTAAGCCTTCTTCCGTAGTCCGCATCACGATGGGAATCATCAGCACTGACAGCGCTACACCGCCTGCAAAGGCCGAGAACCCGCCAAAGTTTATCACCACGATGCTGTAGGAAAACAAACCTGCCAAAATCGCTGGAACTCCAGTCAGCACGTTTGCGGCAAAGCGAATGCCATAGGCAACCTTTGTACCTCGCCCAAACTCAGAAAGATAGATGGCAGCCAGCACACCGATAGGAATCGCGATCAGCGAAGCGATGCCTAATGTAATCAGCGTACCCACAATGGCGTTGCCGAATCCTCCTCCGGTCAAACCAGGTGCTGGAGGCCGCTCAGTGAACACATTTAGCCCGAGTTGGCCCACTCCTTCACGTGCTACATCAAATACCACAGCCACCAAGGGAATCAAGATGGCCACCGTAAAGAAGGCAGTGAGCCCCGTCATAAACTTATTGAACAGCTCTTTCGTAGAGCCAGGCTTGGTCTTTAATTTCTCTAGCATTGCGTCGCTAGACGAGTCTTGGCTTGCCTGAGTCATGGCTTTGAACACTCTCCTGGAAACACAGTAGCTTCTCTAAGCAGACCATCTGCTAATGGCTAAACTAGGGGTTGACGCAGCAGCAATACTTTTAGGTTTGGGCAACCCTTTATACCAGCGCTATGGGTGTATGAAAATGCGATCGCCCTTTCCTAACCCTATCCCCAGACTATTCAATATTTTGGAACTTCTTAATGATCATTTCCGCAACGATATTGATAACTAGTGTCATGAACATGAGCACCAAGCCTGCATACATCAGCACTTGCACCTGTACCCGCCCTGCTTCAGCAAACTGAGACGCAATGAGTGAGGCAATGGTAGAACCTGGGTCAAGCAAGGACGCACTCAGGCGGTTCGCATTACCCACAAGCATCGCCGCCACCATCGTTTCACCCATGGCTCGGCCTAGCGCTAGCATTACTGAGCCGATAATGCCCGACAGTCCAGCCGGAATCAACACCCGCAGAATCGTTTCCCAACGTGTGGCACCCAAGGCCATAGCACCTAGGCGAAGCTCTGGAGGAAGCTGGTTTAGCGTGCCGCGAGAAATAGAGATAATAATCGGCATGATCATCACAGATAACACAAGGCTCAACGTCAGCAAGCTAAAGCCTCGTGGTGAGCCAGCAAAAAGCGGTATCCAGCCCAACGTGCTGTTCAGAAACGTGTAGAAGGGGCGCATAAACGGTACAAACACGAAAATGCCCCACAACCCCAGCACTACGCTAGGAATTGCCGCAATTAGCTCAATGCCCATTGAAATGGCATCGCGCAGTGTATACGGGATAAAGTCTTCGCTGAGGAACACCGCCACACCTACGCCCAAAGGCACTGCAATCAGCAGTGCTACCAAAGCTGAGACAAGTGTGCCATAAATCTGCGGTAACAGCCCGTAGACATTAGACACCGGATTCCAAGTGGTGGAAGTTAAGAAGCCCAACCCGTAGGTGCTGATTGCAGGAAATGCTGCGGTGAAAATCTGTAATCCAATCCAGATCAGCAGCAGCGCCACCGATGCTGCCATGACCAACGTAAGCCAAAAGAACCCCTGATCTGCAATGCGCTCTGGACTATTGCGCTTGCTGATCATTTGCTTGGTGAATCTTTGCGATTCGCCAGCGAATGAACTCATTCCCTTATCCTCCAGACTACAGTTGGAACCACACTCCTACCTGCTAATACAGGGCGGTTATCTTGAGAATAACCACCCCGTATTGGCATCAATCGCTTAGTTTACTTGAACACCATCAAGCACTTCGCGCACACGCTCAACAATGGAGTCGGGCATGGGCACGTAGTCTAGTTCGGTAGTGATGTCTTGTCCGTCGGTCAAGCCCCACAGCAGGATGGACTTGAGGGTTTCCCAAGTAGCTTCATTTTCATACTCAGGGTAGACCAGAATCCAGGTCAGGCCAGCGATCGGATAGGCGTCGGCGTTGGAAGGGTCGGGCACGAGCAGACCGAAGTCTTCAGGTACTTCTACACCTTCGAATGCAAGAGAGGCAGCCTCAGCATCAGGGTAGACAAAGTTGCCAGACGCGTTCTCTAGCGAGGCGCGGGGAATTTCGTTCAACTTAGCGTAGGCGTATTCCACATAGCCAATGGTGCCTTCGTTTTGTTGAATCTGCGCGGCTACACCTTCGTTTCCTTGACCACCCACACCCACGGGCCAATCTACCGAGGTGCCAACGCCGCCTTCCCAACCGTCACATACTTCATTCACATGGTTCACGAAGATGAAGGTGGTGCCGCTACCATCGGAGCGGTGTGCCCAGGTGATAGGCAAGTCAGGGAACTCAACGCCTTCGTTGTCGGCTGCGATCGCCGGATCGTTCCAGTTGGTGATATCACCCAAGATGATGCCACAGTAAGTTTCGCGAGCAAGGCTGATTTCTTCTTCAACGGTGAAATCTGGCAGATTGTAGGCCAGCACCACCGCACCACCGGCCATGGGCACCTGGATGGGGTCTGCATCGTCGTAGGCAGCCTTGAAGGATTCTAAGCGATCGCCCTGAATAGGTGCATCACTGGCACCAAAGTCCACCGTGCCAGCGATGTACTGTTCCAAACCGGCACCACTTCCGACCGACTGATAGCTGACTTGGGCGTTGGAATCAACTTCGCGGTTGTAGGCATCAAACCATCGCTGATAAAGCGGTGCGGGGAAGCTAGCCCCAGCACCTGTCAGAGCAACGGCCTCACCACTGCCACCGCCCGCAGCAGGCTCAGTTGCACTGGGCACTTCACCATCAGTGGTGCCGCCACCACATGCTGCGATCGTGACCGCAGTCGCTAGCGAGATAGAAACCAAAGACGCCCGACGAGAAACCAATTTAGAGAACAACATATTACCTCACGAAAAATTAACGAGTTGCCACAGTCTGACCAAAGGTTGGCACTAGCCCATTGCAAACACTGCAACCAGCCCTCACCAAACCCAGCACAGAACTTTCCCAATTACTCACGCAGCGACCCCAGCCATAGCCTGCTCAGCCGACGCAATCTGAATCCCCAGAGTCAGTGAGAGAGAAGCATCTGACTCGATTGCGTTGCTGATGGCTACAGCGCTAGAGCACGCCAGGACATCGGCTGGATGCTCAAAAAGCCGCCCAAGGCTACTCTACGAACATCCGAGAGTAGAATCGCAGACAAATATGACATGAAAAGGACAAAACTTTGACTGAGCCAAGCGGCACAGGAGAAGGGCGGAGACTTGTTGCAGCAGAAGCGTGCTGCTGAAGAGGGTTACAGCGATCGCTCTCTCCTAAATTGCGGAGCCATTCTTATCTGTAAAGATGTTCAAAGATTAAGCGAACGTGACGTTAGAGTAGTTCAGCCCCTGACCGTTCAACCCATTGGCAGATAGTACCCATAAAACACTGCCCGTGAAACACTGCCCAATGAGACTATGACAAGTTGTAACAGGGTTAACTTGAAGTCAATCCTTCACCTGAGCTAGGTGAAGCTGATGGCAACGGGTGCAGCGGCAGTTGCAAAGTAAAGGTTGTGCCCTCTCCGAGCGTGCTGTCGGCGGTGAGGGTGCCTTGGTGGGCGGTGATGATGCGCTGGGCGATCGCCAACCCCAGCCCCGTCCCTGCCGTGCGCGGTGCCTTAGCCTCATCGCCGCGATGAAAGCGGTCAAAGATATGAGGCAGCGCGTCTGGCGAAATGCCTGTGCCACTATCGCGAATCTGCACCACAATATTCTGTATTGTAGGTAACACCTCAAGCTGAATGCGTCCGCCCGCAGGCGTATACCGGCAGGCGTTGTCCATAATATTGCTCACCATCTGATGCAGCAGCATCGCATTGGCCTGCACCCACATCTGCTGGGGCGGCAGATCCCACTCCAGGGTGATGCCAACCCGGTGGCAGCGGGGTTCATACTCTTCGGCAACATCGGCCAACACAACGCCTAAGTCAAGCAGCGTAGGCTCTTCTAGCGGTTGACCCGCATCGTGGCGCGCTAGCCACAGCAAATCATCCAGCAATCGGCTCATCTGCTGGGCCGTGTCGCGGATGGTGTGCAGGCGTTGGCGGCTCTCGGGAGAGGCTGCCTCGTGAGCGCCCGCTGCTTCGATCAGCGCGACCTGGGCATTGCTGAGGATGGCGGCTAGGGGCGATCGCAACTCGTGCGCTGCATCCGCCGAGAACGGGTCAGGCTGGGATGGTACAGCAACAGCGTGAAGCACCCGGCGCAGCGCCACCCAGCTCAAGCCAAAGCTCAGCAAACCCGCGCTGATCGACAGCCCAAGCAGACTCCCTAGTTCTGCACCCCCTTGCCCTGGCTGCCCTAACGAGGCAAATCGGGCGATCGCCAAACACACACCTCCAACGCCGAAGAGATGTGCCAGCACTAGCCCATAAATAGTCTTGCGGGGGATGACCAACGGGAACACCCATCGCGCCCTAGGTACGCGGAATCAGCCGATACCCCATACCATAAATGGTTTCGACCCAATCCGACGCGCCCACATGGTCTAACCGTTGCCGCAGCCGCCGCACCAGCCGCGTGACGGCGTTGCTCTCGGGCGTCATCTCCCACTCCCACAGGGCTTGCTCAATCTGCGCGTGGGTGAGCACCTGATTCGGGTGGCGCAAAAAATATTCCAATAGCTGAAACTCGCGCTTGGTCAGCTGGGTGCCCTCTGCCCCTCGCTCAACCCGCAGCTGATTGAGATATAGCTTGAGATCGGCCACGCTAAGGGTGTCACCCTGCCATTGGGGCGATCGCCGCGACAGTGCCCGCACTCGCGCACAAAACTCCACTACATCGGCAGGTTTCGACAAAAAATCATCGGCCCCGGCATCCAGCCCGCTCACTTTATCCACAAGGGAATCCCGCGCGGTGAGCATCAGCACCGGAGCCGCACCCCCCACCGCTCGATATTGACGGCAAATCTGCAGCCCGCACACGCGCGGCAGCATCCAATCTAGCACCAATAAATCGTAGGATTTACGCGACAGCAGCCACTGCGCCGTCATGCCATCTTCGACACCATCGACAATATGCTTCTCGTGGGTGAGTGCCGTCTTCAGTGGTTCAAGCTGAGCAGGGTCATCTTCAACCAGCAAAATCCTCATTATTGTTCTTCTCTCTCAAACACTGGGGATGCCACCATACTAGGGAGTAGGGATAAAGACAGGGTTAAGACAGGTTTAAGCCGTCTCGTTGAATCCGACAGGGCTGACGCACTTCGTGCGATGTCCTGGGAGTGTTGGACGAGTTGGGAGAGACTTAGCCTCTCCCAACTCGTCCAACAGCGTCAGTCCAATCTGACTTATACGCCCCGAAAGAATCGGCTAGCAGGGTTGCGCCGCAGCGGCGGGCGCATGGGAATGTCGCTCTCGTCGTAGATTTCACCCACCAACTCTTCTAAAATGTCCTCTAGCGTAACCAATCCCACTGTGCCCCCATATTCATCCACCACGATCGCCATGTGGATGCGGCGCTGCAGCATTTCCTTCAGCAGATCGGCCAAGCGCTTAACGTCGGGCACGTAGATAGGCGGGTCCATGGCTTCGGTAACGTTGCCGTCCGGGATGCCCTGCTGCTCTAGCAAATGCAGCGCTTGAATTGCACGTTTGAAGTTGATAATGCCAATAATTTTGTCGGGTGAGTCTTCTTGAACCGGAATGCGAGTGTGGCCGGTTTCCATACACAGGTTCACCAATTCATGCAGGCTGGCTTCGTGAGCGATGGTACGCATCTGCACGCGAGGCTTAACCACACTGCGGACGGTGATGCGGTCGAGCATCAGGGCTTTGGTTAAGAGCTGCCGCCGGTCTAGGTCAATCTGGCCGCGACTGCCCAAAATTTCAATCATCACCTGCAAGTCTTTGAGTGATTCACCCTGGGGGGTGACGTTGCCCTGAAACAGGCGAATGGCAAATTGGGCGATCGCCCCCAGCGCCTGCGTAATGCCCACCGACGCGAGCAGCCGCGAGAGCCAATAAATGGGGCGCACCACCAGTTGAAAGGTGGGAATCACATTATTGATGGCCAGCGATTTAGGCGTAATTTCGCCAAAAATCAGCACCAAAATTGTGATCAGCAACGTGGCAATCAACACAGCCGTGCCACCGCCAAACCAAATGGCAAATAGATTGCTGGTGAGAATGGCCGCCAGGTTATTGACGAGGTTGTTGCCCACCAGCAGCGTGGTGATGAAGCGGGCGCGCTTCTCCAGCACCAGGGCAAACATCCCTTGCGGATCGCCCTTTTCTCGAATCAGCGATCGCAGCTTTAGGTTATCCAGCGCTGTAATTGCGGTTTCTGACCCTGAGAAAAAGGCCGATAGCCCGATCATCAGCACCAGCATGATCGCATCGACCCAAACCGCGCCCAAAATCGGCTGAACTTGAGCAACAGATACCGGAGTAAACCAGAAAGGAGAAACCACAGGCCTTGGTGTTGTAATGACTTGGTATCGTCGGTAGATTAATTGTCAGGATGATGGAAGCGCAGGCTCGTATTTGCAATCCTACCCTGCGGCTCTTCCGGGCGACTGCACCGCCCCATACCACAGGGCCTCAATCTGATGAGCGATCGCCGCTGCGTCTGCTCGTTGCTGCCCCGGCTGTAGCCGCGTGGTCACATGGCCTAGCTTGCGTCCCGGTCGCGCTTCTGCCTTGCCATACCAATAGACACGGGTGTGGGGCAGCGCTGCAATCTGCTGCCGCAGCCCCGCATAGTCAGACTCGGCAGACTCAAACCCCAGCAGGTTGACCATCACCGCCCCAGCCGGAATCAGCGCCGTATCCCCCAAGGGTAGCCCACAGACGGCGCGCAACTGCTGCTCAAACTGCGAGGTGGCACAGGCATCCAGGGTGTAGTGCCCTGAGTTGTGGGTGCGCGGCGCAATTTCATTCACCAGCACGGCTCCATCGGCGGTGAGAAATAGCTCAATGCCCAGAATTCCCACGTAGTTGAGCGCTGTGAGCAGGGCATGGGCGATCGCCTGCACAGATTTTGTTATCGCATCCGGCCATTCATCCAGGGCATAGACCACGCGACACACCTGACTTTTGGGGTCTTGCTGGGTTTCCACTACGGGATACACGGCAATTTCTCCCGTGGACGAGCGGGCCGCCATGACCGCTAGCTCTCGCTCAAAGGGCACAAATTCCTCTAGCAGCCAGGTTTGCTCAGGCGACTCGTGCAGCCGCTGCACCAGCTCTGAGTCTGTGGCACAGATAAACGTGCCGTAGCCGTCATACCCATGCCGCCGCGCCTTCATCACAACCGGAAAGCCCATCTGCGATCGCTCGTTTGTTGTCGGCTGCGGCGACAGGTCTACAAATCGCGGCGTGGGCACCCGGTGAGTCCGAAAAAACGATCGCTGGTGAAACTTATCGAGCACGGGGGCGATCGCCCCCAGACATGGCGAAAACCGCACCCCTTGCTGCTCTAGCGGTTTCAGCGCTGCCAAATCCACAAACTCATTCTCAAAGGTAATCACATCAACGGCCTGGGACAATTGTGCAGTGGCGATCGCATCGGTCACCTCTCCCCGCACCCACGCCGCTGCCAAGCCCACAGCAGGGTCATCTGCCGAGGGGGTTTGCACCACCACCATTAGCCCCAATGCGCGAGCGCTCGTCGCCAGCATCCAGGCCAATTGCCCCCCGCCAATCACCCCAACGCGGTCAATCTTTTTCTCCATACTCCATTCCATTCGCCTCGGCATAGCGATGCATAAATCGCATCAGCCGCTCCCAGTGCTCCTCACGATCAACCTCAAGCTTGCATTCTACTCGCTGCAGGTCATCCCCTTCGCCTCCCCCAAAGACAAACTGCACCGACGACGGCTCAATGCTGATGTCGCCTTCCTCATCGGTGAGCTTGAGGGCTTTGTTAAATTTTTGGGTAAAGCTGTTGAAGCGCTCAACAGCATTCAATTGCTGAAACGCCAGCACCATGATGCGGTTGCCCGTGGCGCGGTTGCGGCGCAGGCTAATGCCCGTCAACTCTTCGGGCACGCCGCTATAAAATTCAATCGTGGGAATCACAGTCATGGGGCAATCTTGTCCATAGATCTCGTCCCTAACATTTTGTCCATGCATATCCAGTTACATCCAGCCCTAGGGACATAGGCATGGGACGACGTAAGGGTGTAATGCTCAGTATACAGAAGCGGCTGGTGCAGTCGGGAGGCGTCGGTGTTTCGTTGGGTGATCCATCACATCAAGGCAGGGCTGCGGCCAATCGGCACGCGGCTCAATACGCGGCTAGGTGGAAGGATAGGGGCGATCGCCCGTTCCCTCCTGCTGGCGCTCATTCTCTCGGCCTTCATCCTCTCGCCGCTAGCAAGTGCGTTTAACCTGGAGGAACAATCGGCAATGGCCGCAGAGCAACAGTCCCAACCGATGGCTCAACGACGCTCCCCTGAGCAAGCACTCGAGTGCGTCTTTACCACTGCAAACCCTGCCGATTGCTTTGCCGATAGTTTTTTGCGGCAGGTGCCGCCCGAGCAGGTGCAGTCCTTGCTGGCAAGCTTGCGCCAAGATTTGGGCGAGTATCGCGGCGTGCAGCCCACCGACGATCCCAATCGCTACCGAGTGGACTTTGAACGGGGCCATCTGCTCGCTCGCATTGCCCTCAACCCCGTTGGGCAGATTGGTTCCCTCTTGTTAGAGCCCAGCGCCCTCTCTCCCGAAGAGGCGATCGCCCAGCTCCAGCAGGCCAATGCCCGCACCAGCCTGCTCATCCTCAAAAACGGGGAAGAACTCGCAGCCCTAAATCCCGATGAACCGCTGGCCGTGGGCTCAACCTTTAAGCTGGCGGTGCTGGCGGCCTTGCGGCAGCAGATTGAATCGGGCGATCGCACCTGGGATGACAGTGTGCAACTGCGGCCAGCGTGGAAAAGCCTGCCCAGTGGGCTGTTGCAAGACTGGCCCGACGGCACCGCGCTGACGCTAGAGACGCTGGCCACGCTGATGATTTCTCTCAGCGACAACACCGCCACCGACGCACTGATTCACCTCGTAGGGCGCACCGCCGTTGAAGCCTTTTCACCCCGCAACACCCCATTTCTCACCACCCGTGAGGCCTTTGCGCTAAAAGACCCTGAGAACGCGCCATTGCTCCAGCGCTATCGCGAAGGAGATGAAGCCGAACGACGAGCACTGCTGCCTCAGCTCGAATCCGCACCCCTGCCGCCCGCGGCCCTGTTTGAGGGCGACCCTGTAGCACTGGATGTGGAATGGTTTTTTACGGCGCGAGAGCTGTGTGAACTGATGGCTGCGCTACAAGACTTGCCGCTTATGGGCGTGAATCCGGGTGTGGCAAACCCGGCAGACTGGGCGCAGGTAACGTATAAGGGCGGCAGCGAACCCGGCGTGCTCAACCTCACCACCGGGCTGCGGGATGCAGCGGAGAATCAGTTCTGCCTCTCTGCCACGTGGAATAATGCAGAGGAGCCTTTAGATGAACAAGCTTGGGGCATTTTGTATGATCAGATTCTGCGAGGGTTGCGCTTTTAGGTAGGGATAAGGGGGAAACGGGTTTGCCAGTCAATCGGCCTCGCCCTTAAAGCAAATTGCCTAAAAGCCCTGCCCTTACACTTTTTGGAGCGGCTTCATCTGATTGTTTAGTAATCACTGTTTAGTAATGGCGATCGCCCGTGAATTGGTTTTCTCCACTGAACCCCATCCCGCCCGTTTGGCTACAGCTTGGGGTGGCGGGTTTGTGGGTGGCGGGGGTGATTGGACTGGCCGAGGGGCTAAACCGAGCGCGCATTAGCGAACCCGAGGTGACGCGCAAGATTGTGCATATTGGCATTGGCAACGTGGTGGTGCTGGCGTGGTGGCTGCAGCTCCCCGTGTGGATGGGGGTCGGGGCATCCCTCTTGTTTGGGATGATTACGCTGTTGTCCTACCGCTATCCCATTTTGCCGGGGGTTAATAGCGTGGGGCGGCAGAGCTACGGCACGTTTTTCTATGCCATTAGCTTTGCGTGTTTGTTTGGCCTATTTTGGCGATCGCACCCTCAGTTTACCCTGCTGGGCATTCTCACAATGGCCTGGGGGGATGGGTTGGCGGCACTGGTGGGGCAGCGCTGGGGCAAACATCCCTATCAACTGTGGGGCGGACGCAAAAGTTGGGAAGGCTCATTGACCATGGCGCTGGTGAGTTTTGCCATTGCCTTGCCAGTGCTGCTCTCAACGCTGGGGACTGGCGTGGCGGCTGGCTTAGCCGCAGTTGGTGTGGCGATCGCCGCCACGGGCCTTGAAGTGCTCTCTAAGCTGGGGATTGATAATTTGACAGTGCCCTTGGGAAGTGCGGCGATCGCCTACGGCCTGAGTCAATGGCTCGGATAAGCCGAGAACATCACGGGGCACTAGCATGGAATCCTGACGCTATGAAGGTTTCACGCTGCTGCTCTAGTTCCGTGAGCTAAGGTCAAACCTACGGGGTGATTCAGCGTCGAACGTGCAGGTTTGCAGCAGCGCGTGCTGCAGCTGCTTGCCATAGGTTTGGCTATCGGTAACATAGGCGCCAAATCGCTCCAGATGGGGGTTCATCATTTGGGCGTCAAAGAGGGTGAAGTGGTGCGATCGCAAATGTTCCACCAGCTTCACCATTGCCACCTTCGACCCATCGGGAATGCGGAAAAACATCGACTCGCCAATAAACGCCCCCCCCAGCGCCAACCCCAACACACCGCCGGCCAGCTCATCCCCTTGCCAGGTTTCAAAGCTGTGGGCAATGCCCGCTTGATGCAGTGCCCAATACACCTGCTTTAGCTCTGGCGACAGCCAGGTAATTTTTCGATCGGCGCAGCCTTCTACCACTGCGCGAAAGTCGCGGTTGACGGCCACAGAAAAGCGCTTTTGATTGATCACACGCCGCAGCGACGTGGGATAGCGAAAGCGATCATCCAGCGGAATTAGGGTGCGTTCACGGCTGGTATACCAATCAAGGCGACCGCCCTGATCATCCGCCATTAAGAAATACCCAAGGGCGTAGCCGCGAACAATTGCAGCAATGTCATACTGTGTGTTATCCATCGGTCATATGCGGGTGTCTCTTGCAAGTGATGCGCTGTGTCTCTACACCCGCCAGATGTCGTGATTCTAACTGGTGAATGATGGTAGACCCCATTCCCTCAATCATGTTGCCCCCGGTTGACGATGCTCAGCAGGAAGGGCTTTGGCTAGAGCACGCCCTGCGTGACTGGCTTAATCAAGAATATATCCCTGAAACGGTAAATGATGATATTGCCCGCCGAGCCGCTCAGGTTTATACCCGGCAGCGGCTTGAAGGCGAGAATGACGTGGGCAATCTGGTCATTGCTATTGTGACAGAGATGCAGGCCTATGACTTTTCTGCCAGCTTCTATAGCGAGTTTGCGATCGCCAATGCCGTCAGCGATTTGCTGTTGTGCCGCATGGGCATCGACCCCTGCTGCCAGTAACCGCATTCACACGTATGTTTCTTCCTGTGGATTCCCTATGAGGATTCTCTATAAGTACAGGGTCAAATACAGGGTTTCGGACGGGTGCATCCCACTTTTGTAACCCTCACCCTAAATCCCTCTCCCAGGGCGGGAGAGGGACTTTGAATCCGGCCCCCCTTCTCCCGTTTTGGGAGAAGGGGCTGGGGGATGAGGGCAAACTTGCAAAACTGGGATGCACTCTTTCGGACTGATGCACTTCATGCGGCATTGTTGGAACGTTGGCCGCTGTTGGGGAGACTTAGCTTCCTCAAACAGCGGCCAACTGCGTCAGCCCCAAGGGTTAAAACAAGCCTGTCGATTTAAACTGTTCATCAGAAACGAAAGATAATCCTAAATATGCTGTCTCCAAACCAATGCAGCTCAAGAGTTTGATACTATAAGCGTGAATCGGGCTCTTAACCTGCTTTTTAACTCCTAGAGAGGAGACACCCTGTATGTTGACCTTAGAAGCAACCAAACCGCCTCAGTCTGACCAAACACTGGGGAGGGTTCTAGTCGTCGAAGATGAAGAACTCATCCGCGACACGATTATGCTGGCGTTAAGTGAAGAAGGTTACGACGTGCAGGTGGCTGAAGATGGGCGCATGGCCCTCGATATTCTGACGCAGCCGGATGACAGTGATGGCTCTAGCACTCCCGGCATTGACTTGATCATCCTAGATTTGATGCTGCCCTACGTGAATGGGCTTGATCTGTGCCGATTGGTGCGCCACCAAGGCGACAGCGTGCCTATTTTGATGCTGAGCGCAAAAGGCAGCGAGACCGATCGTGTGGTGGGTCTAGAAGTGGGGGCTGACGACTACCTCACCAAGCCCTTTGGCATGAAAGAGCTGATTGCCCGCTGTCGGGCACTGCTGCGGCGGCACCGCCACAGCCAGCCCCCTAGCTTTGAATCAACCCTACGGTTCAACGACATTACGCTCTATCAGCAGGAATGCCGGGTTATGGTGCGGGGCGATGAAATTAACCTGTCTCCAAAGGAATTTCGCATTCTGGAATTATTTATGAGCCACCCTCGCCGCGTGTGGTCGCGAGAGCAGTTGATCGAGCGCATCTGGGGGCCTGACTTTATGGGCGACAGCAAAACGGTGGATGTTCACATCCGCTGGCTGCGTGAGAAGTTAGAGAAAGACCCTAGCCGTCCTGAATACCTCACGACCGTCCGCGGCTTTGGCTATCGCTTTGGCTAAACGCTCTAGCGCACCGCCAGACTAGCGCCATTGTTCGTTCAGGTCGAAGGGAGAGTCAAGCCATGAGTAAAGACGTTACGCCAGATGAAAAGGAATTTGCAGTGGGCGATCGCGTCCGTGTGATTGCGCTACCGGCCTATATCAAAACAGCAGAGCCAATGCCGATGCTGCGCCCTCCCGGCGTCATCACCTTGGGTGAAGAAGGCACGGTGCTCGATCGCCGCCCTGGTGGCTATTGGGGCGTGCGGTTTAATCGGGGTGCGTTCTTGATTGAAAGCCAATACATTGAGCCTATCTCCCACCTATCCCCTGAGGCTAGCTAAAGGGGTAGTGGTATTGAGGTAAGGATTTTGTGTGGGGCGAGCTGTACCGACTTAGTGAATAAAGAAGCGATCGCGAGCGTCTTGAATATCAATGCGCCCGGTGCCTAGAGGCTGCCCATGCGCTTGATCTCCTTGAGGAAAGGCAAACACGCGAAACTGATAGATGCCACCCGCTCTCGGGTTTCGGCGAGGTCGCAACCCCACGGTCACTGTGGTGCCTGGCTCAATGGGGGAGTCGAATACGACATCTATCGTTTGATTGTCGGAATCGGTCAGGGTTTCTGCCACGGTGAGTTCGTCACCGCGATCGCCCCGAGTCCCTTCAAACGCCACTGTGTCATCTGTGCGGAAGATAATCTGCTGAGGCCCCCGGGGACGATTGGGCCGCACTAGCGACAACCGTTGCAGCGGTTCACCCGCTCCGGCGGGCAGTTCTACCGTGACATAGTACGTCGCCCCGGATGAAAAGGCCGTCAGGCGGTTGCTGACCAACTCCACCAAGCGGGGCGGTTGCTCAAAATAGACGGTTCCATCAGCGAGCTGAATGGCCGACGTAGGACGCGGCAGGCCGAAGCTGAGGGCAGCTAGGGCCACACCGAGTGTCGAAATGAGGGCGCGGTTCATGGTAAATCGGTGTAAGGAGTTTTGGGTACTGATTGGCGCACAGCTCAGACCTATCCCAGTAGGGCGATCGCCACACTCACACACACCAACCCCAACAGCACTAGCCATAGCCCATTGCGGCTGAGCCATACCTTCAACGAACTGGCGCGTGCTGGGCGATAGATGAAGGCCTGGGTTGCCTGGGCCTGGTCGCGATATAGGGTGCAGTCTTTGGCTTGGGGGCGTTGCGGAAATGTGCAGGTGTCGTCCAAGTGGTAGGTGCAGGACTCACAGAGATACTGATCAGCGTCTGCTCGATAGAGCAAAATGCCGGGATGCCCATGTGCTTTTAGCTCCATCCGGCAGAATGGGCAGGCGATCGCCCGAGAATCAACCGGTTGGCGACAGCGAGGGCATTCGTTCATCTCAGCGCAGCAGCAATGACGTACTTCCCTAATCTAAACACAAACTTAGATGGCTGCTGGGCACCCCATAGAAATAGAGCCTCAACAGAACTTCAACCATAGATTGACCCGTCTCTGCCCTCCATCCATAGACTGCACCAATCCAACTGCGCCTAATCCCAAACGCCCTGATGCAATCCCCACAGGGTGAGGGTTACATCAGGGCGCTATGCTGCCGCTCTGTACTGCGTCAGACCGATTGCCGACCTAGCAGCCAGGCATGAATTTACGAATTTGGTAGCGAGAAGATTCGACTAGTTCATACTCGCCCCCCACTGCCGCCGCAAAGCGGGATTCAGTCTCCTCCAATACAGTCTGAGGAATGGCCTGCCATAGCTCAAACGTCTCCCAGCGCACAACCATAATCACCAAAGACGGCTCATCAGCGCTGATCCACACTTCCTTTCCGAGATAGCCAGGATATTGAGACAGCGTTGTGGTCCAAATCTCAGCATCTTTTTGAATATAGGTTTCTCTCAGTTCTGGTTCAACATGCACTTTCAAGTATTCAACTTCCATCAATCTATGCTCTCTGCGGTTCTATCGTAATTTAGCGGCCTTCCAAGTAGCCCAAGGGAGCATGGGTTTAGGGCAGTTTAGGGTATGGTGTAGCCCTCGCCTCCCAAACCCATGACATCAAACGCACAACCCAGTATTTGTGAGGCGCTACCTTGACCCTGTGAGACCACTCAATGCCATTGTTTTACCCTATAACCTCACCGATCAGCCGTAAACGTAGTTTGAGTAAATCTCGCCAGGTTTAGAGCAAATTGTCAGAGAATAGAAGCAGGGAATTTTCATGGAGCCTCTTCCGCCTAAGTAGCTGCCACCTTAGACCCCACTGACTTAACATTGTTAGGACTGACTAGGACTGACGTAGTTGGGGGATGTCTAAGGGCTTAGCCTCCCAGACCTCCTCCAAAATTCCCAGAACTTCGCACAACGTGCATCAGTCCTAATCGTGTAGAATTTGCTCTCAAGGCGGGTGGTCTGCCATAGCAATAGGGCTACTGTAGACGCGTTGTGAATGCCGATCAGGCGGAAAGCCAATCCTAACGTGTAGGGGTTTCCCAATAGCGGCAGCGGCAAGCTGTGGCTCTAAATTTGCCAGAATGAACAAGGGCTGCGTTTATATATAACTTTGACAATCTGTTTTGACAAGCTGTATGTCGAGACGCCACCACGCGGCTACACATGAGTTTTTAGATTTGAGCCTATCCCAGCCCATGCCCACAACGAGAGATCACCCATGGATAACAACTTAATCAAGCAACTGATGATGATTGGTATTGGCACCACCTCGCTGGTTGCCGATAAGATGCGCGAAGTCACCGACCAACTGGTTACCGAAGGACGGCTAGACCCCGACCAAGCGACGCGCTTAATGAATGATTTGATGCAGCAGCTCAAAACCGATCAAACCAGCGTAGAAACTCTGTTTCAGCGGCAAATTCGCAATGTGATGCAAGATCTTGGGGTGCCTCGACAAGCTGAAATGGATGAGCTGCGGGGGCGTTTGGATCGGTTGGAGCGGCAGTTGCGCGATCTAGAAAATAAACTATGGCGATAGGGGATAGGGGAGTCGTTGCGCGATCATCACGGTAAACTAAGCTATGGCTTCGCGATGAGGCCAGTTTATTTAGTGTTAGTTATTGAGGATGGTTGCTGTGCGCGAGATTCTCATCAGTTTTTCGGTAATGGTAGTGTGTGTGGTGCTGTTGGTGGTTGTGCAGTTTGCAGGGCCGAAACAAACGGCGATCGCCGATCCCCTGCCCGAAGAAGCCCCTGTGGCATCGATAGAGGTTGCCCAGGCTCCCGACCCCACCAACCCAGAGGCCCCTGCAATGGACAATAGTCAAGAGAGTAACCAGAATGCTGTTACGACTGATTCTGGTCTGAAGTATATAGATTTGGTTGAAGGCACTGGTGCCTCACCTCAAAATGGGCAAACGCTAGTGGTGCATTACACCGGCACCCTAGAAGATGGCACTCAGTTTGACAGCTCGCGCGATCGCAACCGACCCTTTAGCTTCAAGTTGGGGGCTGGGCAAGTGATTCGTGGGTGGGATGAAGGCTTTGCTACCATGCGCGTGGGCGGACGGCGAACGCTGATTATTCCTCCAGAATTGGGCTATGGCGCTCGTGGCGCAGGCGGGGTCATTCCACCCAATGCGACGCTAATTTTTGATGTGGAACTGCTGCGAGTGGGCGCATAGGGCGATCGCCCCAAGAATAGACCAAGTCTCGTTCGCTCAGCTCCATTAGAATTCAGCACTGGTTGTCTATGGCTTTGGGCCTGATAACGCTGACACTGCATCACGCCTTGTCTGGATTGCACCTGTTTAGCGCCACCATCTTGGTGGCGTTTTGCGTTGTAGCACCTTGACAGCGACTTGACTAGCCTGCGCTGTTTTTTGCGGCCAAATGCTAGCCTAGAGTTCGATTGTGCGGGTGCTGCCATCCGCGCAGCCGGTCGTATGTTCTAGTTCTTTCTTCTGTGTCTTCGCTATGAACAAAGTCGTCGTTGGGCTTTCGGGCGGCGTTGATAGCTCCGTCGCCGCTGCCACACTCCACCGTCAGGGATTTGACGTGGTGGGGCTTACCCTATGGCTCATGAAGGGCAAGGGACAGTGCTGCTCAGATGGCATGGTGGATGCAGCACAACTGTGCGAAGAGTTGGGCATTCCCCACCACATTGTGGACAGCCGCGACCTGTTTGAAAAATATATTGTGGATTATCTGGTGAGTGGCTATGGTGCAGGGGTGACGCCGCTGCCCTGCTCGCAGTGCAACAAAGCCGTTAAGTTTGGCCCCATGCTGAGCTATGCCCAGGCAGAATTGGGCATTGACTGCATTGCTACTGGGCACTATGCCCAGATTCAGCACGATGCTGCCACAGGCCGCTATCAACTGTTGCGGGCGGTCGATCCAAGCAAAGATCAGTCCTACTTCCTCTATGACCTAGAGCAAGAGATTCTAGCGCACACTCTGTTTCCGCTAGGCGAGCAAACGAAGACTGAGACCCGCCAGCGCGCGACAGAGTTTGGCCTGCGCACTGCCGAAAAGCCCGAAAGTCAGGATTTGTGCCTGATTGAGGCTCATGGGTCGATGCAAACCTTTCTCGATCAATTTTTGGCACCCAAGGCAGGTGAGATCATAAACCAAGATGGGCAGGTGCTGGGTCAGCACACTGGCATTCACCATTACACGATCGGGCAGCGCAAGGGGCTGGGCATTGCGGCTCCCAATCCGCTCTATGTGATTGGGCTAGATGTGGCGAAGAATCAGGTGATTGTGGGCGATCGCACCGATATGCTCATCCCAGAATTCACCGTCAGCCGGGTGAATTGGGTGTCGATTGCGATGCCCATGGCTCCCATTGCCGCCGCAGTGCAGATTCGCTATCGCGCTGCACCCGTAGCCGCTACGGTTGTGCCCATCGAGGGCGATCGCGCCCGCATTGTGCTGGATGAGCCCCAGTTTGGCATCACCCCAGGGCAAGCAGCGGTATGGTATGAGGGCGATCGCGTCTTGGGTGGGGGCGTGATTGATCCCCTCCCAGCCGAATCGTGATTGCTCTAGCCAGGGGCCTGAGAGTTGAGCGCTTGACCAGGGAAACAGCGCATGGGATACACTAAAAGTAGAGTTTAACAAATCGTTACAAATCCATGCCGCTGATTGAATCTCCGCTCGTTACCACCCACACCTGGCATTGGCAGGGGTTTCCGATTCGGTATCAGACCGCAGGCGACACGGGTGTGCCGCTCGTGCTGATTCATGGGTTTGGCGCTCATAGCGACCACTGGCGCAAAAATTTGCCGGTTCTGGCTACGACAAATCGGGTCTATGCAGTGGATTTGCTAGGGTTTGGCTTTTCTGCCAAACCCCCAGCCGGCCAACCTCTCAGCTACACCTTTGACACATGGGGAGAGCAGGTGCTCGATTTTTGCCGCGAGGTGATCGGCGAGCCGGCCTTCTTGATTGGCAACTCCATCGGCTGCATTGTGGCGCTGCAAGCTGCGGTCATGCAGCCTGAGCAAGTGCGGGGACTAGCCATGCTTGACTGCTCACTGCGGCTGTTGCATGAGCGCCGTCGCGCTACGCTGCCGTGGTATCGCCGCTATTCGTCAGCAGTCTTGCAGAAGGTGCTGGCCTATAGGGCGATTGGGCACTTTTTCTTTACGCGCATTGCCCAAGCCAAAACTGTAAAGAAGGTGCTGCTGCAAGCGTATGGGTGCAAAGAGGCGGTCACGGATGAGCTGGTAAATCTCTTGCTCACCCCTGCGGCAGAACCAGGCGCAGCAGATGTGTTTTTGGCATTTATCAGCTATTCTCAGGGGCCGTTGCCGGAAGATTTGCTGCCTCAGGTGAGCTGCCCTGTGCTGATATTGTGGGGCGATCGCGACCCTTGGGAGCCGATTGAGTTGGGTCGCGCATTGGCCGATTATCCAGCAGTCGAACAGTTTGTTCCGTTGCCTGGGGTGGGGCACTGCCCCCAAGATGAAGCCCCAGAGTTAGTAAATCCGCTATTGCAAACTTGGCTTCGCGAAAAAAGCTGATACGTGGGTGGTCTTAGGGTAAGAAGCGAATCCTGCCTACCCGAACTAACGGTATATGCGATGGCGCTTAACCCGCTAGTTTGAGGATTTATTGCTGCGAACTCCTGCATCATAAAAGGCACCCTCGTGTTGCGAGGGCACCTTTACTTTATCTGCCGAGTTAACGTCGGGTCAGGTCAATCAAATCGCCTATTTTCATACAGTTTGGGGTGTTGCAACAGAACATTTCAAACTGCGTAGGCCATAGAGCAATGTATTCTAGTGGGATGATCAAACGCTCACCGCAAGGGCGATCGCTCTATCCACGAGATGCATCACGAGCTGTGCGCTCAACTGACTTACTGACATCACGGGCGGTATCGCTAAGGCGATCGCCAGCACGGTCAACCGTCCGATCGGTTGCTCTCGACAGATCATCAGCCGCATTTCTAGAGTTTTTCTGAACATTTCTAAACCCTTTCCGAGCGGTGTCAGATAATCCCTCAGCGGCATTCTCAACGCCATCGCCAACTCGATCGGTCACGTTAGAAATGCGCTCATTTAGAGGACGACCTTCCTGAAAGCTCTCGACGAAATCTTCTCGATCGTTCACTTTATTCAGGTTTTGCTTTGCTCTTCGAATCAGCCGATCAGCTTTTGCGTCTGCAGCACTGGTGTCGAGATTGGCAGGAGTGTCTCGATAGTTGTTCATGTTGTCCACACGATCCTGCGTGGTGCCGTAGATGTCGGTCTGCTTCGCCTGTCGACCTTCATAGGAGCCTGCATCCGATGCCTTAGGGGTAGGGGAGTTGCTGCAAGCGGTAGTCATAACGAGAAGAACGCCCGCTAAACACACGGCCATGATTCGGCCTAACTTGGCCAAATTGATTTTCCCTTTCAATTGATTCATGAGGTTCATAATTGATACTCCTTTGTGGTCATCATGCTGGAACAATCGTAAAAAAACCGGAATTGAAGAATACTTGAATCGGCAAAATTTAAATTCGACGAACCCATGTTCAGCATGATGTGGACATTGAGCGATCGCACACTTTCATAAGTCTGCTGCCAAATGTCTTATCTAGACACACTCTACGACTAATTGCGCTCAGGCTTCCTCTAGCGAAGGTAGCAATGATGCAGCACTGTATTGCGTTTTCCTATTGCTTAAGGCAGAGTAAAACGCTAGTATTTCGGTCAAAAACCCCAGCCAGTAAAGAATCAAGACATCTATAAATTCGGTCTCTGCAAATTGAGTGACTAAGTATTTATGAAAGGGGTTTAAGAGGATAAGTTTTCGAGCGTCTGAATCGGTTATCTAAATCGATTAATCTCTCCATAGTCACCCGCGTTCAGAGGGGCTACAAAAGTGAGGTACACCTACTGCTTATTGGGTGCATCCCACTTTTGTAAGCCCTCACCCTAAATCCCTCTCCCAGGGCGGGAGAGGGACTTTGAATCCGGCTCCCCTTCTCCCAAAACGGGAAGGGGCTGGAGGATGAGGGCAAACTTGCAAAAGTGAGATACACCCAATGCTTTCCCCTACAACGGCTTTTCGTAGATGCGATAGGTTTTGCAGATTTGGCCCCCTGCCGACTCAATCAGCTTGCGCGAGGGCATGTTGTCTTCATAGACAAAGCCCATTTCAGCGCGTTTGTAGGGCTTGCCTTTCATTAAAGCGCCCACCATGCCCAGGTAAATCAGCCCCAGAGGCACCATCTTACGGCGATACTTGGGCAGGGAGCACACCACCAGCACACGTCCCTGATCAATTTGACGGCGATACCAAAGAAACTTGAGGATGCCGAGCCAGTTGAGCTTGCCGTTCACATGCTTAAGCGCCATGTTGTAGTCAGGCAAGCCCATCCAAAAGCCCACCGCTTTGCCATTGTGTTCCGCAATGAGAAACACATCAGGATCGACCAATTGCTGCAAGTCTTGCGCTTCTTCCAGAAATTCTTCGAGCGATCGCGGCGTAGAGCTGTAGTTATCAGAAAACGTCGTATTGAAGAGGGAATACAAACTCTCTGCGTCTTTCTGAAAGGCCCCCCCTTTGGTATGAACTGTGCGAAAGTTGATTCCTGATTTAACGGCGATGTCGTAGCCTTTTTTGAACGTGGCAGGCAAGCCCGGCCCTAGCTCAATGAGGTACGAGTAGGCATCTTTTGCCTTTTGCCACCCAGCCCGTTCGACAAATTCAGGATAGTAGGGCGGGTTGTAGGGCATCATCACCATAGGCCCGGTGTCAAAGCCATCCACCAAAAATAGGCAATTAATGTGGGTGGATAGGTCAATAGGGCCGCGCACCATCGTCATGCCGTTCTGCCGCAGCCAGTCGCTGGCGATGTTGAGCAAGCCTTCGGCTATTTCAAACTCTTCAATGCATTCAAAAAAACCAAATAGACCGACCTGTTGTCCTTCTTTGTCCACTAGGCGCTGGTTGATTGCCGCCACCACTCGGCCGACTGCCTCGGTGCCATTTTTGCCCGTGCGGGTGGCGATAAAAGCTTGCAGCTTGCCATAGCGCAAAAACGGCGCATCTGGCTTAAAGTGTTTGGCAATGCTGCTTCGCAGCGGCTGCACCCAGTTGGGGTCGTTGGCATACACCAACTGGGGCACATCCAAAAACATCTCTAGATCGCCCGCTGACAGCACGGGGCGAATGGTGACAGATCCAACCTGAAGGGAGGGCATGGTCATAGGAGGCGCGATCGCACAACACGTGCAAAAAGGGCTAGCTCAATTTTGCAGCAGAATAGGCACAAGAAACGATGCCCTTAAAAACTCTATAGAGCACAGCTCAAACCGTAGTTAAGGGGGGCAGGTGCAGCGAATTGCGATCGCCCTACTGAACTTCCATAATCCCCTGGGCATACTGAATAGACAGACGCGATAGCTCAATAACTAGATAGACAGATACACCGATACACCGATACACCGAAATAAATAAATAGATAAGCGGGTGCAAGCTAAAACAGCAGTGAACGAACGAGCCTACTGGGTGGCGTGGATGCAGATTGCAGGCGTGGGGCCAACGCTGCTGCTGCGAATTGCGCGGGAATTTGGCAGCTTGGCGGTGGCCTGGCAGGCGAGTGAGTCTGATCTGCTGCAGGTAGAGGGGTTGGGGTTGATGACGGCAGATGCGATCGCCCAAGCTCGCCATCAGCTAGACCCCGCTGCGCTGCTGCAGGCGCATGAACGGGATAACCCCAACCTGTGGACCCCAGCCGACCCCGACTATCCTCGGCTGCTGTTAGAAATTCCTGACCCACCGCCCCTGCTTTATTACCGCGGTGTGGTGGATGCCGCAGAAATTCGGGGAGAGCGTCCGGCGATCGCCATTGTGGGCACGCGAACCCCCTCTGACTATGGGCGGCGCTGGGCGCGTCGGCTCGCCAAAACGCTGGTGCAGGCTGGATTCACCCTGGTTTCGGGCTTGGCAGACGGCATTGATACGGAGATTCACACCGTATGCTTAGAGTCGGGCGGTCGCACCATCGCCGTGATGGGCACCGGCTGGAATCGGGTGTATCCTCGCAGCAATCTGGCGATCGCCAAACGCATCGACCAAACCGGCCTAATCCTCAGTGAATATCCCAAAGACACCCCACCCGACCGCGCCCACTTTCCCCGCCGCAACCGCATCATCGCCGGACTGTGCCGCGCCACAATTGTCATCGAAGGCAAGCGCGAATCGGGTGCAATGATTACGGCCCGCCTGTCCAACGACTACAACCGCGAAGTGTATGCGCTGCCCGGTTCGTTAGATAACGAATTGTCTGAGGGCTGCCTAGATCTCATCTACCACGGCGCACAGATTATTCTCAGCGAGGCGCACTTGCTAGAGTGGCTGAGCGGCTTGCCTCATCTAGACGCAGCCACCCCCAGCGTTCATCGCGCGAATGGCTCTCAGCAGTCGAAAAACTCTAAGCGCCCTGCCGATGCTGTGAAAGCAGGACTGGCCCGATCGCTCGCCCCGTCGGCTTCCCCGCCCCCCAGTCTCGACTTGCCGCCCGATCTCGACTGCGTGTTTCAGGCCGTTGCCTTAGAGCCTACGCCCCTCGACCCGATTGTGCAGCGGGCCAACGTGAGCACCAATGAAGTGTTGAGTGCGCTAGTGCAGTTGGAGCTGATGGGACTGGTGACGCAATTGCCGGGAATGCGCTATCAGCGGGGGTGAGGGGCGGCACCAAACGGGGCATTTCCTCGTCCCCAAAAAATTAGAAGCGGTTTGATTCTGCCAGTTGATTGCTAGTTGCTTGCCGATTGATTACGTGTTCAAAGTCTAAAGGCATTCCTATGACACTTCTTAAATCTGTTCTTAAACTCTCGATGCCGCTTGGCGTGCTGGCTGCGGTGGGCCTGGTGCCACTTTCGCAGGATCTCTTGTGCACGGCGGCGGCATGGGCCCAGTCAACCCGCAGCTATGGGCAAGCGGGTCAGGCGGGGATGAACGGACGCGAGGGCAGACCGGGACGCGAGGGGGGCGATCGCACCCTATCAGCCGACGGCAGTTCGATTCGGCTCGACTTGGCAGGAACCGATGGCTTCGCATCACGGCCATCCGCAGCCTGGGCCACAACACCGCCGAAACCCGCATCGACTGGCGCGGCGAGCTTCGGCGATAGTTACCTCCGTTAACGGTGTTGGGGCGATCGCACTAGCACCGTCATATACTGCCCGTCGATAAACGGCGCAGGGATAATCGGCGTAAACTGCGCACGATCCGTCGCCACCTTTTTCACATACAGCTCGTTCATTAAGTGGATCACCTGGTCTCTCGTGCCGATGATCCAAATTTGCGCGTTGCTCTCGCCCTGGTGCGATCGCACCAAGGCCTTAATCTCTGAACTCATGGGTTTTACCTCGCTAATAAGATGTGTCGAAGAAACGCGCTCGGGGGTGTGGTTGACCCAACCACTTGTCAGCATTAGCGAGGCGCTTGATAATCATCAAAGCCTGGCTCCTGCTAGTGCCAGGAGTCAGGTCAGCTGGTTAGTGAGTGCGTCCAACACTCCTAATCAGCGCCCAAAACCCCAAGCGCGTGTTTTACTTGTCACCGGAATCCAATTCCGGTATCGCAAAGAATAAACCAACCCGTCAGAGAAAATCAAGTGCTTTCCTCTACATTTTGTGTTTGATTCTTCATATTTTGGTTAGGTGAACAATGAGTGTTGGCGATATTGTTAAGCTAAGGGAATCGGGCAGTTGGCCATTGCTGCCATGGAGGACTTCTGTCAGGCTCAGTTGCGGCGAACACGCATTTGGTTAGATGTCTTTGAGTCCAACAGTCGCGGGCGCCACATGTATGAAAAGTTAGGTTATGAGAGGTGCGGAGAAAGTAACCATGAAAGCGGAATGCTGTTGCTGTACCAGAAAAGGATCTGACAACATCTATCAGCTGATATGCAAAGACACAAGCAGCTGACAGATGTCGTTATATGGCTTCAGTGCCCATCGCTCAAACTCACTTACCCGCATCCAACCCTCTTCCCGAAAACTCAACATCCCCACATCCCTAAAAGTAGTAGGGTGGGCAATGCCCACCGCTCAAACTCACTCCCCCACATCCAACCCCTTCCCCGAAAACTCAATATCTTCACATCCCAATCTTCTTCATACATTCCCCTCCACACAAACCACCGAAAACTTGAATACTCCCACTCGTGGGGGCACCGCACCAGCCCATGTTTTACCGGGTTGTAGTGCAAATAATTCACATGCGCTACCCAATCCCCCAGGGTTGATTCAATGTGATGAGATAGAAATTAAGCTGTAAGGTGCTGCCGTCTCTCCCAAGTGTTGCTATGCACCTCATAGAAGCCTTGCAGACCGTCCCTGATGATCGCAAGGCTCGTGGGAAACGCCACCCGTTATGGATCATTTTGGTGTTCATTGTGATGGGGAATTTAGCCGGGTATCGCGGCAATCGTCCATTGGAGGAGTTTGCGCACCGCTACGGCGCAGAGGTGGCCCGCCTATTGCAGATTGACCTTGATGCGGTACCGTCCTTTTCGACGTTCCGGCGAGCCCATATGGGGCTCGACTTTGCTGCCCTCAGCGACACCTTCGCTCAATGGATGCGCCAGCATATGACGGTGGATGACGATATGTACGCCATTGACGGAAAACGGATTCGGCAACCGATAGTGGATGATGAGGGCAAAACTCGCTTTGTCGGGCTCGTCAGTGTCTTTGCTCAACGCCAAGGTGTCACGGTCGATTTAGCCGCGCTGACCACGGCTGAGAAGAGTGAGTTGAAGGTGGTGCAGTACCTGCTGGAGAAACTTCACCTCACTGGCGTGGTCTTCAGCATATCCCTCTTCTATCACTCTAAGCAGATGAAAAGATCAATTGTAAGTTCAACCGACGTACCAGTGGGCAGATGAACCCATTCATTTTGTGCGTTAACTGCTCACATCCAGTTTGCAATGAAGCGATAGGA
>JAHHHI010000069.1 GCA_019359435.1 Kaiparowitsia implicata GSE-PSE-MK54-09C
CGCTATTTCGAACCATTACTATCAATGTGCTCCGGCTCAATGGATTTCATTCGCTGACCTCCGCTCTACGAACGCTCGCCAACCAAATTGACCAGATTTTTCACCTCTTACAATGAATCAACCCTGCAGCCTAAGGAATCGACAGCGCCGCAGGACTTCCTAGAAAAAACAGTCGGGCAGCCCGTAAAACCGTGAATTCCATAACGTTGTTTCAGACCCGTGCCGCAGGGCTGAAACAACGCTAAGCTATTCTACCCGCAATATGGGCAGAACAGTTTAGTGCATTGAATCCAGAGGGCGAAACTGCTGGCACGGTGGCCTCGCTAGGGCTGATGTTAGCAGGGAATGCCTACTAGCTGCTGCCAGCAGCTATGGCGACCTAATCGAAGCCGCCTTTGGCCTCTACCGCCATCGACTTCATAACGCATTACGTTGAAAGCTGCCGCCCAAGCCACACATCGAGAAACAGGCTAGACAAGACATCACCCTCCATCTTCAATGCAGGGCCAGTGCATAGGCAGTAGATAGGCCGCAAGAATTCTAACAATTTGTGAGCAGCGGCTTCACTATAGACATCAATATAAACGCCTATAATCTCACGGGTGTCGGCATCAAGCAACAACCATACCTGTTGCCTTGCAGTGGCGGCTATAACAATGTGGTTGAGGTATTCCCTGGCGCATCTCAACCACATCGTGTAACCATACATTTTAAAACGACAGCATTAAGAAAAACAATTACAGACCCGTTTCTTTATCATGAGAAACCTCACTGGGGTCTACACCCATCGGAGAAACAATATCTCTAAAAAGGGTAATTTGTTCACCAAAATCAAGCGCTTTGATATCAGAAAATAGGGTTTCGGCCTCAGATACAAGCTTGTAGTCGTGGGGGAACGGCACAATCGCCTGCTTCTGCATTCCCTGAGCCAACAGGTACCAAAACAGGAGCTTTGTAGTGTCGCTCATGGAGCCATACTCGCGAGCAATCAAAGAATTCTGATGCCCAATTAAATCCCGCTGAAGTTGGAGTTGTTCCTCTGTCGTCATTTTCTCAACCTGATCATATAAAGATTGAGCAATCTGAGGAGAAACAGTACTAGCTCCCGGAGCCGCTGGGGTAATCGAATCTCCCATTTCTGTGTAGACGTACCAGAACAGGGCTAGCTGCTGATCGACATCTAGCTTCTGAAATGCCTCAACCATGGGGCCATTGGCATTGGGTGTATAAGTCATAGAAAAGTTCTCTCTGGTTTTTATCGCTAATTTGCTGACTAAGAATCACGATAATAAACCTGTATCGTTATGGAACCTAGCAAAGGGTGGAGATAGATAGTCTAACTAGGGATGGATTTGCAATACCTGAATTACTGAAAGGATTGACATACTGTAAAAGCAATAAAAAATAAAAGAAATACGCCCTATTGCGTACCCCATTTCGTTATGAATCCCACAGCCAAACTGTCGATGTCTGCGAATGGCTCTGTGAGCGTCATAGAGTCGCTTACGTTCGATTCAACCCCGAAAGAGCAAACCCTCTCGCGTTATTTCGCCACGCTTAATGCAGGAGATTTTCAGGCCACTGCTGCGTTATTTGCTCCAGATGGAATGTTAAACCCACCCTTTGAAGCGGCCTTGACTGGCCCCGAGGCGATCGCCCTTTATCTCAGTCAAGAAGCAAACGGCTTGCAATTGCAGCCTCTCAAAAAAACAAGTGAACTGCTAGAAGACGGGAGCGATCGCTGCAAGTACGACGTTCTAGGCTCTGTGCAAACCTCTCTATTTACCGTTAATGTATGCTGGCTATTTGTATTAAATAGTCAAGCAGAAATTTGCTCCGTCAACGTTAAGCTATTGGCCACAATGAAAGAGCTATTGCAGTTAAAACGATAGAGCAAACGATAGAGCGATCGCCCGTCTTGAAGATTTAGCTGCCCCGTTAAGTTCCATCAGCTTTCATTTCGCAGGCAATGGTTTTCCAAGGTTCTCCAAACGCTACTTGAGATAGGGAACAGGCGGCCTGAGTAGACGCGCTACCAAATCAAACGGGTGTATTGCGGCGTTCTCGCGCAAAATAGAGATGCCGCTCTCATGGAGAGAGACTTTATGCTTGCTCATCTCTTAGCCCTTTTGGTTGGTCTCGGCGGGTTCGCCCTCTATATGTCCGCCTTCTTCTTCCCCGAAGTACACCGCAAAAATGACTTTGTCTGGAGCGGCTTTACGCTGTTCTATGCCTGGGTGCTGTGGGTATGCGCCGGGCGCATTACCGGGGGAGTGCTGCTGGGCCAGGTTGCCAGCGTAACGCTATTGGGTTGGCTGGGCTGGCAAACTCTGCAAATGCGCCGCTCGCTGACGCCCTACGATCAGCAAACCTGGGTGTCTGGCTCAAAATCGCTTGGGGAAACATTGCTAGACAATGCTTCAGATACATGGGCAAAGCTACAGCAACAGGTGGAGCGCCTGCCGCTGCCTGCGCCCATTCGCCAACTGCCCCAGCAGGCAACACGCGTCGTCACCACCCTGCAGCAACGAACTCAGAAGACAGTGGGCAAGACGAAGCCCCCACTGCGTCGGGGGCCACTGGCTCCGCCACCAGCAGGCCAGCCTGTGCAACCCCCCGATAACACACCCGCAGAATCACCCGTCCCAGAATCAGGGGTGCAAGAGTCGCCAAACCCGCCAGCCGCGGCACAATCCGTCGCTGAATCTATCGCTGAAGCGGTGAGTGAAGCCGCCGACCCTGCAGCGGGAGGGTCTTCAGACGCGGATCTAACCGCTCAGGGTTTCTCAGCCGCAGGTGAGCAGTCCATGGCAGGGGCGGTTAGCACGCTGATGAGCCACGAGACCGTGCAGTCTCCCGAGGGGAGCTCGGACGTTGTTGCTGCAACAGCTCAGCCAGAGCCGCTGCCAACTGAGCCGCTGACCCATGATTTGACCCATGAAGCTCATAGCACTGAGCGCCTCAATCCTCAGGATTCAGATAGCCCGATCGACGCCTCGCCTCCAGTGTCTTTATCGGGTGCCGGGAGAACCGCGTCGCCAGTGGGATTGCCCGTCAGCACGCCAGAGATGAGCGATCGCCCGTCCTTTTCTCTTCAACCCGACTCTCCTGCCCCCGGCCCAGCCCCAACCCAAGATGCGATCGCCGCTCCCTCTAGTCCTCAACATCCCAAAGAACGTGAGGAACCAAACGCAGATGCGGATGATGAGTCAGAGTCCATCTTTGAGTTAGAGCCCGATGATCCGGTATATGCCATTGACGACATCACCGGGCAGCCCATTGATCTAATTCCCGACGAGTTGAGTCTCGATGAGAGGCCCGCAGCATCGGAGCCGCCTGCTTCACCCTCAGCCCTCCACGACGCAGGCGCTTCAGCCGCCAACGCAACGTCCCCTACTGACGCACCAGAGCCCGACCCTGGTCAGTGGTTGGCAGACTTAGCGACCCTAGCAGACACCATGACCGACTCAGTCTCAGCAGACTTAGCTGAAGCGTTTAACCCAGCTAACCCGTTAGAATCCTCGTCTGCGGTAGCGCCCGTGGATGTGCCACAGGATTTTCCCGTGGATTTACCAGAGGATTCGCCAGAGGTAGCAGAGCCAGCAGACTTGTGGGCCGAGGGCGATCGCAATCCAGACCGCGAAGACCCTCGCCCCTCTCAAGACTAGCCGCCACTCTATGCCGAACCGCAACGGGTTCGATACAATTCGTAGATACTGCAATCCCAATTTTAGTGAGCGATCGTGACAGCACCTGCAAGCTACAAAGACACCGTTAACCTGCCCAAGACCCAGTTCGACATGCGCGCCAATGCGCCCAAGCGCGAGCCAGAGATTCAGCAGTTTTGGACAGACCACCAGATTTATCAAACGCTGTCAGAGGGCAACCCCGGCGAGGTGTTTGTGCTGCACGATGGCCCACCCTACGCCAACGGAGCGCTGCACATCGGCCACGCCCTCAACAAAACCCTCAAAGATTTCATCAACAAGTACCAACTGCTCAAAGGCCGCAAGGTGCGCTATGTGCCCGGGTGGGATTGCCACGGCCTGCCCATTGAGCTAAAAGTGCTGCAAACCATGACGCCAGAAGAGCGCCATAGCCTCACTCCCATCGAACTTCGTCAGCGAGCCAAAACTTGGGCGATAGAGCAGCAACAGCAGCAGTGCCAGAGCTTCATGCGCTATGGCGTCTGGGGCGATTGGGATCATCCCTACCTCACCCTCACGCCCGATTACGAAGCCGCGCAGATTGGCGTGTTTGGCGACATGGTGCTAAAGGGCTATATCTATCGCGGGCTCAAGCCCGTTCACTGGAGCCCCAGTTCCAAAACCGCACTGGCGGAGGCAGAGCTGGAATATCCCGAGGGCCACACCTCTCGGAGCATTTTTGTGGCCTTCTCCATCACAGACTTGGCCGAAAGCGCAGCAGCGTTTGCGCCCTATGCAGCCGATTTGGGCGTTGCCGTGTGGACGACAACGCCGTGGACGATTCCGGCAAACCTCGCCGTGGCGGTGAATCCCGACCTGACCTATGCCGTCGTGGCTGTTGGGGACGACGCGCCCGGCAGCTTTAAGCACCTAATTGTGGCGAAGGAGTTGGTGGAAGCCTTGCAGCACACCTTTGGCACCTCCTTAATGGTTGTGGCCGAGCTGCCCGGCAAGGCGCTTGAGCATTGCACCTACCGCCATCCCCTATTCGACCGCGAGAGTCCGGTGGTGATTGGGGGCGATTATGTCACCACTGAATCGGGTACTGGGCTAGTGCACACGGCACCTGGGCACGGCATGGATGACTTTGTGGTAGGGCAGCGCTATGGCTTGCCCGTTCTCAGTCCGGTTGATGACGATGGCACCTTTACGGCTGAGGCAGGGCCATTTGCGGGGCTGAATGTGCTCGGCGACGCTAACGAGGCTGTGATTAAGGCACTGAGCGAGGCCGGGTCGCTGCTGAAGGAAGAAGCCTATGGACACCGCTATCCCTATGATTGGCGCACCAAAAAGCCGACCATTTTTCGCGCGACGGAGCAGTGGTTTGCCTCGGTGGAAGGCTTCCGAGACGAGGCGCTGAAAGCTATTCAAGCGGTCGAGTGGATTCCGGCTCAGGGCGAGAATCGCATTACCGCTATGGTGGAAGATCGCTCGGACTGGTGCATCTCGCGCCAGCGCACGTGGGGTGTGCCGATTCCTGTGTTTTATGACGAGGAGACGAACGAGCCGCTGCTGACGGCGGAGACCATTGCCCATGTGCAGCAGATTGTGGCCGAGCGCGGCTCTGATGCGTGGTGGGAGATGGCTGTAGACGAGCTGCTGCCGGAATCCTACCGCTCTAACGGTCGCGGCTATCGCAAGGGCACCGACACTATGGATGTGTGGTTTGACTCGGGGTCGTCGTGGGCGGCGGTTGCTAAGCAGCGATCGCACCTCCACTATCCCGTCGAACTGTATTTAGAAGGCTCTGACCAGCACCGGGGCTGGTTTCAGTCGAGCCTGCTGACCAGCGTGGCGGTGAACGGCTACGCGCCCTACAAAACTGTGCTCACCCACGGCTTTGTGCTTGATGAACAAGGGCGCAAGATGAGCAAATCCATTGGCAATGTGGTGGACCCGGCTATTGTAATCAACGGCGGCAAAAACCAGCAGCAAGAGCCACCCTATGGGGCCGATGTGCTGCGGCTGTGGGTATCGTCGGTCGATTATTCCTCCGATGTGCCGTTGGGCAAAACTATCTTGAAACAGATGTCGGATGTGTATCGCAAGATTCGCAACACGTCGCGGTTTTTGCTGGGCAACCTGCATGACTTTGACCCGGCAACCGATGCGATCGCCTACGATCAGCTCCCTGAGTTAGATCGCTATATGCTGCACCGCATGACAGAGGTGTTTGCCGATGTGACTGACGCCTTTGAGACCTATCAGTTTTTTCGATTCTTTCAAACGGTGCAGAACTTCTGCGCAGTGGATCTGTCGAACTTTTATCTGGATGCAGCCAAAGATCGGCTCTACATCAGCGCGGCTGACTCGGTTCGTCGGCGCAGTTGTCAAACCGTGCTGGCGATCGCCCTTGAAAACTTAGCTCGGGCGATCGCCCCGGTGCTCTCTCACCTTGCAGAAGATATCTGGCAAAATCTGCCCTACACGACGCCCCACAACTCAGTGTTTGCGTCTGGTTGGGCGCAGACCGACGCCAGTTGGGTGCAGCCGGGCTTGGCGACCCAGTGGAAGCAGATTCGCACCATTCGCGATGAGGTGAACCGAGTGCTCGAGAAAGCCCGCAACGATAAGGCGATTGGGGCCTCACTCGAAGCCAAGGTGCTGTTGTATGTGGCGGATGAGTCGCTGCGGCAGCAGTTGGCCGTGTTCAATCCGGCGGATACGCTGGTTGGCAACCGAGTAGACGAATTGCGCTATCTATTTATCACCTCTCAGGTCGACCTGGTCGATTCACCAGCGCTGCTAGACGACCTGACCTATAGCTATCGGTCTGACACCTTGGGGATCGGCGTCGTGGATGCTGAGGGCAAAAAGTGCGATCGCTGCTGGAACTACTCGACCCATGTGGGCGAGTCGGCAGAGCATCCCACCATTTGCGAGCGCTGTGTGGGGGCACTAGCAGGCGAGTTTTGAACTGGCCCTTCTGGTGGCGCACTGGCATATGCGACGGAGAGGGTTCGCGATATATAGCAAAAAGCCGGGGAGACAGCATCTCCCCGGCAGTAATGGCTAGTTTTGTGTCTTCAATCAATTCGTGAGCTTAGTATGCCCCGTTACGATTGAAAACAATCTCCACAGTCCGAAAAATCAGCATGAGATCATACCCAATTGACCATTTGGCTTGATAGTCCAAATCCATCTGCACAATCTGCTCAAAATCGGCAATCCCAGAGCGCCCGTTCACCTGCCATTCGCCCGTCATGCCGGGTTTAACTAGCAGGCGTTGGGCATGATGGGGGGCATAATCTGCCACCTCGTCTAGGGTGGGTGGCCGGGTGCCGACCAAGCTCATCTGCCCCTGCAGCACATTCCAACACTGGGGAAGTTCATCTAGGCTGGTGCGTCGCAGCCATCGCCCTACTCGGGTAACGCGCGGGTCGTTGCGGTTCTTAAAAATATGACCCTTGGCTTCGTTTTTCATCAGCCGTTGCAGTTTGTCGGCACCCACGACCATGGAGCGAAACTTCCACATGCGGAAGGGGCGACCGTTGAGACCACAGCGCACTTGGCTATAAAAGACAGGCCCAGGACTATCGAGACAGAGGGCGATCGCAATTGGCCCTAGCACGACAGCGGTAATACCAAGCCCAATCAGTGCGCCAAGAATATCTATTAACCGTTTGATTTTACACTGCGTAGATGGATGGGTGGATAGCCCCGAGGGTGTGATCCGATTGGATAAAGGAACACTGGATGCCGTAGCATTTGTCATAGCGCGGTGATGATGGAGATAAACACAAAGTGGAAACGCCAAAGCCATTGAACCCCAGAACTTTCGACCTATGAGACGGCTGAGTTGAGGATTCTTAGAACTAACTCGACCTTAGGTAAGCACGTAAAATCACTGAAACTCTTTAGGGATTCTCGGTGCGAAATGCCGAGCCAAACTAGCCGCCGAGACTCGGGCGATCGCCCATGGTTCTAATTCGCCAATTTATTTCATAGAAACAATGTAGTGTTTCTAACCTTTTGCCGCGAGTGAATGACAGAGTTTTTACGTAAGCAACGTAATCTAACTGCTTCTATCAAGATTTCATGGACTTCCTCTGGGGCTGTTGCATCGGATTTTCCTGAAGGGTGGTGGACGGAGGGCCACGCATCGCTAAATCACGAGGCAGATCGAAGCAGGATCAAAGGCCCAGAGACTTCTAGGCAGTGGCTTCAACGGCGGTTCAGCTAGCGTCTGTACGCGATGACGCAATCCTTGACTCAAGTGCGGTTGATCCAAGACTCTTCATGTCGCAAACATGCTTCTCTATCGAACCTACGTTTATGTAGATTTGAGGGAAGCACAGCGTGTTCTAGGTTCACGGCGTGGGCAACCGCTATATTTATTACAGTTTGTTCCAGATGGCGGGCCCCAACTTGACGCCAGTGCCCCCTGAGGCGATTTACTGGATTAGTAAATCGTGTTTGCGCACAACCGTATGGAATTGCAGTGCAGGATTGAGGATCGCCATCATGCGCCAAATTAATTTTGTTGTGATTTTTGTCATTTGCTTGGCCCTGGTGCTATTTGGCATCGAAAATGCAGCGCCAGCCACTATTCACGTGATTGAAGGTCGGGATCTCAGCGCTCCGCTGTCGATTGAGTTGATTTTGGCAATGGGGCTTGGGGCTGTCTTGGCCTGGGTCTTTAGCGTCTGGAATCGCTTGCAGTATGGCGTGCAGGCTGGGCAGCAGCTTCAAGAAAGAGATGAGCGCATTCAAGAACTGGAAGAGGATGTGCAGCGCTATAAAGTTGAGCTAGAAGAACAGCAGCGCCTGCTGCCTGCCTCGCCCACGGCCCAGTCTGACGATGATGAGATTGAAGTGACTGAGGTGTATTCCTGAGAGGGTCGTCCTTCACTGAAGGCCACTCCTCCTGAGAGTTGGGGCTGAAGGAACAGTCGAGTGGAATCGACTTCTGCGATCGCCCAGCAAGTGCGATAGAGTCAGAAAGAACTACGAGATGCGAGTCTACTTGCGCGGTCATGAGTGACGAACTGGGGGCGGCGGCCCCATCTCCGCTAGGAGATTTGCCTGAGCGCCTGATTAAGCACGAGGTGCGCTATGCCGACCACCGTGCGGTCGATCGGGAGCTGTTGACGCCAATGATGCGTCATTATGCCGATCTAAAAGATGCCTACCCCCATGCGCTGCTGCTGTACCGGGTGGGCGATTTTTTTGAAACGTTTTTTCAGGATGCGATCGCCGTTGCCCGCGAGCTAGAGCTGGTGCTCACCAGCAAAGATGCAGGGAAATCCGTGGGCAGGGTGCCGCTGGCTGGCATTCCCCACCATGCCCTAGAGCGCTACTGCGGGCTGCTGGTGGAGCACGGCTTTGCGGTTGCCATCTGCGACCAAACTGAGGATGCTGCCGATGTGCAGGGGCGGCTGGTGCAGCGCGAGGTGACGCGGGTGATCACCCCCGGCACTGTGCTGGAAGAAGGGATGCTGAATGCCCGCTGCAACAACTACCTGGCCGCTGTGGTGATGGCGGGTGACCATTGGGGTTTGGCGATCGCCGATGTCTCCACAGGAGAATTTCTCACCACGCAGCATCGCGGGCTCGACACGCTTACGCAAGAGCTGCTGCGGCTGCAGCCGTCAGAGGTGCTGGTGCCCGTTAATGCCCCAGACCTAGGTGCTCTGCTGCGCCCCGGCGAGCGCGGGGAGCACTTGCCCGGCTGCTTGCCCTCCCAATTTTGCTATACCCTACGGCCCCAGCCCCCGTTTTTGCAGAGCGAAGCGCGGCAGCGATTGCTCGAACGCTTTCGGGTGCGATCGCTCGAAGGCATGGGCTGTGAACACCTGCCCCTAGCCGTGCGGGCGGCGGGTGGGCTGCTGCAATATGTCGAAGACACGTCGGAGCGCGTTACCGGGCGGCAGGCGGAGTCGGGTCAGGCCAGCCCGCCCAAGGTGCCCCTCCAACGCCTCTGCACCTATACCTTGTCGGAATATCTGGTGATTGATCACCAGACCCGGCGCAACCTCGAGATCACCCAGACCCAGCGAGATGGCACCTTCCACGGGTCGCTGTTGTGGGCGCTGGATCGGACAGTGACGGCGATGGGTGGGCGGGCGCTGCGGCGCTGGTTGCTGCAGCCCCTGCTCGATCTACCTACCATTCAGCAGCGGCATGACACTGTGGATGAGCTGGTGCAGCAGGGCGCGTGGCGGCAGATCCTGCAGCAGTTGTTAAAGCAAATCTATGATCTCGAACGGTTGACGGGTCGTGCAGGCTCCGGTACCGCCAACGCCCGCGATCTAGTGGCGCTGGCAGATTCCCTGGCGAAGCTGCCGGATCTGGCTCTACTTATGGCCCAAGCGCGATCGCCCCTGCTCACCCGTCTGCAAACGGTGCCCCCCCAGCTCGAACAGTTGGGGTATCGCCTCAACGATCACCTTCTAGAGAATCCGCCCCTCTATCTCACCGAGGGCAACCTGATTCGCCCTGGCATCCATCCTCCGCTAGACGACCTGCGACAGCAGCTTGAGGCCGATCAGCAGTGGATTGCTCAGTTAGAAAGCCGAGAGCGCGATCGCACCGGCATTCCGTCGCTCAAAGTCGGCTATACCAAAGCCTTTGGATACTACATCAGCATTTCGCGCGCCAAGGGGGGCAACCTGGTGCCCGATGGCTATACCCGCAAGCAGACTTTAACCAACGAAGAGCGCTACATCTCTCAAGAGCTAAAGGATAAAGAGCACGCCATTCTCACGGCTCGCGAGGCCATTAATAAGCTGGAATATGACCTCTTCACCGCGCTGCGGGCCGACGTGGCAGACCACGCCGACGCAATTCGGGAGGTAGCAGGGGCGATCGCCGCCGTGGATGTGCTCTGCGCCTTTGCTGAAACGGCGGTCTACCACAACTACTGCCGCCCCACCATCACTGCCACGCGCCAGATTCAGATTGTGGCTGGGCGGCACCCGGTGGTCGAGCAATCGCTGCCGACGGGTTTCTTTGTGCCTAATAGCACGCATCTGGGCGCAGGCCATTTGGCCGATCCAGCGGCGACGGCTGGGATGGATGAGACGAATACGGAGACCTCTTCAGCCCTCGACTCATGGGCTCTAGAGGCTGCTACCGCGCCAGATCTCGTCATCCTGACTGGCCCAAACGCCAGCGGCAAAAGCTGCTATCTGCGGCAGATTGGCCTGATTCAGCTGATGGCGCAGGTGGGCAGCTTTGTGCCCGCGCAGCAGGCAACCTTAGGCGTGTGCGATCGCATCTTTACCCGCGTGGGCGCGGTGGATGACCTGGCCACAGGCCAGTCTACCTTCATGGTGGAAATGAATGAGACTGCCAACATTCTTAACCACGCTACCGACACATCGCTCGTGCTGCTGGATGAAATTGGGCGGGGCACCGCTACGTTTGATGGGCTTTCCATCGCCTGGGCCGTGGCAGAATATCTGGCGACCGACCTGCGCGCCCGCACCGTGTTTGCCACCCACTACCACGAGTTAAACGAGCTGGCAGCGCTCTTGCCCAACGTGGCGAATTACCAGGTGGTGGTCAAAGAACTGCCGGATCAAATTATCTTCTTGCACCAAGTGCGCCCCGGTGGCGCAGACAAATCCTATGGCATTGAGGCGGGGCGATTGGCGGGGCTGCCGCCGTCGGTGATTCACCGGGCGAAGCAGGTGATGGGGCAAATTGAGCAGCATTCACATATCGCTGTGGGGCTGCGCCGGGGCAACTCTTCTCGAGTCCGCGAGCGATCGCCCCTCCGTCATCCCTCCGACCCCGCAGCCGACACAGCAACAGAGCAACTGGATATTTTTAACAGTGGCTAACGAGGTTGAGTGAAACTCATGGCTTTAGGAAATTGCTGATAACCGTCAGCGACCCACTCGCTACTCGCCCAATCGCTCGCGGGCAGCCTGGGTGCGCTGTCGCACGGCCTCTGCGGACTGATGCAGGGCCTCTAGTTCTGCTGGCAACAGCTCTAGTTCCAGCACGCTTTCTACCCCACTGCGCCCCAGCCGCGTTGGCACGCCAATAAACACATCGGTCAGCCCATACTGCCCGGTGAGATACGCCGCCACCGGCAGCAGCCGCGATCGGTTTTGCACAATCGCCTCAATCATGGCGCAGGTTGAGGATGCCGGAGCATAGTACGCACCCCCCGTTTGCATCAATTCCACAATTTCTGCACCGCCGTTGCGAGTGCGTTCGACGAGGCGGTCAATCGTCGCTGCATCGAGCAGTTGAGCAATTGGAATGCCGTTTACAGAGGAGTAGCGCGGCAGGGGCACCATCAAGTCACCGTGGCTACCCAACACCATTGCGTCTACATCTCGGCTCGACACGCCCAACTCCAGCGCAATGAAGGTCTGAAACCGTGACGAATCGAGGATGCCCGCCATGCCCATGACTCGCTCTGGCGGTAGCCCCGAGGCTTCCCAGGCTAAATAGGTCAGCACATCTAGCGGATTGGTGACGACGAGTAGTAAGGCATTGGGAGATTGGGCGATCGCCTGTTTAACTGCCTCCACCACAATCTGCGCGTTGGTCTTGGTGAGGTCATCACGACTCATGCCGGGTTTGCGCGGCAGCCCAGCAGTAATCACCACAATGGAAGACCCTGCCGTGTCGCCATAGTCTATAGTGCCGCGAACACTGCGATCATGCCCCTCCAGACCCCGTGCCTCCATGAGATCCAGCGCGACGCCCTGGGGTCGGCCCGACACCACATCCAACAGCACCACATCTGCAATGTTGCGCTCGACAATGCGTTGGGCTAGCGTGCCGCCCACATTGCCTGCGCCAATCACCGTCACCTGAGGCGATGGATTGAACGTTGAATCTTGCGTTGCGTTCGGGATCACACGAGACATTGAGTTTGGCATCCTGTTAGAGGCCTCAGACGCAGGGTTTAAGGAAGGTGGGATGGCCTCTTGGCCTAGCCTGTAGGGTCACGGGCAGTGGCAACGGACGATAGCCATTGCTCAGGCCTTTCTCTTTCTTTCACCTTAGCGAAGCTGCCCTACTGCCCCATCAATCTCAACAAATAAATCTCAACAAATAGATAAGAAATCGGGAAGAAATCAGGAGCCTGCTGCCTACCACCCTGCTGCCGACGGGGATATCCGCCGATCCCTGAGCCTAAGAGAACCGACGTCTGGGGAACATTTCGATTGGCTTACTCAAATGCTTCGAGCTGGTCAGACCGTAGCCAGAACGATGGCGTGGGCACATGCCCAAACTGCACCAGCATATAGTCGCCTTTGGTATCTAGAACTTCACCCTTGGTTTCAAAGATGTAGGACGGCCAGCGGCGATCGCTCGCCTCTGCTTCCAGGCTGTCGTCTAGCTTCTCGCGCACCACACGCACCACATCGCCTTTTTTAACTGCCATACCTTACGCTCGCACCTGCTAAACGGCTCTTCAGCATTGTATCGGAATTGTATCGGATTGCAGGTTGGAAGGAACAAGGTCAACGGGATGGATGGATAGAGCGTCGGTTTGTCCGCCAAGGTTGAGTCCGCGCTGCGCGCGCTGATAGCCCTCGGATCAGGCCCATGCGTGCCCTGCATCACGCGGTGTGTTGAACGAGGGTGTGGGTTGGGTAACTATCGCTGGGGTGTCTGAGCGATCGCCCCTCCTGATCTTGTGCCTGATCTTGCAAGCGATCGTAAAAGATAGCCGATCCAAAATCCTGGGGATTCGTTACAACATTACAAGTGAGCGACGAGTGAGACGCCAAATTCTCGAAAGTGGGCTGGGAATGCTGAAGAAGACTAGATGCAGACCCCTCGCTGCTCCCTGTGATGCCATGTTATGCAGGATTGTGAGATGACGAATTACCGGGCGATCGCCATTGGCATTAATCAGTATCAGCAATTTCAACCGCTGTACTATGCAGAGCGGGATGCTCAAGATTTGCATCAAACCTGGGTTGAGGACATGGGATTTGCGCCCCAGCAGACGAAACTGCTGGCAGATTCTAGCCCTGATAGCAAGCGCAGTACGGCCTATCCCAATCGGCTTAATATAATAGAAAGCTTGACAGATCTATGTCAGACGACCCAGGCCGACGACGGGCTATGGGTCTTCTTTAGCGGCTATGGGGCGACATTGCAGGGCCATGATTATCTGTTGCCCATCGACGCTGATCCCAGTCGCATTCCTGAGACGGGCATTGCGGTCGAAGCGTTGTTTAGCCTATTGCGGGCGGCAGCCACGCGCAACATTTTAATATTGCTCGACATGAACCGCAGCCAGGGAACGCTGGCGGGATCAGGCGCAGGGGCGCAAACCCTGGCTCTAGCGCAGGATTTTGGCATGCCGACGATTCTGTCCTGCCGACCCGATGAGTTTTCCCATGAAACCCTGGTGCTGCGGCACGGGCTGTTTACCCAGGCGGTGCTAGAAGGGCTGCGCCAAGAGGGGTGTGCGACCACGGCGCACTTGGTGCAGTTTTTGGGCGATCGCCTGCCGCAGCTAAGTGAGCATCACTGTCGCCCAGTGCAGCATCCGATTGCGGCGGTGCCCGAGGCACTGCGCTATCAACTGCTGCTGCCCGGAAAGCCTTCCGTTCCAGCAGATCCAGACTCTGAGGAGGCAAACCTGGGGCTGCCTGTCCCGCCTGATTTGCCAGAGGCTGGGGCGTCACTGCCGCCCAATGGAGAGGGAGTGACTGAGGAAGGAGCGATCGCCCCCCCGCCCGATGCCCAAACTCCAGAACCCCCGCCTGTGGATGATCTCACCTGGCAGCGCTGGCTCAAAATCGGTGGCTCAGCACTGGCGGCGCTGTTATTGCTAGTGCTCGCTCGCAATATACCAACCGTGATGCAGTCTCCCACGCCCGTGAACCCGCCCTCAGAGTCACCCGATGCTGCTCCGTCTCCCCAGGCAACTGAACCTTCCACTCCAGAGTCGCCTGACGCAACTGGAGAGGGCACTACTCCGAACGCAGAGAGCGAGGTTCCCTCCGCACCGCTAGCACCCGCCTCGCCCGACCCAGCCGTGTCGAATGAAGCGCCGACTCCCCCCACGAGCACCGAGCTTCCGCCAGTCGGCCAACAGCCAGGAAACACACCTGCCCGTCAACCTGAACCCCGGCGCGGTCTATTTGGCAATTTGTTTCGGCCTCCGGCAGAGCCTTCGCCCACCGAAGCATCGGCACCCGCTAGCCCGGCCCCTCCGGCAAGCAGAACCTCGGCCAGCAGCTCCAGCAACGATTTAGATAGTGAGTCAGGCGTAACCGCTGACCTAGACAGTGCTGAGCGCGCCTTTGCTGAGGCTCGGGCGATGACGCAAGATCTCCAAGTGTCTGCGGATACGCAGGTTTCGCGGCTGGCAGAGGCCATACAACGAGCGCGACAGGTGCCAGCCGACCATGGTTATTATGCGGATGCCCAGCAAGAAATCAACCGCTGGAGCCAAATGATGCTCGATGTCGCGGAACTGCGCTCGGTACGCCCGAATGGCGGCAACGCGCTGACCGCCGCCCAAAATTTTGCCGGGGCGATCGCCGCTGCCCAACTGATCCCAACCGATCGCCCCGGCATTCGTGCCCTGGCGGATGAGTCCATCGCGCGGTGGAGCGGCGATATGATGGATTTAGCAGAACTGCAGGCCTATTGGGGTGATCCTGGGCTTGCCATTGCGGTGGCTCAGCAAGTTCCGGCACAAGCCCCTAAGCATGGGGACGCCCAGCAGGCGATCGCCAACTGGCAAGTCGCGCTAGAGCAACAGCGCATTGCCGCCCAGCAAGACCCGTTCTTCCCTGAGGAGGCGTACTAGAGACCCGCGAAGCAGCCCTAATGTGGTCGTGATGGGTGGGCTACGCCTTACCTATCATGATTTAAGGCCAGTCCCACGCCACGCCACAGGGGGGGTGTATGAATCCTGACGAACGTCGAAAACTACTGGCAGTGCTGTGCCACGTGTCTCAACTCTTCAGCTCCATTGCCATAACAATTGCGGTTCCGATCGTTATTCTAGTGATCTCAGACGACCCGATTGTGCAGGCTCATGCCAAAGAGGCCATCAACTTTGCTATCAACATCTTGCTATATTTGATTGCGTCGGTGCTGCTGTTCTTTTTCGTCGTCGGCATTCCCCTGACGGCGTTGGTGATAATTGCCAGTTGGAGATTGCCCATTTTTGCCACCGTTCGCGCGGCCATTATGCCTAATCTGCCCTACCGCTATCCCTTCATTCTGCGTTTTGTGTAGCATCACTCGCAGCGCTCTAATACGCATCACGCTGGGATAAATAGCTGAACAATACCAGTGATATTGTTCTCGCCATAGCCTTGGGCGATCGCCTGTTCATACAGAGTTTGAGCCGCATCGGAAAGAGGCGTTAGGGCGGCGATCGCCTGCGCAGACGCCATCACGTAGCGCAAATCCTTTTCCACTAGGTCAATGGGAAAGAGTGGGGCGTGATGTTGCAGAACCATGAGCTTGCCTGCGGCCAAGGTCGCAGGGCTCAGCACGGGCAGTTCACCTAAACAGTCCATGGCGCAGGCGGTCGAGATACCGCTCTTGCCCAGCACCCCCAGCAGTTCGGCCAGGGCTGCCACCTGCACACCAAACAGGGCATTGACTGCGAGTTTCATCGCCATGCCATGCCCCACCGAGCCAACATGATGCAGCGCAGCACCTCCGGCACTGTTTAATACAGACCTCGCCTCGGCTAGGGTTTCGGCGCTGCCCCCCACCAAGTAGATCAGCGCCCTAGCGTCTGCCTGGGGACGTGATCCCACCACGGGGGCATCCAAAAACTTGGCCCCCCGGTGCTCAATAGCGGCGGCGAGGGTCTGCGTCCAGGTGACGGTAAGGGTGCTGCATTCAATGGCGATCGCCCCAGCCTGTATCCCCCTCACAGCGCCCACCTCAGGGTCTAGCCAAACGGCACGCGAGGCCGCGTCATCCGTCACCATCGACAGCACGATGTCTGCTCCTTGGGCTGCGACGTTGGGAGAGGGGGCGATCGTTGCGCCTAGCTCAATTAAGGCAGCCGCCGCAGCCGGAGATCGATTCCAAACGGTGAGAGGATGGCCTGCATGAATGAGGTTGCGAGCAATTCGCCCCCCCATCGCACCCAGACCCAACACAGCAATATTGCTCATGGAAGCATGCTCAGAATAGGGTTTATCAGTGGACTATGCCTAGTTTTTACGGTTCTTTAAGGCCGAATGGGCTTATGAAACTAGGGGGTAAGTCGTGAGGTTGCCTGTTGGAGCCAGTGAATGGCCGTCTCTGGGTCTAACCGCTCGCGATAATCTACAGAGAACCAGGCATTGAGGACGGTGCCATCCGCTGCAATCAGATACGTGGCGGGAATGGGGAGTTCAAACGTGCGATCGCCATTGTGCAGTTCTAAATCAATGCCAAAGGCTTGGTAAATCGGCAAAAGCTGCTCGTCTAGCGTAAACACCAGCCCAAACTGCCGCGCCACCTGATTACCCAAATCCGAGAGCACCGGAAATTTCAGCGCTTGCTTTTGCTGGGTCGTGAGTGATTGATCGGGGGTTTGAGGAGAAATAGCGACCAACGTTGCCCCATAGGATTCAATCTCGTCGAGCCGTGCCTGAAGGGCTTGCAACGCCACATTACAGTAGGGGCACCAATGCCCCCGATAGAAGGTGATGAGCAGCAGCCCATCAGCGCGCAAGTCAGCACTGCGCCGCAGAGTGTGAGTTGCATCGGGCAGCTCAAAATCAGGCATGGACTGACCCACATTTAGGGCGTGAGAGCCGAGCCCAGAGGCCGCAAGCTTTGCTGTAGCGGCTTCCATCGTGGCAAAGATATCGGGGGGCGCTTGCTGCTGCACTGCTTCGGTAATGGCGTTGAGGTCTGTTTCGAGGGTCATGGTTAGCTCTAGGTACAGTTGCTATATTGACCATAAGCGCCGCAAGCTGTGCAATAAATAGAAGTCAGCGCAGTACTCTCGTGCAGAATTTACACGAATGCAGGCAGCATGGATTTATCGACACTGCAAATTTTTGTAGAGGTGGCTCGCAAGGGTAACTTTGCGGCTGTTGCGCGCGATCGCAATCTTGATCCATCGTCGGTGTCACGGGCGATCGCAGGGCTCGAAGACGAACTCGGATTCCGATTATTTCAGCGCACGACTCGCCAGGTTTCCCTGACCGAAGCCGGAACCGCTTACTTTGAACGCATTGAGCCGCTAGTAGAAACCCTAGACCAGGCCGCCCAGGCTGCCGTAGATCTGACTGCGCGACCCAACGGAACGCTGCGAGTCACCGCGTCTGTGGCCTTTGGCTTAACCTGCATCGTGCCGTACTTGAGTGACTTTAGTGCGCGCTATCCAGACCTCACGGTTGACTTGGTTCTGACCGATGCCACGCTCGATTTATTAGCCGAGCGCATTGATCTAGCCGTGCGCCTAGGGCTGTTAGCCGACTCCACCCTCATTGCTCAGCGGTTATTCCCAACCCGCTACTGTGTCTGCGCTAGCCCGGGCTATCTCAAGCAATGGGGAACGCCAACCCAGCCGGGTGACATCGCGCATCACAACTGTCTCCGGTTTCCGCTGGCGGGGTTTCGAACCCGGTGGATTTTCAAGGACCAAACTGGCACCCTGAGCGAAATCCCGGTTCAGGGCCGCCTACTGATCTCAAATGCGATCGCCCTACAGCACTGTGCGATCGCCGGTATGGGTCTGGCACTTCTGCCCCACTGGTTAGTGGGTAACGCGCTACGCGAAGGCGCGCTGATCAACCTCTTCCCCGACTATTCAGTCACCGCGACTGAGTTCAATACCGCAGCTTGGTTGGTCTACCCCTCTCGAACTTACATCCCGCTAAAAGTTCTCGCGTTTATAGACTTTATGAAAACAACAGCGCACGCTCATATAGAAGCGTGCGCTAAGAAGAGACAAGCATCCGAGGTTAGTGCTCCGTAACGATCTTCTTGCTCTGGGCACATGGCCGGTTGCCCTATGGTTGCCCGGCAAATTAACGGGAAAATTTGCGTTAGCAGACGGGCCTTAAATCGGCTCTTAGCTCGTCTTCTGGTTAATGTATAGTTATGTAATGAATTTTGTAGGGCTTTGCGCTACTATAGAGAAGCCTCTGGGTGGAAACGCAGATTCAATCAATGTTAGATTGGCTAGCGCGGCACGCAGAGATGTGTAAAAGCACATTGCGATTGCAATTGACAGCATTGCCCTGCAGATTGACTGCTTTGGGCTAAGAAGCACTCAGCTTACTGCGTCTGGAGCGATCGCCACACTCAACCAGATCCCAGTTCTAAGTTTGTGATTCATCGCTGTTTTACAGTTGTTTATTCAGCATTGCTTTTACCCCCAGAACTTGTGACTGCTGCTTAAGTCGATTAATGCTGATGTCAGCGTGCCTACCGTTGGGATCGCTCAGTCAGATATTTAATTCGGCCACCTTCTCAGTTTTTTGTTGAATTAGACGACATGGCGCAAAAACCAACCATTGCGGTTACGCATCTTGGATGCGAAAAAAATCGTATCGATACAGAACATATGCTGGGACTGCTGGTGCAGGCGGGCTACCCAGTCGATGCCAATGAAGAACTGGCAGACTACGTGATTGTCAATACCTGCAGCTTTATTCAGGCTGCCCGCGAAGAGTCAGTTCGCGCATTGGTAGAACTGGCGGAAGCCGACAAAAAAATTGTCATTACGGGCTGCATGGCTCAGCACTTTCAGCAAGAACTGCTAGATGAGTTGCCCGAAGCCGTCGCCGTAGTGGGGACTGGCGACTATCAAACCATTGTGGATGTGATTCAGCGGGTGGAAACGGGGGAGCGGGTCAAGGCCATTTCTCAACACCCCACATTTATCGCGGACGAGACCACTCCTCGCTATCGCACCACAACAGAAGGGGTCGCCTATCTGCGAGTTGCAGAAGGCTGCGACTACCGCTGTGCATTCTGCATCATTCCCCATCTGCGGGGGAATCAGCGATCGCGCACCATCGAGTCCATTGTGGCTGAGGCGCACCAGCTTGCGGCTGAAGGGGTGCAAGAGATTATCCTAATCTCACAAATCACCACTAACTACGGGCTAGACCTATACGGACGGCCCAAGCTAGCTGAGTTGATTCGGGCACTGGGTGCGGTTGAAGTGCCGTGGATTCGCATTCACTATGCGTATCCAACCGGGCTCACGCCAGCCGTGCTGAATGCCATCCGAGAGACGCCCAATGTCTTGCCTTATCTCGACTTGCCGTTGCAGCACTCTCACCCTGATGTGCTCAAAGCCATGAACCGCCCCTGGCAAGCTGATGTAAATGACAAAATCATGGCGCAGTTGCGGAACGCAATCCCCAATGCAGTGTTGCGAACCACCTTCATTGTGGGCTTTCCCGGTGAAACAGAGGCGCAGTTTCAACATCTGCTGGCCTTTGTGGAGCGGCACGAGTTTGATCATGTGGGCGTCTTTACCTTTTCACCAGAAGAGGGAACCCCTGCGGTGTCGCTGCCCAATCCAGTGCCTGTGGCCGTCATGGAGGAGCGGCGTGAGCGGTTGATGCTAGCGCAGCAGCCGATTTCACTGCGGCGCAACCAGGCAGAGGTGGGCAAGGTTGTGGATGTGTTGGTTGAGCAAGAGCGGCCCAGCACTGGGGAGTTGGTAGGGCGATCGGCTCGCTCCTCGCCAGATGTGGATGGGCTGGTTTACGTTCAGGGGACGGCGAGATTGGGGGGCATTGTGCCCGTGCTGATCGAGTCGGCAGATCCCTACGATTTGTTTGGTCGCGTGGCAGATAAGCCTACGCAATTGCGGGGCGCGCTTGACCGTGTCTCGGTATCATCACTATAAGGAGAAAAAATGACCTTTTCATTCACGAGCCTCGGGCTCTCTGAGACACGCGCGCGTCAGCTCGAAAAAGCAGGGTTTACTGCCCCCACGCCGATTCAGGCGCAGGCGATTCCCCATTTGCTATCGGGACGCGATGTGGTGGGACTCGCGCAAACCGGGACGGGTAAAACAGCAGCATTTTCGTTGCCGATCCTGGAGCAAATTGATCCCAATAATTCCGCTGTGCAGGCGCTGATTCTAACCCCGACGCGCGAACTCGCCGTTCAGGTGTATCAAGCAATTCACGATATGAATGAGGATCGCCGCATTAAAGTGCTGGCTGTATATGGCGGACAGGCCATTGATCTGCAACTAAGCAAGCTGCGCCGAGGAGTGCAAGTTGTAGTAGGCACACCCGGGCGGGTGATCGATCTGCTGAATCGCGGTGACCTGCGCCTGAATCAAGTGAACTGGCTAGTGCTGGATGAAGCCGACGAGATGCTCAACATGGGCTTCATTCAAGATGTGGAGAAAATCCTCAGTCAGTCCCCCCCAGAGCGGCAGACGGCGTTTTTCTCTGCCACGATGGAGTCGTCCATTCGGGAACTGGCGGCAAAGTTTTTGCGATCGCCCATCACCGTCAGCATTGAACAGCCAAAGGCGGCTCCTACTCGAATCAACCAGGTGGCCTATATGGTGCCCCGAGGCTGGAGCAAGGCCCGCGCCCTGCAGCCCATCATGGAACTTCAAGCGCCAGAATCGGCACTCATTTTTGTGCGCACTCGTAAGACTGCGGCAGATTTGACTCGCCAACTGCAGGCCGCAGGCTACAGCGTCGATGAGTATCATGGCGACTTAAGCCAAGCCCAGCGAGAACGGCTATTGCTCCGATTCCGTCAGCGGCAGGTGCGTTGGGTGGTTGCCACCGACATCGCTGCGCGGGGGTTGCATGTTGATGACCTCAGCCATGTGGTGAATTTCGATATGCCCGACAGCGTTGAAAGCTATGTTCACCGCATTGGGCGGACTGGCCGCGCTGGAAAGGAAGGTACCGCCATTTCGCTGGTGTTGCCGTTTGATCGCCGCAAACTGCGCGACATCGAACACCACATTCGTCAGCGGTTGGAGATCGGAGACATTCCGACACGGGCTGAGATTGAAGCCCGCCATTTGGAAACACTACAGTCGCAATTGCGGGAAGCACTGGGGGGCGATCGCCTAGCCTCGTTCCTTCCCATCGCGACTGAACTTAGCGAAGAATACGACATGCGGGCGATCGCCGCAGCGGCCCTACAGATGGCCTACGACGAAACCCGCCCTGCCTGGACACGGCAAGAGCAAAGCTGGGTCGACGAAGATAAGCAGCAGCGTAATTCAGAAGCACCCAAACTGCGGCCTGGTAGTCGGTCTAAGCCAAACAAGCGATCGCGCCCTTCTTCAAACAATCGCTCCACTCCTTCACCTCGCGGCTAGCAGCACAGTGTGCGATAGGCTGAGCGCCTCATCTAGAGTTCAGCACAGTCTAAGCTCTGGATGAGGTTCAAAGGGTTGGAGCAGTGCCAAAGGGTTTGGTACATGTGCATCCACTGGGTTGCCAAGCCAGCTTGAACCAAACGCAAAAACGTTGCGTTGTTTCCTGGCTAGTGGTTCGCAGAGAATAACAATGTGCGGCGGGGCTAAGCCTCGCCGCATAATTGCATTAAACCTGCAAAAAGTTTGGTTTTTGTATAAGCGGCGCGGAGTTTGATAAAAGCTTCGCTTGAGGTAAAACCCAAAATGTGCAGCAGAACATTTCTGCATTGGCCGTCTGATCAATTAAGTAAAACGGTAATAGCGGAAGAATGTAAATGCCTTAAACTGTGCTGCTTGCTACGCGGTAATGCGGTTTGGCGTTAGTTCAGCCTTGCGCTACAAAACTACAGTATCTAAACGCAAAAGGAAGCTTGCATCATTTGCAAGCTCCCTTTTTTTAGGATTTGGTTCTACAACAAGAACTGGGCTAGGCTCTATTTAACGTCAGTTTGGGTTAAGAGGGTTTTGGGGCATCGCGCGTCGCGCGATGCCCCAAAACCCTTAATGTGCCGTGCGCGTCGCGCACGGCACATTAAGGGTTTGAGCTTATCCCGAACTCAGGTTATTTAAAATTAAGCTTGCTGCCACAGTCGCAGCACTTGCTCAGGCAGCCATTCGGCAATTTCCTGAATGCGCTCGTCTGAAAGCTCAGCCTTGGTCGCAGTAAAAACAGCACTTACGGCTTGCTCACGATCAATGTTCCGGGGCAGCCCACCTTCGTTTGCAACACGGAATAAAAATCGATCAGAGTCGATTTTGAAGATCCCCGGCCCTTGCCAGGGTGGACGCACCCGGCTGAGGAAGCTAACAATCGGGTTGGTGTCGTGCCAGAGCTGTGCAACGTCCATTTGGAGCGCTTTGTCGTCAGTCGGCATGACTTCCCCTTGTAGCTCAGACTCCACACGATCTGAGGCCTCAGTGGTCATCAGATCACGCATTACGCGAAACACGACTTCGGTAAAGTCTCGAGCGTCATACAAGTCAGCAAATCCGCCTTTGACAGCAACCTGCTCTAGAAATGAACGGTGCTCGTCAGCAATAACAGCTCTTGGATCTTCTACTTCCGTGGGATCAATTTCTGGAATGACTTTTACAGGTTTATCAGACATAAAAATATAGTTGCCTCTGCTTACATTTAGCGTTGTGGATAGGTTTGGATATACCGGCTCTTTAAACTGTGGCGTTGCCATCCGAGCCAACCGATGATTCACAGGCTCTTAATTTTCAGAATCGGTATTCAGCGTTACCTATATATTCTCAGCCTGCCATAGTGTCTAGGAAGCTGAATCCTCCCCAAGTTCCAACTAGTTGAAGGTTCTCTGTATCTATAGCTGTAGTCTTTAGCTGGAGCCCTTGGTCTGACGTGGGCGATCGCCCTAACTCTTTCTGCCACTACTGCGGCAATACGTTGTCCCTGAGCCACGCCGCGTCGAGCGATCGCCCCTATCATCTCAACGGCGATCGCGCCTACACATCCATCGCAACTCCGTGCAGGTGAATCGCACCAGGTCTGTGGTCTAATGGCAATGGACGGCAATGGATCGAGTAGTGGTGTCCTATGCGCTCTGATGAAGAAATTTCCCACTTGGCGAATTTGATGCCAGCGTCGGGGCGAATGTATTGCAAGATTATAGATCGCCCGTCGCAGCGGGGCGTGATTGCGGCTGACTTGCCCAAGCCCTGGCAGCAAAGTCGGCCTGTTTTTATCAACTTTGATCTATGGCAGGAGTTGCCTCGGTCTCAGCGAGATATGCTGTTCCTCCGCACGGTGTGCTGGGCCACCACTACCCAGCTTCTAAAGCTGAACTGGCGACAAGGGGCGATCGCCCTTGGCCTATTGGGGACGGCGGTAGAACTGGCGCAGCGCGATGTGATGGGCGTGATGGTGGGTGCGGGGCTGACGGCTTGGGCGGGCTACCAGGTGTGGAAGGGCACTCGCAGCTCTGCGCGTGAGATTGAAGCCGATGAAGGGGCGATCGCGATCGCCAAACTGCGCGGCTATGACGAACAAGCCGCTGCCCGCGCGTTGCTAGCCGCAATCGAAACTGTGTCCAGCATCGAAAACCGGGTTGGGCTAGATTTTGTAGAACTGCTGCGCTGCCAAAATCTCCGCACGATCGCGGGGTTGTCTTCTGTTGAGGTGCCGCTTGATTTGCGCCAACCTTAATCAGCAGGTTTAGCGAGAAGAACCAAAAATCAGTGAGGGGATGTTTACTTGGTAAACATCCCCTCACTGATGTAACTGATAGTGGGTTGTTGATATTGAGTCAAAACCTAGAAGCGCACGCGCCCAACGGTGAGCAGTTGATAGCCCGACACCATGGCGATCGCCGCCAAAAAGAATGACCATAGGCTAGTCGGTTGCAAAACCAAACCGCCGCTCAAAAACGCCATCAGAATCCCCAGCCCTACCAGCACCCAACCCAGGTGTTTGACGCTGCGGCGACCCAGAACCAGCACCAACACACCCGATAACGTGGCCAACACTGACCCCGTCGCCGGGATGCCGCGCCACCAATAGTACGCAGAATAACGAGTGGTGAAGATGATGTTTTGCCCGAGGAAATAAACCCCGGCGAAAATCAACGCTAACCCGAGCAGTTTAATCAAAAGGCGCATGGCAATGCTCAATGTCGTGGATGAATGAATCAGGCGTAGCAGGATAGCAGGCGATCGCCCAGCGTGTCTTACACTGCATTGATGCAATCGCCACGGCTGCACTGACTTCCCTTATAAATTCAGGATGCCCAGCCTAGATTCCGGATCTGCGCTTGCGCGAATTCTGTTTAGCGGTGTTGAACCCGCAAGGTCGGTTGGATTTCGTCTAGTTGTTTATCACTCAGTCAACGTCAGCTTGGGGCAACCGATTTTTGGGACATCTTCCCAAAGGATTTGAGCTGATCCCGAACTCAGGGTTAGTCAATACTGCGGCGTTGAAGATAGGGCGATCGCCGCTGCCCCCACCGCACCAGCGACACCACTAGCCAGACAAACAGCAGCAGTTCTGTAGTTTGAAAAATGCGAGTGAGCAGCGTAGCGCTGATAATTTGCTCTGTGGCGGTGCTGCCTAACCAGCGAAATGTGTCGGGTGTGGTGAGACGACTCAGCCAAGTGCCCGACGATTGGGGCGCGACCAGCCACGACAGCAGATAAAACCCTAGGTACATCAGCGCCGCCGGTCGCCTCGTCCAGCGATAGACCCAGACCAAAGCGGCGATCGCCCCAACGCTCAGCACCAGCTCATACACACTTGCAAAAACACCCAGCATTCCCTGATTCCTTATCGGAGAACATGACCATCTCCCGTGCAGCATACCCCTGCAGCATAGCGGCATTGCTCTGGCACTGCCGTCTGCCTGCTTATAGATTGAACCGCTCCCCATCCATGACGAATAGCCAGGGCTATGACGAGCTAACGTGCAAATCCCACGCCTTCATTTTGCCGGGGTTCATCAACCCATGCGGATCGACCGCCTGCTTAAAGGCCAGCTGCACCGGGTCAACCGTCTTGCGACCGCCATCTTCCAAAATATAGGTGTGGGGATTTGCGATGAACGCGCCCTGATCTTCGTGGTATTTGATAATGTCGGCCAGCCGCTCAGGAGTGCTGTAGCGCACGATTTGCAGCGCTGCCGGAGCCACCTTGCCCTGAATGCGAATGAATTCCAAATGCATCATCACCTCATCGCCAAAGTGATGATACATGTGCTCTAGCAGCTTTAGCTCTGCATCATAGGGGAACAGTGTTTGTAGGTACGTTAGGCTGGGATCAACGCTGCGGGCATGCAGCGTGGTGTGATTCCAGGTAAACTCCAGCAGCATCGTACCCTTGCTGGCCTCCTGCGCCGATTTTTGGTAGCAAATCTCGCCACCCCACTGGTTTACGAGTTCCGCAAACGCTTCTAGCGAGGGCTCTGCAATCATTAGCAAGGCCACATGCTTGCCAGGAGGAATCACGCTACGGAAGGGCGCGAAGTAAGCCGGGATTGGGTCCGCGCAGATAGAAACGAGCTTTTTAATGATGCCGTCTGACTCCCCTAACTGTTGAGCAAAACGAGCTGAGGTCATAAAGTCATCAAAGGCCACCATCACATCCGCCCAGGGATATGCTGGGCCGAGGGGCACCTCTAGTTCGGTGATGATGCCATTGGTGCCATAGGCGTGGTTAGCTTTTTGGATGTCGTCGCCGCGCAATTCTACGATGCGGGGTTCCGCTTCCATGGTGACGACGCGCAGCGCCTGCACATTGCCGCGATCGCGCAACTGCCCATAGGTGATGGAGCCAATGCCGCCGCTGCCGCCGCTGATAAAGCCCCCCACAGTGGCGGTGCGATAGGTTGAGGGCGCCATGCGAATTTCCCAGCCGATGTCGCGGGTCTGCTTGTCTAGCTGGGCCAGCCGCACCCCGGGTTCTACGCAGGCCATCCCAGGTTTGATCCACTTCACGGCTTGCATTTTTGACAGATCTAAAATGACGCCGCCTTGAAGCGGAATGCACTGACCATAGTTGCCTGTGCCTGCGCCCCGCACCGTGAGGGGAATGCGCTGCTGCACACAGGCTTTGACGGTGGCAATGATGTCGGTTTCGCTCGTGGGGCGCACGACCACATCGCCCACTTTATCCTCTAGCTGCGCGACCAAAATGGGGCTATAGGTGTAGTAGTCTTTAGAGAGTTTGGCAACCTGGGCCGCATCGCGGATGAGTTCAATGCCGTCGATGGCTTGGGCAAATGCATCCCAATTAATCGAAGAGGTGGAGGAAACCGGAGTAGCTGTCATGGTTGTCGTTAAGATTGGCAGGTATGGGGGGTAGCGTTGGGCAGCGGGTTTCGTCGCCGAGTTTGAAAGCTGGAGCGCAGAAGGCATCCAAAATGGGATAGAGGGGCGATCGCCCCTCTATCAGCCGAGTGATTGAGCCGAGTGATACAGCTCAGTGATCCAGTCGAGTTAATTCGAGTTAATTAGTCTAGTTTCAATCTATCGCTCTTCCTTGCTCCTCGACTGAACTCTACATTACAGCTCCACATCTGCGCCTATGATACGCATCCCCGCATCTCCCTCCGTTCAGGCTGCTAAGATAGGCTGCAACCAGGGTGCAGATTCTTCGAGTCTGGCTGAATGGGGTAGTTGAGCACCGCCATGACATCAACATCGGTCAAACGCTATTGGGTCGCACTCGATCGCCATAAGTGGGCGGGGTTGAGTGGCTTTGCGCTGGTGCTAGGGCTATCGGCGATCGCTATGTTGCGGCCTGCACCGCCAGCGCGGTATGAAGCGCGGGGCCAACTCAGCTATTTGCCGCCCCCCGTGACGGTGAGCCAAACCAACACCGCCCTGCAACAAGGGCAAGTGGTCACCCCAGAGGTGCTGCTGTCGAGCTTCGTGATCGATTCAGTGATTCAAAAGCTGCAGGATCAAAACATCAGCGCTGACACTGAAACCCTTCGCACCAATACTGAAATTATTGCCGCGGGGAGCCGCAGCGGCGGAGAGCGATCGTCTGAAGATATCAGCGGGCAGCGGGTGGTGGTGACCTATCAAGACAGCAACGAGCGCACCGCCCAGGTCACGCTTACGTTGTTGATGGAGACCATGATTGAACAGAGTCGCCTGTTCAACACCCGGCAAATTCAGCGCATTATCCTAAACTTGAACGATTTGCTACCCCAAGTCACGCAGGAATTACGGCTGGCCGAAGAGGATTTGGAGCGCTACATTCGGGTAGAAGGCCCCACCTTGCAATCGGCTCAAGACGGACAGGTGATCAGCGGCATCACCACTAGCCAGCAGCAGCAGCGCCAAATTCAGCTTAACTTAGAGACTATTGATGCCCAGATTCAGAGCCTGCAATCTCGGCTGGGTCTAAATGCGGACGAAGCCTACGCAGCTTCCGCCTTGAGTGCTGACCCTATCATTGCGGATCTGCGCTCCAAGCTCTACCAAAATGAAACCCAACTTCAGGTGCTGTCGCAAACCCTGCGGCCTGAGCATCCCACCATGGCAGAACTGCGAAATCAGCAAGTGGCTTTTGAGCAACTGTTGCAGCAGCGGGTGCGTGAGGTGGTGGGCGGGCGGCTGGTGGGGGTGTCTACCCCTGTGGATGTGATTCGCCAAAATAGCAGCCTTGACCCGGCGCGGCAGCAATTAGCCAACACGTTAGTCAATCTGCAAACCCAGCGCGAAACGCTCGTGCAGCAGGCCAACTCCTTTGCTGAGTCAGAACAGCAGCTCCGGCAAGACTATGCCCAAATTCCCAACAAGCAGCTAGAGCAGGCTCGGCTAGAGCAGCAGGTGGCGCTGAAGCGCAACTTCTATGATCAGATTCAGTCGCGGCTGGCCGATGCGCAACTGGCGGAGGAGGAAACGGTCGGCAGTCTAGTGCCGTTTCAGCCGCCGCAGACCGAGTTGGTAACTGATCCTGAGCGGGATACGCTGCTGATTTTGCTGGGAGGCAGCATGGTCGGGCTGCTGGTGGGGGCCGGGTTAGTGCTGCTGCTCGACTCTCTGGATGCGACCTTCTATACCCAGCAAGATTTGCAATTGGCGTTGCGTCAGCGCGAAATTCCGCTATTGGGCTTGCTGCCCGCATTGCCTGCGGCTGAAGACGAGGCTGACTTGCCGCTGGTTCTAGATCTAGACTCTCCGCTGCAAGAGGCCTATGAGCGGCTGCGGGTGAATGTGCGACGGCTGGTGGCCAACCGTCCGACTAAGTTGGTGGTGCTCACCAGTTTGTTGGAGGGTGAGGGCAAAACCGTGACGGCCTATAATTTGGCGATCGCCTCTGCGGCTGCGGGCAAGCGCACCCTGCTGATTGAGGCCGATTTGCGATCGCCCTCCCAGGCCCATGTTCTGGGCATCATGCCCAATCCTGACAACGCGCTAGAGCCGCTGCGCTACTACGGACGCAGCGAGTTTAGCCTAGCGCCAGCGGTGGCCAATCTCTATGTGTTGCCTAGCCCTGGCCCCAAGCGGCAGGCGGCAGCAATTCTCGACTCTAGCGAACTGCGGCAGCTATTGAACGACGCACGCGGGCGGTTTGATCTCGTGGTGATCGATACACCTGCGCTGAGTCAATATAACGATGCGCTGCTGATTGAACCGCACACTGACGGTTTAATTTTGGTAACCCGCCCTGGCTATACCGAAGAGACGCTACTCACCGATGCCATCGACCAGTTTGTCGAGTCTGAGGATTTGCAATTTCTGGGAGCCGTGATCAACGATGCCGATGAGGATGGCCCACTCTCTGACCCTGACGAGTTATGGGAACCGTCTCGCATTCCGCAGCCGCAGGCGCGAGAAGCGTCGCTAGCGCGCTATGCGCTGTGGCAACGAGGGCGGCTGGCCCCCTAATTTCATGTGAGGAGACGCAGTATGGCGAAAAACAAGGAAGGCGTAAAAGAGGGCGATCGCCTGGTGTGGCAAGAGTTTGGCACCGGCAATAGTGCAGCCACCCAGCGCCCTGTTCAGGAACTGCCGCCCCAACAACAGCAGATTCGCGTGCAGGCGACGCGCAAGGGGCGCGGCGGCAAAACCGTAACGGTGATCACTGGGTTTCAGCTTGCGCCAGAGTCTTTAACCGCCTTAATGAAGCAGCTCAAATCCAAGTGTGGCGCAGGCGGCACCGTGCGCGAGGGCAACATCGAAATTCAGGGCGACCATACCCAAACCCTCTGCCAGCAATTGCTGGCGTTGGGCTATCCCACGAAGATCAGCGGCGGTTGATGCTGCTAGCGCGATAAATCCCCCATTGAATGACGCATCGCGTTAGCATTTTGGTACTACTGCGGGATGGTTAGAGGCATGGTGGCTGCAACGGCTGGAATTGATTGGCGGGCGATCGCCCAAGACTTTGCTCAGATTGTAGGCGATCGCCATGTGGTGCAGCGACGCGAAGAACTGTTGGTGTATGAGTGCGACGGACTCACCAGCTATCGCCAGCGTCCGGCCCTGGTGGTGCTGCCCCGCACCACAGAAGAGGTGGCGCAGATTATCAAGGTATGCGATCGCCACCACATCCCCTTTGTCGCGCGTGGGTCAGGCACGGGGCTCTCCGGTGGGGCGCTGCCGCTACAAGATTCAGTCCTGATCGTCACCGCCCGCATGAACCAGATTCTCGATCTGGATCTAGAAAACCAGCGCGTCGTGGTGCAGCCCGGCGTGATCAACAACTGGGTCACGCAGGCCGTCAGCGGCGGTGGTTTCTTCTACGCCCCTGATCCCTCCAGCCAAATCATTTGCTCCATCGGCGGCAACGTTGCCGAAAACTCTGGCGGCGTTCACTGCCTAAAGTATGGCGTCACCACAAACCATGTCCTTGGGCTCAAAATTGTGCTGCCCACTGGAAACATCATCGACACTGGCAGCAAGATTCCCGATATGCCAGGGTATGACCTAACCGGACTGTTTGTGGGGTCTGAGGGCACCCTGGGCATCGCCACCGAGATCACCCTCCGCATTGTTAAAGCACCCGAGGCCATCCATGTGCTGCTGGCAGACTTCACCACCGTAGAAGCCTCAGGGCAAACCGTCTCTGACGTGATTAGCGCTGGGGTGCTGCCCGCCGGTATGGAAATTATGGACAACTTCAGCATCAACGCGGTAGAAAATGTAGTCACCACGGCCTGCTATCCGCGCGATGCCGCCGCTATTTTGCTGATTGAACTGGATGGGCTAGAGACAGAAGTCGCCGCAAACAGCCAGCGCGTCGAGGCTATATGTCGGCAAAACGGCGCGCGCAGCATCCGCACCGCCATCGACCTGCAAGAGCGGCTAACCCTGTGGAAAGGTCGCAAAGCGGCCTTTGCTGCAGTCGGGCAAATTAGCCCCGATTACTATGTGCAGGATGGCGTCATTCCCCGCACTCAGTTGCCCTATGTGCTGCGTGAAATCGAAGCCCTGAGTCAGCAGCATGGCTACCGCGTCGCCAACGTCTTCCACGCAGGAGACGGCAACCTGCACCCGCTGATTCTCTACGACAACGCCGTACCGGGAGAGTTAGAGAAGGTGGAAGACCTAGGCGGCGATATCCTCAAGCTCTGTGTGGCGGTAGGGGGCAGCATTTCGGGTGAGCACGGCATTGGGGCCGATAAGCGCTGCTACATGCCTGCCATGTTCTCTGAAACAGATATGGATACCATGCAGCTCGTGCGCCAAGTCTTTGATCCCCAGCGCATTGCCAATCCTGACAAGCTGTTTCCCACGCCTCGCACTTGTGGCGAAGCAGCCCGTGCCCGAGCACAGCAGCACTTCTCCGATGTAGAGCGGTATTGATCGATCCCAAAGCAAGCGGTTTGGTAGGGACGCCCGTTAAAGCTCAAATTCTGCACCATTAATCCGCACCATTAAAGAGTTGAAATGTCTGTCGGCAGAAGAGACGCAGTTGCTCAGCGATATCGTCTTTAGGCTGTTTTGCGCCCTCAAACTGCCATTGCGCAATGGTGGAAAGTCGCCACTGTTCCCCTTGGTGGCTAAAGCCTGCCACTTCTAGCCCCACCGTGCGACGGAGTTGCGTTTGCGGGTCACTAAAGAGCCGAATCTGTACCAGCATCGAGCGGCACTGATATCGGGGGCTCCATCCGGGCAGGTGAAAGCCAATGTCGATAGAGTCAGGATCGACCAACTCGCGGGTGTCTGGATCGTTGGCCCAGGGCTTGAGATCCGTATTGACATCAGGAAACTGTGCTTTAAACAGGCCCACTACAGATGCAATTTTTGTGGTGCTTTCTAGACTATTTGCTTGCTCTGCCGCGTTCACGCCCTCCACTCCTACCGAATCCACTGCTGCCCAAAATACCCAAAATGCCCAAAACGCCAGCGTACGTAGGTTCTAACGTTGTAACGTGTATTCTGCATCAGGTCAACGCGCTCGACCGTGCCAGTTGACACGGTTTCTGGATGAACTGGCGCTTTTCCCATAACGCTTTAAAGTTTTGGTGGGTGTTTGGCTTAGGGTGTCCCACCGTAGGCTAATCAAACTCACGGGTTGCTAAAACGTGAGAAGGCATGGCGATCGCCCCCATCATCTCTGCGGCTTCTACCACGCGAATGATGCCGAGCCACAGCGCCAGCGCCCCAATCAGACCGATCGCCAGCGTCACCGCATTGCTAGCCGATTCAAAGGCGGCCTCGGTGAGCTTGGGCATGCGGCCACTAAAGGCGGCGATCGCCGTAGAGGCCACAATCATAAAGAGCTAGATACCATTCAGGGGAGGGCTTGTCTGTTTCATCGCAGATTCATTGCAGTCAGACGATAATCGATCTCCCCAAACCATACCGCCCAGTGCACTGAATCCATCAACAATCCCTAAATCAAGCCCGCAAATCAAGCCCGCAAATCAAGCTCGCAAATCAAGTCGGACGATCGGGATTGCGGCGGGGCGAGGGTTGCGGTTTAGAGAGGGGCGATCGGGAACTGCTCTAGAGCAAAGCGCATTGGGAGACGCCCCACGGCCTCCCGGCAATTGAATCTTTGTGTAGATGCTTACACCGGCACGTCTACCCAGCGACCCTGCTCGTGAGACTGGTGGGTTAAATCCATCAGCAGTTGCGAATAGACGCCTTCTCGCAGCGATGGCGCTGGATACTGACCACTATCCATGCTGTTGACCCAGTGATCCACGACTCGAATAAAGGGCGCAAGCCGCCCATCGGGATAGGTTTTAGGAAAATCAAGGCGACTCGGAATCTCTACTGTGATCAGGGGTTGACCTGCCAGTGCTGCCCACAGCTGAAACCCATGCACATAATCGGTTTGGTTGCCACTGCCCAGCACCAACGTGCCGCGATCGCCATACACCTCCACCCAGTGCCCCCGACCTTGATAGGTCACGGCGCTCAGTGTCACCTGGCAAGGGGTGCCATCTGCCATCTCCAGCAAAATATTGGCGGTATCATCCGCATCCACAGACTTGCCTGCACCCGTCTCGGGATCAGGCCGGGTTGTGATGGTGGTGCTGAGGCGCCCACACAAGCGCCGCGCAGGGCCAAACAGCCAGCTAATGTAGTCAAAGGTATGGGAACCCAACGCCCCCAGCGCACCGCCGCCTTGATCTTTGCGGGCATACCAGTTCCAGGGGCGGCTGGCATCCGCACGACCCGACACCAGCCAATCAATTTTGATCAGCCGAGGCTGCCCCACATAGCCCTCCATCAAGAGTTCTGACAGCCGTTGCCAAGCCGGGACAAACCGAAACTCAAAGTCCATTGCGGTGGCAACCTGTTTGGCTTGGGCTAGATCCAGCAGGGTGTGGGCTTCTGCTGCAGACAGCGCCGTCGGTTTTTCTAACAGCACATGCTTGCCTGCATTCAGCACCGTCTGGGCCTGCTCAAAGTGCAAAAACGGCGGCGTGGCAATGCTCACCGCTTGCACCTCGGGGTGTTGCACCAGTTCTTCTACGCTGGTGAACGCGTGGGGAATAGTGTGGGTGGCGGCGATCGCCCTGGCCTTATCAGCATCTCGATGCTGCACGGCCACCACCTGAGTGCGATGATGAGCCTGCAACCCCGGAATGTGGATTTTCTGACCAAACCCTGTGCCGATCACCCCAACGCCCCAACATGCCTCTGCCATGGCTGCCTTTCCTCTCGTTCATTGCCCCTCATGCTACACCTGTGCGGTATTCCTGTGCGCAAGCGAGCCTAAGACTCATCCCTCACCCCAGCTACCACGACTCAATCCGCTACAACAATCCCCGATATCGAATGAACAGGAGGATCGCCGCCCAAGAGCCTAGCGCCACCTTCACCGCCACCAAAATATTCAGCAGCGGAATCCAGCCCCCGCTGACCAGCGTGCCAAGCTGGCCGTGGGGCAGCTCTATCCCTACCAGAGTAAACACCGCCAGCAGCATAAAAATGAGCACCGACACCTTTTCCCAAGTAGCCGCGTGCCAGCGTTGGTAGATTGATTCCATATAGGTAGCCGAGGAGGTGATCGCAATGAGTCCGATTGCGGTACCACCTGCAACCCCCGCCGCAAACCCCCCGCCGGGGCTCAAGTGTCCGCGAATTGCCAGCTCGATCGCTACCAGCGCTGCGATCGTAGCGCCCAGCCGCGCCAGCACAATGGAAGGATTGTCGGTGAACTGATAGACCGTACTAGAAGGTTGTTCATCCGCCAGCATAAATCGAACGCCCATAATGGCGATGGTGAACACCACCACCTCAAAGATGGTGTCAAAGATTCGGTTCCGAAAAATAATGCCAGACACCGTATTGGGCACGCCACTATCCTGCACAACCGTCTCAACGATGGAGATTTCTGCTAGATCAACCATGGGATTGGGAAACACCAGCAGCTTGATATAGACGGCCAAGCTGGCTGCAATATAGAGCCATTTCATGACTGCACCTCCATAGAAGGGGGCGGCTCTACGGCGGCGGATGGATCATGCGGCAGATGAGTCTGCGGATTGCTCTTAAGGGTTAGATAGTCCAAGCTCGCAACGTCCGAGGGCAATACCGGCTGAAGAATCTCATAGAGGCGCTGAATTCGAGTCTGGAGCTGATAGCGACGGGGTGGCGTGTGCGACCGGGACGGATGCCCCGAGTGCTGCCCCGAAGACTGTCCCGAAGACTGTCCAAGAGGCTGCCCCGACGAATGCCCCGTCAAAGAATCGGGGGGCTGCGACGCCGCGATGGCTGTGGCTGAGGGCAGCAGAATGGTGTGCACATCTTTTGTAACGAGTGCTGCCTGTAGCGCTTGAGGATCTGGATAGGCCACTAGCTCAAGACGCATGTGGTATTGGCGCAGGGCTTGGCGCAGGGCCGAGAGCACGGGGGTAGCGGCAGGTAGAGGTTGGGGATAATCGGCCACGGGCGATCGCTCTGGCAGCGCCTCCTCCAACACGCCCAACCGCATTCGCAGCGACGACCGAACGGCGATCGCATAGAGCGTAATCGACAACATGGTGCCCACCAGAGCCTCAGTCAGCGCCACGTCTGCTGCGCCAAACAGTGCATAGACCAGCGCGGCCACCGCGCCCAAAATACCGCGAATGACCAGAGCATGGTAGGGATTCACCTGCGTGACCAGCATGCAGGCGGTGATGGGCAACAGCATGGCAATAGCCAGCACATAGGCATCCACAGAAAGGTCAGTCGAAAAATTAGCCACGATTCCCCCCCGAGCTTGAACAGTAGGCCAGCACATACCCCAACACCGTATTCCAAATCGCCAGAGAAATCAGCGCCAGCAGCAGCAGCGGCCACTCACTGGGAATTCGCAGCAGCAGGCCCGCAATAATGCTGATCGAGCCCAGCGTGTCTGAAACCGATAGGCTATGAAGTTTAAACAGAACAGAGCGATCGCCCAACAGCGGCAGGGTTCCCCACATCCAAAACACCAGACCCAGACCCATTAGGCTGTAACTTACGATGTCCATCATGGCGCTATCATCCTTCATTCATGCGTCTGAGCACGTGGGCCAGCAGCATCAATGCAGCATTGCCCACGCTAAGAATCAGCACCCCCACCACGCCGATCATCCAATCATCTCGCAAGACCGAAATCACCAAAATCATGATGGATGTTTTAGTGGCAATACTGGCAAACGCCAACATTCGTTGCCAAATGTCGTCATCTTGCCAAGCTTCATAGAGCGGGATCAGCAAGATTAAAATCATGGCGATCAAGATCCACTGCATGGGTAGTCTCCAGCATTTGTCTGGGCTAAGGGGGAAAAGCTTGGCACCGGGGAGCGTGATTTTAGAGCAGGCCTGACCTTGGGCAAAACCCGGCTCCGATTAAATTCGACTCAATCATTTGACTTCAAACGACGCTGTGTTCAGCGCTAACACAACAACCAACACCGACGAGGCTTAGCGCAGCTACTGCTCAAACTCATGTCGGGATCGAGGTAGCTGACTGGGCCTGCGGCTGACTCGATGCACGGTATACCAGCCGTCGTCGTGATATTTCAACACAATTGTTTTGGGCGTAAACGTGATCAGAAAAATATCCAGAAAAATCAGCCCAGGGGTGCGGTTTGGTTTAACTCGCTCCATCACCACGGTCTCTCGACGGTGAGGCCGCAGCATCATCTCTAGCGCTTCAAAATAGGCCTGGGGGATGGCGACGACGATTTCCCATAGGGTGTGTAACCAGTCTTTGAGCACGGCGGGTGCGGTGTAGCGTCGGGGCAAGAGCAGCGCCACACATAGACCAATGACAATATTGGCGAGGCTGGCATCCGCCGTTAACAAAAACCAGATGACCAATCGCAAGATTAAATCCAGATATCCAATCATGTGAGCACCATCCAAAACAATGCAGCCAACATCAGACTCATCGCACCAATCAAATGCTCGAGGGTTTCAGCCCCTCGGGGTATTCGCAACGTCACTGTTTGAAGGGTGAAGTAGTAGATCAGACCGCCCAGCCCAAGAGTGCCCAGCGCTTTGACAAGATTGGCACCGGTATAACTGTCGAGAGAGGTGCCATTGGCGACCACCAACCCACTCAGCAGCAGCCCCAGCGCTGTCCATAGCTCAGCGGGCCGGGCCCTAGGTGAGGGCAGACTGTCCCCCTTGTCCGGCCAAGATGATGACGGTAAGAATAGGAATTTGGACATGAGGATAGCGGTGCCAACGGCGGCCCCATTCAGGGCGATCGCCCGCCACCCCACAAGCCCCTTTAGGGTCAACGCCTTTGCCCCAAAGCCCGCAAACAGCGGCATCCCAGCAATAGACAGCGCGGCGATCGCCATAGCTATCCAGAGCGATCGCCCCATCGGATTCTGGCGCAACGATTGAAAACTGCGGCTGGGCAAATTTCCGGCAATTAAAAACAGTGCTGCCTTGGCTAGCCCATGGGTCAGCGCATAGGTGCCCGCCGCTGCCGGAGCCACCAGCAAAAACCCCATTTGAGACAGCGTGCTAGACGCGAGCAGCCGCTTCGTGTCGGTTTCTACCAAGGCATAGCCGACCCCCAGCAGCGCAGCCCCCGCCCCAAACACCGTCACAACGGGAGCCAGATCCTCTACCAGCAGCGCACAGCGCACCAGCGGAAACACCCCGGCCTTGATCACCACCCCCGACAGCAGTGCCGACACGGGCGTTTCGGCTTCGGCATGGGTGAGCGGCAGCCACAACCCAGAGACAAAAATGCCGCCCTTGGTTAGCAGCCCCAACACGATGAGGGCGATCGCCTCCGTCGGTGCCCGTCCCAATCCTGCAAACGCAAATGAATGATTCGACTGATACACCAACACAGCCCCAATCAGGTAGAACAGCATGGCCGTATTGCTGATGAACAAATAGCGCAGGCCCACCCAAATCGCCCGGTCAGCCCGAGAATAGGCAATCAACAAAAACGTGGCGATGCTAATCACCTCCAGCGCCACATACAAGCTGATGAAGTCTGCACAGATAAACGCTGAATTCACACTGCCGTGCAGAATAACGACCTGGGTAAAAAAGAAGGCAGACTTATCCGTCGGCCAGCAGTAGAGAATCACCGCTGCCGTCACCACCGCATTGGTCAAAATAAAGAATCCGCTGAGAGAATCTATCATCAGCGTGACCCCAAAATTGCCCAGCAGTTGCAGCGTCACCGTGGCCGGGTCAAGCAGGCAATAGAACCCATATCCGCCAGACAGCAGCGCCATCCCCAATGCCAGGTGACGCGCTAACCGAGGCAGCAGATAAATACTGAACCCCAGAAAAAATGGCAGGGTGATCCAGCCGATCGTGATCGGGCTCATGGCGTGTTGTTCCTCTCGATTTCATCGATTTCCAACGTTGGGGTATCGCGCGCCAGCTTCATTGTGCCGACCAGCATCAGCGCCTGAATCGAGAAGCCAATCACGATCGCCGTTAGAATAACCGCCTGAGGCACCGGGTCAGCATAGGCTACAGGCTCACCCCGCCCCGATGCAATGGGCGTAAACCACCCCCCTCGGGCCGCCACGAGCACATAGCACGCAATCACCCCGGTGCTCATCACGTCCATCGCGATGATTTTCATCATCAAATTCTTCTTCAAAATGATGCCTAAGAAGCCACAGAACACCGTGGCAAAAACGCAGGCTTCTAAAACACTATCCATGGTCTTTTACTCATTGTGCTGGGGCGATCGCCCAAATCCTTCAGCCTCAACCAAACACCTCATCCCAACTCCACAAACCACTCAATTCAATTCCATGAAAGCCCAAGGTGCCTGCCCCAAAAACTCCGGTTGACCCGTTGAGTCATCGACTGCTCAAAGCTGATGATCAAACCTGATAGCAAGTTTGATAGAGACTGCTGAACACAACCTATAGCTGAGCACAACCTATATAGGTTTGCAGTGGATGTATAGTCATTCCATTGGTTCTGGATGAAACCCATCCATGCGAACCGTGACATTGCTACTGCAACATAGCCGCACTTAGAGAGCCGCAAATGATTGCGTTGTCAGAGACCTATCGAGCGTGGAGGGTTGAGCGAAGTCGGTTGCACGTCAGACAGGCGTTGCCTAGGTGCAACTTCTAAGGGAAGACAACCCAATCAGCAGTTCCATTCAGCAGGTACATATTTTCTAGCAAGTCCCCTGCCCTTAGTGGGGCGCAGGTTTTCATGTTGTGGCAGGTGCATCATAATCAAGCCTGGCGTCAATGGATGGAGACGCCATAATCATATCGACTGCTTGCTTCAAGGCCTCGCCCCGGTCTGTATGCAAGTGTTGGGGCGGAATGAGATGAAGCACCTTCAACTTGTCTAGCCGCTGCCGCGTCTGGCCTGACACGCCCACCAAAAAGACCTGACGCCCTTTTTCCACAGCTTCGCGAATTGCATTTTCTAACGCGAGCGACGCCGTTACGCCCAGATGCGGCACATCGCTCAAATCAAACACGATAGCATCACACGTTTGAATGGCATTGTGCTCCCGTGAGATGGCCTTCGCCACACCAAAAATCATGGGGCCACTGAGCTGAAACAACAACACTCGACCATTCGCCTCATCAAGCCAGCGTTTTTCGTTTGCACTTAGCAGCACGGCATCGTCTGAATCGGTAACAGTTTTGACCGAGCGAGACTGGAACTGGCTCATGCGATCGATTGTCAAAATATTGGCGATAAAGACCCCAATTCCCACAGCCGCAATCAGATCAACCAGCACCGTCAGCAGAATCACTCCATACATAATCAGAGCGCCCTTAACCGACACCTGATGCGCCCGTTTTAAGAAACTCCAGTCAATAATGTCAACCCCAACCTTAAAGGCAATGCCAGCCAAGACAGCGAGGGGGATCACCTCTGTCAGGTTTGCAGCACCCAAAATCACCACCAGCAACACGGCAGCGCGGGTTAGGCCAGAGAGCGCCGTCCGTCCACCTGACTGAATATTCACCACCGTGCCCATCGTGGCGCCCGCTCCTGCAATGCCCCCAAACAGGCCAGACATGACGTTGCCAATTCCTTGCCCAATTAGCTCTTTATCGGAATCATGCTCTGTGCGGGTCAGGCTATCGGCAATAACAGAGGTGAGCAACGCGTCAATGCAACCCAGCATCCCCAACATGGCCGCATCCACCGTCATCAAGCGTAGTTGGTCAACGTTAAAGGTGGGCATCTGCATTGCTGGAAACCCCATTGGAATTTCCCCAATTCGACGAATGTCTAAATCGGGAATCAATATTAATGACACAACCGTACCGAGGATCAGAGCAATCAGCTGCGGCGGCACAAGCCGTTTAATTTTGCCAGGCATGAACCAGATGATGGCAACGGTCATGGCGGCCAGCAGCGTTTCGGCAGGCTGAATATTGGCGAGCAGTTGAGGAATGGATTGGAGGGTGCCAATGACGCCGCCGCGTGGGCTCGCCTGTCCTAGAAACGGGGCAATCTGCAAGATCACCAGAATGATGCCGATGCCAGACATAAAGCCTGAGATCACGGTGTAGGGCATCATCGTCACGTACTTTCCTAGCCGCAGCGCCCCAAACAGGATTTGAAAGACGCCCGCCATCATGACCACAGTGAAGGCCATCGCCAATCCCTGCTCAGGATTGGCGGCGGTCAAATCTGCAATGACGGCTGTCATAACCACGGTCATCGGGCCAGTAGGTTCTGAAATCAGAGTGGGCGTGCCCCCAAACAAGGCGGCAAAAAAGCCAACCAGCACCGCACCCCATAACCCCGATGCAGCACCTGCCCCCGACGCCACACCAAACGCCAAAGCCATGGGCAATGCGATGACAGCAGCTGTAACCCCACCAAAGAGATCACCACGGACATTACGAAAATGAATTCTGTTGGTTATTTGCATGGCTCAATTACCTGGCTTAAAAACGGGCTTAGAAACAGGACTGATTGCAGGTTTTAGACGTTAGACATAAGCCAATGGGGTGGCGGTATTGTTCAAGCTTGGGCTTGACACTTGGGCTTGACACAGTGAAGGAGTGGATGAGCGACCTAAGAACTCTGTTGAACGCGAGTTCGGCACGATAACTCTGCTCTTTTCTCGAAGCAACGTCTTGCGCCCAAATAGACTTGAGTCTATGCATTTCGATATCTGCATTGAACTAAGTCTAGGGGCAAAGCCGTGTGATCACAAGCCTGAGTCTCTACAGATTTTTGATAGGACGGAGCAAGAAAACTTATGGGTTGAGTTTGCAGCTGGATACCCCGAATCAGGGTGATCCCGTCAGGATTGATCGCCATCAACCGCGACGACGATGCGAGGTGATTTTACTGGCGACCGGTGGATTATTTATTGGTCAACGCATTGCAACCGCGCCGGTTTTGGGAGTCCGACAAGGTGCAGGTGCTGCGGCGACAGGTGGGCGATCGCACCACGAAGCTTTTTTGTTGAAGACTAATGTCTGAGGCCTATATCTAAAGCGTATAAAGGGTTACACGGCTAAACCGTGGCCCTAGGCTATGTGTTAACCTAGTAAAGTTGTCAAAAATCGCACATCCGGGCTTTCGGGTGTTCTGGAATTTTAGGTTGGTTTAGTCAGGAAAGCGGGCGATCGCCCTATCTGCCGACGAAGCAACTGCCAGGATGCTACCGGATGGAGGATAAACCCGAAGGAGAAAACGAATGCCTGTTGTTACGCTGGCTCAACTATTAGAGTCCGGGGTTCACTTCGGCCACCAAACGCGCCGCTGGAACCCTAAGATGGCTCCTTATATTTACACCTCGCGCAATGGGGTGCATATTATCGACTTGGTGCAAACCGCCCAGTTGATTGAAGGTGCCTATGACTATGTTCGGACGGCTTCTGAGCAAGGGAAGAAGTTCTTGTTTGTGGGCACGAAGCGCCAAGCCGCTGGCATTGTCGCCCAAGAAGCCTCACGGTGTGGCGCCTACTACGTCAACCAGCGCTGGCTGGGTGGCATGCTCACCAACTGGGCCACCATCAAAACCCGAGTCGATCGGCTCAAAGACCTAGAGCGCCGCGATGAAAGCGGTCAGCTTGATTTGTTGCCCAAGAAGGAAGCCTCTGTGTTGCGACGCGAACTGGAGCGCTTGCAAAAGTATTTGGGTGGCATTAAAGCCATGCGCAAAGTGCCTGACATCGTGGTGATGGTAGACCAACGGCGCGAGTATAACGCCGTGCAAGAATGCCAGAAACTTGGTGTTCCCATCGTGGCACTGCTTGACACCAATTGCGACCCCGACGTAGTGGATATTCCTATCCCTGCGAACGATGACGCCATTCGGTCGATTAAGCTAATTGTGGGGCGGATTGCAGATGCCATCTATGAAGGGCATCATGGTCAGCTCGAAGGCGATGAAGACTTTGTAGATTACGATGGCGCCGAAGACATCGGAGATGACGATGGCGATGAATCTGGCGAAGATGGCAACGCCGAAGGGTAGGCAAGTGATCCGTTTTGAGCTATGAGTTTTGAGGGACTGCTTTCTTAAAACTCAACTCAAATCTGTATACGGGTTAACGCGACCCAAGCCTCGATTGTAGGGTTCTGCGTCGCCTCTGCGGGCGGCTCAGAACCTTAAATTGAAGCCTTGAGTGACGTCGGCCTGCTGAGTTGGGATTTGCAGGATTGCCCCCTAGACCTGAACCCCCCAAACCGTTTTTCATAACTGGGACTTGAGCATCATGGCAGAGGTATCAGCAAAGCTTGTGAAAGAACTGCGCGATCGCACAGGCGCAGGCATGATGGATTGCAAAAAGGCGCTTATTGAAACCGATGGCGACATGGATGCCGCTATGGATTGGTTGCGTCAGAAAGGGCTAGCCGCTGCCGGCAAAAAAGCAGGTAAAGTGACTGCTGAAGGGCTGGTGGGCAGCTATATTCACACGGGTGGCCGAGTGGGTGTGCTGGTTGAAATAAACTGCCAGACTGACTTTGTGGCTAGAAACGAAGCCTTTCAGGCACTGGTGCGCGATATGGCAATGCAAATTGCGGCATGCCCCAATGTGGAATATGTCAGCGTAGAGGCCATTCCATCAGATGTGGTGGAGCGCGAAAAAGCCGTTGAGTCTGGCAAGGACGACCTCGGCAGCAAGCCTGCCGCCGTGCGTGAGAAGATCGTGGCCGGACGGATTGATAAGCGACTCAAAGAGTTGTCTCTAGTCGATCAGCCGTTTATTCGTGACCAGAGCATCAGTGTTGAAGAGCTGCTCAAGCGAACCATCGCTCAACTGGGTGAAAACATTCGAGTACGGCGCTTTGTGCGCTTTGTGATGGGCGAAGGTATTGAGAAGGAAGAGGCTGACTTTGCTGCTGAGGTGGCAGCCCAGACGGGCAAAGCTTCCTAGCGACTGCATGAGCCGTGATGCGGGCTGCATCGGCTAGGGTAGAGGCAGATCAACCGATGCGTTGGTCTGCCTTTGTTGCATGGTCGTCGCATGGTTGAGGGTGCCGTTAGAGCCTGGGGCGATCGCTCGTCTAATCAGGCCAGTTCAACGAGGTGGGGACGCTGCTAGCGTCTTGCATTCCTTTAGGGTTTAGCGTGTTAGAGCCTATGGCTGGAACGGTTGAGCAAATTGAGCAGGATATTGCCAGATTAGAGCAGGCCATTGAGGCGATCGCCCAAGAGTTTGAGCAGCATTATCGGGGCTACTTAACCGATTTGGGCCAGGCCCTTAGCCGTCAGCTTATTTCAGCGGTATTCCACATCTGCACGCAGGACTATCCTGATCGGTTTTTGGCGCTGACGCTGGCGCAGCGGCAAGACTTGCAGCAGCAGGTGCGGGCGTTAGTAACCCGCAGCCAAGCAATCTTGCTGGCCGGTTTGCAGCCGCTTCCATTTGCGGAAGATGAGCCGTTGTCTACAGACGCAGACGCAGAAATCAGCGCAGATGGCGATGAGCCCTCTTACGAGTCTAGATCGGCGTCTGGAATGGCTTCTACCCTATCCGCATCAGAGACCTTATCCTCTGCTGCCTCGGAGGAGCGATCGCCCCTCGTGGAGTCCTTTACGGTTGTCCCCCAACCTGAGATCAAAGCGGAGCAAAACGACGAGTTTCGGTTAGAAATGGGGCTAGACGCTTCTGATTTTTTGACGGCGGAAGAGGCTGAGGTGCGTGGAGGCATTCCGCCCACGGCAGAAGCCTCTGCGGCGGCGGTCGCGTTTGAAATGGTGTCTCAGCTGATGGACGCAGCAGAACCAGAGCAGCCCACCTGTTTGGATCGGCTCACGGCCTGGCAGAGCCGGGTAGAAGCCAGCGTTGCAGCAGAGATGCAAGCCCTCTCCCAAGCAGCCAACCAGCTGTTGCAGCAGGTGCAGATTTTGCCCAATCGCCTGATTGAGCCAATTTTGGATATTGCTGCACAGTCAGGGGGAATGGCGGAACCCATTGCCAGCCCTCCCAATCTGATGCAGCTGACCCTCGAAGCTAAACCGGGTAAGGGCAAAAAATCCAACGTGCTGAAAATTGTGGTGGTGCGGCTGCGGCTGTCAGAAATTGAATTTGGCAATGCCGAGTTAGGGCGCTGGCGATCGCACCTCCGCACCCTCAACGGCAAGCTAAGCAAGCTGAGTCGTGACTACCGCCGCAAGCGCAATGCTTGGGCGATCGCCCAAGCTGAGTTGGCCTGGCGCGCTAGTTGGTATGACGAATAACCCGACTTCTGATCCCCAAACGGACATGGACTGGGGGCGGCTGCAAAAGGCACTCGCGGTTGAGGCTGAGCAGGGGTTTAACGACCTGTTAGGGCGGCAGTATCGCTTTAGCGAGTTTTTGAGCCTAAGCTTGAGCCAATTGCCCGCTGTCTTGCGACCCGATGAGCAGCAGCGGCTGAAGGAAATGGCGGGACAATATGGGCAGTATGGCGAGATGACCTTTGCCCAGCGGCAGCACCTCATCGCCGAAACCCGACGCACCCTCCACCAAACCCGACGCGCAGTAGAAGAGCGACTGCAGGCGGCACGGTCTGGCGATGCTGCGGGGGCGGCAAAATCCTCCACCAAGCCGCCCCGCACGGTGCCACTGGTGCAGGGCGATCGCCGCATTGAGCTGGATCAAACGCCGACCTATTTAGCGGGGGTCGGGGCTAAAAACAGCGAGCGCCTAGCCAAGCTGGGGCTCTCGTCGGTGCGTGATTTGCTGTTTTACTACCCGAGAGACTATATCGACTATGCGCGTCAGGTTAACATTCGCCAAATGCAGGCCGGGGAAACCGTCACGCTGATTGGCACCGTCAAGCGCTGCACCTGCTTTAACAGCCCCCGCAACCCCAAGCTGACCATTCTAGAATTGGTGATTCGCGATGCAACGGGGCAACTGCGGCTGAGTCGCTTTTATGCGGGGCAGCGGTTTCGCAATCGCGGTTGGCAAGAGCAGCAGCGGCGGTTGTATCCTCCTGGCGCGGTGGTGGCTGCGTCGGGCCTAGTCAAAAAAAGCAAATATGGCATGACGCTGGACGATCCGCAAATTGAGGTGATTGACCACTCCAATGCCTCCATTGAGTCCATGACGGTCGGGCGAGTGGTGCCGGTGTATCCCTTAACGGACGGTGTTCCAGCAGATGTGGTACGGCGAGCGATCGCCGCCGCCCTGCCAGCGACCGCCCGACTGTCAGAACCCCTGCCCGAGGGCCTGCGAGAAAAATACGAGTTGATTGGAATTCAACAGGCGATCGCCCACATCCACTTTCCGCCCGAGGCTACCTCCCTTGCCGCCGCCCGCCGCCGCCTCGTCTTCGACGAATTCTTCTACCTTCAGCTCGGGCTGTTGCAGCGGCGTCAGAATCAGCGTCAGCAGCACACCAGCGCCGTCCTCGCGCCCACAGGAGAGCTGATCGACCAGTTCCACCGCCAACTGCCCTTTACCTTTACCCAGGCCCAGCAGCGCGTCGTCAACGAAATCTTGACCGATTTGCAAACCCCGTCCCCCATGAACCGCCTCGTGCAGGGCGATGTGGGGTCGGGCAAAACCGTAGTGGCGGTAGTAGCCATTCTCGCGGCGATTCAGGCGGGCTACCAAGCCGCGTTGATGGCCCCAACCGAGGTGCTGGCAGAACAGCACTACCGCAAAATTGTGTCTTGGTTCAACCAATTGCACTTGCCAGTGGAGCTGCTAACCGGCTCTACCAAAGCTGCTAAGCGTCGCCAACTGTTATCTGAACTGGCCACGGGGGAACTGCCGCTGCTGGTCGGCACCCACGCCCTGATTGAAGATCCGGTGCAGTTTCAGCAGTTGGGGCTCGTGGTGATTGACGAGCAACATCGCTTTGGGGTGCAGCAGCGGGCACGGCTCCAGCAAAAGGGCGACAATCCCCATGTGCTTACCATGACGGCGACGCCCATCCCCCGCACGCTGGCGCTGACCATGCATGGTGACTTGGATGTGAGCCAGATTGATGAATTGCCGCCGGGTCGGCAGGCGATTCAAACCACGATGATGACGGGCAAAGAGCGATCGCACGCCTACGACCTCATGCGGCGCGAAATTGCTCAGGGTCGGCAGGTGTATGTGGTGCTGCCTCTCGTAGAAGAGTCTGAAAAGCTCGACCTCAAATCTGCCATTGATGAGCACCAGCGGCTCCAAGACGTGATTTTCCCCGAATTTCAGGTGGGGCTGCTGCATGGGCGCTTGACCTCAGCCGAAAAAGACGAGGCCATTACCCAGTTTCGGGATGGCATAACGCAAATTCTCGTGTCTACCACGGTGGTAGAAGTGGGGGTGGATGTGCCCAATGCCACCGTGATGATGATTGAGCACGCCGAGCGGTTTGGCCTATCACAATTGCACCAGTTGCGGGGACGGGTCGGACGGGGTGGGGCTAAATCCTATTGCCTGCTGATGAGCAGCAGCAAGACCGAAACGGCACGACAGCGGCTCAAGGTGCTAGAACAGTCGCAGGATGGCTTTTTTATTGCAGAAATGGATATGCGGTTTCGTGGCCCGGGCGAGGTGCTCGGCACACGCCAGTCGGGCCTGCCTGATTTTGCCCTGGCAAGCTTGGTCAATGACCAGGCCGTGCTGCAACTGGCGCGAGAGGCGGCTGAGGCCGTAATGCAGGCAAACCCTACCCTGACGGGCTGGGATGCAATGCAGCTAGAGTTGCGCTACCGCTACCAAAAGCTCATGGGAGGCACAATCCTCACATGAGGACACCTCTGCCGCTGACGAATTTTCACATCAAGCTGTTGGCCGCATTGCTAATGGTGATTGACCACACCGGCTTGGTGCTGTTTGATAACAGTGCCACGATGCGGTTTATCGGCCGGTTTAGCTTTCCGCTGTTTGCTTGGCTGTTGGTGCAGGGCGAGGCCCATACAGGACGATTTGGCCGCTATGCGCTCCGGCTGCTGCTGTTTGGCCTGATCTCTCAACCCTTCTATCATTTGACCTTTGGCACGACCGGGCTAGAGTTAAATATTTTATTCACGCTGCTGCTTGGGTTGTTGTGCTTGCGGGGGGCACGGCGCTACCCTCAGAGCCTGTGGGCTATTTGGTTGGTGGGTGCGGCGATCGCCCAATTACTCAACGTCAACTATGGGGCCTATGGCATTGGGGCGATCGCCCTCATCCGCTACTATCGCCGCGATGGCCGCCGCGATTCGCTCTGGTGGCTCGCGTGGATTGGGCTACACCTACTGTCATTTTATGAGTATGGCCCTAGCCAATTTCCAGCGATGGCGTCTCCTGTATTCTTTGAACTAGCCAATCAACAACCCGGTGCCAAAGCTCGCTGGTTCTACTGGTTTTATCCGGTGCACCTGCTGGCGATTTGGCTAATCGAACGATACATCTGGCCCTAGGGATCAACGATCCTGCACAGGTCGAGTTAATTAAACCGCGAGGGCGTGTCATCAATTCCAACCAAAAGCCTTATGCTATGAGCGTTACCACGCCCGACCCAAAAACCAGGCTAGGGGCTGTGACTGTTGATTTCTGGAATAATCAGAGGCTAATTGATGACAGCCCCTAATGTGGTGGAATTTTTAGCATAGCAAGAGTCCCACAACACCTACACATCAACCCGTGCTGTGAGACGCTTTAGACGCGATGGAACAGGGCTTGGGGTGCAGAGTGCTCCCAGACTTCACAAAATTAACCGTGCAAACCGTAGCGCATTTTCTATACTGAGTGCCAACACCCTGGGCAGTAGTTCTCTCGGCGCTGTTCGGCTAAAGCTGGGAAGCCTAGAGCCATGCCCCAGGAATGACGCCTGCGGTGAGAAAGACCGATGACGTGAATCTGTTCTAACTCTTAGGCATCTGGAGTGCCCTGCGCCAAGCCGGATGATTGAGGTTGATTTCTTGGGCGATCGCCCCAACCACTCAGCGTTTTATAGATTCCTTATCGATCACTGTCAGGATGAGGGCTGCTCACCTGCCTAATTGATACCTGTGGCATAAGGAGCGATAGTTAAGCCCTGGATAGGTTGTAGGCTGGTGTCCTTAGCACAGTTCATCGGAAAAAACCTGGCTCAAGGTTCCGGGCAGTTTGGCAAACTGAGCGGAAATAAACATAAAGGCTCAAAAAGCAGGAGGATTCGGCAAGTTTCTAAAGATATATATCGAGAATAGGTAAATCTTGTTATGATATCGCGTGATATTTGTGTGGTGTGGTGTGAGAGGAATACGGATGTTGAATCCTGTTGATTTGAATGGGAAACCCTTCCATTTCATCGGCATTGGTGGCATAGGCATGTCTGCGCTTGCCTATGTGTTGGCCAAGCGAGACGTGCCAGTTTCAGGGTCAGACATACATCTCAATGATGTAATGAAGCGGCTGCAACAGCAGGGGGCGCAAATCTTCTTGGGGCAGCAGGCAGAGAATTTAGATTATTACTGCTCACCTGAGACGAGGAATTCTAAGGCGGAGAATGGAGCGATCGCCCCTAGCGTTTCTTCTAACCCAGCATCGCACTTGACCACGGGCAGTGTTCTCCCTCCGCAGATAGAGCCTGTGCACCTGCCTCAGGTAATTTGCTCCACTGCTATCAATCCCAACAACCCCGAATATCAAGCTGCACTTGCCCTAGGCTGCTCGGTATTTCACCGCTCAGATTTGCTGGCTGCGCTGATGCACCAGTATCAGGGCATTGCTGTGGCAGGCACCCACGGCAAAACGACGACCAGCAGCATGATTGGGTATCTGCTATACAAGGCAGGGCTAGATCCCACTATTGTGGTCGGCGGCGAGGTCAATGCTTGGGACGGCAACGCTCGGGTAGGGCAGGGGCCGCACCTAGTAGCCGAAGCGGATGAATCGGATGGGTCGCTGGTTAAGCTTAAATCGCACATTGGCATCATCACCAATATTGAGCTAGACCACCCCGATCACTACGCCACACTTGAGGAGGTGATCCAGACCTTTAAAGCATTTGCTGCCAATTGCCATACGTTGATTGGCTGCATCGACAGCGATGCGGTGCAGAGCCAGTTAACGCCTCAGATTACCTACAGCCTGCATCCCGAAGCCGAGGCCGACTACTGGGCAGACCAGCTTGTGCATCATGTAGATGGCACCACTGCTCGCATTTGGGAGCGGGGCAAACTGTTGGGGCATCTGCGCTTAACCCTGTTGGGTCGGCATAACGTCAGCAATGCCTTGGCGGCGATCGCCGTCGGGCGGCATCTAGGGCTAGCCTTCGAGCAAATTGCCGATATTCTTGCCACCTTTGAGGGTGCTCGTCGCCGGTTTGAGCGCCGGGGCGAATATCACCGCATTCTGTTTGTGGATGACTACGGCCACCATCCCAGCGAGTTGCAGGCCACCATTGGTGCAGCCCGACTTAAAATCGATGCGCCTGATTCTTGCCATCAGCGCTTGGTGGCCGTATTTCAGCCCCATCGCTACAGCCGCACGCTCACCTTCTTAGATGAGTTTGCCGAGTCATTTGGGGATGCCGATCTGGTGGTGACCACTGACATCTATAGCGCTGGAGAGGCCAACCCCGGCACCATCAGCGGGGGGCATCTGGCCGAGGCGATCGCCCACAATCATCCCCATGCTGTCTACCAGCCCGAACTCAGCGATGTGCTGGACTACCTCAAGCAAGCCTTGACCTCGGGAGATTTGGTGTTGTTTTTGGGTGCAGGAAGCCTCAACCGGGTGATCCCAGAGTTGATGGCTTATTTTCAAACGCTGGAAGACGATCGTCCGGTTGCGGTCTCCAGCATCGGTTAGCGTTCGGGGTTTCCCTGAAGGTTACATCTGCTCGCCCAGTCGGGCATCCTGAGCAAGGAGCGATGACCGCAATGATTGCATCAATTCAGACAGTTGCTAAATATCCATCTGCACTGCTTGTAGCAGATAGTGTTGTTAGCAGATAGATAGATGGACTGACCCACGGTTTGATGCAATGGTGTCGATAGACGGGGTAGCAGCCCGTGCTCCATTGTCATCACGGCAACCCATTGCGACTACCCCAAGCATGATTTAATCCTTGCAGTGGCTTTAGGGGTTGTATCTAGCCATTCTATGTTTAACTAAATTTCGGTGTTCCCGGTTATGACACTCTCGAAAGACCCCTCGCCCACTCGCGACTCGCGACCCACGATCCCTTCGTTGAACCGGGTCGATCGATTTTGCAATGGCCCTGTGTTAGGCGCGAGGCGATCGCCCATTCTATTGCCCGAGACCGGGTTGACCATTCAACCCCAGATGGCGCTCAGTAGCTATACCTCTTACCGAGTCGGCGGTGCTGCCGAGTGGTTGGCGGTGCCCCGCACCTTATCCCAACTGCAAGACGCCGTCACGTGGGCCACCACCCAAGGGGAGCCAATCACGCTGCTGGGCGCAGGGTCAAATTTATTGGTGAGCGATCGTGGTCTTCCAGGGTTGGTCATTTGCACCCGCCACTTCCGATCGACGCAGTTTGATGCTGAAACTGGACGCATCACCGCCGCCGCCGGAGAGCCGCTGCCCCGATTGGCGTGGCAGGCCGCTGAGCGAGGGTGGCAAGGCCTAGAATGGGCCGTGGGCATTCCCGGTACAGCAGGCGGTGCCGTCGTCATGAATGCCGGAGCGCACCAGTCCTGCATGGCCGACATCCTGATCGAAGCTCACATCCTCACGGCGCGGGGCACGCTTGAGATTATTCGCCCAGACCAGATGGGGTACGCCTATCGCACCTCGCAGTTGCAGGGCGACCCCACTCGTCTAGTGGCCCAAGCCGTATTCCAACTTCAACCCGGCGCTGAACCCAACACCGTTGCCAACATCACCCGTGATCACAAAGACCATCGCCAAAAGACCCAACCCTACAACCTCCCTAGCTGTGGCAGCGTCTTTCGTAACCCCAGCCCCAAAACTGCTGGCTGGCTGATTGAACAAAGCGGTCTAAAGGGGTATCAGATTGGCGGAGCCCAAGTGGCACAGCGCCATGCCAACTTTATTTTGAACTGCGGCAACGCTAGCGCAGGCGACATCTTCCGACTGATGCACCATGTACAGGAGCAAGTCGAGCAGCAGTGGAACCTGCTCTTGCATCCTGAAGTTAAGATTCTGGGCGACTTTCAGGTGAGCTAGTAGCGTCCATAACAGGCCGCGTCGTTGAGCTGTCGACAGGCCCAATCTTAGAAGTTGAGGAAAAGTGCTAAGGTTTTAGCAGTGCATTCAGCCATGGTAGTCAGTGACATTCTGGGCACACTACTATTGCTAAGGGCACGGTAGTGACCCCATAGTTTTGAGCACAAGTAGAGTTGGAAGCAAAATAGAGTGTGCTTTCAGCTCTAGGGCAGGGATTTAACCCTGGTCATGATATTCCAACCCCTACACACTTCATACGAGCGATATCGAGATATGACGCAAGGTAAAGGATTCGGCGGCTTTGGTCTGGGCAAAATGAAAGAGCTGACCGAAGCCTTCAAAAAAGCCCAGCAGGTTCAAGAAGGTGCCAAGCAGCTTCAGGAAGAACTGGAGCAAATGGAAATTGAGGGCATTGCAGGTGGTGGTTTAGTTAAGGTCATTTTCAGCGGCAACCAAGAGCCCCGTCGCGTAGAGATTTCCCCCGATGCGCTGGGTGAAGGAGCCGATGTGCTGTCGGATCTGGTGCTTGCGGCCGCCAAAGATGCCTACGTTAAATCCACTAATACAATGCGCGAACGGATGGAAGATTTGACCGGAGGCCTTGGCCTCAACCTGCCGGGCATGTAAGCCCGCGTGTCGTGGATAGAGCCGCGTTCTAAATGTGTCTTTTGGTAAGGCCCGTGCTATGCGCGGGCTTTTATGTTTTTTACTGCGGCGGTTTTTTCAACTCAACTTTTGCAGCCGATCAGTTGTAATTCGAGTGAATCGGTTCACTCATGTCAGGTTTATCTGGTTCTCTGGAGGTTCTCTTGGCTAAAGCTTATGCAGATATTGATCTGGCTCCCTTTATTGACCACACGCTGCTAGTCGTAACGGCGACGCCTCAACACATTGCCAAGTGGTGCGACGAAGCGGAACGCTTCAAATTTGCCTCGGTGTGTGTGGCGCCAGTGCATGTGCCTCAAGCGGTTGAACTGCTCCGCACGAGTAATACGCTTGTGTCAACTGTGATTGGCTTCCCTACTGGTGCTACAACGTCTGCCGTTAAGCTTTATGAGGCGCAAGAGGCTATTGATCGCGGAGCCGCAGAGTTGGATGTGGTGATCAATTTAGGCTGGCTAAAGCAGGGAATGTTGGACGATGTGCATCGAGACTTGGCGGCCATTTGTGATCAGGGGCACCCTGTTAAGGCGATTGTAGAAACGCCGCTGCTGACCGAGGCCGAAAAACAGATTGTGGTGGATATCTGTGTGGATGCAGGTGCGGCCTTTGTTAAAACCTGCACGGGCTGGAATGGCGGGGTAACGGTGGCAGATGTGGCGCTGCTGAAAGCCGCGGCGAAAGACCGGGTGGCTATTAAAGCGTCGGGGGGGATTCGGACTACAGAACAGGCGATGGATATGGTGTTAGCGGGGGCTTCTCGGCTGGGCACGTCCTACGGTGCCGCGATTATGAACCCACCCGATATGCTAGAAGAGGAGGAGGGTCATGAGGTAGATGAGCCTCAGGACTAAGTCAATGCAGGGAGCAGCATGGCAGGAACCTATAAGGCTACTGGAATTAACCTGAAGGGGATGCCGTTGGGTGAGAGCGATCGCCTTCTGACGGTGCTAACGCTGGAATATGGGCTGATTCGGGCGGTGGCGCCGGGCGCGCGCAAGTATGAATCTAGCCTGCGAGGCCGCAGCGGGCTGTTTGTGGTAAACCAGCTGTTGATGGTTCACGGCAGATCTCTCGACAAAATTATTCAAGCCGAAACCCAAGAGTCGTTTCCGGGGTTGAGTCTAGATTTGCGCAAGTTGACAGCAGCGCAATATCTGGCAGAACTGGTGCTGTGTCAGGCGTTGAGCGATCAGCCGCAGGCAATGCTGTTTCACCACTTGCTGCACTATCTCAGTCGGTTAGACCAACAGCCAGGGAGTGAGGCGCTCCCCTGCTTGGTGCAGGGTATCTATCAATTGCTGACGCTGGCGGGGGTGGCCCCTCGGGTACATGTCTGCTGTCTCACTCAGGCAGCTGTGGAGCCTGATTTGACAGATGAACACTGGGCGATCGCCTTCCGGTCAGACTTGGGTGGGCTTGTGATGTTAGAGCTGGGTTCTCATTCCCTGCGTCATCCTGTTGGGAGTGCTCCGTCGCGGTCGGCCTATGGTTCAGTCAGTGCTCCACCGACGTCCACTGCTAGGCCAAAGCACCAGGTTCATCGACCCTATCGCGAGGGTGCCGTGCCTTCGGCATCAGGGCGTAATAGCGGAAATCGGTTGCTTCCCCGGGGTGGGGGCGATCGCACACCCGATTCTCCTGATATGGTGGTATTGACGGCTCAAGACGTGTGCTTGCTGCAAGCGCTGTCAATTCAGTCTACAGAATCTACGGTTGATCATATGATATCTTTGCCTGCTGAGGCTGCTACCGAAACTCAGCAGCAGGAAGTTACGTCGCTGGATCATGAGGCATCGCTAGCGACGTGGTTAACCGTTGAACGGGTGCTCCGCTACCATGCACAACATCACTTGGAGCGCACCATTCAATCTGCTGCGCTGATTGAGGCTTGCTTTGCGGAGTCCTAATTCTGAGTTAACGGCAACTCTGAGTTAACGGATTTGCCTGAGTATGATTTTGAAATTTCGGTTCAACTCGCCTCTGTGTAGTATCCAATGCAACGGTTCGATCTTCATTCCCACGTGCCGATGCCAACCCAACTCGACGGGGTTGGCACTCCTCAACAGCCCCCGCGAGAGGACACGTCGCACAATGGGTCGGCAGCTCAGGACGGGCAAGACCCTACTCGTAGCGGCTATCGACTAGAGCAGTGGGATGATGCAGCGGCATCGGACGAGACGACGGCTATCTCTAATCTCCTGAAGCCTGCTGCCGCCTCAGATTCACCTCCTGCAAAACCCGAGCACCCGGATATGCCGTCGGCTCCAGTCAGCGCTACGAAACCAGAAACGGGCGATCGCCCATCCTCTAATCAAGATTCAGGGGCTTTGAATCAAGTCTCTACCGAGGCCAGCGAAACTGAGGCTAGTCATGGGAATGGAGCCAGCCACGGGAATGACCTAGAGGATGGTGAGATGGGCGATCGCTCACCGCAAGGGTTTTTGCCTGTTTTACGAAACCGCAACTTTCTGACGTTGTGGGCAGGGCAAGTTTTCTCGCAACTGGCGGATAAGGTGTACCTGGTTCTGATGATCATTATCATCACCAGCCAGTTTCAATCTGCAGGGCAAACGGTGAGCGGCTGGGTGTCTTCCATCATGGTGGCCTCCACCATTCCAGCGATGCTGTTTGGGTCGATCGCAGGCGTGTATGTCGATTACTGGTCAAAGCAGGCCGTGTTGGTATCGACGAACCTGATGCGCGGGGCACTGGTGCTCGCCTTGCCAGTGCTGCTCTGGCTCAGCCACGGCTGGTCTCCAATTGCCAATATCCCCATTGGATTCATGGTGCTGCTGGTGGTCACCTTTCTCGTGTCTACCCTGACGCAGTTTTTTGCCCCGGCTGAGCAGGCGGTCATTCCGTTATTGGTAGAACGGAAACATTTGCTGTCGGCCAATTCTCTGTATACCACCACCATGATGGCCTCAGTGATTGTAGGCTTTGCCGTTGGGGAGCCGTTACTGGTGCTAGCGGATGGGGCGATCGCCCAGGGCATTGCGGGGGTAGACATCGGCAAAGAGCTATTAGTCGGCGGCAGTTACATCGCCGCTGGGTTATTGCTGTTGTTGATTCGGCCCCCTCGACGAGATGCCAGCACGCACCAGAACCCGCCACCCGTATGGGAAAATATCCGCGATGGATTGCGCTACCTAAAACAGCAACCCACCGTACGGGCTGCGATTTTGCAGCTTATTATGCTGTCATCGATCTTTGCTGCGCTGGCGGTGTTGGCCGTGCGCCTGGCCGAGGTGATGCCCGCACTCAAATCATCCCAGTTTGGCTTTTTACTAGCGGCAGGTGGCGCAGGAATGGCCGTTGGGGCCTTCTTGATTGGCCACTACGGACATAGCATCGCCCGCAGTCGTCTCAGCGTTTATGGCTCAATCGGGATGGGGATTGCCTTGGGTGGGATGTCAGTAATGACGCATTATCTAATTCCCACACTGCTTCTGCTGGTAGGGTTTGGGGCCTGCGCGGCGCTGGTCGGGGTGCCCATGCAAACCGCGATTCAAGAAGAAACCCCACCCCACATGCGGGGAAAAGTATTTGGTCTACAAAACAATGCCATCAATATTGCCCTGAGCCTACCCCTAGCATTAGCAGGCCTAGCAGAGACATTGTTTGGGCTACAGCTAGTGTTTTTAGTTTTGGCAGGCGTGGCGATCGCGAGTGGGTTGCTCACCTGGAGTCTTGCAAGCCGCTCAACACACGGTAATTAGCGGCTACTTCACGCATGGACTTATGCATTGAGTGGATTGAAGCGATCCCTCTGCAGTATCCGAATCGGTTAAATAGTGATTAAATTCTGATATTCATTGAAATTGTTATCAGATCACAACACGAAATTGAATGCATATTGCTTGGCTTGGCAAAAAATCGCCCTTTTGCGGCAATGTTACCTACAGTCGAGAGGTTACTAATTCACTACTAGAGCGCGGCTATCAGGTAAGCTTTTTGCACTTTGCGCACGAAGACGCCGCTTCTGCTGAGACTGCAGATCCCCTAGAAGTGTCGATCCCCTGTCTTTACAAATCGCAAATCTACACCATTCCATCGCCGCGTTCCACCAAGGTTTTAACCGAGGCGCTGCAGCGCCTCAAACCTGACTTGGTTCACGCCTCACTCACCCTCTCCCCTCTCGACTTTATGTTGCCCGAGATCTGCGAAGAACTGGGGCTGCCTCTGGTAGCTACATTTCACCCCCCGTTTGATCGCAAACGCCGCAACTTCACCTCGGGAACCCAGCACTTGATGTATCAGCTGTATGCGCCGTTTCTAGCGCATTACCAGCAAGTCATTGTGTTCTCTCATCTGCAAAAAAACCTGTTAATTCGGCTAGGTGTACCAGAATCGCGCCTGTCGGTGATCCCCAACGGAGTCGATATCAATCGATATATCCCGGGCAGGTCTGCGATCAAAGCCGAGCTAGATGCCGAGCGGCTCTTTGTTTATCAGGGGCGCATTGCGACTGAGAAAAATGTAGAAGCCCTGCTCAAAGCCTGGAAGCGCTGTAACATGGGCGATCGAAGCAAACTGGCGATCGTCGGCAACGGCCCCCTAGCTCCTACTCTAAAGTCGTTCTATGGAGCAGAATCGGGCATCATTTGGCTAGGCTTTGTCGCCGACGAACAGCGACGTATCACCATCCTCCAAGGTGCTGATGCCTTCATCCTGCCATCCTTCGTCGAAGGCCTATCCCTATCGCTTCTCGAAGCTATGGCCTGCGGCGTCGCCTGCATTGCCACAGATGCCGGAGCCGATGGCGAAGTCTTACAAGATGGGGCTGGCGTTGTTCTCAATACCCACAATGTGGCTGCGCAATTGCAAACTCTCTTACCCCTCTGTCAAGAACATCCAGAGATCACCCGGTTGCTAGGGCACAAAGCCCGACAGCGCGTTCTTGAACGCTATACCCTAAATCACAACATTACTCAGCTCGAGGGGCTATATCAGCAAGTTCTTCAAGACGCTCTGTCGTTGCCCGCCGCTCCAACCCTACTTCGAGGAGCAAGAGTTGCGCCGTCTCGATAATTCCGTTTCAACCACTGGCAGACACAGCACTGAATGCGTCAAGCTATAGTTCCACCGAGGTGAAGCGGCAGATAAAGCTTGAGCAAATATCACCCGGATCAATTCAACACATTAGAAACTTTCTCCTCTGGGTTACAGTGAGTCAGTTCAAAGTGCTATGATACGAAAGCGCAATTTTTGCTCTGTCAAATCCTGGCATGGTGATTTTGATTCTGCTTCAGGCTTAGTTTTTTGCTAACGCATCCAAACGCATTCGTTTGTGTCTTTGAAAGGTACGCCTGATAAGCACAGCTATTTGTGATGGGGCATGAGCGACCTTGCAGTCATTCTGCTAGTCCTACAACACTAGAGTTGAGCCGCCAGCCGCCCACCAGCTTTCATCCGGGCTAGAGTCTAAGTAAGATGCAGCCTAGAGCTTGTCTGTATTGGGTATCAAATCACACAAATCTGCCACTTGGGCAGGACTTTTGAGAGCCGAGGCTTGAGCTTGGTGTTGTCCTAGAGCAAACGCGCTAACCTGGGGTCAAGGAGACTGTGACTCCTGTACTCTTCGTCTATCGAAGGATAAAGCTGTGGCTGAAAAAGAAGATACCAAAGCAAACGAGACTAAGGCCAAAGAAGCTAAAGCGGCCGAGGCAAAAGGTGCAGGCGAAACTGCAAAGTTTAATGCTTCTGAGTTTCTCAAAGGCACTAAGGAAGAGCTGGACAAAGTTGTGTGGCCCTCACGCCAGCAGCTTTTGAGTGAGTCTGTTGCGGTGCTTTTAATGGTCATCATTTCAGCAGGCGTTATTTATTTGGTTGACAACCTTTTTAGTTGGATTGCACAGCAGGTATTCTGATGATTCTCGCCTCAGACGAGTCAGACAACGTAAGAGAGCCAGAAAACGCAGATCTGGAGAATGTTTCCAGAGAGCCAGAGGCAGCACCTACGGTGCCTGCTCGGTGGTATGCCGTGCAAGTTGCGTCGGGCTGCGAAAATCGGGTCAAGTTGAACCTTGAGCAGCGAATCAATACGCTGGACGTGGCGGGTCGAATTCGTCAAATCGAAATTCCTCAAACGCCAGTGCTGAAGCCTCAAAAAGGCAATAAACCCAAAGAGGGTGCTGAGAAGGTGTTCCCAGGTTATGTTTTGATCCGCATGGTTATGGATGATGACACTTGGCAGGTGGTTAAAAATACGCCCAATGTCATTAACTTTGTGGGTGCAGAGCAAAAGCGGCGATACGGACGTGGGCGCGGGCACGTGAAGCCTATGCCACTGGCGCATTCTGAGGTAGAGCGTATTTTCAAACGCGCTCAAGAGCAGAAACCCGTCGTCAAAATCGATATGGCAGCGGGAGACAAGATTGTTGTGTTATCGGGCCCATTTAAGGACTTTGAGGGCGAAGTCATTGAAGTGAGCCCTGAACGCAGCAAGTTGAAGGCGTTGCTCTCGATTTTTGGACGAGACACACCGGTCGAGTTGGAGTTTAACCAGGTTCAGAAACAGAGTTAATCGAAATAATGGCAAAGAAGGTCGTAACAGTTATCAAGTTGGCAATTCAGGCGGGCAAGGCAAACCCTGCACCTCCGATTGGTCCTGCGCTAGGTCAGCATGGGGTCAACATCATGATGTTCTGCAAAGAATATAATGCTAAGACCGCTGACCAGACGGGAACAGTAATTCCGGTAGAGATTTCGGTCTTTGAAGACCGAAGCTTTACGTTTGTGCTCAAAACACCACCAGCCTCGGTGCTGATTCAAAAAGCAGCCGGTATCGATAAAGGTTCTGGTGAGCCAAACAAGAAAAAAGTTGGCTCTATTACTCGCGATCAGTTAAAAGAGATTGCAGAGAAGAAAATGCCTGACCTAAATGCCAATGATGTAGAAGCCGCCATGAAAATTGTGGAAGGGACGGCTCGGAACATGGGCGTGACGGTGACGAGCTAGCTGTCTCGGTGGCATTTTTTGATGGCTGAGTGTCTTACAAATTCGCTAAGCTGGTTTGAGTTCGTTTGTTAAACAATTTTGGGGGAGAGACGTTGGTTTCGCGAGCACCCCGAGGAGAATATTAATGGCAAAAAAAGTATCGCGTCGCTTACAAGCGTTGCTGTCGAAGGTTGAAGAGAGAGCTTATGAGCCGATTGAAGCTCTGCAGCTGTTGAAGGACACCGCGACGGCAAAGTTTTCAGAGTCTGCTGAAGCACACATTCGACTAGGGATTGATCCGAAGTACACTGATCAGCAACTGCGCACCACAGTGGCATTGCCCAAGGGCACTGGTCAAACTGTTCGAGTTGCAGTGATTGCTAGGGGTGAGAAGGTAACAGAAGCGTCTAACGCCGGTGCCGATTTATCGGGCTCTGAAGAGTTGATCGACGAAATTCAGAAAGGAATGCTGGATTTTGATGTGTTGGTGGCTACGCCAGATATGATGCCCCAAGTGGCAAAGCTAGGGCGATTGCTGGGTCCCCGGGGTTTGATGCCGTCTCCAAAAGGGGGGACGGTCACCTTTGACTTAGGTCGAGCCATTGAAGAGTTCAAAGCAGGTAAGCTAGAATTTCGTGCTGATCGTACGGGGATTGTGCATGTTATGTTTGGTAAGGCTTCCTTTTCTGCTGAGGATTTGTTGGTCAATTTGAAGGCGTTGCAAGAAACGATTGACCGCAATCGCCCCTCGGGAGCAAAAGGCCGTTATTGGCGATCGCTCTATGTTGCCGCTACGATGGGTCCTGCAATTGAAGTGGATATCAGCGTCCTCCGAGATCTGAAAACTTCAGATGCCGCATAGAAACGTTCCTTTAGAAGGCCGACAAGCTTGATCTATTTTCATAACTGAATACAACGCCGGAGACAGTGGGTGCTTTAGGGCTTAATATCCTGCCGAGGTTGTTGGGAGATACATAATCTATTCTGATCTCAGAAATAGATTGTGCGATCAAGCGACCCCGGCTACCCTGCCGGTTTTTTTTATGGAAATGGTCGTCAGTTGTTCACAACACCCAAAAAACAGGAGGTGAGACATGTATGGGTAGAACGTATGAAGATAAGAAAGTGCTCGTTGCAGAGATCAAAGAGCAACTAAGCCAGACACAGATGGCCATCGTCATTGATTACAAAGGCCTAACAGTTGCCGAAATTACTCAGTTGCGCAACCAATTGCGTCCTTCAGGTGCCAAATGCAAAATCGCCAAAAACACGCTGATGAAAATCGCGATTGATGGGGATGATAGCTGGCAACCGATGACTGAGTTGTGTAAAGACTCATCTGCATTTTTGCTGCTTCAGGATGACATTGGTGGAGCCATCAAAGCTTATCAGGCCTTCCAGAAGGCCAGTAAAAAGACAGAGATTCGCGGTGGAGTGCTAGAAGGTAGGGCACTTAGCGAAGCCGACGTCAAAGCCATTGGCGATCTGCCGTCGAAGGAAGAGTTGATGGGTCAAATTGCAGGTGCTATTAATTCGGTGACAACTAAGGTGGCCGTAGGCATTAAAGAGGTTCCATCTTCGCTGGCTCGAGTGCTGCAAGCTGTTGCTGATAAAGAGAACGACGCAGCTTAATGGACAGGGCTAGTTGCGCATCCGTTGACCCGCTACGACCGATTTCAAGACCAAGATACACACCATTCCATTTGATAGTTTAGGGAGAATGAACCCATGTCTGCAGTAACCGATGAAATTTTAGAAAAGTTGAAAACCCTTTCGCTGCTTGAAGCGTCTGAGTTGGTCAAGCAAATCGAAGAAGCCTTTGGCGTGACCGCGGCTGCTCCAGCTGGCGGCATGATGATGATGGCACCTGGAGCAGGTGGCGCGGCCGCCGCTGAAGAAGTCGAAGAGCAAACTGAATTTGATGTCGTGCTGGATGAAGTTCCTGCCGATAAGAAGATTGCAGTGCTTAAGATTGTGCGTGAATTGACCGGCCTTGGCTTGAAAGAAGCGAAGGAAGTGGTTGAATCTGCACCTAAAGCCATCCAGGAGGGCATTGCAAAAGATGCCGCAGAAGAAGCGAAGAAAAAGCTGGAAGATGCTGGTGGCAAAGCGTCTGTCAAGTAGGTTCGTCACTTTAGGCCGATCTAACGTTAGTTTACCAAATGCCTAAAACCGTGCTGTTCGCGTCGCGAACAGCACGGTTTTTTGTTGTTTCATCCCTACAACACGGAGCCGAAACAGCCACCGAACTCCTGCGAAACAAATTCCATGGGTAAGGCTGAAACCCTTGGTAGTCCAATTTTTTGTTTTTTAGCATTTTCTTGTCCCTCGGTATTAGAGACTCACGCCAAGCTAAGAAAACGCATTTTCTATCTGCTTCCTTGGGCGGCTTCCTTGAGGTAGTGGGCGCGTATCCGAACGCCTGCAACCTTGTTGGGGCCTTAGGCTGAACTTACGTCAAAATATCTTGTACTGAACATCGGTGGGCAAGCAATCAGTCCCATTGACTGGAACAATGTTTTGAGGACAGGCGGAAAATGCTACAACACAGTCTATTTCAGCTTTGAGCACATACATAATCCCCTAGGCGACTGACTGGGGCAACAAATTCGGTGTAGAGCCCTTCAGTAACAGGATATTCATGAATAAGTTTAAGGGATTGGGAACTTCGGGCGGGATCAGAGAAAGTTCGCCAAGGGCCGTATGTAGGTTGTCGGCGTAGTTATCGTGATTGGGAACTCCGAGCAGTTCGTAGCGATCGCGATCGCACGCAGCAATTAACGTGTCATGAATGCCGGGCGAGGCGTCTTCGACCAAGGTGAGGATGGGACGACGGTGGTCGGTATAGAGGATGTCGCCAACTTTTGGGATGATTTTGCCGAGGATGAATTGCGCCAGGTGATTCGGGATCAATTACTCGGGTTGTCGACGGACACCATCGCCTCGATTGCAGGGAGAGATTCAATATTGGAGTTCCTATCTGTAGCTGGAATTTAGAGAATTGGTATAAGACGGTCAGATGGGGCCATAGATTGAAATGTTGAAACACCATACTGATGCGGGCAAGCCTGAGTTCGATAGCGCTGTTTCAGCCCTACGAGGCAGATCTAAACAACGGAAAACTGTTCTGTCCGCGTTGCAGGTAGAACGGTTTTATACATTTGCCAAAACTCACGTTCTTCCAAGATTTTCCGAGTCGGAGGAATTATCCCATATCAATTCTCTAAATACTCGCTACACAAAGAGCGTCGACTATCCAATCTCCCTGGGTTAGAGATCGCACCTGCTGAGGCGAGAGGCGAAGAACCCAATGGGTAATGGCCTGCTGTAGCTGGCCGATATCGTCAAAGTGAGCCCAGGCTAACTCGCGTTTGAGTCCCGCCAGAGCCGCTCTGTCGGATTAACCTGTGGACAGTATGGCGGCTGAAAGACCAAAATGACATTGTCGGGTATCGTCAGAGTCCCAGCGGTATGAGCGGTGGCATTATCCACCTGAATCAGGTGTAAGTCATCGGGGAACTGGGAAGCAAAGGACTGCAAGACTGCTTCAAATCACTGGCTATCAAGGTGAGAGAACTCGACCAGCCAAGACTTGCCCCGTAGAGGCTCCACTAGACCGTAGAGCCAACGATACAAAAACTGCCACTCACCGACCCCGTCGGTTGAACACTGAAACCCGTCAACGTCCGATGCTGAACCGTGAGCAATCCGACCCGACTCTCATCGCTGCACCAGTAGCGGATGCGACCCTCATAGCGCTGCCTTAACGCGGGACTCACCGCGTGGCGCAACTGCTGTCCAAGGTTTGCTGAAAGGACTCAACCGCCCCAGGAGTTTGCTTCTCAGACACCGGACGCGGCACTTTGAGCTGGGCTTTGAGACCATAGCGTACCGTTTTATGCACCGTTTTGTACGGCACCTGTTGGTCATACACAGCGGCTAACCACTGCTGCACCTCACCATAGCTCCGAAAGCCCTCTGGCTCTTGCAACTCTCGCTCCAATGCTGCCAGCACGTCGCCGGTAATCGCCCGGGGACGTCCGCACCTAGGCGCCACCTGCACTAACGAGTCGAGGCCGCTGCGACGATAGTTGCTCAGCCAACGAGATACTGTCGTGCGGTGGTATCCACTCCTCTCAGCTAATGGACAGATCCCCGGGGCCTGTCCCGTCTTCAGCCACCACAACACCTGGACTTTACTGCGCTGTGAGGCCCGCTGCTGTTGGGCTAAAACTGCTTTCAGCTCCTCAGCTGTTTCGCTGATATCGGTCTTTAGGACTCCTGACATGGGGATAGACCATAACCACTATCTCTACCTGTAGCAAATCTTTAAAGAATTTGTATTATCCAACTTTCCTATTTGATGACACGCCCTAGAGATAACTCGAGAATTTAGTTTTTACTATGAGTTGCATCGCAGTGTGAAGGCCGAAAAATGTAGCAGGAAAGACAAATTTTTGTACTAATTCTCGGTATACAGAATACAGCCGACCTAAGATGTAATTGATATCCCATGACTACTAATACTTCGAATCCTCCGCCTGCCCTTGATGATTCATCGTCAAGCAAGCCATCAGGACTACTTTATGGCTTGAACGATCGCCCACCTGTGGTTGAATCACTGCTGGTAGCCGTGCAGCACGTGTTGGCCGTATTCGTAGGTATTATTACGCCGCCGTTGATTATTTGCAATGCAATTTCTTTGCCACCCGATGATACTCGTTACATCGTCAGCATGTCGTTATTTATTTCAGGGGTTGCTTCCTTCGTTCAGGCACGCCGCATTGGGCCAGTTGGTTCAGGCTTGTTAAGCATTCAAGGAACCAGTTTCTCCTTTGTGGGACCGATTATTGGCGCGGGGTTAGGGGTGACGGGCGCTGGCGGGTCACCGCAAGAAGCTATGGCGATGATCGTTGGGCTATGCTTTTTTGGTGCGTTTGTAGAAATTTTTCTAAGTCGGTTTTTGCACTTGGCTAGCAAAATTATTACACCCTTGGTGACGGGCACCATTGTAATGATTATTGGACTCACGTTGATTCGAGTCGGCATTATTAGCATGGGTGGAGGTGTGCCGACTCTGGGTACTGAAAACTTTGGCACATTGCAAAACTTAGGCGTTGCGATGCTGGTGCTGCTCACAATTATTGTATTCAACAGCTTTCGAAACCCATATCTGCGTATGGCATCGGTCGTGGTGGGCTTGATTGTGGGCTATGTGGTCTCGCTAGCATTGGGTATGGTAAACCTAGATGGTTTGAGCGGCTTACCGTTGGTTGCGCTTCCTATTCCGTTTCGCTACGGAATGAGCTTTAGTTGGGTTGCTTTTGTTCCGTTTGTTTTACTTTATGCCATCACTACAATTGAGTCGATTGGCGACTTAACTGCAACTTCAGCAGCATGCGCTGAGCCTGTTGAGGGAAGTATCTACATTCGCCGCATCAAGGGGGGAGTGCTAGGTGATGGTGTCAATTCGCTCGTAGCTGCTGTCTTTAACACCTTTCCTAATACGACGTTTAGTCAAAACAACGGGGTGATCCAGATTACGGGCGTGGGTAGTCGTTATATTGGGTACTATATTTCGGCTATTTTGGCACTGTTGGGTCTATTTCCTGTAATCAGTGGCATTTTTCAAACGCTGCCGCAGCCAGTGTTGGGAGGCGCCACGATCATTATGTTTGGCTCGATTGTGGTTGCTGGGATGCGAATTCTGCAGTCGGTTGAGCTAGATCGTCGAGCGCTGATTATTGTGGGCACCTCTTTGGCAATGGGATTGGGCGTGACGTATACCCCAGAGATTCTAGATAATGTGCCTCCAGTGCTTAGGAGTTTGTTGTCGTCAGGAATTTCGGCTGGTGGTTTGACCGCTATTGTGCTTAACCTGCTGTTGCCGCGTGACCAAAGCTCTGTTGAAGCCAGTGTGGCTTCGGACCTAGAGGTAGACTCAGAGACCGAGAGTGCTGTCAACTGAGAAGTGCAATCACCTGACATACACATGAATGTTAGTTTGTGGTGATGCCTAGTTCTTGTTTGTCTCTCATTAGAAGAACTCGCCGGTATCGTTGAGAAACTTTGAAAGTTTGGATAATGGTTAGTAGGTAATGTCTGTAAACCATCATCAGGGTCTGAGGCTTTGACTGTTATTGGGCTGCAAATATTGGGCTGCAAATTTTTTGTGAACTTCCTTGTGATGCAGCGAAGCTGAGGGTTTGGTCGTTAAGCTATTGCGTGATGATTTAGGGACTATTGTCTGGTATGGAAAGCCTAAAGGTTATTGTTATTGGTGCTGGGATGGGTGGGCTGTCTACAGGCATTGCAATGCAGCAGGCGGGGTATGAGGTCGAGATCTATGACCGCGTGCGAGAGCTGCGTCCGGCTGGGGCAGGAATTTCTCTCTGGTCAAATGGTGTTAAGGTGCTGAATCGCTTGGGGTTAGGTAAGGAGATTGCCAGCATTGGCGGTGAAATGAACAGCATGGCCTACTACGGCAAAACTGGAGAAACTCTGACAGAATTTAGTCTGAAAAGTTTGATTGATACTGTTGGTCAGCGGCCCTATCCTGTAGCGCGGACAGACTTGCAGGGAATGCTACTGGATGTTTTTGGTGCTGATCAAGTGCAGTTAAATTCCAAATGCGTGGCAGTGGAGCAGGATGCCGACAGCGTAACGGCAATTTTTGAAGATGGCCGTAAAGCCACAGCAGATGTGCTAGTAGCGGCAGATGGTACCCATTCGTTTATTCGTAGCTATGTGCTGGGACATCTGACAGAGCGTCGCTATGTGGGCTATGTCAACTGGAATGGGTTGGTGCCTGCGAGCGATGCACTGGCCCCAAAGGATAGCTGGGTAATTTATGTGGGTGATCATCAGCGGGCGTCGATGATGCCTGTGGGAGACGATCGCTTTTATTTCTTTTTTGATGTGCCGCTGCCGAAGGGCACCCAGAGTAACCCTGAAACCTATCGGGAAGAGTTGTCTGGCTATTTCAAGGACTGGGCAGAGCCAGTGCAAACGCTAATTCAGACGCTTGATCCGCTGAAGACGAATCGGGTAGAGATTCACGATATTGAGCCGCTGACGGTTTTAACGAAGGGGCGGGTAGCGCTGTTGGGAGATGCAGCCCATAGCACTGCACCGGATTTAGGGCAAGGCGGCTGCCAGGCGATGGAAGATGCGCTAGTGCTGGCAACTTATCTGCAAACGACGAACGTTAGCGTGGAGGATGCGCTGAATCGCTATGCGGATGCTCGTCGCGATCGGGTGGCGGATGTGATCAATCGAGCGCGCAAGCGGTCGAATGTGACCCATGGTAAAGACCCTGCTAAGACTCAGAGTTGGTATGAGGCGCTGAAGCAAGAAGATGGCTCTGATATCATGGATGCGATCGCCCGCACGATTTTAGCTGGGCCGCTGCAATAAGCGCATTTCGCTCGCCGTAAATCTAGAGCATTGCCTACTTAACTAGTATGGGAAAGTTGACGACCCACGTTCTTGATACGGCTCATGGTTGCCCTGCGGCTAATCTGACGATTGAGCTGTGGGTGTTGAATGGGGAGGGCGATCGCCGCCTGATTGCCACCACAATCACCAATGCCGATGGACGCACCGATGCCCCGATGCTAGCCGATGCGGATTTGGTGCCTGGGGTGTATGAGTTGGTGTTTTGTGTGGGTGGGTATTTTTCCCAATTTGCAGAATCACTGCCCGAGCCGCCCTTTCTCAATCGCGTGCCGTTGCAGTTTGGCATAGCCGATGCAACAGCGCATTACCATGTGGCACTGCTGGCGTCTCCCTGGAGCTACAGCACCTATCGCGGCAGTTGAGCACGCCGAGTATTGAGCAATTTTGGAGTATAGCAAGACGGGTTTAGAGCTGATCCCAAACTCAGGTGGCGTTGTTGAATTGGCTACTCAGTCCATCCTAAAATGTCGCGGATTTGCTGACATAACAGCAAGGGGTTGAAGGGCTTGAGGATAATGCCTGCGACATCCATTTGAGCAAAGCGATCGTGATCGCTCGGCAGTGTTTTGGCAGTTAGAAGAATAATGCTGACCGCTTGCGTTCTCGGGGTAGCCTGAAGCGTATTGTAAATCTGAAACCCGTCGATATCTGGCATGGAGATGTCTAGCAGAATGACGTCGAATAACTGTTGAATTGCTAGGTTGAGCCCTTCAGTTCCTGACTCTGCAAGCTGCACCTCCCAACCGCCCAAGTCTTCTAAACAGGCTTGAACCACGGCCCGAATGCGCGCTTCATCTTCGATTAGTAAGATTCGTTGGGGCATAGGGCCGGGATGGTGAAATAGAAGGTGCTACCAACCCCGACCTCACTGGTGACCCAGATAGCGCCGCCGTGCTGGGTCACAATCGTTTTACAGATAGCAAGCCCCAAGCCGGTGCCGCCCTGTTGACGGGCATCGCTGGCATCAACTTGCTGAAAGCGCTCAAAGATGATGCCCAGTTTGTCAGAGGGAATGCCACGCCCTTGATCTTGAATGGAGAATTGCACCATGGGCTGGACAAGCGATTGGGGCGTGGATTCGATGGGTGGGGATGCATCCATTACCGGAGGGAACAGGTTGACTGGGCGGGCAGCGATGCGGATAGTGCTGCCTGGTGGTGAAAACGTAATGGCGTTACTCAGCAGATTCGTGAGGGTTTGTACAATGGTGTCTGGATCGGCCCAAATGTAAGCGGCGGTCGCAGACACCTCGAGGGTGATTTGAGCGGCATGGGCGATCGCCTCCATGGCTCCTATGGCCCGGTTTAAAGTAGCTGACACATCACATCGGGTTTGCTGCAGCGTGACTTTGCCAGAGTTGAGCCGTTCTAGATCTAGGATGTCGTTGACTAACCGCACTAGGCGATCGCACTCCTGCGTGGCGATGTCTAACATGGTGGCTGTTTTTTCAGGCTGGGCTGCATAAATTCCCGATTGCAGCAGCCCAATTGAACCCTGAATTGCGGTGATAGGTGTGCGTAGCTCATGGCTCACAATGGATACAAACTCAGTTTTAATATCTTCAATGGCGCGGCGATCGCTAATGTCTTGAATTTGCTCAATAAAGTAAAGCGGTTTTTTGTCTGCATCCGTGACCAACGCCACACTAAGCAGAACCCAAATCACGTGACCGCGCTTGTGGACATAGCGCTTTTCAATTTGATAATCGCGAATCTTGCCATCTAAGAGTTGATAGTCTATGTCAAGGGTCTTATCTAAATCATCCAGATAGGTCACGTCTAAAAACGTCATCGACAACAATTCAGTTTCGGTGTAGCCAACAATTTCGCAAAGAGCCTGATTCACCTTCAAAAAACGGCCGTCTAATCCCACAATGGTCATACCTAACCCAGCACAGTCAAAGGCAAAGCGAAATCGCTCTTCGCTTTCGCTCAGGGCTGCTTCTGCGCGCTTTCGGTGCGTAATGTCGCGCAGAATGACGAGCGCTGCCTGCTCAGAATAGGGCACCACCCGCACCTCTTCGTATTGCAGTTGGCGATTGACCTGCAGCGCTTGTTCGTATACTTGCATTTGCCCTGTGGCGATCGCCCGTTGAACAGCGCTCAGCTTTTGGGCTGCTTGCGCAGGCTCCAAAAAATCGCTGATTGGCCGCCCAACCGGATTAATTTCTGCTGGAATCACATCCATAGCGCTGCGACGAATGGAGTCTTGATAAACGCCATCCTTGCTAATAATGAGCATTAGGTCAGGAAGGGCAGATAAGATCGCTAGATTGCGAGCCTGGCTCTGGCGCAATGCAGCCTCAGTTTGCTTAATATCGCTAATATCAGTGATTAACCCATACACACCCTGCACCTGCTGCCTCTCATCCACATCGGGCACCAATACGAGTGAATAGATGCGGGGTCTATGTTCAACATCAGTCAGCGTAATTTCTTGCTGAACGAGATGTCCGGCTAATCCGGTTTGTAGGTGCTCTCGAACGATGGCATAGTTGGATTCACCAATGACTTGCCGCACGAGTTGACCGCAGATGGCAGCAGAACTGAGGCCAAACTGGCTCTCGTGAATCTTGTTAACAAACTGGTATCGCTCTTGAGTATCAATGTATGAAATATAGACGGGTAGCGCATCGGTGAGCAGTCGGAGGCGGCGCTCGCTTTGAGCTAGAGCCGCCTCCGACTGCTTGCGGTCGGTGATGTCGTGGATGACAGAGAGAATGCAATCGCGCCCCCAGAGTTGAATCTTCTCGGCAAACAGCAGCCCTGTGCGCCGGTCGCCAGAGGCATGACGAAACTCCATTTCGATCTGGCGGAGTGATCCCTGTTCTCGCAGTTGGGCGATGTAGCGCTGGCGTGTCTCAACATTGGGCCACAGGCCCAGCGCCAGCGTGGTTTGTCCAACTAAGTAACAATGCTCATGGCCGAGCAGATCGCAGTAGCTTTGGTTCATTTCAATCAGGCGCCCGGTGTCGAGCACGGTGATAGAACTGGCTCCGGGGCTCATGCGAAAGATTTTTGCGAACTTTTCTTGAGAAACGCGCAGGGCGGATTCGGCATTGTCAAATACGGTTTGAATTTGCTGCGCCATTTGGCTGATGCCCTGTTCCAGCTCGCTCAGTTCGTGGATGGGGGTATCTGGCAGGGACAGGTCATAGTCTTCGTGGGTGATTTGCTGAATGGCCTGGTTGAGCGCCCGAATGGGGCGACTGATATAGCGGGTCATGAGGGTGGCGATCGCCCCTGCCAGCCCTAATTTCACTAGGGCTAAGCCCAGAATGTGATTGCGATTGGTGTGAATATCGGCAATGAGTCCTGCTTCTGGCATGAGGGTCACGATCTGCCAGGGCAGATCAATATGAGACGCGAGCGGGGTGACGGCAGCGAGATAGCGCTGCTGCTGCCAGAGCACGGTGACAGGCTGTGCCTCAGTGCTCTGGGATGGCGGCGCTATCACTTGCTGGACTGCGACCTCAGCCAGACTAGGGGGGTGAGAAGGGCGTCGGAGCGTGCTCCATGGGGATAGGGTCTGGCTAGCCAGCGTTAGCGCATTGGGCAGTGCTGGTGCTGATGTGGCGAGGACTGCCCCCTCAGAATCGATCAGAAAGACGGATGCTTCTTCACCGAGGTTGAGGGTTTGCAAAAACTGGTCGATGTTGGTCAGGGGCATGAAGGTGGCGATCGCCCCCTGAACTTGGCCCGTGGCATCGTAGAGGAGTGAACGGTATAACACAGCGGCTTGATCTGCATTCGCCTGAGCCACCGGCACAACACGCCAATTCGCAGCCTGAGTCAGGAGGGTGGAGGACTGGTGCAGGGACGCCGTCGGCTCTGGGAGCGTACTGGTGCGGAAGACTGACCGGCGATCGCCCTGGATTTCTAATTCATGCCACTGGGCGGCATCCGACTGAGAGGGGTCTACCCAATACACATGGTAGTGGTCGGTGCTGAAGCGCTCGACACTCAGAACTTGCCCTGGCTTTAAGGTTAGGGTAATGGCGCTTAGAGTTGGAAACAGGCGCAACTGCTGCACCAGCGCGGCTTCGAGTTGGGGGCGATCGCCCCAGTTCAGCGTTCCATCGTGTAGCTCGGTTTGCGTGAGGCGATGAATCGGTTCAGAGAGGGTGAGGTAATCCTCTAGACTCTGTTCTACCCGCTGCCCCATTTCAGCCATGAGTTGGACGGCCAAGCGTTCGACCGCCCGCTGCCCTGCCCGGTGAGAGAAATACCCGATTAATCCTGCTAGCCCTGCCATTTGAATGAGCCAGGGCAATACCAACATCAAGCCTAGGGGGAATTTCTGAGGCCAGCGATGCGTTTTGCAAGCAGCATTAGGGAGCTGGGTCATCGGTGCAACTCGGTAGGTCGGCTCGGTGCAAGATGCCTCATGCCGGGAGAGGTGGTCGCGCTCTATGGGGCGTAAGGTGATGGATGCAACGTCGCTCGCGCACCGGGGGAGATGTGAGCCCACTCCTCACGCGGATTCCTGGATGCCTTAGGATGCCTCAGAGTGAGGTGGGATTAAGAAGAGCGATCGCCGCCGCCTGCTTTGCTAGGCTCGTGCCCGTATCATGTCATCGCGGCATGATACGGGCACGGTGGCAAAATCCGATAGAGACCTTGAACGGAAGTATTGTGCTGCTGTAATAGTAGCCCATCACACCGCTGTGGCATATAGTGCTTCGGCGAGCAGATCATCGATCGCGGTGGTGTTGGGCTGGGTCAATTCTTGCCGGAGTTGTTCGAGCAATAGAGCGAATCGCTGCCGCTGCGGTTCGCCTAGAGTGCTGCCCATAAACAAATGCTCAATGTCTCGGGCCATATGGGATGCGGTCTCATACCCAAAGGTGCCCAGGCTGCCCACGAGTTGATGCGCGACGCGCTGTGCATCTTGCTGCATTTGGGGACTTAGGGTGTGGCGCGATCGCCAGCTTTTATCTAGCTGTTCTAGTGGGGTGAGCTGTTCAATCAAGGTGCCTTGGTAGCGCTGCAGCACTCGCTGAATGGTTGCGAAGTCGCGCTTAAGTTGAGCGGCCGCCATGCTGTCTACTATCCCGCTCGAGGTTTGGGGTCGAGAGAGAGAGCTGGTTTTCGGCACAGTGCTGAGGCGATAGCCTAGGCCATACACCGTCTCTACAATTTCTTCGAGCAGTCCGGCCCCGCGCAGCTTGCGGCGCAGATCTTTAATCAAATTAGTGACGGCACTTTCACTGGGGAAATCATCAATAGTCCACAATCGGTCAATAATGGCGCTGCGGCTAAAGATGCGCTGGGGATTTTGCAGAAACAGCTCCAATAGGCTGTATTCCTTGGGGGTGAGCGCTATAAACTGGCGCTGATAGGTGACCCGTGCTGAGGTTGGGTCGAGCGCTAGGTCGCCCCAGGTCAGTTGCTTCGGCTCATTGGCTGTGCGGTGATGGCGCAGCAATCGCCGGATGCGTGCCATCAACACCATGGGATCGTACGGCTTTGTCACGTAGTCATCTGCACCAGCATCAAGCCCCTGCACCACATCAGAGTTGGCATTACGAGCTGTCAGCATCAGGATCGGGGTTGAAATGGCAGCCGTTCGCAGTTGGCGACAGACGCTCATGCCATCGCAGCCAGGAATCAAAATATCCAGCAAGATTAGATCAAAGGGATGGGCGATCGCCATCTCTAACCCAATCTGTCCATTCGATACAGGCGTGACGATGTAATGGTGCGATCGCAGTAGCTCTGCTAGCAGCTGACGCGTCATCGCATCGTCTTCGACTAGCAAGATTTTGGTTGAATCCATGGGGGCGCTCAGGCTAACTACGTGGAACTACTCACATAATTATCATTCTCGTACTTTTTTTCCAAGTGCTATTTGGCGCAATGGTGATCAGCTAAGACGGGAACCAACTTGCTAATCACGCGGAAACCCTTAAAACGGCTCTAATCAAGACGATGCACCATTATTAACAGTCTTGAATAAGTTCCATTTTTCTACACAGGGTAATTTATGAACGTTTGTACGATTCTATCGTACTTGTCATGCTGAAATTTCCTAGTCAAGTTCCCTATACTTTTTTTCGGGTTGAGCTGAGAAAAGCATAAACGAAAAGCAGTGAAACAGGCTGTTTGCTGGAGTGCCGTACTCGCTGACGGCATAGAAGGGGTTAAACGGAGTCGATTATGCTCAACTGATCTGGGGGATTTAGTGAGGGTGCCTCAATGATTTGAGAATACTTTGAGACTTATTGAGGGCGCTGCACAATGGTTTCACCAGTGCGGCGACGGTCTGCCTGGCTGTTGCCCTGAATGCTGACCAGGCGCACGTAGTCTCGTGGATGTTCCTTAAGGCAGTCGCTTAATGTGGCGATCGCCCGTTGTTGATCCCCATTGGCGTTGCCATCCACCATGCCGTAGCTTTGCCAAGCCCCCGTGCGGAATCGGCGAGCCTCTACCCATTCAATGCCAAGGCGATCGCCCCTTGCCACAGTTTGCTGCAACACGGTTAGCGTCTCAGGTGGCAGCGTCGCATTGGCAGCGTTGGTATGTCCGCCGTGCCCGTTCTCAAGTTGCTCTAGACGGTCAGTAGAATGAGGTGTAGCCGTCGCATTCTCGCTACGGTTAGCCCCGATCGACTGTGACTGACCCGCCTGTGGCGATTGGGTGATTGGCGCGTCTGCCTGCACGGCCCCAGCCCCACGCTGAGATCTGGAGACTGAAGCCTGCGGCTGGAGCGCCACGTTATATTCCTCCACCAGCCGCAGCTCGCGAATCCGCTGCTGTTCACGCACCATAGAATTGCCAATAGTAATGAGGTGCGGCAGTTCCACGTCAGGTGGGTGAAATTCCACTGGCTTGCCCTCGGCATGCACCACAGCTTGAGACACCTTGTCTACGCCAATGGTGTGGATCAGTTGGGCAATTTGTTCATCATAAAGGCGCGATCGCAGCGCCCCAAAAAAGTCTGTCGCCTGCTCAGGGAACGTCCCCACCAGCGTTTCAACAGCAGCTTTTGGCACCCCATCCCCCGCAAACATACCGCTCACAATCCCAATTCGATCCTCATGCGTGGGATCCCAAAAAAACTTCTCCATCCGACCATCTCGAATCAGCGGCGCATACAGCGTGGCAAAGTCATTTCCCGTCAAAATAACCGGAATCCGCTGAGTCGGCTCAGCATCATAGCTGCCGGGCAACTGCACATTGGTTGGATTGTCGGCAATATTCATCAGCGTGGCATTGACCAACTGCGTATTCACGGTATATTGCGTACCGCTATCCATGCGGCCAATCCCAGCGTCTATATCATTGATCATCAGCACAGCCATGCGGCCATGCACTCGACTCCATTCTCCAGCCTCCCGATAGCGCAATCGCAGCAGCCGAGCGGGGTCACCCGCATCCGGGCTTTCTAACTCTCCTGCCGACATCATCACCACCGCTACGCCCATGCGCTTAAACACTTGGTCGCACATAAAGGTTTTGCCTTCGCCCTTGCGCCCATGAATGCCCAAAATCAGCGGCACATTGACGCTAGGCAAATCCAGAAAATTTTTGGTGATATGCACCGCGAGGCGGTCTAAAAATGTAGGCGGAATGTAGTAAGCCATAAAAAAACTGGATTGAGACCCCTAAAAGGCCAATAAAATTTTCACTAAAAAAGGGTGGGAGTTACCCCACCCGATGGGAATCTAAGGTTTAGGTGGGAGGAAACGAGTTCATCCCAACGGAAACTTAATAGCGGTAGCCGCTGCCGCCGCTGTAGTTGCCGTTATTGCCCGAATTGGGCTTGTGCACAATAAAGCTCATCACCTGGCACTGCTTGATATTGTCAAACGCTACCACGCGAATATAGCAACTTGGAAACTCTGAACGGCACTGCTGCACTTCATTTAGCACTTCTTGAGGGGAAGTGCAGTTGAACAAAGGCAGTTTCCACATTGTCCAATAGCAGGTTTCGGCTGCGGAGTCTTCATTGAACTCGATGCAGGGGAAATAGCCCTGATCGATGGTGTATTGAATTTGACGCACGATCTGCGCATCCGTCAGCGGAGGCAGGTAGGAAAAAGTCTCGTAACGGCGCTCTTTAGGTAACGTCTTCATGCTGTCCTCAGCGTAGTGATTACTAAACTAAACGGTCTACAAACATCCGCAAGACTAACCCTGCTAATGATCACCCTCTAGCTCATGAGGGTGCCTCGGTTCGCTACCGTCAACCACGGGTTCTGGCCGTAGCTCTGACTGTGGTTCTAACTGTAGTTCTGACCGTGGCTCAGGCACCTGCTCTAACCGTGACTCTGACATGCGATCTATCGCTAGGTTAGGAGTTGGCTCTCTCGCACTAGCGTCTACATGCGTCATCCGTTCTAGCTGCTGGCAACGCTGCTGCGTATTGGCTTGCTGAATGCCGGTTCGAATCATCTCCGGCAAAAAGTCAGCCACCTCTTCAGCAATATGCTCCCGCACAGTCAGAATCCGAAACGCTAAGCTTTGATCTTCCCGAAACAGCGCCTGTAAATAGACTTCGCTGTTTTCGATGCGCTCCTTCAGCGTGAACTCATGGAGCTTAAGGGCACGGGGCGGGTCAGTTTCGTTGAGCTGAGCCAACACCGTCCGCATGGCCTGAAAGGTCAAATAGCTAATTAACGTCTTGGCGGTATCTTTCGCAATCTGCTTGAGATCCATAGGGTTTTGCTAACGGATAAAACATAAGGTTAGTTGTATCCGTTAGCAGCCTGATTAGATGGTGTCAACGGCTTCAAACTCGAACTTGATTTCTTTCCACAGCTCGCAAGCAGCGGCCAAATCAGGGCTCCAGCGGCAGGCTTCGCGAATCACATCGCCGCCTTCGCGCATCAGGTCGCGGCCTTCGTTGCGGGCTTGCAGACAGGCTTCTAGCGCAACGCGGTTAGCGGTTGCCCCGGGTGCGTTACCCCAGGGGTGACCCAGGGTGCCGCCGCCGAATTGCAGCACAGCGTCATCGCCAAAGATTTCGACCAGTGCGGGCATGTGCCACACGTGAATACCACCCGAGGCCACAGCCATTACGCCAGGCATGGATGCCCAGTCTTGGGTAAAGTAGATGCCCTTGGACGGATCTTTCTCAACGTAATTTTCACGCAACAGGTCTACAAAGCCCAAGGTCACGGCTTTGTCGCCTTCGAGCTTGCCCACCACGGTGCCAGTGTGGATGTGGTCGCCACCCGACATGCGGAGACACTTTGAGAGCACGCGGAAGTGAATCCCGTGGTTCTTCTGACGGTCGATCACGGCGTGCATGGCGCGGTGAATGTGCAGCAGAACGCCGTTGTCGCGGCACCAGTGAGAAAGCGTCGTGTTGGCGGTGAAGCCTGCTGTCAAGAAGTCATGCATGACGATGGGCATGTTGAGTTCTTTGGCATACTCAGCCCGCTTCAGCATTTCTTCGCAGGTACCAGCAGTCACGTTGAGGTAATGACCTTTGATTTCGCCAGTTTCGGCCTGGGCTTTATGGATGGCTTCAGCGACGAAGGTGAAGCGATCGCGCCAGCGCTGGAACGGCTGAGAGTTGATGTTTTCGTCGTCTTTGGTGAAGTCTAGACCACCGCGGAGGCACTCGTAGACGGCACGGCCGTAGTTCTTCGCCGACAGACCGAGCTTGGGTTTGATGGTGCAGCCCAGCAGGGGACGACCATACTTGTTGATTTTGTCGCGCTCAACCTGGATGCCGTGGGGTGGGCCTTGGAAGGTCTTTAGGTAGGCAATGGGAATCCGCAGATCTTCTAGACGTAGGGCTTTCAGTGCCTTGAAACCAAACACGTTACCCACCAAGGACGTGAGTAGGTTGGTGACAGAGCCTTCTTCAAACAAATCCAGCGGATAGGCGATGTAGGCGATGAACTGGTTGTCTTCGCCGCGTACGGGTTCGATGTCGTAGCAGCGGCCTTTGTAGCGGTCGAGGTCGGTCAGCAGGTCAGTCCACACAGTGGTCCAGGTACCTGTAGAGGATTCTGCGGCTACGGCTGCGCCCGCTTCTTCGGGGGGGACACCGGGCTGAGGCGTCATGCGGAATGCGGCCAGCACGTCAGTGTCTTTGGGGGTGTAATCGGGCGTGTAATAGGTTAAGCGGTAATCCTTAACCCCAGCTTCGTACCCAGACTTACTCTGGGTTTTGGTTTGTGAATAAGACATCGTTTCCCTTCCTAATGAATCGCTTAGATCCGAACACAAACACACACAAGTCCCTGTGTGTACCTACTTGGAGATGCACACAAAATGCTGTAGCCAGCGAGGAACAACAACTGATGATCGACCAGTAAAGTCTTTCTCAGGGCGTTAGTGCGAGTGCCAACACGTATCGATGTGATCGCGTGATGCCCTAATGTTGGGTTCATCAAGAATATATCAGGGATTCAATAAGTTAAACGTTGAAACTTCTTTGACTCTCTATAACTAGAGTTTATATTTGTGTTGGCTTGTAACAATTTACTTGAATGTGTATCTAGTGATGGATATTTAACGAATATGTGCATGGCTCATTGAGCCTGACTATTGCGATGCATGGATAAAGGGATATCGCGCGTCTCGCGGTGAAATAGGTCAAATTGGAGCAACAGTGGGTGTAATTTGATAGCACTGCTGTAGGACTGGTCGTGTTGTAGACATGTGGATGATAATTCTGAATGCCCTAAGCCTTAAGCAGTTTAGCAACCCTGACCACAGGTCTAGAACATCACCGTAGGATTGGTAAACGGTGACTGATGAAGATTGCCGATGTGATGGCGCTCTGTTGAACGAGGTGGTCAGAGATCACGTTGATGAATTCGATTTAGTTGGCTAAGGCGAGGGATGGTTCCTGCCTAAAACTCGCTAAAGATTTGTTAAGCCCGTTCTATTCACCCACTCGGTTCCGTACTTAACGCCAGTTCGGGTTAAGGGGGTTTTGGGGCACCGCGCGTCGCGCGGTGCCCCAAAACCCCTAATGTGCCGTGCGCGTCGCGCACGGCACATTAGGGGTTTGAGCTTATCCCGAACTCAGGTTACTTACGTTGGGCTTGATCTGCTCAATGGCAGCTTCCAAATCGCGGGTAAATTGCCCCACGTTAAACAGTGGGAGGGTATGACGTTGGGAGATTAGATGCTGGCGCAGGGTATTTCGCTCTGCTGTATGGGTGGCGTAGTAAATGGCTTTGGCGATGTAGTCTTCAGTACTGGTACAGATCAGCTTATCCAATTGGGCGGCTGCGCAAATGCTAGCGCCCATGCGCGAGGCATTGGTCGGGCCGGGGCGGGTCAGCATCGGGGCACCTCCCCAGAGGGCGGCGATCGCCGTGGAACCGGCACTATAGATAAAGGTGTCCAACACCAGATCCACAAGCTGATACTGCGCTAAGTAGTCAGCGTAGGAGGAGCGATCGCGGAAGATCAGCCGATCGGAGTCAATTCCATGCTGCTGGGCGGCGTGGCGCAGGTTTTGATTGGTCTCGTCCACTAACCCCGTCATCAACCACAGCACGCTGGTCGGCACTTGGCGCAAGATCTCCATCCATGCAGCAAACAGGTCAGGGGTGATTTTGCGATGGGTGTTAAAGCAGGCGAAGACCACACCCTCAGCAGGCAGGCCAAACTCTGCGCGCGTGAGGGGGCGATCGCTCACCCCCAGGGCTGATCCCACAAAGGCATGGGGGAGGTAAATCACCTGCTCGCTGTAGTGCGCAGCAATGTCGGGGGGCAAAATCCAGCGATCGCCCAAGATGTACTGCACAAACGGAGCGCCCATCGTAGCGGGATAGCCCAAGAACAACGCCTGCACGGGCGCAGGCTGGTGCGCCAAAATCGCTGCGCCACTGCCAATGGTGTAGCCCGCTAGGTCGATGAGCACCTGCACGCCATCGTCGCGAATTTGAGCCGCCGCATCGCGGTGAGAATAGGTGGCAAGGTTGAGGAAGCGATCGCACCCCCGCTCAATCTGTTCCGTGATCACGTCGTAGGCATCAATCGTGGCATAGGCAAACACCTCATACCGGCTGCGATCGTGCTGCTGAAAGATTTGGTATACCAGTCGCCCCACGGCATGATCGCGAAAATCTGGCGAGAGATAGCCAATGCGGAGTTTGGGGCCGGATGTGGAATCGGCAGGCGGTGGTAGGGGATTGGGCGCGGTCGCGGCATAGGTCGCGAACTGCTTGGCCTGGGATTTTGCTGCCGCATGGTGCAGCTCCGGCGCAAGGGGAAAAAAGTTGAGAATGTAAGGATTGGGCGAAAACACCGACTCGCCGCGAATCCCCGCCTCGGTCAGCGCTACCAGGTCTTGAATTCGCTGGTCATAATCGCGCCAGTCGCAGAGTTGCATTCGCAAAAAGCTGCTGAAGCCGGTGACATAGTGGGCCTTGGGATTTAGCCGCAGCACCGTCTCATAGCAGTCCAGCGCGTCTAGCAGCTGATCTTGATATTCTAGGATTTGCCCCAGTTGGAAGTAGGCATCAGCATGGGCCGCATCTAGCGCGATGACCTGACGGAAATGGTCTACCGCTGCCTGCAGCCGTCCCTGTTGTTTATACAGGTGGGCGAGGTTGAGATGGGCCGGTAGGTAATCGGGCTGACGCTGAATGACTCGCTGAAATTCGGGCTTTGCTCGCTCTAAATCACCCTGGGTTTGCCAGACGCTTGCTCGGTTGGCGATCGCCTCCACAAGATCAGGCTTCGCCCGCAAGACCCGTTCATAACACGCCAGCGCCTCCGTCAGTCGCCCCTGCTGTTGCATCAGCGTTCCTAAATTATTCAGCGCCATCCAATGCTGCGCATTCAGGCTCAATGCAGTGTTTAGGCTCGCTTCTGCAGCGGCCAACTGCCCCTGCTGCTTTTGTGTAATGCTGCGCTGAAAGGCCGCTTCGGCCCTCTCAAGGCTGTCGGCTTCCTGGTTGGCATCCTGGTTGGCCTCCTCACGCGGGAGAAACACTGCCGAGGGGGTAGGGGCTGCGGGCAGAGGGCTGTGCGGTGCAGTCGCAAACTCCATCATGGGTGCGATCGTCCGCCCCCTATCCTGCGGGGAACGACCCCTATCACGGCCAGTATCATTGAGCGAGCCCATTGGCTCTAGGGTAATCAGCTTCGCAATTTCATCCGTCTGAAAGCCCAACACCATCGCCTGCTGCACAGCGGGCAACACCTGCACGTCATACAGTTCGGTAATCAACCCGCCTTCTAACCGCAGCCAGTGCTCAAGGGTGCCCGTGCGCAAATTGATCACTACCAGTCCACACTGCGGCTCGGCTCCGCGCTGCTGCAACAGGTCATCCAGCGCCAGCCCGCCAAAGGTGGCATCGTCTCGGCGAGATTTGGACAGACCCACGATCGCCCAATGTTTCCAAAAGGCTAGCCCGCGCAGATAACCGGGGCAAAAGGCAACCGGTTCAAACCGCCCCGCTGCCACATCCACATAGCCAAACTCGCCTCGGCCTGAGTTGAGCACCCAGAGGCGATCGCCATACCAGCGGGGCGAATGGGGCATTGACAGACCGCTCACCACCACCTCACCTGAGGGCACGTCCAGCACGGCACCGCCCTCCTGACGGCGATCGCGCCAGCCATCCACCACATCCGACTGGCTCACCACCGTGACGTATTTCGGCGCATCATCCACTACCGCCAGCCCATTCAAGTGGCAGCGGTCTTCGTTAATCAGTTGGGAAATAAACGGCGGCATCCACAGAGGGCGACAACTATGGCGATCGCCCACGGTCGCTAAACAGTTCAACACCGTCGCCACAAATATCAGGCGTGGCGTCTCCCCATCCCCAGGCAGCGCCACCACATCGTGGATATCTAAGTTGCCGGTGGTGTACCCCACGCGCGGCACATAGAGCTGGGTGCAGCCCTCGTAGGCTTGCCCTTGTCGCAACACCTGATCCAGCTGCCAAATCTGGTATTGGGTGCTGAGAAACAACCGCTGCGGCGTGGCATAAAGCCCCATCGCTTGGTCAAATATCCGCTCATAGCCCGAGAGCTGCCCCTGCGGCGTCGCCCCGATCAACAGCAGCCGATTGGTTTGGTAGGTGGTGCAGGCCAGACTCAGCTGCTCTGCCTGCAGCCACCCTGCTACCTCAGCCGAGCCGATCATTCGCAATCGGGTCGCCGATTCTGGCATCAGCGGCGGATTAGAGCCTTGAGACGCTGAATCAGTCATAAGGGGATGGGCCTAGGGCACATTGACTGGAATAAGTGCTTTCTCAGGCACATAGCTGACATAGCGCCCAGCGTCTGCCAGGATGACCCCAATCCGCAGCGACCAGTCAGGCCCCACCTCTCGCAGATCTTCCCAGGGAATGGCAACCTCTAGACAAGTGTCGATGCCGACTTTGGTATGGGTGTGGCAAGAGTGCCACTGGAAATAGTCACCTGCTTCTTGCAGCCAGCGATCGCCCGTTACCAAATTAATCCCCAAGTGGTGATGAAAGTGATAATTCGCTGGCTCGTCGTCTGGCAGCGCTGCAAGGGGGGGCGGGCTATTGTGCATGGGGCGATCGGGGTAGTACCACAGCAGATGAAGCTCAGGCGGGATATCGATCCCCAGACGGGTGCCGCTGGCAAAGTCGACGCGCAGATACAGATACAGGTGATCAACGCCATACCAGAGCCGCTGAATCTTGCTGCTGCGGTGCATCGTGCCGCGCGCACCGCCAATTTCGATCCGCCCGGCCTGATCCCAGTCCTGCTCATCGGCACGCCCGTCAATCACGGGGTGGATGAAGTTAGACGGTGCATGATCCCACTGGCGGTTGTGGTCTTCGATTGGGCGGCGCACCTCGGGTGGAATCGACTCACCCAACGCGGTATAGACTGCGGCCACATGCTCGCGAAATAGCTGGTCAAACATGGCGTCTTGATTAGAGCTGTGCCCCTCGCCCAACCACCAAAACCAGTCTGAGCCCTCAGCGGCATACAGTGCTTCCCACGCTTCAGGATTACTGTCTTCAGTGGCTTCGGGATGGCGGGCCAGCGCTAGTCTTGCCTGGGTTAGCAGATCCCACGCGCGGTTTTTGGCAGGGTCTCCAATCCAGGTGGTAAAGTTGCCATCTACCCAAGAGCCACTGTGCAGCGACTCTGCTGGCAGGGTGGCAGTTGGCGGAAACTGATCGAGAAATTCTGACACGGTGACTAGCTGGATGCCATCGTGGTTGCTGAGCTGCCCGTAGAGGTTTTCTAAAAAAGGAATGCCGTCGCGCTCGTAAAACTCCCAGCAGTTTTCGCCATCTAGGGCAATGGTAACCAACCAGGGCTGGTCTAGTGTGGTGCTGCCGCTGGTTTGGTGGGTGGTAACCGTGTGGGCGATCGCCTCTAACTGCTCTACTAAATCAGATGCGGCATCTTCGGGGGCCATGCCGCTATAGGTAAAGCCCACCAGATCCGACAGGCGGTGATCGCGAAACACAATGGCCAGATCGCCATCGGGCGTTTCTAATCGATAGGGGCGATACAGCAGCTCTGGCTCTTGCACGGTGCCGTGGGCATCGCGGTGAAAGAAGTGCTGTATCGTCCAACCCAGAACCGCCTCATCCGAAATTAGCCACTGAAAGCCTTGCTGCGCCACATAAGGCAGAATTCCAGGACTCACCGACTGCTCTGACGGCCACAGCCCGCGAGGCTCTCGCCCAAAGCGATCGCAATACATGGCCCGCGCCTTCGTCAGGTGACGGGGAATGTCTTCCTCCCACTGAAAGCGAGATTGGGGCAGCCCCATCTGGGGCACCGCCACCCGCCCCGAGTCGGTATCGGCCAGCAGCGGCAGAATGGGGTGAGTATAGGGAGTCGTCGTCACCTCCAACTGTCCAGCGTCCTGCATCTTGCGGTGCTGAGGCACGATCTGCCGCAGAATGTCGCGCTGTTTGGAATAGATGCGCTGGCGATCGCTCAGACTAAAATTTTGACCCTGGTCTAGCCAAGTGGCGATCGCCGGGTCATCCCAAAACAGCGGATCGAACCATGACAGGTTATGCCACGCCAGCAAATCGCTAAAGTCTTGATGAGTCCAATAGTCCACACACCAATCCCAGCCCTTGTCTTGCCGCTGTTGGTAGAGATCGCGATAGCGCGGATGGGGATCGATGAGGGTGCGATGATGCCCATCAAAAAAATGCTCTACGATAAAGCGCTTATCTTTTGGGGTCAGGTTTTCTAAGGGAGACAGCGCCAGCGCCAGGTAGGGGTCAAAGGCGGTACCCGCCACATAGTCCTCAATTTGCAAAATCAGCGAGGGCACCAGGTTCACAGTTTGGTGCAGCTTTGGATATTTCTCAAGCAGCAGCACCAGATCAAGGTAGTCTTTGGTGCCGTGCAGCCGCACCCAGGGCAACCGATATTGCCCGCCCGAGCGGCTTTTATAGAGGGGTTGGTGCTGATGCCAAACAAAAGCAACGTAGAGCGGATGGGGCATAGGGGTGTGTAGAGTTGCAACCTAACAATATGGCAGGCCTAGGGCGTGTCATCAATTCCGACCAAAAGCCTTGTGCTATGAGCGTTGCCACGCCCGATCCAAAAACAGACTAGGGGCTGTGACCGTTCATTTCTGGGCCATTAGCGGCTAATTGATGACAGCCCTTAGAACGGGCGATCGCCAACTATCGAACGAGTCCAATCAAAAAGCAGGGAATGCAACACGCTTCCCTGCTTCAGAGTGTATCAGCCCCGTCGAAAAGAGGCGTGGAAATTTAGCCTAGAACACCTGCTCCACTTCCACAATTTCGGGAATGCGCTCCCGCAGGCGGCGCTCAATGCCCATTTTGAGCGTCATGGTAGAGCTGGGGCAAGACCCGCACGCACCTTGCAGCCGCAGCTTTACCACGGGGCCGTCAAGTTCTACTAGCTCTACGTTGCCGCCATCCGAGATGAGGTAAGGGCGCAGTTCGTCTAGAACTGTCTCCACATTATCGTTGGTTAGTTCCATCGTTGTGGTCATAGGTGGTTTCCTTGGGATGAGTCGATACTTTTATTTTAGAGGGTAGGGAGAGGGTAGGGTTTAAAGCGGTAAGGGCAACGCATTTCGGCAATCCCCATTGCTTCTTATCGCTTCTTATCGTTAGATTCGGGATGACCTGCGTTGCCCTGAATGGTTGCCCCTAACGAACGATGATACTCGTTACACGGCTGCGGGCTGAAGCATGGCGATATTGCCAAAGCTAAAGTCGTTAACGTGGGTTTTGTCCCCGATTTGAGTCTTAATCGTGCGCTGGGTGAGCACAAAGTAGTCGCCGACTTTCGTGAAGTGGTCTTCGAACTGGCTCAAGCCGCCGCGCTGCTCACCTGTGGTCGGATCGTGATAGACCGCATCGTAGGTGTGGGAAAGGTAGCCCTCGCCCGTGTCGTGGGTGCTAAAGGTGTTGATGGTGACCACAGTGCCGTGGATGTGGCGATGCACCAGCACCACTTCGTTATTGCGTACTTTGTAGCGATCGCCCTCAGTAGCGCCATGAACCAAAAGTTCGACTGCGCCGGTTTCGTCGGTCTCCCCAAAGGAGAACTCGTTTTTGCCGTGGGTGGTTTCAAAATCGCGGCGAACGCGGTGAATGGCGATTTCCCAAGCCTGCTCAGCGATCGCCTTCTTGGCGGCCTCGTCGTTTACGCCGCTGACCTCAGCTTTGAGATCCGACCCAATGCGCACGCTGCCTGTATACACCGTGCCGTCCATTGTGAGGGTGACATCGGCGGTATAGCCAGGGAAGTTGCTATCCCAGGTGTAGCGATTTTCGTAGGCGGCTCGCATCAGCGCCCGGGCATCGGTGGTGACTGTCATAAAATAAACCTCAGGTAAAAAACCTTTTGCCAGGGGAAATGATCAAGGCTGTGTAATGCTGTGTCGCAGCACCACGGCTTGTCTATAACTCCCCAGCCATCAACTTCCTAGTGTAGCGGGTTGGGTTAGGTGGGTCATGCTGCGATAAAGACGTTGGAAGCAAGCGGGCGATCGCCATAAGTTCCCACACATCTGAGAAACATTTGAGAAATGTAGGGATCAAGAGCCTCTAACCGCCTGAATCCTGCTGTCTTAATCCCGTCGCCTCAATCCCGCCTAAAGCTAGACCTGACTAAAGTGAGAAATGCCTGCGCTTTCGGATTACACCTCAACCAGGGCCGATTCGAGTTCAGCATCTGCCCAGCCGAGTTGCTCAAGTTGGGCGATCGCCCCGTCTAAGATCGCGACTCCTTGAGTCACCGACTCGAGCACCGCCAGTTGCTTGCGCAGCTCTGCCGCATTGGGGAATCCTTTGGCATACCAGGTCATGTGTTTGCGCGCTTGCCGAATGCCGCGATCGCCCTTATAGTCCCACAGCATGATCAGATGGTCGCGCGCCACTTGCAGCCGCTCGACTGGGCTGGGCTGGGGCAGGTGCTCCCCCGTGCGCAAGTAGTGATCAATCTCGCCCACCAAGAAGGGATAGCCCAGGGTGCCCCGCGCGCACATGACGCCGTCTGCTCCCGTTTGCTCTAGGCAGGCGATCGCCGCCTCAACTGAGAAAATGTCGCCGTTGCCAATAACCGGAATCGACAGCGCCTGCTTCACTTGGGCAATCCATTCCCAGCGGGCTGCCCCGTTATAGCCTTGGGCGCGGGTGCGACCGTGCAGGGTCAGCATTTTTGCGCCTGCATCTTCCATGCGACGGGCAAACTCAACCGCGTTAATGTCACTATCGCACCAGCCGATGCGGGTCTTCACCGTCACGGGCACCTGCACCGCCTGCACCACCGAGCACACAATCTGCGCGGCCAGCTCTGGTTGCCGCAGCAGTGAGGAACCGCCGCCGTTTTTGGTGATTTTGTTCACCGGGCAGCCCATGTTGATGTCTACGGTATCGGCCCCTTCATCCACCGCTTTTTGCGCGGCCTCTGCCAAAAAGTCGGGGCGGCAGTCAAAGAGCTGAATGCTAATGGGGCGCTCATTGGGGTCAATTTCCATGAGCTTGGGCAACTGCTTCACGTAGTGCAGCCCCGTTGCATTCACCATTTCGGTGTACATCATGGAATGGGGGGCATAGCGCCGCACCAGTCGCCGAAAGACTAAATCTGTGACCCCCGATAGGGGCGACTGCAACACCCGGCTCTGTAGCTCAACTGCGCCAATCTGCAGCGGTGTAGCCAACCGAGCCTGTAATTCTGGCGACAGCATACCCATTCATTCCGCAAAAACGTCCATCTTCTAGGCTAACAGACCTGGAGAAAGTCCTGCGGGTCCATGCACTGGGAGATCTAATCAGGGAGATCTAATCGGGCGATCGCCCTTCTCGAATCCACAGGGCGAGACCGCCCCCTCGGCCTCGTGCAGCAATATAGTCATCAGTGATGCTGAAAAAGGCAAAGAAGGGCAGTGTGCCAATGCGTTGCTGGGGAAAGGCCTTTGCCTTCGCCTCGCCGCCGCGAATGCTACCTTGGTAGAGGGTTCGCCCAAATAGGCTCAGGGTGACGTGCGTAAAGTCAAATGCCAATAGATTCTTCTTGGGCTGGTAGCGGCAGGGGCCAGATAGCTCTAATCGCAGACGACCCACTTGCGCCTGGTTGGTGATGGTGCCGAACTGGGACTCTGTCAGAGGAGTCGCGATAGTTGTGGGATGTTCGTCGCTGCTCGCCAACTCTGGCTGCTGAAAACCAATGCGAGCCACCGCCAGTCGGGGCACATAGAAGCCTTTGCCCAGCGCAATGCCGCCGCGCGATTGCTTCCGCACCCCCGTCGTAAACCACAGCCGCCATTGTCCTGAGAGCGCATCAAAGGAGAACGAGCGGCGATCGCCCTTGGCCTGGGTTTCTAGCGCTAACAACGCCGGCACGAGCGAATCGGCAGACGGACGAGGCTGGGAGCGATCGCCCCACGCTACCGCAGCCTGCTGGAGAATCCGTAAAGCGTCTGAGTCAGTCTCGCGAGAGACCGCAGCAGAACCATCCTGGATCAGATCATTCACAGCATCAGTCACGGATTGAGTCCAAGTCCACATTGAGCCCGAGGCCACACTGCGCCTGCTGCCGCATCAGGTGATCCACCAGCACTAGCGCCACCATCGCCTCCACCATGGGCACAGCGCGAGGCAACACACAGGGGTCGTGGCGACCTTTGGCCGCTAGCACGGTTTCTGCACCGGCAGTCGTCACCGTGTTTTGCGCCTTGCGGATGGTGGCTGTGGGTTTAAACGCAATGCGAATCAGAATATCTTCCCCATTGGAAATGCCGCCCTGCACCCCGCCCGAGCGATTGGTGCGAGTTCGCACCCCCCCCTGCTCATCCACATAAAACTCGTCATTGTGCTCACTTCCCGGCATCAGCGTGCCCGCAAAGCCTGAGCCAATCTCGAAGCCCTTGGTAGCAGGTAATGACATCACCGCCTTTGCCAAATCCGCTTCTAGCTTGTCAAACACAGGCTCGCCCAAGCCTTTGGGAATGCCACGCGCCACGCATTCCACAACTCCCCCAAGGGAATCGCCCTGGTCGCGATACTGCTCAATCAAGTCCACCATGCGCTCAGCGGCTTCGGCATCAGGGCAGCGCACGATGTTGCTTTCTACCTCTGCCAGCGTGATGGTACTGGGGTCGACGACGGCCTCCAAATCCTTGATGCGTTTGACATAGCTGACGATTTCAACCCCAGCAATCTGGCGCAGAATTTTTTTGGCGATCGCCCCTGCTGCAACCCGCCCAATGGTTTCTCGCGCAGACGATCGCCCACCCCCCTGCCAGTTCCGAATCCCATACTTGGCGTCGTAGGTGGCATCGGCATGAGACGGACGATAGGCGATCGCCATGTCGTCATAGTCGTGCGATCGCGCATCTTTATTTCGCACCAAAATTGCAATCGGCGTCCCCAGAGTTTTGCCCTCAAAGACTCCCGACAAAATCTCGCACTGATCCGCCTCTTTTCTAGGCGTCGTGATTTTGCTTTGCCCCGGTCGCCGCCGATCCAGCTCTAGCTGAATCTCGTCTGCTGATAGAGCAAGCTGGGGTGGGCAGCCATCCACCACCACCCCTACCCCACCCCCGTGAGATTCACCAAAGGTTGTAATTCGAAATGCATGTCCAAACGTGCTGCCCATGCGGGTTTAAATCCTAACCCCTACACAGGAAGCTTAGCTTAAAATTGTCGCCCATAGCTGTCAGGGACATAGTCTACATTGGGCTGAAGCGGCCCCTCATACTCGTTACCTCGCCCCATCAGTTCTGGCAGCGGATCGCTACCGGGCAGCACCTTAGATTCCGTCGTGGCAATATAGCCGACGTAAAATGCGCCAGCCTCCATGTTTAGGGCGCTGGCGGTTACATCACCTTCCAACCGGGCGGTGCTCTTCAGGGTGAGCTGACCTTCTGCATGAATTTTGGCCTTGACCACGCCGTGGATAATGATGTTGTGACCGCGCAGTTCTGGCCCTTCTACCAGACCGCTCTGAGCAATCACCACATCGTTGCTCACATGCACCCCCCCATGCACAATGCCATCAACCTGAAGGTTGCCATCGACATGCATGGTGCCCTGAAGCTCAGTTGTCGCGCTAATGTAGGTCGCGGTTACTTTGGGGGCTACTGGACTTTGGGATTGAGAATACGATTGCTGAGGCTTTTGCTTGCGTCGAGAAAAGTTAAACATGGGCTGAAAGATCCTCCAAAAAAGACCGGATGGTTAGCGTGATGACCAAGACCCGTGCATGAACCTCACCCTAATGTTTGACATGAAACACAGCGTACTCAAAATAGTGCCATGAATTCAATTTCTCTGGCGATCGCAATTCCACCCCACACTCAGGGAATTCGCCAAGCGATCTCCAAAAAAAGCAGGCAAAAAGAAAGCACCCTCCAACGAGGGTGCTAAGCCTAGCTAAAGTTAATTCGCGCTTATCCGTGGATAGAAGGAGCTGTAAGCGCTACAGGTGTAGGCTCCCCAGCAGCCAAATCCAAGGGGAAGTTGTGAGCATTACGCTCGTGCATCACTTCCATACCCAGGTTGGCACGGTTGAGCACATCAGCCCAGGTGCTAATCACGCGACCCTGGCTATCCAATACCGACTGGTTGAAGTTAAACCCGTTCAGGTTGAACGCCATCGTGCTGATACCCAGCGCGGTGAGCCAAATGCCCACCACTGGCCACGCACCCAACAAGAAGTGCAGTGCACGGGAGTTGTTGAAGCTGGCATATTGGAAGATCAACCGACCGAAGTAGCCGTGGGCCGCAACGATGTTGTAGGTCTCTTCTTCTTGACCGAACTTATAGCCATAGTTCAGAGATTCAGTCTCGGTCGTCTCACGCACCAAGCTCGATGTCACCAACGAACCATGCATGGCGGAGAACAGTGAACCACCGAATACACCAGCCACTCCCAACATGTGGAAGGGGTGCATCAGAATATTGTGCTCAGCCTGGAACACGAACATGAAGTTGAACGTACCCGAGATGCCCAAAGGCATGCCGTCAGAGAAGGAACCCTGACCGATGGGGTAGATCAAAAACACAGAGGTGGCAGCAGCCAAAGGAGCGCTGTATGCCACGCAGATCCAGGGACGCATCCCCAGACGGTAGCTGAGTTCCCACTGACGACCCATGTAGGCAAAGATGCCAATCAGGAAGTGGAATACCACCAATTGGTAAGGCCCCCCGTTGTATAGCCACTCATCCAGAGAAGCAGCTTCCCAGATGGGGTAGAGGTGCAAACCAATGGCGTTAGAAGACGGCACAACTGCACCAGTGATGATGTTGTTGCCATACATCAGTGAACCGGCTACGGGCTCACGGATGCCGTCAATGTCCACCGGAGGAGCTGCCACGAAGGCAATGATGAAGCAGATGGTTGCAGTTAGCAAACAAGGAATCATCAAGACACCAAACCAGCCCACGTATAGGCGGTTGTTGGTGCTGGTGACCCAGTTGCAAAACTGCTCCCATGTACTGGCGCGACCGCGCCCTTGAATGGTAGTAGTCATAGTAATAAATGCGAGTTACAAATGAGAGAATGATACGAACAGTTAATACTCTGTCCGCTCTTGCATAGTAATGACATTCCCCGACAGTCCACAATCTTTGTTTAAGAATTTTTGTTAAAAACGGCTTGAAATTTGCCTCAAACCAACAACTGCCAAACCGCAAATGTAAGTTTTTTAAGCCCTTCGCTCTTCAACTTTCTTTACATTAATAGTGAGCTTCTTTAGCTCGAATTGTTGCTGCATGTAAATATTGGTTAATGCGGCGATCGCCCTCTCGTTCCTAAAAGTTTTGACCATCTGCGTCATCTCTCTTGAGTTCAGATTTGGCGCTTTGGGCGGGGACGGTTTTTAGGCGGGGATGGTTCAATGAATGGTCATCAACAGGTCAGAGGCATCTGTGGCATCTGGCAGCGATCGCACTTGGCCGATTCTACGGGCTAGAGAAAACCCGGCGTGTTTGAGAGCCTGAAGACAGGCATCTGCCTGAGTTTGGGGAACAGATGCGAGCAGCCCGCCCGAGGTTTGTGGATCGACCAGCAAGGGGTAGAGATGGTGATGGCTGACGGATGCTGGTGTGACGATTGAGCTGACAGCGGTGGCATTGCTAGGGTGAATCGAGCTGAGAAGACCGCGATGGATGGTTTCAGACGCGCCCTCGAGAACGGGAATCGCATCTAGGCTCACCTCTGCCGCTAGATGGGAGGCCCGCAGTAGTTCTGCCAGATGCCCCAGCAGCCCAAATCCGGTGACATCGGTGCAGGCGGTTGCGCCATACTGCTGGAAAATTGGAACGGCAGCCTGGTTGGAGTGCAGCATTGAGGCGATCGCCCCTTCGATCCAGCGGCCTTTGGCTTGATGCTGCATATCGGCGGCAAACAGCGTGCCCGTGCCCAGAGGCTTCGTCAGAATCAGCACATCTTCCGGCTGCATGCCGCCTTTGTGCCACAGGCGATCGCCCGCTGCCAACCCGTTGCAGGTGAGTCCCAGCGCCAGGTCAGCTCCTTCGACGGTATGCCCCCCCATTAGTGTGGCCCCTGCGGTCTGTAGCACCTGGCAAACGCCCAACAGCAGCATAACTAGGGTTTCTTCTAGCTTGGCCGCCGGAGCATAGGGTAGCGTGGCGATCGCCAATGCGCTTTGGGGCGCGGCCCCCATGGCAAATAGGTCATTCAGGCAGTGATGCGCCACGATCTGCCCAAACACATAGGGATCATCCACCAGAGCCCGAAAGTAGTCCACCGTTTGCACGAGCACCCGCCCGGGTGGCACCTGCACCACTGCGGCATCATCCGGGGCATCGAGCCCTATGAGCACATCGGGATGCGCTAGGTCGGGAAATGCCGTCCGCACTCGGGTGAGCGATCGCCCCAGCACATCGCCTCCTACTTTTGAGCCACAGCCCGCGCAGTGCATGGGGAGAGCCGCGTCTGCAATCTCCCCTGCTCTGCGGTGGGATGCAGGGGGAGTACTCGTGGCAGGCATCATCGGTGCCAGGTCGGCAAACTGATTCATGAAGACCCAGTCGATGCGGTCTTTCCAGCGCCAGAGCCAGCCCGTAGGGCCGAGACACAAGACCCCCCGTGAGGCCACGGCCGTTTCGTTGCCTAGGCCGACTAAAATCAAAAACTGGCGTTGGGGTACGAAGGGCTGAAGCGGCTGGTGGAGGAGCGATCGCCGCAAATTTTGCTCTAGCGGCTGACCCTGGCGCACGGCGAACACTCCCGCCTTGGGGCGGGGATGGTTCCGCATTGTGGCGACATCCCCAGCGGCAAACACTTGGGGATGCGAGGTGGATTGCAGGCAGTCGTTCACTTGCACAAAGCCACGCTCGTCGGTGGCGAGGCCCGACTGGTATAGCCACGTCGTGGCCGAGGCCTGCGTCACCCAAAAGACGTGATCACAGTCTAGGCACAGTTCCGACTCGCACTGCACCCAATCGGCCCCCACCTCACTCACGCGTTCGCCCAAGTGCAGGCGAATGCCGCGCTCGGTCATTAACCGCTGCATCTTGCGCCGCATGCCGCTGCTGCGCTCGGGCAAAATCTCTGCCCCGCTGTGGATGAGGTGCAGCTCTAAGCCTTGAGACGATACCTGCGCTGCCGCCAGAACACGCTGCAATCGCGCCTGCACGGCCAGCGCCAATTCCACGCCGCCTGCACCGCCCCCCACCACCACCAGCCGCAAGGACTGATGAGGCCGCTGCTGCACCTGCTCGATTAGGGCATCCCACCGCTGCAAAAATTGCGAAATCGGCTTGACGGGAATGGCGTAGTCTTTCGCCCCAGGGACGGTTGAGACTGCTGGGGTGCTGCCCAAATCTAGAGAAAGCCGGTCAAAGGCGATCGCCGGATGCGCTGCACAGAGCACCCGATTGTGAGCCAGATCTAGCCCGATCGCCCGATCGTGAATGAGCCGCGCCCCAGCGAATTTTGCCAAGGGTTGCAGGTCAATGTGGCATTCGTCAAAGCCGTAGAGCCCTGCTACATAGCCCGGCAGCATCCCGGAATAGGGCGTGTGCATGACATCGGTAATCAACGTCAGTTGCGCAGACACAATGGGCTGCATGGCAAATCGCCGCAGGGCGATCGCATGACTATGTCCGCCCCCAATCAACACGAGATCCTGAGTGATGGGGGTTGAGGGAGATCCCATCATGGCTGGTGCTGGGCGTCGGCAGTCCGTAGGTGTGTCATGAGCGGCTAAGGTTAGTTAAATCGGCGATCGCCTTGGGTACGCCATCCGTCAGCACATTATGCCCTTGGGCGGTCACGAGCACATCGTCTTCAATGCGAATGCCGATACCCCGCCAGCGTTCGGGCACCTCTGGTTGACCCTCGACGGGCTTGATATCGGGCTTGATGTAAATGCCGGGTTCCACCGTGGTCACTTGCCCCGGTTCTAAGGTGTGGGCCGTCTCTCCATGCTGGTATACGCCCACGTCATGCACATCTAGCCCTAGCCAATGCCCGGTGCGGTGCATGTAGAAGGGTTTATATTTCTCGTCTTTGATAATGTCCTGTTTGTCGCCTACCAGCAGCCCCAGATCCAGTAACCCGTCTACAATCACCTCCACTGCTGTGTCGTGAATCTGACTATAGGGGTTGCCGGGGTGAACTTGGGCGATCGCCCTCAGTTGGGCTTCTAGCACAATTTCGTAGAGGGCCTGCTGCTCGGGCGTAAAGCGGCCGCCAATCGGAAAGGTGCGGGTAATGTCAGAGTTGTAGTAGTGGTAGGCGCAGCCCGCGTCAATCAATAGCAGCTCTTGGGCCTGCATCTGCCGAGTATTTTCGGTGTAGTGCAAGATGCAGGCGTTTTCTCCTGAGGCCACGATAGACGGATAGGCAGGCCCTACTGCCCCATTGAGCCGAAAGGTATGTTCAATTTCGGCCTGCACTTGATACTCATACACGCCCGGTTTGGCAAACTGCATGGCGCGCACATGGGCTTCGACGGCAATATTCGCCGCCCGCCGCATCTGATCCAGCTCTGCTGCACTTTTGAGCTGGCGCATGGCATGGAGTAGCGGAGCCGGATCGGCGATCGCCGTAGGCCCGGTGCCCCGTTTTGGATAGGTGCGCATCAGCCGTTGCCACATCCCCAGTAGTTTGTCGTTAAAGCGGCGATCGCGCCCCAGTCGATACAGGATGCGATCGCCCCCTACTAAATACTGCGGCAGCTTTTCGCCGAGTTCATCAATGGAATAGGCCTCGTCCGCGCCAAATTTCTCCTTCGCCGCCTCTAGGCCCACCCGATAGCCGGTCCAGGTTTCCTTGTCAGGGTCTTTGGGCTGCACAAACAGCACAAACCGGTGGTCTTCATGGTGTGGCGAGAGAACGGCCACGGCTTCCGCTTCGTCAAACCCCGTCAGGTAATAGAAGTCGCTATCTTGCCGAAAGTTATATTCCACATCGTTGTGCATCACCGCCATCGGCGCACTGCAAAATACCGCCGTGCCTTTGCCCATCTGGGCCATCAACTGCTCACGACGCTGGGCAAATTCCGTTTGCTGCATGAAAGGATTGGGGTTTGAGGATTAGGTAAAACGCGCTAGCGTTGCTGTAACCCTGTGGGCGTGCAGGGTTGCCTAGCAAATACTCTAGCGTGTTCCGTCAATCCTTGGTTAACCGAGTTCGAGATAAGCTCAAACCCTCAACGTGCCGGTACATTGAGGGTTTTGGGGCACCGCGCGCGGTGCCCCAAAACCCTATCAACTCGAACTGACGTTTGGTTAGCTATAGCTCATCACCTCAATCCGCATGCCGTCGGCTGGCAAGCTAGAGCGGCTGAGGGAGAGCGTGTCTCCTCGGCGCTGCACTGAGGTGCCCGACATAACCGTCAGAAAGTCATCCAACGGTTGAATATCGCAGGCGCTAGAGTCAGCAGCCCCCGTGCGGAACTGCGTGGGAATGACCAGCCGTGGGTTGAGGGTCTGGATGGTTTGTCGCGCTTCATCAGGCGTATAGACTTTGGGGCCGCCGCCAACAGGCACCAACAGCACATCCGGCCGACCAATCAAAATTTGCTGCTCTGTGCCAATGGGTGAGGCCGCACCGCCCATGTGAGCAATGGTCAGGCCGCCCATGGTCCACCGCCACACCACGTTAACGCCAAAGCGGCGACCGCCCACGCGATCGTGGTCCGTGCGAATGCCCTGAACATTCAGTCCGCTGATATCGTAAGCGCCCGGCTGCGCCAGTAAACGGGGATTGCCCGGTAGCCCATCGATTGCGCCCTCATCCAGCAGACGGCTGCTGATCATCACCACATCTGCAGCCACGTTGGGACGACGGTAGCCAGCCGTGCAGCCAGCAGGGCGAAATGGATTCACCAAAATACGACGGCCATCGCCAGAAAACAAAAAGCAGGAATGCCCTAAATACTGAATCGAGACGGCTGTTTGCGCCACAGTGGGCGGAGCCAACACACTCGTGGCGATCGCCGTTGCAGCCGTGGCTCCGGCATAGATAAAATGTCGTCGCTTCATGAACTCCTCCACACAGGGGCTTTGGGACAGGCCCCGGGTACACACAGTCATCGCATTGCCCAACCGAATCGGCTGACGCATCGTGACCCTTGCCAGATGGGCGATCGCCCGTCCTGACAGGGTCTTTTTCTGAGTCTCAATCTGGCTCAAGCCAACCTACCGTTAGCTTACAGCGATTTGGGCTACACCTGGGCTGTTGCAGGCTCTGACAACGCCGTGGCTGATAGTAAAAAGTTTCGCAACAGCGGCTTGCCCAACGCCGTCAGAATGCTCTCTGGATGAAACTGGACGCCCTGCAGGTGGGGAAAGTTCCGATGGCGCACACCCATGATTGTGCCATCCTCCACCCAGGCCGTAATTTCTAAACAGTCGGGACAGGTGGCGCGGTCAACCACGAGGCTGTGGTAGCGGGTCGCCAGCATCGGGTTCGCCAGCCCAGCAAACACGCCAACGCCGCTGTGGTAAATCTCAGAGGTTTTGCCATGCATTAACGCTGCCGCCGCGACCACGTGCCCGCCAAACACTTGCCCAATGCCCTGATGCCCGAGGCACACCCCCAGCAGAGGCACCGTTGGCCCCAGATCGCGAATCACGGTCGTAGAAATGCCTGCATCCTCGGGTCGACCGGGGCCGGGCGAAATGACAATGGCCCGGGGCTGAAGCTGGCGAATCTGGTCTAAAGAGATCTGGTCATTGCGGTATACACGAATGTCGTCTGCAATGGAAAATTCTGAGGCCAGCTCGCCAAGGTACTGCACCAAGTTATAGGTGAAGCTGTCGTAGTTGTCGATAACGAGAATCATAAAAAGGAATAGTTCTAACGTCGGACTAGAGAAGGGCTCAGCCGTCTTTCCTGATCCTGACAGAGGACACGCAAGGGTGACAACTCACGGGCAACTACGCGAGCCACAGCTGAATTTGAGCCAGCAGCGGCGGCAGCAGCAGTGACCCCGCCACTAGCAGGGCCGCAAATGCAGCTACCAGCACTGCGCCAGCTGCACAGTCTTTTGCGGTTTTTGCCAATTCATGAAAGGTTTGCTTGACAGTCAGGTCTACGACAGACTCTAGCGCTGTGTTCAATAATTCCATCATCAGCACTGCGCCGATGGTTAGCCCGATCACCGCCATTTCTATCCGGCTAAGGTGAAGAAAGATGCTGAGGGCGATCGCCATCGACCCTACCAGCACATGAACCCGAAAATTACGCTGAGTGCGAAACGCATAGCTCAACCCAGCCCAGGCATATTTGAAGCTGACAAATAAGCTAGGGGCAACTTGCCAGGCTAGGTCACGATTCGGCTTAGCAAATGCCACAGATTTGGGCGGAGTATCGGTTGAAATGGGCTGGGGTGAAATGGGCTGAGGCATAGACACAACAGTGGGGTTGAGACGCCAGAACGATGATTAGGGCATGAGAATCAATCTCAGGAACATCCGCACTTGGGGGACGTATTTCGCCCTATCCTACAGCGGAATTGCGGTCAGCGCCATGGCCCATGAGAGTACCTAGCCCTAAAAACTTAAAAAACTGCACGGGACTGCTGTCTACTTCATACTTCACATCAGCGATGCCCGATCCGTGCAAACTGCCGGGCAATTCACAGCAAAATTCCAACAGGGCTTACTCATGGCTTACTCATACTGAATGAATAAGCCCACCGTCTGCAGTAAGGCGTGTTGCTGCTGCAGCATACGGCTGAGGCTGGCTTCGTCTGGATGATCCCATCCCAGCAGGTGCAGCAGGCCGTGGGTCGCTAGCCATGCTAGCTCTGTCGCGGGATCGTGCGATCGCTCTGTGGCCTGCCGCTGCGCGGTTTCTACTGAGATAATAATGTCGCCTAGGCTTAGGGGAATTTCCTCAAGCGCTTCTGGAGGCAACGTGTGTAACGACTCTAGCGCCGCAAACGACAGCACATCGGTCGGCTGATCGCGCTGGCGATAGTCAGAATTGAGGGCGCGAATACCTGCATCATCTGTTAAACCGAGGCTGAGTTCGTATTGGTGAATCGGCGACAGAGTCGGCTGCAGGTAGCCCAGCCATTGCGTAAACCAAGACTCCCAAAGATCATCCGCTACGTCTGACAGGGGCAAGACCGACAGGGCAGACGCATCATCATCGCCTAAATCATCCAGCGCGGCGATTGGCGTGGCAATTTCGGCCGTCAGCCACCGCTGCACACTCACATCTACCGCGATAGAACGCAGCATAGATCATCACCTCAGCGGGTTTCAGCGAGTTATAAAGGCGAGCCCTACCAGCAGCCCTAGCAGCCCTAGGGTGGTGAGAGCAAAGTGATAAAGAGACTTTCCGCCCTTTTTGACCATGTTGCGCATGGCAAGCTTGACATAGCTAGGGGGCGGTTCCTCAGAGGTCGCTGGGGGCAAGGTTTCCATCTCTCGGCTGGCGACAGAAGTCGGCATTTTGCCTGTTTCCGATGCCAGATCTGCGGATGAGGGGGACTTGGCGGCGCCGCCGTCGTCCGGCTGAGGGAGGTCGTTGCTTGGGTGATTGCTCATAGGGGCATTCTCGTACTGATCATCTCCACAGGTTGTCTGATCGCTCACGGGGATCACTGCAGCAGGCTCACTGCATTGGGCGGGGCATCTATCCATCACCCTGTCGAGATATCCGCTACGATTCGGGCACTCGTGACACAGTCTCGTTGATTCTCTGCACTATACCGTCGTTGTAGCGTTCACCATTTGGTTCTCTTGGCGAAGGCTCGCTTCAATGAAGCCGTCCAGATTGCCGTTCATCACGTCTGCAATGTCCGTTGTTTCTAAATTGGTGCGGAGATCTTTAACCAGTTGATAAGGATGGAAAACGTAGTTGCGAATTTGGTTGCCCCACGCGGCTTCCACCATGTCGCCCCGAATATCGGCTACTTTTTGAGCCTGTTGTTCTTGGGCAATAATCAGCAGCTTTGCCTTAAGGCGGGCGATCGCCTTTTCTTTGTTCTGCGCTTGCGATCGCTCTTCGGTGCAGCGCACCAAGATGTTAGTGGGCAAGTGGCGCACCAGCACCCCGGTTTCAACCTTGTTTACGTTTTGGCCACCCTTGCCACCTGAACGCATGGTGGTAATTTCTATATCCTTATCGGGGAGGTCTAGCTCAATGGACTCGTCCAGAATGGGCATGATCTCTACGCCAGCAAAGCTGGTTTGACGTTTGCCGTTGGCGTTAAACGGTGAAATTCGCACAAGCCGATGGGTGCCCTTTTCGCACTTTAGATAACCATAGGCGTAACGCCCCTCGACTTCTATCGTTACCGATTTGACGCCCGCTTCGTCTCCTTCCGACAGCTCAGCTAACCGTACCTTGTAGCCCCGCCTTTCGGCCCAGCGGGTATACATCCGCAGCAGCATTTCGGCCCAGTCTTGGGCATCGGTGCCGCCTGCGCCTGCATTGATGCTGAGCACGGCGCCTCGGTTATCGTAGGTGCCCGAGAGAAGTTGCTCTAATTCCCACTGGTCGAGCGATCGCTCCAGATGAGCAACATTTGCTTGGGCTTCGGCGAGCAGGGCTTCGTCGTCATCCAGCTCCAGCAGTTCGAGTATGGCTCGAGCATCCTCTAGATTGGTCGTCCAGCGGTGAAACTGCTCTAGATGAGACTTGAGATCGTTGAGTTCTTGCAGCGTCTCTTGTGCCATAGCTTGATCATCCCAAAACTCGGGCTGGGCGGCGCGCTGCTCAAGATCCTCAATTTTGGCAGTCAGGGCTGGCAGGTCAAAGATAGTCCTGGGTTTGCCCCAGGCGCTCAGTCAATTGATCGATGGTGCGTTTTAATTCAGGCGTCTCTAGCATGAGCGATCGCATCTCTTCTTAATTGGGTTGTGATCGTGTGATCTGTAATAGCTAACCCTACATCCCAGCCGTCCCGACCGGAATGCTAATCCACTAGCCAAGACCCAGCCCCTATTTTAGCGCCAGATCAGGGCTCCCGTTGAAAGCGTTGAGGAGCTGTCAAGAGCGCTGAATCGTCACAAAAATATCGTTGAGAATGGCCTGGGCACCTTGGGCTTTAAGCTGATCAGCAAGATCCAGCCCCAGTTGCTCAGCAGCATCTGCGCTACCGCTGACGGTGCCCTGCACAAGGGTTTGACCGTCGAGGCTAGCGACTACCCCGGCTAGGGTGAGGGTGCCCTCCTCGATGGTGGTGGTGACGCCGATAGGCACCTGACAGCCGCCTTCGAGCGATCGCAAAAAGGCTCGCTCAGCATAGCAGCGGGAGGCTGTAGGAGGATGCTCCAATGCCTTGAGCAGATGCAGCACCTCGGCATCGTCAGCCCGGCACTCAATTCCCAATGCGCCCTGCCCCACCGCATGCAGCGAAATATGAGTGGGGATCGCCTGATCGATGCGATCGCCCATCCCCAACCGCCGCAGCCCCGCCACCGCTAGAATCAGTGCGTCATACTCACCAGCGTCGAGCTTACTGAGGCGAGTGTTAAGATTGCCCCGCACATCTTTGAACGTGAGCTGGGGAAAATGATGCCGCAGTTGCGCCAAGCGCCGCAGCGACGAAGTGCCAATCACAGCCCCGTCTGGTAGACTATCCAATTGCTTGCCCGCATGCTTGCTGTGCAGCACCAGCGCATCGGCGGGGTCTTCTCGTTCAGTAACGCAGCCTAAGATCAGACCTTCGGGCAGATTCGTCGGTAAATCTTTAAGAGAATGCACCGCAAAGTCAATATCTCCCGACAGCATCCCCACTTCTAGCTCTTTCGTAAATAGCCCCTTGTCGCCAATTTTTGCGAGCGCCACATCCAAAATTTTGTCACCCTGAGTGCTCATGGTGTGCACTTCAAAGCTGCGATCGGGAAACGCCTTCTGCAATTGCGCTTGCACCCAATGAGTCTGCACCAGCGCCAACTGGCTTTTGCGCGAACCAATACGAATCGGACGGGGAGGACTGGCAACCATGGGTAAAAACTGTTGAGAATTGTTGAGAGGAATCGCGGAATCTGGCGAACTTCCTGGCGTTGAGCCATTTATCAGCTTACCGCAGGAGGGGACATCCCAATCACAACAGAGGCAGTTGCTATAGAATAGCGGCAACGCTAAATGGCTAGGCTTCTGACCCCACGTTGGGAGGATGGCTGTGGCGTGAACCCTATGTTGTGAACCTGAAGTCGCAACATAGGGTTCACGGTAACCTTGCCCCGATCAGGGAACGCTGTCCTGTCCTTCTCTGACCCAATTGTTTCTCTTTTATTTTGGATAGCCCAGCCAATTATCTTGAACGCTAGACCTTGAACGCAAGACAAACGCCATGGTAAAAAAACTGCCCAAACTGATTTCAATGGCAATGCTGGTCGGGCTGCTCGTCTTTCTCTATATCGGGTTGCAAGGCGAAGCGGTGCTAGCAGGCTAGGGACTGTCATCAATTGGCCGTTGATGGCCTAAAAATCAGCAGTTTCAGCCCCTAGCCTGTTTTGGGGTCGGGTGTGGCACCGCTGATGAAATCAGGATTTTAGCCAGAACTGATGTCACGTCCTAGGCGTCGCTTGCTGCTTTTTGCTTTGCATGGCAGCAACTGCATGCCTGGGTCTATGCCGTGCCCAAATAGCCCCACAGATTGTCCGTGCGAACAGCGGCGCGACCGTTATGGATTGAGGATGCTTCCTGGAACTGAGGTTCTATCAGAAACTCTCCCATTTTGTTGATGAAGCCCCATTTTCCCTGCACGTTGACAGCCGCGATGCCTTCAGAGAAGGGGTAAGCATCCTCAAACTGTAGGGGAATGATGCGATCGCCCTTTAGGTTAATAAACCCATAGCGATCGTCGTCGCGCACCAGCGCCATACCTTCGCTAAAGCTAAAGGTGTCGTCAAACTGGGGGGCGATCGCAATGTTGCCAAACGCATCCACATAGCCATACTTCCCGTTCATCCGCACCCGCGCCAGTCCTTCGCTGTAGGAATGCGCCACGTCAAACTGCGCCGGGATCACCAGCTTGCCCAGCTTATTGATAAAGCCATACTTGCCGTCTAGCGTAATGCGCGCCAGCCCTTCACAAAACTCATCCGCGCTGTCAAACTGCGGCTCGATTACAATGCGGCCTAATTTATTGATATAGCCATAGCGGTGCTCAATTTCCACCCCGGCCATGTCTTCACTAAAGCCGTAGGCAGCGCTTTTATAGTCGGGATAGATGGCAAAACTACCATTGGGGTAGATGTAGCCAAATTTGTGCGCCAGTTCCACGCGCGCCAGTCCCTGCATAAAGTTTTCGGCACTGTCAAACTTCGGCGGGATCACCAGCTTCCCCAGCTTGTTGATGTAGCCCCACTGGTGGTCGATGGCCACCCGCGCTAGACCTTCCGAAAACTGGTAGGCCCCTTCTTGGTAGAGGCTGATGGCGTCGAAGCGGAACATGGGGGGAATTTCGAAGGTTCCTGAGGGGTCAATATAGCCGAGGCGATCGCCCATCACCACTGCCGCCAACCCTTCAGAAAAATCTCTAGCGACATCAAACTGGGGTTCAACAATGACTTGATACGTGGGCTCATCCGGCTCTTGCAAAAACGTTGCCAGATCCTCCGCTGAGATAGTTTTGCTGGGGATCGGGGCAGGCAGCATCGCCAGTGCGTCTGCTGCCGTCTGAAATCGCTGGTCAGCGTCTGGCACCACCATTCGATCGAGAATGTCGATCAACTGCGAACTCACCCGCGCTTGGTCATGCCACTCCACAGCCTGAGTTTGGGGATGGCGCGGCAGTTGGTTCGGCATATACCCAGTCACCGCTTGAATCCCCATCATGCCTGCGGCATACACATCGCTCGCAAACTGCGGCTGCCCAGCGAGCTGCTCCTGGGCCATGTATCCGGTGGTGCCAACGGGCGGTGCCGCAGTCAGGTTTCCCTCGCGGTCGAGCGTGAGATGGCGAATATGCTTAAATCCACCCAAATCTAGCAGCATCAGTCGCTTGTCGCTCCAGCGACGAATGAGATGGCGGGGGCCTAAGTCTTGATGAACGATGCTGCGCTCGTGCAGCATCGTCAGGCTGGTTAGAATTTCGCGCAAGAGGGCGATCGCCTCTTTTTCATCCCAGCGATCGCCCAAGGTAAACGCCTGCCGAAGGTCATGGCCGTCGATCAGCTCTTGAACCAAATAAAACTCGCCACCCTGCTCCAAGTGTTCATAGGTTTTCGGAAAGGGATCGAGCTTACCCAGGTCGTAGCAGTACTGCGCATGGGTTTCAAAAATTTTGCGGGCGGCCTCCAGCACCACAGGCAGTTTAGAAGGCGGCTGAAATTTCTTCACCACACATTTGACGCCACCTCGACGATAGGTATCGTCAGCGAGGTAGGTTTTGCCCGCGCCCCCCCGGCCAATTTCCCGCAGCGTTTCGTAGCGCCCACCGATTAACATCCCACATCCTCTGCATCGCTAACGCACCGCCTGATGGATAGCCACTGCCACGGCTGAGGCATTTTAGTTTGTAGATGCTCCATATCCCACAACATCTACAAAGTGCCCTCGATTCTACCGCTATGGCAACGACTATTAAACATGCCCCCGCACATTATGAGCCTTTCAGTCAGAGAAATTATGATTTGCGGGGGGTTCAAACCACATTCAGTATTCCCACCAGACTCAGAGAAACTCCCTATAGCCTGGGGAATTTAGGAAACCTCAGACATTCAAGTCGGGTATTCGGATAGAGGAACATATCAGGGGCGTACAGTATTGTGGCCCCAAAATTGTGACCTCAATGTGGCTTCAAAGAGAAGCACTCGCTAACTCATCCCAATGCGCTGCACCACAATGCGCCACCAACTCCTCTACAGAACCGACAGGGATAACCGGAGTACCCAGTTGCTGCTCCAGCTCTTCTACCGTCATATCGTCTAGGAAGATTGTCGTGCCGTGCTTCAGCATTAAGGACGGGAGCAAAACCCCATCACCCAGATCTCGTCCGGCCAGCCCCGCCAGTAAATCTTCCCCAGTCAGCAGCCCCGTCACCGAAATCTCTTGCCCCCAGTAGCGGCTAGCGAGGGCCACCATATTAACTTGAAGCCGATCGACCTGATTTAACCGTTGCACAATGGGTTGAAACGCATGTTCCACCGCATTGCCCACTACCCAGGTCAACCGCTGCGGGGTTGGCACCTGCCCTGGCAACTGCTGCGCGGCAACCTCAAATTCCTGCAAGAACAGGCGAATTGACCCTACCCCATTGCCAATTTGGGGATAGTCTTCGTAGTGCTCAGTGGGGGGCAAGTCTATCCCTGCAATCAAGAACCACTCGTCGGCCAGCCACACCACAGTGGTGCCCAACTGCTGCTGCAACGTTTGCTGGAGCGGTTGCACCTGGGCAATAACCTCGCGCGCTTTTTGTGGCGTGACAGGCACCAGTTCATCCTGCTCGGGGCGAAAGCGGGTAAGGCCAACAGGCACCACCGCCACCGATGCCACGGTAGGAATGTCGCCCTGGTGAAACTGCACCAGATCCAGCAGGGTTTTGGTTAAGTGCTCGCCATCGTTGATGCCGGGGCAAACCACTACCTGAGCATGAATCTGCAGCCGCTGCTGCTGAAACCAGGCTAAGTGCTCGAGAATTTTGCCAGCCCGCTCGTTTTTGAGCAGGCGACTGCGAACATCAGGTTCGGTAGCGTGCACGGATACGTAGAGGGGGGAGAGGCGCATCTGAGCAATGCGATCCCACTCGGGGGGTGTCAGGTTTGTGAGGGTGAGGTAGCTGCCGTATAGGAAGCTGAGGCGATAGTCGTCGTCTTTGAGATAGAGGGTTTCGCGCTTGCCAGGGGGCTGCTGATCGATAAAGCAAAAGGGGCAGCGGTTGTTGCACTGCATCAGCCCGTCAAACAGTGCTGAATCAAACTCTAGGCCTAGATCGTCGTCGTCGTCTTTTTCAATTTCAATGGTATAGGTGCGCTCGTCTTTGCCCAGCACTTCGAGCGTTAGCTCTTCGTCGGCACAAAAGAAGCGGTAATCAATTAAGTCGCGGGGGCGATCGCCATTAATTGCTACCAAGCGATCGCCCGCCTCAAAGCCAACTTCATCAGCAATGGAACCGGGGTGGACGTGGGAGATGACGGCTGGGCGGATAGAAGCATGGCGCATGCTGCCATTATATATTGGGCACCAGACCCGCGGCGATCGCTCCCAAAATTGCCATCCCAAACCCCACCCGATACCAGATAAAAATCCACATGCTGCGGGTTTGCAGGTAGTGCAACAACCAGGCGATGGCTGCGTAAGACGATAGCCCTGCACTGAGCAACCCAATCACAATGGGAATGATCCCGCCTGTTCCGGCTAGGCTAGTCTCAAGTAAACCTTTCATTTCTACCAAACCCGCAAGGGTAATGGCAGGAAGACCGAGCAGAAAGGAAAACCGGGCCGCCGCTGCCCGATCCATGCCCAAAAATAAGCCCGCGGTAATGGTAGAGCCCGACCGCGACACACCAGGCATGATGGCGATCGCCTGAGCTAACCCCATCCATATGCCATCGCTGATCCCCAAGTCTTCTAATACTCGCTTGCGACGACCCATATATTCTGCCAGCGCTAAAAACATTGCTAGCGCAATTGACGTGATGGCGATCGCCCCCATGCTCCGCAAAGGCGAGTTGTCAAAATCGGGCACAAACAGTTTAATCAACACGCCCCCAATCACAATGGGAATGGTTCCGAGAACAATGCCCATCCCCATTCGAAAATCGAGGGATTGATAGTCTTTTTGCACAATAGCGCGGAGTGAGCCCCGCACCACCTGCACCACATCGTTCCAGAAATACCAAAGGATTGCGACAATGCTGGCCAGCTGAATCACCGCCGTAAAGGCAACACCCGGATCGCCCCAACCTAATGCCACTGGCACCACCTTTAGGTGCGCCGTGCTGCTGATGGGTAAAAACTCTGTTAAGCCCTGCACCAGCCCCAGCACCAGTGCTTCAAAAGAGCGCTGAATAAGACCCGGCGATGATTCTGGAGCAATAGTTGTTTGAGCCAGCTGAGCTAGGCCCAGTTCCATAGCCATACGACCAGACATTGTGATCAACCCATGCATAGTCATGTTCTCCTAATTCTTGCGTCGCTCATTTGATGGAGGGTGTAGCCGAGCCGACACTAATCTCTAAATACTGGTCGAATGCTGAAAACAGCAAACCTGAACGGCAAAATCCCCCGTATTCTGGCATATGCCTCACCTGATCACGGCACTGCTGCCCGCCAACTATATCAAGGCTTAAAAAAATAGCAGGAGATCTTTACCTAAATCGAGTTCAGGAACTGATGCTTACCTAAGTAGTTATCCCAATGCAGCGTAGGATTGCCCCAAATAGCAGTGGTTGGAGAGCAAAATTTGAAGGCAAGGTCGCAATTCCCTGGATCATTGTCTTAAATTTGGGCGAATCTATCAAAGATTGCTTCAAACAAAGATGCGTAACGCTCACTACAAAATGTATCCTTATGACGGTGATAGAACCAGTCATGGTGGTGAGTGACCGATATACGCTCAGAGGAGTGAGGCTATACATGAAAAAGGTTGAAGCAATCATTCGTCCCTTTAAGCTCGACGAAGTAAAAATTGCATTGGTAAATGCGGGCATTGTGGGCATGACCGTGTCTGAAGTGCGTGGCTTTGGCCGGCAAAAGGGGCAAACCGAGCGCTATCGCGGGTCGGAGTATACCGTAGAGTTTTTGCAAAAGCTGAAAGTGGAGATTGTCGTTGAAGACGACCAAGTGGATATGGTAGTCGAAAAGGTAATTTCAGCAGCCCGCACTGGCGAAATTGGCGACGGCAAAATTTTCGTATCTCCTGTGGATAAGATCATTCGCATCCGCACGGGTGAGGTCAACACTGAAGCCATTTAATTGAGGTGATATCGGCTCAGGTTAGAAAAGGCTAAGGCAGGTGCAACCGTGAGTGGGCAATAGTTCTCAAGATTGGATCGCTGCTTTAATACTTCCTGGCAGCAATGTCGCTGCTCGGCAACGACTCAGGCAAGGGGGCTTAGGTCATTTAGGTCATTTCTGGCAAAGAATTCTCCTGCATGGGGCGAACAACCGTAACGCCTTTGGCTTGGCTGCGCCAACGCCCCTCCGGTATCACCGCTGATGGATAGGGCATTTTCTTTGACAGAAGCCACCCTCCGTCTCCATTGCTCAGGTGCCGAATTTGCGCCATCTGCGACTAGCGTGTAAAGCGCTGATTAATCTTGACCGTTTTGTGGAACTCCGTGCTGCGAAGGCTTCACAACGCGGATTGCCTAACCTGTCTTCCCTAACCTGTATAGTTTGGTTCGTGCGTCCTGAGAGTCACTTCAAATCTGTAACGTGGCCAATTGAGGCAGCAGCCTGGCAAAGGCCACCCCTCGATGACTGATGCGATGTTTGGTTTCTGCTGACATCTCAGCAAAGGTCTGACCTTCGGCAGGCACGTAGAAAATTGGATCGTAGCCAAAGCCCCCAGCACCGCTAGGGGCTTTGCTGATCTCGCCGGGGCAAGTGCCGTCGGTCTGCAGTGCAATAGAGCCGTCGGGCCGGGCGATCGCCACTGCACACACAAATTGTGCTGTTCGCTGATCGGCGTCTCCTAACTCAGTCAAGAGCCGCTGAATCCGCTCTGCATCAGTCTGACCGTAGCGGGCTGAATAGAGGCCGGGTGCCCCGTCTAGCGCGTCTACTGAGAGCCCAGAGTCATCGGCGATCGCCCATTCTCCTAGGGCGATCGCCACCTGTGACGCCTTAAGGCAGGCATTGTCTAAAAACGTAGTGCCTGTTTCTTCGATCTCTAATTCTGCTGGCTTCAGCACCAACTCCCATTGGGGAACGGTGTCTTGCAGATAGGCCTGCATTTCTTTCACTTTTCCAGGGTTGCCTGTGGCTACAATAAGACGCGACATGGTCTCTCCTATCACTCCTGCAATGCATCCTTAGTCGACGCTGCTGAATGTTAGGTATAACCTGTCCGCATCCCCAACCCTCTTCGACAAGCTCAGGACATCTCTTCTGCCAAAGGAGAAGGGAGTCGGAGATCTTGCACCCTAGCCTCTTGGGCTAGGGCTAGGGTGAGGGCGGATCGGGTCGGTTCATACCAGGATTCAGCAACGCCCCTTAAGCCTTTAAACGTGACTAGCCCAATCTTTTGCCCAAGCCAGGTTTTCGTGAACGCGCTCCATTGTGGCTGCTTCAGAATACAAGCGCAGCACAGGCTCAGTTCCGCTGAAGCGAATCAGCAACCAGCTCTGGTCGGCCAGCTGAAACTTGTAGCCATCGATCGCGAGGATATCGGTCACGGCATGTCCGGCGACGTTGGTAGGAGGCTGGCTTCGCAACTGCTGAACCAGGCGATCGCGCACATCCATTCCTGCTAGGGGTAGGTCAATACGGTCATAGGCAGACGTAAACCCAGTTTGCTGTTGCAATGCCGCATACTGCTCGCTTAAGTCTTTGCCCGACTGCGCCACGGCTTCTAGCACATACAGTGCCGAGAGCAGGGCATCGCGCTCGGGAATGTGGCTGCCATAGCCAATCCCCCCCGATTCTTCACCCCCGAGAAACACATCGGCTTCGAGCATGCGGTCGGCAATGTACTTGTAGCCGATGGGGGTTTCGTGCAGCGGCAGGTTATAGAGCTGCGCCACTCGTGGAATCAGGTTGGAGCCACTGATGGTTTTGACGATTTCGCCTGTGAAGCCCCGATGAGTAGCCAAATGCTGAATCAAGACAGGAATCAAGACCTGAGAGCTGAGGAAATTGCCCTGCCCGTCTACGGCAGCAATACGATCGCTGTCACCATCAAACACGAGCCCTACCACCTGCTCGCTACCCTGCCGTTGATAGTGCTTGATCTTTGCAAGCAGATCGGGCAGATAGCGGGGCAGCGGCTCGGGTGCGCCGCCCCCAAACATCGGATCGGCCTCGCTGTTGAGCTCGTGAATGGCGATCCCCAGAATTTGCTCTAGACCTGTGGCCGCAGCCCCATGCATCACATCGGCAAAGACGACCAGTGACCCATCGGCGATCGCCCCTCGCAACTGGGCCACATCCACCTTGGCGCGCAACGCATCGCAGTAGCTCGTCCAAGGGTTAAAGGACTCCAGCGTACCGGCTTCTGCGATTGGCAACGGCTCCGTCAGCATCGCTTCCACTTGCTGCGTCACTTCGGGCGGCACCGAGCCGCCAAACCCACCTTTGATCTTCAACCCAGAATACGCCGCTGGATTGTGGCTTGCGGTGATGACAATCGACCCTAATGCCTGGTGCTGTTTGGCGGCCCAGCTAAAAGCTGGTGTCGGCGCGAAGCAGTCTGACAGCAGCACATTGAAGCCCGCTGCCTGCACCGCTTGCGCCGCGACCTGGGCAAACTCGGGCGAGAGAAACCGCCGATCGTAGCCAACAATAATGGTGCGGTTGGGGGTGCTGTGCCCATAGATGCGATCTAAGGCGATCGCGGCTCGGGGTGCCACTTGCATCACCCGCTCAAAGGTAAAGTCGGCGGCTATCATGCCGCGCCAGCCATCTGTCCCAAAGGTGATTGGCTTGTGGACAAAGGATGCTGGAGAGAGCTTATCTGCCATACAACGAAGTACCTCAGGGTTAGATAGGAAGGGCGATCGCCAGTCTCATGCCATTCTAATCAGGTTTGCTTACGCGGTTGTGCTCTTAATCTGCTAAGCGTGGGGCTGAATCTACGCTAGCCTAACCCACAACCAAATTGACACGTTCGCCGTCGGACTTATTCCGCTTTTGTAGCCCCTCATCCTAAATTCCTCTCCCAGCGTGGGCTCTTGTGTATACATAAGTCCTGAAACCCTTGCGACCAGAGCTTTCCCCTCATCCCCCAACCCCTTCTCCCAGAACGGGAAAAGGGGAGCCGGAAAGCCTTGTCTGGCCTTCCCCTCGCCCATGTTTGGGAGAGGAAGACTGAGGGGTGAGAGCCAAGATTGTGTATAAGCAGTAGCCCAGCATGGGAGAAGGACTTTGAATCTGGATCTCCTTACTCCCCTTTTGGGAGAAGCGATGTCTTGAGCTTGTTGAAGGGGGCTAAGGGATGTAGAGCTATGCTCTTCCCGCAGAGGGGATCGACTTGCAAAACTGGGATGCACTTTCTCCAAACTTACAGTCAACCATACTGGAATCAGGCTGAAATTAGGGTTGTACCGCGTCTGCCGTTGTGGAGCAAGTAGTTGCTTCTACTCTCTAAAGTCCCTAGCTGCGATGGTTGGAAAGGCTATGAGCACTATCGCCTGCTATTTTCTTTAGCGTGAACCCTGACGAGGCTAATGCTAGAAGCACATACTAGAAGCACATAACCTAATAGGGCGATAAGTTAACAATAGATTGGCAGTTTAAGTCATTCTTAATTCTACAGAGAACGCTCATGCTCATCCGGAATAGCTACCTGAATTTATGCCTATCTATATAGATTGTTGTTCAACTCATAACTTTTAGAAATTCGTTAATAAATCACTCGATGAGTCTTTAGGCTTACTCGTAATTTGGGCAATAAAAGTTCCGTAAATCCTCTGTTTATAGGGTAAGGAAGCGATCGCCCCTGTAGACGTTATTAGGCGATCGCCCAACTCAATTTCAGCATCGCCCGACTGAATGGAGAATCTTTTGCCTATTGTCAACCCCAACCTCTTGAAGGTGAAAACCTACGATGAGGCGATCTGAAACCCTCTGATAGATGGGCGATCGCTTGATTGTATTGGCGAACCCAATCTAATCATCGTTCATCAAACAAGGGGATTAAACGACTCTGAAACAGCGTGTAATTGACCAGACTGCGTATAAAGAACTAGTGAATTCTGGCTGCACGGTATTGGTTTTTCTATCAGTAAAGCCACACAATTCGAGCAAGGCGTTTATGAGGTTCCCCCGCTGTGCCTGTGCTCAAAGACGATAACAGAATTGATCAAGCCCCGGACGCAATTGCTCCATCGTCTCAACGATTTCGAGTGGGCGCTCATGTGCAAGCGCTGCGCCCGCGGCAGTGGACGAAGAATGCGATCGTGTTTGCAGCACCGCTCTTTGGCTTGGCGTTAAATATTGATGCCCTGGGTAATGCACTCTTGGCATTTGCGTTGTTTTGCTGCATGTCTAGCAGCTTTTATCTAATCAATGACTTGATGGATGTCGAGTCGGATCGACGGCATCCGGTCAAGTGTAAGCGACCGATTGCCGCTGGCTTTGTCAGCGTGCCGGTGGCTATTGGGATGGCGGTTTTGTTAATGGGGGGTGCGCTCACAGTGGCGGCCAGTCGATCCCTGCTGCTGGCGGCAGTGCTGGGTTTTTATGCCCTGTTGCAGGTGGCGTATAATCTGCGCCTTAAGCACACGGTGATTTTGGATGTGCTGGCGATCGCCACTGGATTTGTGCTGCGGGCTTTGGCCGGAGCCGCCGCCACCGATATTCAGGTCTCTTCTTGGTTTTTGCTCTGCACCGCCATGCTGGCACTGTTCTTAGGCATTGAGAAGCGAAAAGCTGAAATGCGGCTGGCGCTGACCAAAAAAGGCAAGCCGCGCAAAGTGCTGCAGCGCTACTCTCTACCGCTGTTGCAGCGGATGGAAGGAATGGTAACCACAGGGGCCATCATGTGTTACTCCCTTTGGAGTTCTGGGCCTCGGGTGGGTGGTGCTTCTACGCCTTGGATGCTGCTGACGGTGCCGTTAGTGCTATACGGCATCTTCCGCTATCAATTACTCAGCGACCCAAAGGAAATGTCTCGCCGCCGCAAACTGGGCAGTGCCACCGCAGGGCAGACAGAACGGCCCGATGAGGTGCTGCTCACCGATGTTCCGATTCTATTGACGGTGCTGACTTGGGCAGGGCTTACGTTTGCTATTCTGCTGCTCAGTCAGTATGAACTGCTCTAAACAGAGTCCGTCAACTTGATTTTGACAAGTTCAGTCTGGAACTTTGAGACAAAGTTCACGGTGCCGGGTATCCGGGTATACAGTATGCCTTTAACCATACAATGCCGATCTCCTATCTGTTGCTGGGTGGGCGAATGGGTCATAGAGGCTCAGAGCTATAGACTGATACGCCACAAAAGGTAGGGAGATGCGGCAGCATCAACACCGATACCCCCAATTCATCTAAGACTGAGCATCTTGGACGATTTTGGAGAGGCTTAGCCTCTCCAAAATCGTCCAAGATGCTCAGGACTCCGCACGCAGTGCGTCAGTCTTGTCATCAATAGACATCAGTAATTTCAAATAGAAAAGCATGCCGCGACTTCGAAATGTATCCGATTCGGTTTCGCCTAATCGTCTGGGGCAACGCTCTTTAAACCGCATCCCGCGAGCTGCGGGGGCGATCGCCCAGATCGATCTCTTGCAGCTTCAGCAGGCTCACATTCGCGGTCTCATCCTCGATTTAGATAACACCATCGTTTCAGAAGATGATCGGGTTATGTCGCCCAATGCCGAAGCCTGGATTGCGGAGGCATTACAGATGGGATTCCAGTGCTACCTGCTTTCTAACGGATCGCGGCGATATCGCGTGCGGTATTGGTCAGAGCGGCTGGGTCTCCCGGCCTTCAGCCCTGCGCGCAAGCCCTTTCCTAAAGGATTTCGGACTGCTCTAAGGGCGATGGGGTTGACGCCAACCCAAGCCATTGTGATTGGGGATAGCCGACATACGGATGTCATTGGAGCCTGGTGGGTGGGGTGCCGCTGCATTCAGGTCGCATCGCTGCCCCATCCGCCGCGATGGTGGGAGGCGATCGCCGGACGCTGGCTCCATCATCACTATCCCGCAGCGTTATCCCTAGAGCCGCTCGATGTTCAAGCTGCATTACAGGACTATAAGGACGGGCTGAGATAATGGCACACACACTATTGATCGGGTTGGTGGCGGTCACAGTTGTGTTAAATACGCTGGCCCAAACCCTGCTTAAACTAGGCTCTGGCAGCACACCCCTGAACTGGTATCTGCTGGGAGGGCTGGGGGCCTATGGCTTTAGCACGATCTTTTACATTCTGGTTCTAGGACGGTTCAACCTATCGATTATTTATCCCATCGTAATTGGGCTAACCATTGTGGCCACGACGATGTCAGGAGCTTTCTATCTGAGTGAATCGGTGCCCTTATCGCATTGGGTGGGCATTGGGCTGATGCTTAGCGGCATTGGGGCGATCGCCTTTGGGGGCAAACTGCTGGGTTAAGTCGGCTCTTGGCTGGAACCGTCTACTTACCAATGAGCTTCGTCATCCCAATCCCACCAAAGTAGAGCGCCAGCACCGCACCCGCCAGCAAACTCTGGGTCACGGGATCGGTGGAAGGTGTAAGCACCGCGCCGAGCACTGCGCCTCCTAGCACAACATAGCGCCATCCCTTAATCATCTGGTCAGAATTGACAATGCCCAACAGCCCTAGCAGCACCTGAATGACAGGAATCTGAAACGCCAAGCCAGTGCTAAAGAGCAGCAGCAGCACAAACTCAAAATATTTATCAATCGACCATAACTGCTCCACCACATCAGCCCCATAGCTAATGAAGAAATTGAGCGCAGCTGGAATCAGCGCAATATAGGCGAAAACCAGACCACCCAAAAATAAAATGCTAGAGCCAAACACAATAGGTGCCAGCAACCGCCGCTCTTTACGGGTTAAGCCCGGCAATACAAACTGAATAATTTGAAATAGCACAAACGGGCTCGCCACAACCAAGCCGCTATATGCCGCCACTTTGATGGAGACAAAGAAATACTCTCCCGGTGACAATTGCAGAAACTTGACTCCCTGAGCAGGCACTTCAAGCACCGACACAATTTTGTTGACGAATACAAAACAGCCAATGATGCCCCCAATCACGGCAATGAGCGCATAGAAAATTCGCATCCGCAGTTCTTCGAGGTGGTCGAACAGCGACATTTCTACATCATCAATCAAATCTTCGTTGACAGAGTCGTCCGCAGCGCCTAACGACGCGGTGGACGAGTTAGAAGACGCACTGTCAAGCTCAGTAGGGGCAGTCATAAGCGCTGGAAATGAAAGGATGATGGAGTAAGTGCGCTAGGTACACCAAGCACAATACTAGCCTACTGTGTTTGCCCGGTATCGGCGACTCTATCATTCACTGAAGCCCGCAAAGTTAAAAAATTGCTTGCAATGTTGCTCAGACTTCTGCTAGCTTAATAAAGCGCGAAATTTGCTAAGCCTCGCTCAAAGGCGCGGCATGCTAGCAAGAGCTTCTATCGCTCGCAATCTCGCCGGGATAGCTCAGTTGGTAGAGCAGAGGACTGAAAATCCTCGTGTCGGCGGTTCAAGCCCGCCTCCTGGCATTCAACTAAATCAAGCGAAAAGCCCTGAATATAAACGGTTTGGGGCTTTTGCTTTGGAGTCCTTGATTTTCGCGTTGTCCCTTTTTGGACATCTTTAGGCGAGTTTGGGGGACGGATTGGGGGAAAATTGGGGGAATTTTTTGGGGGAATATCCGGACGATAGCCCCGGTGCCCGAAGAGGGGAGTAGTACGAATGCTCTTTATCTCCGGTGCTGCCATGTACTCGGTTACCTCAAGAAGCAAAGGCAAAAAAGGCTCAGTCCAGTTCAAAAACACCAAGGGACGGCTGCAAATCGTCTTTTCTTACCCCGTGGAAGTGGATGGGGAGATACAGCGTAAGCGGTTCTACATCTCCACAGGCTTTGAAGACACGCCCCTAAACCGCCAGCGCGTAGGCGATACAGTCAGGGCGATTCAGCGAGATATTGACTATGGGGAAGTGGATCTCAGCCTACAGAAGTACCAGACCGTTGGATCTCTCACCACGGTTTCCCCCATTTCCCCCAATCCACCCGTAGCCCCTGAGATGGGGCTGGATCAGATTTGGGAGAAGTACGCCCAGTTCAAGAAACCCCAGATCAGCCCCAGCACCTACGCTAAGGACTTCACCAAACAGAAAAATCACATTAGCCGTTTCCCCAGTCGATCTCTAGACGAGGCTATTCTTATTCGTGACTACCTGCTAGCCCATTTGACACCCGATGCAGCCAAGCGTTGCCTGACCCAGCTCAAAGCCTGCTGTAGCTGGGCAGAGGAGGAAGGCTTGATCGAGGACAATCCCTTTCTGACAATGAAAATTAAGGCTCCCAAGGGGCTGTCTGAAGATGAGGATGTGAATCCCTTTAGCAAGGATGAGCGCGATCGGATTATTTCGGGGTTTGAGAGCGATCGCTACTACAGCCACTACACTTCCTACGTGCGCTTTCTCTTTGCCACTGGAGCCCGCCCTTCGGAAGTCATTGCCCTCCAGTGGAAGCACATTACCCCAGCGGTCATCAAGTTTAGGCAGTCGGTGGTGGTCTCCGAAGATGGCTTGATCTTGAAGAAGGGGCTCAAGACTCAGCGGAAGCGGGATTTTCCTATCACTCCAGAGGTCAAGGCCATTCTCGACGCTATCAAGCTAGAGAATGGCGACATCGATACCTTTTTATTCCCTAGCCCTAAGGGAAAGTTCATTGACCAGCACAACTTTTCTACCCGCGCCTGGCGAGCCGTCCTCAAAGCCTGCGACATTCCTTACCGCAAGAGCTACCAGTGCCGCCACACTTTTATCAGCCTGTGTGTAGAAGCCCACATCAACAGCACGGCAATTGGTCGCTGGACAGGAACTAGTGCCAAGATGATTGACAAGCACTATGGAGCAACTAACTTTACAAATATAAGACCTCCTGATTTGTCGTAAACATTACCTTGGGGTAGACCATTGCAATACCCAAAATTTGTCCAAGAGTTCCCAGAACACAACTACCTCTCTTAACTCCTAGTTTGCTTTTTGCAGGTCTGATGGCTTAGTAAGCCCTCCTGATAAAGCTCAATCGCCCGCAAGTGAGCATTTGGGTTACCTCGGTTATGGAGCCAGTCTTGAATCAGCTCCAGGTTGTAGCGGACACATCGGCTGTTAATCCGCACCCAATGGATGCCCTCAATCCATTCGCCCTGAAGGCGATACTTTTTCAGTGTTGAGTCGCTGAGGTTGAGACATTCTGAGGCCGTTCGCTTGTTGACAAAAAGAAGCATGATACGCAACTCCTGGGTTAACAACAGAGACAAAGCCCGAAATAGAGTTGGTAGAGCGTTGTGGTGCAGCCCCCGGATTGCCGCCCTAGGTTACACCGTCCTAATGGTGTCATTCTAAGGGTGTAAATAGTACATTAGCTGAAATAATGCTGATTGGTTTGCAATGCTTAATACTAATTCAGCATAATTGGTATTTTGGCCATAGGAATTTACCCCTATCGCACTCTTGAACAACAGGGGTGGGATAGAGATTGGATGCTAGTCTCGAATCTCCATCCCCGGCTTAACCTGACTTTACTCGGTGAGGATGTCTCCAAGATCGCCTAGCTCATCGCCGTCCATCGCTATTCCTTGCTCAATATCCACGGCAGCTAAAGTAGGGGAGGAAGGTGCGATGGTCAAAGACCGGCCCGGAAGAGCCATCGCTCCTCCGACTCTAACCGCTGCTACTAACTCTTCTAGAATTGACTCCAACCGAGCAGTACTGCCCAGTGAAGGTTGAGCGCCGCCATGAAACATGACTGGATTTTCAATGTGGTAACGATGGCCCTTTGGGCCGGTCTTTGACCATCGCACAGATCAGCAATCTGCTTTGCCAACCGCTCCACACAATGCCGACCCATTTCCTGAATCTCCGAGACCGATAGCTCGCCGTGGAACTCCTCAGCCAAGGGACGGTAGAACGCCATCATGGCATCCATTCCCTGCTGTCGGCCTTGGCGACCGGTGAAATGCGGATTGTTCAGCAGGTAATTCAGCACCACCGCTGTAGCTGCCGGAAACTGGGCGTTGTAGATGAACTTGACCCGATCTGGATGCGGATGACCGTTTTGACTCATGCTCTTACCCCTAGTCGATTGACATCACCAAGCAGCGCCTGGAACAGGCCAAAGCCATCGGTCATCCGCATCGGCAGAGATGGCATCTCCACTGCTTCCGGTAGCTGAGCCTTGACTAACTGGGTCAACGCCTCCTGGTGCTCCCAAGTAAAGGATAGATGAGACGCAAACCCGCGCTCGTCAAAGAACTGCCGCAACGGCTCCCGCATCAAATAAGCGGCCCCGCCTGCTAACACCACATCGCCCTTTCCCGTCGCCAAACTCGGCAGCAGGTGGTCGGTAAAATGCGATTCCAAAATGGCCAGATACGCCGCTTCCACTTGAGCGATCGCCGCCGAGAAATCAACTGCCGTTCCCTTGGCCACTGAATACTGCTGAGCCTGCTTGGTCTCAAGCGCCCTCAGCAGCACGTCGTACTCCGTCACCGACACCCCCGCCGCATTGGCGGCTTTCTCGAAAGATTCCCAGAAGCCCGGAAACTTGGAGGTCGATTTGGCTGAGTTCAGGGTGCCGGTCTCGAAGGCGAGTTGGGTGCCGTTGCGGTGCCCCAGCATCTCAATCCAGGTGGTGCGTTGGGCAATGGAAAACCCTGCCTGCTGAAGCTGAGCTTTGCGCTGAACGTAGATACCGTAGCCCTCGGGACGGAAGCTGAGCGTCAGATTGACCCGATACTCCACCTCATCTTGAAACCGAAAGCCTTGAGCCAAAGTCGTTAATCGAGACGCGATCTGCTGACGGGTAGCCAATTCATTAATCGGCAGCAACACCCAAACAACAGCATCAAACCGAGCCGGAAGGCTTTCGGTTTTGGCGATCGCTCCCAACACCCCGATGATCCGCTCGGGAGCCTTGAGGCTTTTGTCCTCCTTGAAACTGTTGTAGTCGAGAAACCTCTGAGCGGCCTTGCCCACAAACGTCAACACCTGACCATTGCGGTACCAAGCACAATCTTGCGGACGGCCCCCAGGACTGATCGATTCGACCCCAGCGGCTTCGCGCTGGGCCACTTCCGCCTCCATCCAAAGGGCGTGGGTCTGCCCCTGGAGCAGCTTGTAGAAGAACTTGCCGCCAGACTTGCCTAAGTCACAGGCCAATAAAAGCGTCGGAGCACGAGAATTCATAGAAACATCTCCTAATCACTGCTCCTTTTATCAGCACTAGATCAGCTCAATCCGTGCAAATTCGTGAAACTTTGCAAAAAAACGCAATAAAGCCATTGAGATAGTGTGACTTTTCGGGAATCATGCTGTTGATGCTGATTGAGTGGAATATAATTTGGTGTATCAGGATGCTGCGCCCCTATCGGGGGCTTCGCGGAGAGGTCACACAGTACGCCAAGGTTTTGGCAAAAACCGGGCAACGGCCATCCCCTCAGGGTTTCTACCGTTTTTGAAGACGCTACCGCTTTCGCCTCAGGGTGGCGTCGTGTTTTTAACCCCGCTTCTCCATGCTTTCTACGAGCAACCTCTCTGCCGCTCAGGCGGAGACCTATTACACGAAAGAGGATTATTACTCGGCTGAAGAAGCGGCTCACCCGACAAAGTGGGTGGGCAAGGGGGCTGCGTCGTTGGGTCTGGCTGGAGTCGTCAATCAGCAGGAATTCAGCCAGATGCTTTCTGGGCAGGCTCCTGGTGGGGAGATGTTGACGGGTAAGGTGATCGATCCAGAGAAGCGACGGGCGGCGACGGATTTTACCTTCAGTGCGCCAAAGAGTGTCAGCATTGCGGCCCTAGTGCAGCAAGACGCGCGGGTGTTGGAGGCCCATCATCAGGCGGTGGCTAAAGCTCTATCGGTGTTGGAAGAGCGCTATGCCCAGACGCGGATCTCAACCGAGGCCGGGCGAACTAAGGTGACGACCGAGAATATTGCAGCGGCGGTGTTCACCCATTCCACCAGTCGGGAGGCGGAGCCGCAGCTGCATAGTCATTGCGTGGTGATGAATGCAACGCAGTTGGCCGATGGGCGGTGGTTTAGTTTGAGCAATGAGGCGGCGATCGCCAATCAAAAACTCCAGCGTTGACCCCAGAGCAATGGGAGAGCGTATTGGGAACCGTGTTGCAGAGCAGCTTAGAACCGCTGCGAGCCGAGATCTGCGTGAATACGCAGCGGGTACTGCACCTCGAAGACCACGTCCAGACCTTGGGGGAAGATTTGGCGATGTGGCCGCAGCACTGGAACCAGAGCTTGGGGCTCTTGGTCGCGCAATTGCAGCGTATCGTCAGCGACGAGACCTCCTCCGATGCGCAGGCGACCTTGCAGGAGCAGTTGCGGCGGTTAATAGCGGCTTTGAGCAGTTGGAACGGGCAGCTCAAGACCGAGTTGGCCTTGCAGCAGCAGTTGATAGAGTCACTAGAGCGGTTGGAAGGACGGTTGGACGAGAGCAGCAAAAGTTAGATGACCTAGAACCGCTAAAGGTGAATTCGAGAGAGCAGCTTTTGGCGCGGTGGGAGCAGTATTCGGCGGGGCTACCGTCAACGAGTTTGGAGTTGCGGGTGGCCCAGCGGGCGTTACGGGATGGATGCTCGGCTAAGGAGGTAGCGCTGATGCTGGTGGCGGGGAGCGAGACGGTAAGGCTGATCCATGACAAGCAAGGTAGGAAAGAGGCGATCGCCTTTGCCCAGCATATTGTAACCCTAGCGAGCCAGCAGCAATCTCAGCAGCCGTCTAAGAACGCTTACACCAGCAGGGGACGAGAGCCGATTGAGCGTGAGATATAGAGACTGCATATTGCACCCCTGCCAAAAAAAACAGCAAAACCAGCTTCCCCCCGAGGGGATTGAAATATACTGGGCCTAAGCATTCCGGTGACCCTATGCCTAGAGCTGCCCCCAACGTTGCCCAAGGAACCGAATTAGACCTGAGCGCCAAAACCCTGTGGCCTGCCGCAACAGAGCTAGTCAGCCTGCGGTTTGACCTGGTGGCCGACCACGCCTACGAGCTGTATCCGCAATACACCATTGGTCTGCACGCCTGGTTTTTGCAGCAGATTCAGGAGTTTGACCCAGCGCTGTCGGCGCAACTGCACGATGGCGAAACCGACAAAGCCTTTAATATTTCCGGGCTGAGTGGGCAGTTTTCGACCCAGAGCCGTAGCCTGCAGCTGCAAGCGGGGAAGACCTACCAATGGTATGTCAATGGCTTGACGAAGCCCGTGGTGAAGGGCTTGGCCCAATGGCTCAAGCAGCTGCCCGAGGAGGTTGCGCTCAGAGATGCACCGCTGACAATCCGCCAGGTGAGTCTGGCTCAAGCGCCGACCACCTATGCCAAGCTGGCAGCGGTAGAGCCAGGGCGTAGCCTCAGCCTTACCTTTGTCAGCCCCACCAGTTTTCGTCGCAAGGGCCACCATCTGCCGCTGCCCTGGCCGAGGAATGTATTCCACAGCTATCTGCGGCGGTGGAATGAGTTTGCCAACCGTCCAGTGGATCAGGATGATTTTCTCGATTGGGTGGATGACCATGTAGTGTTTCAGCGGCACGAGTTGGCCAGTGAGAAAATTGTGGCGGGCAAGCGCGGCTCGGTGACGGGGTTTACGGGAGCGGTGACCTATGGGCTGGCGGGCAAGGCCGACGACACGGCTGAGTATGTGCAGCTGTTTTATACGCTGGGGCACTATGCGCCCTACTGCGGCACGGGCCACAAAACGACGTTTGGCCTGGGTCAAACGCACTTGGGGTGGCACCTGAGCCAGGCCGAGCCCCAGGCGATGCCCATGGCTCAACGACTGCTGGCCGAACGCATTGATGAACTGACGACGCACTTTGTGAACCAAAAGAAGCGCACAGGCGGCACCCGCGCTCACGACTCTGCCGAAACCTGGGCGACGATTTTGGCACGGCGGGAGCTGGGCGACTCGCTGCAAACTATTGCAGAGGAACTGGAACTGCCCTATGAGACGGCGAAGACCTATAGCAAGCTGGCGCGGCGGGCAATCAAGGGGTGATGGCAGCAGGCAGGAATCATCGGAACGGCGGACGCAAGGGGTTGCCTGCTGTCTGCCGTTGCTTCTGGCCTACACTAAAAACAACTTCATTCTGAGTTGTCTCCAATGCCCTCTCCATTCCCCGGCATGGACCCTTACCTTGAGCACCCTAGGGCGTGGCCGAATATTCATCATCGCTTGATGACGGCGATCGCCGATGATTTAGCGCCAAAGCTGCTGCCCAAATATCAGGTGTTGATTGAAGAGCGCGTCTACCAAGTGGAGGGTCAAGACTCTATTGGGGTTGGGGTGCTGGATGTTGCAGTGGCGCAAGGGCAACGGCAGCGTGCCCAGAGCACTGTTGCACTGGCTAGGGCACCTCGCCCTAGCGATGCAGTGATGGTGACGCTGACGATTCCGGAAACGATTCGACAAGGCTATTTAGAAATTCGAGAGATTGCGACAAGCCAAGTGATAACCGTGGTGGAGGTGCTATCGCCGACAAACAAGCGCCCTGGCCGGGGACGGGTGGAGTATGAAACGAAACGAGCGACGCTGCTGGGCAGCCTCTGTAATTTTGTAGAAATTGACCTGCTGCGCCAGTGGCCCCCGTTGGTGATACCGCAAGGGGTTGAACCTTCTGCTTATCGTATTTTGGTGAGCCCGCAAGACCTGCGGCCCCAGGCTAGTTGGTATGGGTTTAACCTGGCAGACCCGATTCCCTTGTTTGAGCTGCCGCTGCAATCGGGGGATCAAATTCCGGTGGTGGATTTGAAGGGGCTGTTGGATGGTATCTATGATCGCTCGGGCTATGGCTTGGTCATTAATTATGCTCAAGATCCGGTGCCGCCGCTGGAGGGTGCTGATGTGGTTTGGGCGAGAGAGTGGTTGAAAGAGGCTAAAGGCTGATTTAGAAGGCGGTCAGGTCTTCCCAGGATGGGGCACCGTCCAGCGCATATTTCTTTAGGCGATCGCCCAGCTCCTTCACTTCGTTAGCGTCAGGACACTCAACGGCGGGGCCTTCCTTAAACCGACCGTGATAGACCTCTAGTCCAAAGGCGATCGCTAGCCGAAACACCGTGCGATCGCTCGTGAAGCCTGTCAGCGTTCTGCCGTCCAGACGGGCTCCCAGATCTTGCTTGCCAAAGTTGCTGCCCAGGCGGATGAGTCCAGACCGCACCATTCCGGGCTTCATCTCCCAGAAGACATCGGCGGTTTTGCCATCAACCTCCATCTCCAGGGTTGGGTATACTTGGTTGCTCACGTAGCGCGGGTTTTCAATTTTCATAGGTGTCTTTTGTTGGGTGTCTTTTGTATCGATTCAGCCTTGTGTGACACAGTATCGCCAGTCTAGGTTGGTGTTTCCATCCCCTTGCGGGGAATGGGTTAGGAAAGAGCCCAGGCATGGCTGTCGTATTAAATGAGCTTTGGTTCAGTTTCCGTCCCCTTGCGGGGAATGGGTTAGGAAAGCTCCCGGTATGGAACTTAAGTCAGATGGTCTCAAACACTATTGTTTCCGTCCCCTTGCGGGGAATGGGTTAGGAAAGCGTACTGGCAGTCGGGCTCAGCCTTATGGCGTCACTAGTTTCCGTCCCCTTGCGGGGAATGGGTTAGGAAAGTCGCAGCGTACACGTTTACAAACAGCGGTCGTCAAGTTTTGTTTCCGTCCCCTTGCGGGGAATGGGTTAGGAAAGGAGTTTGTTGGCAACGTTGCAAGAGCGGGTACTATGCTCGTTTCCGTCCCCTTGCGGGGAATGGGTTAGGAAAGCCTTAATGATTTGCTCTGATTTGTGATCAACATTTGTTTCCGTCCCCTTGCGGGGAATGGGTTAGGAAAGACAGCAAAAAACAGGAGGTTCCTCATGTCCAAAAAAGAGTTTCCGTCCCCTTGCGGGGAATGGGTTAGGAAAGTAATTGCGCCTCCCGGTTACAAACTTGTAGGCATCGACCTGCAAGCGTTTCCGTCCCCTTGCGGGGAATGGGTTAGGAAAGGTGCCTTCCTGACGCTTCTAGAGGCCTCGTGAGATGTGTTTCCGTCCCCTTGCGGGGAATGGGTTAGGAAAGCATACGTCTAGTCGGGCTATCTGTAGTTGAAATAACTGTTTCCGTCCCCTTGCGGGGAATGGGTTAGGAAAGAAGTTTACTGGGTTTATTGAAGAACATGAACTTGCCGGTTTCCGTCCCCTTGCGGGGAATGGGTTAGGAAAGTAGATGCGCGGAACTTTCAAAGTGCCTTTTTAGAAAAGGTTTCCGTCCCCTTGCGGGGAATGGGTTAGGAAAGCTTTACCGGATGTTGGCGAGGAAGGGCGATCGCTGTTTCCGTCCCCTTGCGGGGAATGGGTTAGGAAAGCAAACGACGTTGGCCTTATTGAGCGTAAAGTGTACAATAGTTTCCGTCCCCTTGCGGGGAATGGGTTAGGAAAGAAAGTGCTCCCTCCCCTTTATAAGATAACCTAATAGTTTCCGTCCCCTTGCGGGGAATGGGTTAGGAAAGCAGGCGACCGCTAGACGTGGCATGCTTCTGCAGCAGTTGTTTCCGTCCCCTTGCGGGGAATGGGTTAGGAAAGCGACCTTCGACAATCCGTTTCCAACGGCTCTAAAGTTTCCGTCCCCTTGCGGGGAATGGGTTAGGAAAGAGCGCTTGGTATCCCCTGGATATCGGGAACCGACCCGGTGTTTCCGTCCCCTTGCGGGGAATGGGTTAGGAAAGAAGAGTACTCCGTTGCGTCAGAACGGAGAGCCTTTATCGTTTCCGTCCCCTTGCGGGGAATGGGTTAGGAAAGAAACCTTTGCTTACTGCGCGGTGCGCTTTATAAGCTTCTGTTTCCGTCCCCTTGCGGGGAATGGGTTAGGAAAGCGACGGGCTAACCTATTACACTGTGCTGGTGAGAAACGTTTCCGTCCCCTTGCGGGGAATGGGTTAGGAAAGAACACGCAAGGGCTTCAGCGAGGATACGGCAGAGGGGTTTCCGTCCCCTTGCGGGGAATGGGTTAGGAAAGGAAAATTGAGAAGGCGGACAAATTAGGTATAAATACGTTTCCGTCCCCTTGCGGGGAATGGGTTAGGAAAGCGCCTAGGGTGATGGCCTGCACGGTGCGACCTGACGGGTTTCCGTCCCCTTGCGGGGAATGGGTTAGGAAAGTCTTAATATTAGAGCTGTTGGGGAATAACTGAAAGAACTACCCTCGCTGGCAGTGGTTCTGTTTTGGTGCTGGTCTCAAGCGGCCATCAGGTAGAAGTTCTATAATCCAACAGCGGTGAGCATCAGGTGGTCAT
>JAHHHI010000070.1 GCA_019359435.1 Kaiparowitsia implicata GSE-PSE-MK54-09C
CTATCACCATCCTGCGTCGGGCACCAGAACTTCAGCCCTGGCGCGAACGCCTCGCTGAAGCGGGTAAAGCCAAAATGGCCATCATCGGCGCTGCCATGCACAAGCTCATTCGCATTGTCTACGGCGTTTTGGTCTCCGCTCAGCCCTATGACCCATCCAAGCTCTTGCCACCTAAATCCAAGGCCGCGACCGCTTGACGGACTCGGGCCAACACAGTATCTAGCCCCAGAACTCGATGTTCTCCTCAAAGCCGAGTGCGAGGAACTGTTACAGCAGATCAAAACCTGTGGGGGGAGCAACCGAAATTTGAAATCCTTTAGAACATTGTGGATTCCTCAAGCGGCTAGCTAGCGCTCTCATTTATGAGGGCGCCGCTGGAGGTGAATCACTGGTTTATGGCGCTGCGAAGTAGCCTTCTACCAGTAAATCAGCGCCGACCGATCGCCACGAGACTCGCTCTAGCGGTAGTGCTTGGGTCATCTGCGTGAGCCCTAGGTCGCCGACGGGGGATGGGGCGATCGCCCCACCGATAATTTTGGGGGCAATGAACGCCATGACCTTTTGCACGGTGCCGTCGGCGATCGCCCGTGCGGACAGAGCGCCGCCGCATTCCCACAAGACCGACAGACAGCCCTGGTGATAGAGATGGGCGATCGCCCCCGCTGGCGTTAGTTCTGGCAGGGACACCACCGTCACACCCCGCTGGCTCAGCGCCGTTTGCATCGCCAGGTTTGCGTCGGCCTGCGTGAATACCAGCGTGGGCACCTGAGCCGTGTCCCAGAGCTGCGCCTCTAAGGGCAACTCTAGATGGCGGCTTAGCACCACCCGCAGGGGATTGTGCCCTGCACCGTGACTCGTTAGCAGCGGATTGTCGCGACGTACCGTGTTGCCGCCCACGATTACCGCATCCACCCCCGCCCGCACGTGATGCACCACCTGCCGCGCCGCAGGCGTCGTCACCCAAGCGCTATGCCCTGACGTTGCCGCAATCTTGCCATCCAGCGTCATGGCATATTTGAGAATGCCCAAGGGCTGGCGATGCAGAATGCGATAGACAAAGGCCTCATTCAACTGCTGGCAGGCTGTAGCTTCGATCCCGACCTCTACGGCAATGCCCGCCGCCCGCAGCCGCGCAATGCCGCCGCCCGCTACCTTGGGGTTGGGGTCTACCATGCCCACCACCACCCGCGCCACGCCTGCCGCCACCAGCGCCTCAGAGCACGGCGGCGTGCGCCCGTAGTGGTTGCAGGGTTCCAAATTGACATACACCGTTGCCCCCATGGCGCGATCGCCCGCAGCCCGCAGGGCAAACACCTCCGCATGGGGCTCCCCTGCTTTGGGATGAAAGCCCTCGCCCACCACCTCGCCCTGCTGCACCACCACCGCACCGACCATGGGGTTTGGGGCAGTGTGCCCCCGCGCTTGCTGGGCCAGCTCTAGGCAGCGGCGCATCATCGCTTGGTCAAAGGCAGGTGCAGCCAAATCAGGGGCAGCAGACATAGCACCCTCAGACCGATGGTGAATGCGACAGATCGGGACAGTGGATCACTGGCTTTAGCCCAGCCTGGTGCAGAATGGTGGGAATCAAATCCTCGCGGCGCACGGCCATCATGTGAACACCCTGGCAGAGTTGACGGGCGGCTTGCACTTGCTCAGCGGCGATCGCCATCCCTTCTTCGAGGGGGTTTGCGGCGGCTGCCAGCCGATCGATCAAGTGCTGGGGAATTTGAGCACCGGGCACATTGCGATTGATAAACTGCGCGTTCTTGGCTGACTTCAGCAGAAAAATCCCTGCCAGCACGGGTCGATGGCACCCGGCGGCGATCTGATCCATAAACTTCTCTAGCCGATCAAAATCGGTAATTAACTGGCTCTGGAAGAATTGCGCCCCGGCTTCCAGCTTGCGCTCAAACCGTCGCTGCAACCCTGACCAGCTTTGACATTGTGGATCGACTGCGGCACCGGGGAACAGTGTGGTGGCTCCATTGGTCAGCGGCTTCTCGTTGCAGTCTAGGCCCTGATTCAACTGGTGGATCAGCCGCAACAACCGCACCGATTCTAGGTCAAACACCGGTTTTGCCGCCGGATGGTCGCCTGCGGTGACGGGGTCGCCTGTGAGCGCCAGCACATTGCGAATGCCGAGTGCCTGCGCCCCCATCAAGTCTGCTTGCAAGCCAATGCGGTTGCGATCGCGGCAAGCGACTTGATAAATTGGCTCAATTCCCTGCATTTGCAAGATCGCAGAGGCCGCCAGCGACGACATCCGCAGCACAGCGCGGCTGCCATCGGTCACGTTCACCCCATGCACCCACTCTCGCAAGAGCTGCCCCATTTGCACCATGTGGCTAGCGTCGCCGCCCTTAGGAGGCATCACCTCTGCCGTCACCAAAAAATCGCCCGCCTGAGCGGCAGACTGAAGCCGAGAAACCGGGTCGGCATCCTGAGAAACCAGTTGTGTCATGCGAGCTGCGAGGAGTTCGTTCAACGGTCAGACCTTCTAGAATAACAGCCCCCGCACCGGGACGGGGCAGGCGGCGGCTATGAATGCGGCTATGAATACGCAGGGCTGAGGCATGAGCGATTTAGAATCGTCTGCTCAACTAAGATGATAGAGTGAGGCAGTCAATCGCCCCAGCGTAAAGGCTACAAGGCCTTGTGCCTGGTTCTGCTAGCCTGTCCGCCTCTTAGCCTGCCACCCGATAGCCGAGGGCAGCTTTGACCTTTTCTAGCGTAGGACGGGCGATCGCCTCGGCCTTTTCTTTGCCCTGCTTTAGCACGCCGTCAAGATATCCCGGTTCATCTATGATGGCGTGATATTTCTCTTGAATCGGTGCGAGAACGCTGATGAGCGTATCCGTCAGCAGTGGCTTAAACTGCCCCCACCCCATGTCTTTGCATTCTGCGGCCACGGTTGCCTTGGGTTGCCCCGAGAGAATCATGTAAAGCGTCAGCAGATTGTGGCATTCGGGGCGATCGCCATCGTCAAACCATAGCCCTCGCGGTGAGTCAGTTTTGCAGCGTTTTACCTTGTGAGCGATTTGCTCCGGCGAATCCAACAAGTTGATTCGGCTCAGTTCTGATGGGTCAGACTTCGACATTTTTTTAGTGCCGTCGGTCAGGCTCATCACCCGTGCCCCCTCCGCCCGAATCATCGGTTCTGGTAGCCGCAGCACAGGCTGATCGTCCTGTCCAAACTGGTAGTTTAACCGGGCGGCAATATCGCGAGTCAGCTCTAAGTGCTGCTTCTGGTCTTCACCCACCGGCACCTTGTCCGGCTCATAGAGCAAAATATCGGCGGCTTGCAGCACGGGATAGCACAGCAGCCCTGCCCCCACATTCTCGCCCTGTTTGATCGCCTTTTCCTTGAACTGAATCATGTCTTCGAGCCAGTTCAGCGGCGTAATGCACATCAACAGCCAGGCCAACTCACTATGGGCTGGCACATGAGATTGCACAAAAATGGTGGCGTACTCTTGCTCAATGCCGCACGCCAAGTAAGTCGCCGCGACCCGGCGAGTGCTTTCTGCCAGCGCCGCAGGGTCGTGGGGTACCGTAATGGCGTGTAAATCCGCCATGAAGAGGTAGCTGTCGTAGTGGTGCTGCATCTCTACCCAGTTGCGGATGGCACCGAGATAGTTGCCCAGGTGTAAGTCACCCGTTGGCTGAATTCCCGAGAGAACGCGCTGCTTGCCCATGCTGCTTGTGATGTGTCAGATATCGTGAACGGTTGCCCCGGCTGCGTGCCGTTGGGCAAAGACCAGAGCGCTGGAGACAGGCATGATCGATTGCCTTAGGAAATTTCTAGAAAAGAAGATACCCGCTTCAACCCAGCGACTACAGCCGCTGTAGGTGGGCAATGCCCACCATTTGGGAAACTACTTTCCAGAAGTTGCCTTAGCCGCCTAACAGTTCCAGTTCTGTTTCTGCCAATCTATCCTGATTCTTGACAGAGTGGATCGGGAAAACTCCCTGATTTCCTAGCACGGCGGGCTGATCTTTCAAGCGGGTCTTGCGGCAATAGCCCCATCGCTTCCATAATATGAAAGACATGTTAAGAACTGTTACCCATCCTCACCCATTCATTGCACGACGGGAGGCGCAAGATGCCTAATGCTGGTGATGCCGAGCTCAACTCCACTGACCTAAAAGCTGCGCTAGACAGTTGCTTGGCGCTGGCCCGCGACCCCAGAACTCAGGCAGATGCCCGCGAGCGATTTGCGGATTTGCTGAACCAGTTGCCGTGGGGCGATCGCCCCAGTCGTCAGATTATTGATGCGCTCTGGCAAGAGGTGATTACGGCACGGCGCTCGGCGGCATTTTGGGAACAGATCAGCGATGTCGAACGCAACATGACAGAGCAACTCGCCGAAAACCATGTGCAGCTTCAGCAAAACTATCTGCGGCTCGTGCAAGAACAGTAGCACTGCTGGCAGTGTCCCGAAGCTCTTGGTGTGCTGCACATCAGGGGCGCGTCCCGAACTTGCGTTATTGCAATAGACGCGGGTCAAGTTGATTCGATTGGGGAACTGGAGCAGGCGGTGATGGCTCTGGCATAGTGAGATAGGCCAGCAGCAGCGCCGCAATACAGAGAAAAACTAAGGAAAGCTGGCAAAAAGTTGGCCTCAATTGCTTGCTTTTGTGAGGAGCAGTCCCGCATAAAGGCGCAAGCGTGGAAACAATAGTCTTTTTGCCGCACTTGGGGCATTCAACAATTTCTGCCATCGCGATGCAACCTAATGGGGGCGTTGTAACACGCGCTGCTGTTCTATCCAAACGCTATGTTTGCCCAAACGCTATGTTTGCGTTGTGCAATAGGATTGTGAGTCGTTGTTGCCTAGATGACGCCTAATTGCTTCGTCGGGGCGATCGCTCCCATAACGAAAGCGCTGAAAAGTGATCTGGAGAATCCGCCCTGGTGATGAGCACTCAGCTCGGCTCTAACAACGCTCAACACATCAACCTGCGCGTCCACCGCTATAGCCTTTGGCATATTTTGCCAATGCATCAATACATAAACTTGGCATTTTGGCTTAAATCAGCCAGTATGTTTTTATATTCTGCCTTTCCTTTATACGAGGGTGGATGTATGGCTCAATGCCGTAAGCCCCAAGCCTCCATTTGGCCCAAATAGTTTTCTGGGGCACATTGCCTTGCTGATGTGCCTGTTACCGTAGCAAGTAGCCCCCAAGCTTCCTGGTTTATCGTCATGCCCTATGCAAACCGCGTTCGCTCTGTTGCCAGGTCTCGAAGCGCTCAGCGAAAGTTAGCCAATCGTCGTCGCACTACTTTAGCTGCTAGCGCAGCGTTGGGTGTGTTTAGCTTTTGTCTGGCCTATACGCTGCTTAATCGACCACAGACTCGGTTAGAACGGGTGGGCGATCGCTCCACATCCAGCGAGAATCCGGCTGTGCTTACCCCCAATGACCTGAATACGCGCAATGTAGACATTGACAGCTTGCCGTTTCTGGGTGCATTGGACAATGTAGACTTTGACTATGATGAGCTAGATGTGCCGTCTAGCGCGGCGGGGCGAACCCCGACGCCTGCTGCTGGGTCTGAGGTTGACCGTAATGCATCCCTGGGCGGGGTTGAGGGGCCGCAAAACCCGTTCTCGCCGACTCAGTCGCCAACCGTTGATTATTTTGGCCGGGGTGCGTTTCCATCATCGGGGCGATCGCTCTTCACTGGAGCCAACGCGGCCAGAGGCGGACAGTCCTCAGCCTTCCCCACAACCGGCTCGAACGGTGCCTCCCAATCGGGTTCTACGTCAAGGTCTGCCCCTGTGCAATCGGCGGTGCAGCCAGGGAGTTCCGCCCCAGCCCCATCCACCAATTTAGACAATCGTTCTATCACAGTGCCCAGTTCGGCTCCGCCCTCTAGCGCCGTGGTTCCCAGCGTGACGTCTGGTTCTGGTGCGCTGCCCGCTAGCGGCAGTAGCCAGCCCGGTTCTGGCAGCGCGCCGCTTTCGCCTGCCCCCGCTACACCCATCCCCAGCACATATACGCCTGGCGATGGGTCAACTGCGCCAAGCAGTGCCCCGCAGCGGCAGTCAACCGGGGCATCGCTTGAGGCCCCTGTAGGAACTGCGCCCGGCCAGTCTGATACGACCCCAAGCATCCCTTAAGTGAACGTCAAGTGAACGTCGGTTGGCGTTTTCCGCGAGCACTCCGATAGTCGGGAACGGTCTATAAGGCTTCAATGAGATTCATCGCGACGCCAGAGATTGATGGGTGTCTCTACAGCCTAATTTCTATTTCATCACATTGAATCAGTCCTAATATTGACTCTAGGTGACCCCAGGTTCGGTCATAGAGCGTTGGACAGCAGAGCGTTGGGAATTGCGTTGGGGATTGTTTATCTTTGTTCATGCGCGTCGATACGCGCGAAGATAAGGGAAGGCGCAAACAAACCGCGCGAAGCCGTGCACGGCATGAAGCGGTCTTGGCTTTAGAAATCACACGTTAACGATTGGTGCAATTGATATGGCTGATGTATCCCCCAATGCAAATGGAACGGGCGATCGCCCGCTGGATGAAGCCGCAGTGACGGAGCTAGTGGGGCAACTGCGCCGCAAAGAAGGCACCTGGAAAAACTGGGGGAAACGGTGCCAGCAGTTGCAGACTGTCGGAATGTCGCCGCAGCAGATTTTTGAAGCCACTGGGTTTGAGCCCGTGCATCAAAACCAGCTTGTGATTGCGCACCAGGTTTATAGCTCAATGCTGACGGATGAGTTTCCAGAATCAGTGCAAGCGCGATTTGAGAAAACTGGTAGCGACACCCTCTATGAGTTTCGGATTTTGAGCCAGCGCGATCGCCTCGCTGCGGCCACAGTCGTGGTTGAAAAAGGACTCGATTCTGAAGCGGCACGCGAAGTCACCAAAGCCCTGAAGGAATTCTCGCGACTGGCGTCGGTGCCCGAGATGTTTCCTGACTATCCTATGGATGCGGTGGCCTACTATTATTGGAAGTTGGCGCGGCAGCAGCGCGATCTTCAGGCGCGATCGCGCCTCATTGCTCAGGGGTTGCGGTTTGCCGCCAGCGCCAGCGCCCGCAAGCAGATTGAAACGCTGCTCACCGATTTTTCCATTGCACGGGTAGAAAAAGCCCCCCTGCTTCCGGTGTATCGACTAGAAACCGAGAGCGAAGTGCCCCGCGTGCTGCCCGTGGTGGGGCAGTTGCCCCTCACCGCTGAAGATTTGAAAGCGGTGCCGATGGTAGACCCCGAGGGTGCCTTCAGCATCGTCAAGTTTTCTGGCGTGGGGGCATGGGTGCCCATGCCGGGATGGCAGATTGTAAACGCAGCGGTCGATCCCGTTGCGATTTTGTCTAGCAGCGATCGCCTCCCCAACTTTCCTGATCAGACAGACGAAGAGGTCATGCTCATAGTCGATCGCGCCGCCCGCGAGTGGGATGCCTTCGGCTATTTCTTGGTTGAGCAAGACACACAGCTTGAGGTGGTCTGGTCTGCAGAGCCCCTGACGGCCCGCATTTTAGGACGGGTGGTGCTGGTGCTGCGTCCCAAAAAGGTGCTGGATGAGAGCTACAACAAGGAGCTATGGCAGATTGACGAATAGGTGCCCTACCCAGCCGCTGACCCTGCTACTGCTCGGTCGCCAATGGGGTCGGTAGCCCATCAATGCTGGTAAGGTTTTTTGCCTGCTGATAGGTGTGCAGGCCCGCCGCTCCCTTGCCTGCCGCCCAGTCAAGGAGCGATCGCCGCTGCTCTTCAGACTGCAAAATAGGCACCCCCATCCCGCAGGATGTTTGAACCCGCTCTACATCTACGGTGATGATTTGCCGAGCACCCGGCAAGGGCGAAAACAGGGGAAGGAGCGATCGCCATTCCTTTGACTCAGGCAGCACAACCGCACCGTTACCGTAGAGTCGCAGAATACAGGGCGGCTCTTGAAACGCACAGAACATCACAGTAATGCGTCCATTTTCTAGCAAGTGGGCCGACGTTTCATTGCCGCTGCCCGTCAGGTCAAGGTAGGCTACCTGATGGGGCGATAAAACCCGAAAGCTATCTAATCCTTTAGGCGAAATGTTAATATGCCCCGTCGGAGACAGCGGTGCCGACGCCACAAAAAACAGCGACTGTGCAGCGATAAACGCCTCAAGTTCTGGCGTAATGCGGTTAAATACTTTTGCCATCGGTTGCTCATTTCCCCACTTCATCCGACTTGGCAATTTTATAGTGAAAGCCGTGTTAATAGAACTAGGGGCTGCTATCAATTAGCTGCTAACAGCCCAGAAATCAACGGTCACAGCCCCTAGCCTCTTTTTTGGCTCGGGCGTGGTAACGCTTATAGCATAAGGCGTTCGGTCGGAATTGATGTCACACCCTAGCAGGAGCACGCTTTGAAGACAGAAGATTTAAAGACAGAGGAGGCTTGCCCAATGTCCTTGAGCAAGCCTCAAATCTGATGATTAAACACGACGATTACACGTCCTTTTTCTGAAGTATGGGCTAAGCTTCGACCTGTGTTGCCACTTCCAGACTATCAGGATCGACATAATGGCAGGTGGCATCATCTACACAAATCAACGCCCAACCAGACTGGTCAATGCCCATAAACGTATACTGACCTTCTTGAACAAAGAAGCCGCGATGATTGCGAGTATCGGACTTCACTTCAACATTATGCTCAGGCAACATGGTTGAGATCTCCTTGTAAGACAGGGGGCAATTTAGGCATTAGTAATGCTAATTACCCATTTGAAGAAATCCTATCATTGGAATCACTGAACCTACGTTAACTATCTTGATCATTCATGTCGATAACTAAATAAGTCGATTGATTTGTGAATTGGCAGATAATTTGGTGAATGCGTTGGTATTGGGGGGATTGACGCAGTAAAAGTCAGCGCCAGACCTGGTTTTATAAACTTCTTTGAAGTTAAGAGATATTACTCGCCTTCAAAAAGCCACGTCTGAATGCGGGTTAGACTCTTCCAGTCGGGGCGACGGCTTAATCCTTCTTCAAGATTCTGCTTCACTTCCTCATTTAACTCGGGCACCGCCATCATCATTTGCCCTGCGAGTTCCACATGCTCGCGCACGCCACTTTTAGCAGTTTCGAGCATGGCGATCGCCAAATTCACGCGAGCTTGAGGGTCTTGTGGGTTTAGCTTGACGGCCTTTTGGGCTGCTTTGTAGGCAGAGGTTGGCTTTTTATCTAATAAATAGAGCCAGGCTAGGCAAGTCCAGGCGGGGCTGCTTTTGGGCGCGCGATCGCACACATCCTTAAACGTGGGAATCAGGCTGGCGGGATCTTCGCCATTCTTATAGCGCTCAATGCCCTCATCAAACAATGCGTCAACTGTTAGCTCCGACATAATTAACCTGCGATATTAACCTGCGTTGTGCTGTCTTAGTGTTGGATTCTTGGGGTTGGGTGTTATGGGGCGATCGCCCTTCTCTCTCATCTCGCCATCCTAGGAGATAGACTGAGGGTCACGCTAGAACAACGGCCATGTAGAACGTCGCTATATCCCCATCGCGTTTATTGCGGCAGCTTGAGGGATAGCAGCAGTGGCGAAGCGTTCTATCATGCTACTTGCACTCGCCAAAGCCTATTGAAGAACAACTAACAAGCATCCCAATAGGGTGACGGCTGTAGACTTTGCGCTCTTCGCACCTGCGCCTGCATTAGCCCGCCCCTCAGTCTATTTTGAACGCGGCGCATCGTCTATCCGCCGCCCGCCTGCAAAAGAGCGGGGCATGGTTCTAGCGTTCATCTCCAAGCATTCCCAAAGAATTGTACCAATTCTGAGGAGTCACTTCACCTGAATCTCTCCCTAAGAGCGCGAAATGCCCCAACGCAACTAAAAACCCATGTCAAGATTTTAGTGCTTGACACGGGCTTAACAAGTGCTGGGTGGCGCTGGCATACAAAGCTCAGCTAGCGTCCCAAAAGAGATTTAGGAAATCAGACCCTAAGATGAGAAGGATTTGCCGCAGCCGCAGGTTTGTGCAGCATTGGGATTGGTGAACTGAAAGCCGCCGCCGATCATTGAGTCACTGTAATCGAGCACAAGGCCATACAGGTAAAGCATGCTTTTTGGATCGCACACAACCTGAAACCCATCGTAGTCATACACCTCATCATTGGGGCGAATGTTGGAGGGGTTTTCGAAATCCATCGTGTAGGACATGCCAGAACACCCACCCTGGCGCACGCCTACCCGCAGGCAGATGGCACTTCCGCCTTGCTTCTCTTTTAAGAATAAAACTTGCTTAACTGCGTTATCTGTAATGAGAATACCGCTTTGTTGAGCGGGTGCTGCTTGTGTCTGTGTCATGGGTTTGCTGCTCCTTAACCTGTACTCAGTCTAAACGCTCTGTCCCTTTAGTTGTGTCAAGGGTGCCAGTTTTCTCAACTCAATTGCTGCAACGCTAAAGTAAAATCGCTCTAGTTTATCGAATAGTGCCCTGCTTTAATTCAACCCAAATTCAGAGAGCACCTGTTTAACGGGGTGGACGTGTGGCCTTGATTTAGCGGTATCCCAAGGTATTTGGATAAGACTGGATTCCTTGTATCGTTTGCCGTTGAGGCTGCGCTAGAACGTGCAAATGTTGGAAGTTTAGGAAGTTTAGTCGGACACTTTAATATTGGGGACTTTCAAGAAGTTTAGTAAACCTCGATCTTCATACAATGCCGTTGCTGCAACAATTCTCATTGTGAATGATCACCATTGAGAAAAGCCCACCATAATAGAGGGGTCGCATCAGAGCCAGTCCACCGGGAACTACCCACTGAGGCCAACGTTCAACCTGTAGCCTCTAAGCCAAAGCTACTGACCCGATTACGTTTGGGCGCTCAAAGTTCAAGTGCAGGGTTCTAAAACAGCGTCCCTAGAATGGGGTTCTAAACTGTAGGTACTACTCTAGGTGCTGTAGTTTAGGTACTGTAGTTTTGGAAGCTTTGGAATCGCGACTCTGACTCCGGTGTACCGACAGGCTTGCTCACGATTCTCTTGTTTTGCTTATGTCTAGCCTTACTCCCTCCACGCGCCGTCGCCTTCAGCAATTGCCTCAATTGCCCAACGTATGGGAGGGCGATCGCCGGATGCTGGCCGATCGCTCGCTTGTGGTGTCAATTCAAGCAGACGCGGCGGCCCATCATGAAGACTGCATTTTGTGGATTGATGGCGTCGATGAAACCATCCGAGCGATGGATGTGGTGCCGAGTGATGTGGGTCAAGAAGCGGTTGTTCGCACGCTGCTGCGGGCGATGGAGTCCCCCAGTGCGCCCCAAACGATTCCGGCGCGGCCTCAAAAAATTGTGGTGAGCGATCGCGAGCTGCAATTCTTCTTGCGCGGGGTGTTGCAAGATCTGGATATCACGATTGCCTATGCAGCAGACCTGCCCCTGCTCAACGAGGTTTATCATAGCCTGCAGGAGTTTGTAGGGCGACAGCCTCCTAGCCTGCCTGCTGATCAAGCCGATGCGCTCCGGGCGATCGCCTTTGACCTCTGGCACGATGCGCCGTGGGACGTGCTAGACGAAGAAAAAATTATTCAGATTGATCTGACCCGTGCCGATGACGCTGAAAACCTCGGCAGTGAAACCTTCTATGTCTCAGTTATGGGCATGCTGGGCATGGAGTTTGGCTTTTTGCTGTATCGGTCGATGGAGTCGCTGAAGGCATTTCGGCTCGAACTATTGGCCGCAGAGCAGTCACCAGAGCAGATTGAGCAAACGTTCTTGCAGCAGGATTGTTTCTTCCTCACCTTTGATCAAGAGTTGGTGCAGTCAAACGGGGAAGCAAGCCCCGAGCATGACCCGCTGGGCGTCACCCTGGGCTCTTTGAACCCACTTGAGGGAATGCGAGCCAACCTTGATGAAGCGGAAGCCGCCACTGTGGCAGCGGCGCTGATGGCGCTGCATCAGTTTTTTGAGCAGCATCTCGAGTCATTAGACAGCCACCATTTTCCCGTGATGCGCGATCGCTACACCATTCCTCATCTCACCAATTCTGACGAGGGGCTCTCAGTTGTAGTAGCGACTCGCCCCGACCTCGCAGCCGAACTTGCTGCCATCGTTGACGAGACTCCCGACGACCTGCTCGAAGCTCTAGAGCCAAACCTCATTCCAGTTTTGCGGGATGACTTGATTCCCAAAAAATCCTTTTACAGCTTGGGCGCAATTCCGATGGATTTGCTAGATTCTCTGCGGGCCGAAGTGGCGGTGCATCAGCCCACTGACCAAGCCTTACCCAAAAAGCTGGAGTGGTTCCCTGTGGTGATGATTCAAACCTCACGCCCTAAGGCCAAAGCGCTAATCGACAGCCTGCGCTCAGCCGGAGGGGTAGACGCCATTCTGTTTAACCCAGGAGAAGATACCTTCGCGGGAATGTGCTACGACCTCGGCATTTTTAGAACTGGGGATGGTGACTTGCACCTATTTGGCGAGTTCATTGAAGATGACCCCGTGCATGTTGAAGCGCGCAAAAAGTGGGATCAGCGCTGCAAAAAGACGAAGGGCATTTGCGGATTGGTGATTGCCAAGGGTGTCACGGGCAAAGCGCAGGGCAACCCAAAGCTGGATGACTTTTTGGCGCTGTATGAGGTGCGATCGCTCTCTGCCCACGAGATCGGGCTAGGAGCGCTAGAGCTGGTCAAGTTCAACGATACCTAAAATTTCAACAACACCTAAACCACAGCCCAGTCCAATGAACGCGTCCAATGGGCGCATTCATTGGGTTAAGCCATAGCACAAAACCGAACCTCTGAAGAACTGTAACAGTTCCTGAACATTCCGCTATATCAACATTTCAGAGTGATACGATTCCAAAAAATGTTCAGGAACATATCCATGACAGAGACACTTACTGGACAAACTCCTAAATTCGGCGGCAGCACTGGCGGGCTGCTCACCAAAGCCGAAACCGAAGAAAAATATGCCATCACCTGGACCAGCTCTAAAGAGCAGGTTTTTGAAATGCCAACCGGTGGGGCTGCCGTGATGAACGAGGGCGAAAACCTTCTGTATCTGGCGCGCAAAGAGCAGTGTCTTGCCCTCGGAGCACAGTTTCGCACCAAGTTTAAGCCCAGAATTGAAGACTATAAGATCTACCGAATTCTGCCCAGCGGCGAGACGACCTATCTGCATCCTGCAGATGGGGTCTTCCCTGAGAAGGTAAATCAGGGTCGCGAAAAGGTGGGAGCCGTGCCACGCAATATTGGCAGCAATCCCAATCCCATCGACGTCAAGTTCAGCGGCAAACAAACCTACGATCCCTAGATTACAGCGGGTGTCCGTGGGCGCATGTTGGCTCAGCCTTCGCGCCTGCGGCAGCTGTTGTGACAATGGCTGTTGTGATGATGGCTGTTGTGACGATAGTTGTTGTGGCGATGGCTGTTGTGACGATGACGCAAACAGTCATTTCTCCTTGCTGTATGGTTTACAACCGGGGTAGGCTAACGCCTGCCCCGTTTTGTTGGGTCAGCAAAGATTGAGTGTTAATCCTAGGATGACGTTAATTCTGATGACATTAAGACATTAATTTTATGGTGGGATAGCACGCTCCGAGAGCACGCGTCATCCCAACATCTGTAACCCTAATTTTGAAAAATGGGACTTCAGCCCAGCCGTTGAGACAGCAGGTTAAACGCGCCGCGCCGCTGTGCTCGATTCTATTTCACCTAATTGTCTTAAGCTAGATGGCAAGCGCTATAACTGGTCTATGGCATTTCCCGAATTCGAGCAATTTTGTCAGTTGGCGACCCAGGGCAACTTCGTCCCGGTGTATCAGGAGTGGGTGGCTGACTTAGATACGCCGGTTTCGGCGTGGTACAAGGTGTGTGCCGGGCAGCCCTATAGCTTTTTGTTGGAGTCGGTAGAAGGGGGCGATCGCCTAGGACGGTATAGCTTTGTGGGCTGCGATCCGGTGTGGGTGCTAGAGGCGCGGGGCGATGGCACTACTCAAACCCACCGCGATGGCTCGCATCAGGTGTTTGAGGGCGATCCGTTTATCACCCTAAGCGACTGCCTGAGCCCCTACCGCCCGGTGACGCTGCCGCAGTTGCCGCCGGGGATTGGCGGCCTGTTTGGGTTTTGGGGCTATGAGCTCATCCATTGGATTGAGCCACGGGTGCCCGTGTTTGCGGCAGGCGAAGCTGACACCCCCGACGGGCTGTGGATGCAGATTGACCACATGCTGGTGTTTGACCAGGTGCAGCGCAAAATCTGGGCGATCGCCTATGCGGATTTGCGCGACCCAGCGGTGGCCCTGCAAGCGGCCTATGACCAAGCGTGCGATCGCGTGCGTCAGATGGTCGCCAAGCTGCGGCTGCCGCTATCGGGTCGCGACACCATTTTGGAATGGGTGTCACCCGGAGCACAGGGGGCCGTAGCAGAACCCCTGCCCTACACCAGCAGCGTCACGCCAGAGCAGTTTTGCGCCAACGTGGTGAAAGCAAAAGATTACATCCGCGCAGGCGATATTTTTCAAGTGGTGATTTCGCAGCGGCTGTCTACGCCCTATCGGGGCGATCCGTTCTCGCTCTACCGCTCGCTGCGGCTAATCAATCCCTCTCCTTACATGGCATATTTCCACTTTGGCGATTGGCAGATCATTGGGTCTAGTCCTGAAGTGATGGTGAAGGCCGACAACGACCCGAGCTACGACCCCAACCAGGCTCCCGACAGCGACGCTGCGCCCAGCCCCAAAATTGCCACGCTGCGCCCCATCGCGGGCACGCGCCCCCGAGGCAAAACGGTGGCCGAAGACAATGCCCTGGCTGAAGACCTGATGCAAGACCCCAAAGAGGTGGCCGAGCATGTGATGCTGGTGGATCTGGGGCGCAATGATTTGGGGCGCGTCTGCCAGAGCGGCACCGTTTCAGTGGATGAGCTGATGGTGATTGAGCGCTACTCCCATGTGATGCACATTGTCAGTAATGTAGTGGGCAAGCTGGCGCCGGGAAAAACCGCCTGGGAACTGCTGAAGGCGACTTTTCCGGCGGGCACCGTCAGCGGCGCTCCCAAAATCCGCGCGATGGAAATTATTCACGAGCTAGAAGGTCACCGTCGGGGTGTGTATTCGGGTGCCTATGGCTATTACGATTTTGAAGGCCAGCTGAATACGGCGATCGCCATTCGGACAATGATTGTGCAGGCCAACCCCAGCGGGGGGGCTACCGTTAGCGTTCAGGCTGGCGCTGGCTTAGTGGCCGACTCCATTCCTGAAGCAGAGTATCAGGAAACGCTCAACAAAGCCAAAGGTATGCTCGAAGCCATTCGCTGTCTCAAGGCCGATGCGCCCTCGCCCTCGCCCTCCACTCCTTAACTCCCCCCTAAACACTCCCCTTAAACATCCCTTGGATCGCTATAAATTTCATCATGAATCAGTGCCTCTTTCCCACTATGGGCTGCTGGCAGCGGTGCTGCTGGTAGGGGCGGTGCTGCGCTTTTGGCAGATCGACCTAAAACCGCTGTGGCGAGACGAAGTCATCACCGCCATCTTTGGGCTAGGTCGCCGCTATAGCGAGGTGGCCACGGCACAGTTTATAGATGTGGCGGCGGTGCAGAGCTGGTTTGCGCTGCAGCCCGGCGTCAGCTGTGCCGAGATTAGCCAGCAGGTTGCGACTGATTCGGTACATCCACCGCTGTTTTTTTGTGTGCTCTACCGTTGGCTGAGCTGGCTGCCGATCTCCGCTGATGGCTTGGCTGGGGCGTTGCGATCGCTCCCGGCCTGGTGTGGGGTCGGGGCGATCGCCGCGCTGTATACCATCAACCGACTGGCCTTTTCGGCACGGGCAGGGCTCATGGCCGCCGCGCTCATGGCCCTGTCGCCCTTTGCAGTCTATCTCTCGCAAGAGGCGCGCCACTACACCCTGCCCATGTTGCTCATTACCCTGGGGCTGGTGGCGCTGCTGTTAATGCAGCAGGATGTGATGCGGCAGCAGTTTCGGGCTTGGGTCTGGTTTGGCTGGATTGGGGTCAACCTGCTCGGACTCTACGTCCACTATTTTGTGGCGCTGGCGGTGGTGGCGCAGGTAGCGGCGCTGGTGGGCTGGATGCTCTGGCACCGCATGGGCACACGGGTGGGCTGGGGGGCGATCGCCCTTTCCACCCTCGCCATTATTCTGGGCTATCTGCCGTGGATTCCCACCCTGCTAAACCATCAGAGCCGTTCTGAAACCGACTGGCTGGCACTGGCCCCCGGCCTTGGCGGGGTCGTTAACCCCCTGGCTCAGGGGCTGGTGAGCTGGGTGGTGATGATCATCATGCTCCCGGTAGAAGAACAGCCGCTGGCGATCGCCATTCCGTTGGCAATCGTGATGCTGGGCGTAGCGGGCTGGGTCTTTTGGCAAGCCTTGCGGGGGCTGCGCTACCTGTGGCACCTCTCCCCGGAGCATCCACCCTTGCTGCTGCTGCTGGGCTTTACCGGCATGGTGCTGCTGCAATACCTGATCGTGATTTATGGACTGGGGCGGGATATTACGCTGGCACCCCGCTATACCTTTGTGTACTATCCTGGCTTGTGTGCCCTGTTAGCCGTGGCCCTGACCCATGTGCCGCCGCGCAAACGCCGCCGCACTCGCTTTTCTACTAAGCTGCGCCTGGCGTCACCGTTGGATCTGACCGTGACCTTTGGGCAGGTGGTGCAAGCCGTGGTGCTACTGGTGAGCTTATTTAGCACGGTGCTGGTGATTCACGGCTACGGTTTTCACAAAAGTTTCAATCCCCGGCTGCTGGCCCAAGCAATGGCTGAAGGAACTGACCAGCCCGTGGCGATCGCCGTCAGCACTCGGTCGCCTCAAGATACGGCTTTGGGGCTGAGCGTGGGCCTAGAGCTTGCTCAGCTAGAGCCTGGGGTGCAGGGGGCGATCGCCTTTCTCCCCCGCACTGAGGGATACGATCAGCTGTGGCAAGACCTCCAGGCGGTTCCACTGCCTTATGCTCCGCCCTTTGACCTATGGCTAATGGCTAATCCTGACGTGACCGAATCGGCCACGCCCGCCACAGTACAGGTGCAGACTGCAAACTCACCGACGCCCGTCACCTGCATCCAGTCCGCGACCCTACCACTCCCCACCTTCAACGTCGCCTATCCCCGCTATAGCTGCGGTCGATAGAGGCCATGGCGGCGTTGGCATGACCGCTAGGGAGTTAGATACGATGGCAATGCTGACTCTAGGTGCCGTCTCCTCGTGCTAAAGCGACTCGCCTCCCTGCGTTATTTATTTCGATATCCCATGCCGATGACGCGTCGGTCTTGGTTTCGGTTTGCGCTGCAAACGCGAGGCTCGGTGATTCCCGCCATCTGGCCTCGGACTCTGGTGTGTGGGGTGTTGGCAGAACTAATCGCCGTGATGTTTGCGCTGGGGCTACCCGTCCACATGCCGGGGTTGGTGACAATTATTCCCAATGTGGTGCTCGGGCTGATTTTGGTATTTCGCACCAACACCGCCTATGAGCGCTATTGGGAAGGGCGCAAACTGTGGGGCCATTTAGTGAACACAGCGCGCAGTTTGGCGCGGCAGATTTGGGTGACGGTGCAGGAACAGGAACCGGGCGATCGCCCCACTAAAATTGCGCTGCTGCACTTGATTGTGGCCTTTGCCATCGCCACTAAAGTGGGGCTGCGGCAAGAGCCCATCAACCCCGACGAACTAACGCCGCTGCTGTTGGCTGAGCAACTAGACGAGTTGACCCAAACCAACCACCCCGCCCTCAAAATCGCCGTTTGGCTTGGGGATGGATTGCAGCGGGGGCTGCAACGCCACCAAATTCATCCCTACCAAGCTCAGGCCATGCAAACCCTCATCAACGACTTAACGGATGCTCTCGGGGGCTGCGAGCGCATTCTCAAAACGCCGATTCCGATGGCCTATGCGATTCACCTTAAGCAACTGCTGCTGATCTATTGCCTAACGCTGCCGTTTCAGGTAGTGCAAGACTTGGGGTTTTGGACTGGGCCTGTGGTGACGCTGGTGAGCTTTACGCTGTTTGGCATTGAAGAAATTGGCATTGAAATTGAAAACCCCTTTGGGCGCGACCCCAACGACCTGCCCCTCGACGCCATTTGCCAAACCATGCTGGTCAATATCGAAGATTTGATCGCCATGACTCCCACCTGCGATCGCACCGCATAGCACTATTCCGCCTGCGTGAACGCCAGTTCGGGTTAAGACGGGCTTTGGGGCACTCCAAAACCCTTGAGGTAAACCCAAACTCAGGTTGCGTGATTGTTCAGTAGCCCGCGAGTTTGCCCCGGCGTTTGGTGACGCCCTCAGCCACACGAAACAGCAGCAGCCCCAGGGACAGGTAAACCGCTCCATTCGCCAGCGCTATCAGCAGCGGCACCAGACCCAGCGACGCGCCCCGCGCCATCACCTCGCGCAATAATCCGGCACCGGGCGTCATCGGCAGCAGCCCTGCCAAAATCCGAATGGGCGTGGGCAAAGTCTCTGTGGGAACGGACAGCAAAAACAGCAGGCCAAACTGCAAAATGCCCAGCAATTGCTGCACTTGCTTGAGCAGCAGCGACATCGCCGCGACGGCAAAGGCTAGCCCATAGGCCCCCAGTAGCACCGTGGCAAAGGGCAGCAGAAAGACAGGCTGAAACGAGAGGCGAGTGCCCGTCAAATTCACAATAATCACCAGAATGGTGCCCAACAGGGTGAGCTGAATGCTGAGGCTGGCGATCGCCCGCGTCAAAAACACCTGCGTCGAGGGATAGGGCGACAGAAACAGTTGCTCTAGCGTTCCGGTTTGCGCTTCGCGCTGAATGCCCCCGGCGATGTCGCTCATGATAAACAGCGACAGCGTCCACAGCAAATAGCCGACGATGATGGTTTCAAGGCGATCGCCCTCGGGGTTACCCGTGCCCGCAATGTAGTTGGCGCTCAAAAACAAACCGTAGAACACCACCGTAGTGATGAGAATGCCGGCGATCGCCTCAGATGCATAGCGCAAAAGCTGAATCCAACTTCGGCGCAATTCGGCAAAAAATAATTCCATGCTGGGCCAGGGTGAGGATTGAGACGGTGAAAATTGAGACAATGCAGCCGAAGCCAACTCCCTAAATCATCACACATAGAAACCTGACGCCGCAGGAACTGCCCATCCGGTGACTGCTAACCGAGCCGCATAGACAGGCCTGACGCACTTCGTGCAGCGTCCTAGGAATCTTGGACGATTTTAGAAAGGCTTAGCCTCCCTAAAATCGTCCAATTGCGTCAGTCCTAATAGATTGATCACTACACCAGGAATAGCTATACCGGGAATAGCTATACCGGGAACAGCCACACCCACACCGGCAGCATCGCCAGCAACACCACCGAGCCGATCGCCAGCGCTGTGACGGTGAGATCGCGATCTAAGTTATAGGCTTCACCAATCACCAGCGTGGCAAAGGCAGGCGGCATCGCCATTTGCAGCACCAGCGCCAACCGGGGTGCCCCCGACAGACCCGCCGCCGTGAGCAACAGCCCTAGCACCAGCGGCACCAGCACCATCTTAAAACTGAGGCTAATGCAGGCCAGTCGGGTATGTTGCCATGAGCGCAGCTGGCTGAGCCGCATCCCAATCAGCACCAGCGACAGCGCCACACTGCCCCATGCCCCCGCCTGGAGCGCCGTTTCCACACTCGCTGAAAAGCTGATCGGGCGCAGCACCAGCCCCACCCCAAAACTCCACAGTGCTGGGTTGATCAAAATTGCCAACAGCGGCTGACGCAACTGCGGTGACGCCTGCCCCATCCGGCTCGCCAGCAGCACCCCGACGCCATACGCGCCAATCATCGTGCCGCCCATATCGTAAAACAGCGCCCAGCCAAAGTGCTGCACCCCCACCAGCGCTAGCGTCACGGGATACCCCAAGTAGCCGGTGTTCCCCACCATTGACGCCAGCAAAAAGCTGCCCTGGGTGGCGGACTGGTGCAGCCGGGTGGCAGATGGCGGAGCGACAGAACCCGATGAGTGACGGGGACGACGCATTCCGGTGGTTTCCCAACTGATCCATAACCCTGCCAGCAGCGCCCCCACAGCGATCGCACCCCAGGCGATCGCCGGAGCGGCCCATACTGGCCCCGACAAATCCACACCGCGCAAAAACCCAATCACGCTGATGGGCACCCCAATCCAAAACAAAAACTTGCCGAGCCCGTTGCACCAGCGCTGAGGCAGCCGATGCCCCAGCACCAAGCCCAAAAGCACCCACCCCACCAAGGGAATGTAAAGCAGCACCAGTCGAGAGGCGAGTTGGGTCATTGCACGGCCTCTGGAGCACTGGAATCGCTGGAGCTGGACTTGACCGTGTTGGACTCAAGAGAACGGGCATCAATCGGCATGGGATTGACTGCATTCACCAAGGACAACAGCGGGCCGTTCTGCTCTTGTCCCGTAATGGCGAGGTCGCTGTGGCACAGCACAATTCGTCGGGGTACAGGAGAACCCTGATCCGGGGCCATGGCTCCGGTTTCATGCAGCCCATCAACCCGATAGAGCAAATCCCCCAGTTGCCGCCCTAGGCGCTGCTGGTCAAACTGCATAGCATCTGCCGCCGCCCAGCGCTGACCCCTATGCGATCGCCAAAAGAGCGGTGCCCCAAACAGGGTGCTGCCGCCCGTGAGCCACAGGGCTGAGCCTGCATCCAGCCAAAACTGCCAGGGATGGACGCAGCGATTGGCGCGATATTGATAGAGCGTGGCCAGCGTCACTGCCGGACGAGGACGGAGCGATCGCACGGGGTAGGGATCAGCCGTAATTGTGCCGCTGCGCAAGAGCTGGATAAAATTACCCACGCTCGTCGACTTTTCGGGGACGGTGCCTTCCACTGGTTTATCGGCCAGTTTGTCAGCCGATTTATCAGCATGAGAGCCAAGAGTGGCGTCAGCTTGGCGTAGGCGACTGTCGACCTCCCAGTAGTGCTGGGCGGTTTCCATCAGCTCGCGGAGGGCTGTGAGCTGGTCGTAGGGCAAATGGCTACCGCCTGAGAAAAAGGACTGAATGGCTCGGTCAAGCAAATTGACCGGGCTGGGGATGAGACGCTGCCGCTGCTGCTCCACTTGGGCATCAATCCACAGACGGATGCGGTCATAGGCCTGGGCAGGCTGGTAGCCTAGCCGATCCCACCGAGGAAAGGCGCTGGTTTCGAGCAGCTTGGGATGGGTGGGATCGGGCACAAAGCAGTGATCGACCAGCAGCCCTGCCCGAACCGGATCGAGCACAGGGTCGGGTGCAGCATCGAGCGAGGCACCAGCCTTTGGCACGGTAGGGGTCTGGCTGAGCACCACCAGCATCTCGGCGATCGCCTCGGGTGACAGCAGTCGCCCCAGGCCGGGATAGACCAGCGCCAGCAGGGTCAGGAGCGATCGCACCTTGGGATACCCATTGAGCGGCTGCTGATCGTTGAGGGCATCAACGGCGATCCCCTTGCCCGTGAGGATGGCGCGTAGGGTGTAGCGGGCGATCGCATCCACCCCTGGCCCAATAATGGCAATATCCTGCGGAGACACCTCGTGCCGCTCGACCGCCACCGCAATCACATCTGCGGTGTAGCGCAGCAAATCTGCCCGAGAGACGGTTTCAATCGCCTGCATCTCTGGTGGCAGCGCAGGCATCAGCATGGGCTCGCGCACCCAATGCACCAGAGGCTCTGCCCATGTTGCCCCTAGAGATGCTGTGGGGGGATCAAGGCGCAGGTGTTGACAGCGATCGCCCACCTGCTGCAACGCGTAGGGATCAGCCCCTAGGCCCCAGCGAATGGCCCCCTCAGGGTTATAGGTAAAAGCGCTGGGAAGTCCCCGATCTAACAGCAGCGAAAACAGATCCTGGGCGATCGCCGGATACTCATCCACATCGTCAGCAAATAGGGCTTGGTAGCGATCGCCCAGGATCTGTTGATACGCGGGGTGCGGCAGCAGATAGCGCCAATACAGCTCCGTCACCAGCCCATAGGTGAGCAACCCTCGATCCAAACACCAGCGCCGCCAGCGCTGCAACGCATCCCCCATGTGCTGCCACAAATCCGGCACATCGTCCGGGCTGCCAAACCCCTCTTGCAGCATCGTGGGGATATCTTCGATAGGCGTGCCGCTGGCTCCGGCTAGCTGCATCATGTCCAGCATGCGCCGCACCAAAAAATAGTCCGATACACCCGCTAGCGCCAGCGTGCCGTCCTCAATCGCCGGTTGCCACAGACGCGTCGCCAGTTCTTGCTCTGTTTCAGGTCGCAGCCGCAGGGGAAACTGGGCCTGCAGACCCAGTTCCTGCACGAGCAACGGAAAAAACAGCACCACCTCATCTTGAAAAAAGCCCAGCGGCGTGGCCGATACCACAGGATAGCCACCATAGTCCGACGCGGCCAGCCGCTCCATCAGAGCAATGCGGTTGTCACCATTGGCGGCCATCAGCAAACTGGGCTGCATAGCGGCTGTAGGGCACGCCATCTGCCCCAACTGCTGCATTAGGCGCATCGTTTTGCCGCTGCGCGCGGCCCCCACAATCCACCAGGCATCGGGCTGGGTGTGGGGCCTAGAATCGGCATGAATAGAATCGGTTGAATGGCTGCGTGCCAAAGGGTCTCCGGTTGAATTTGGTAGGATACAACGTACTCCTAAAATAACGGGTTGCGCTTGTCTTTGCTGTAAGGCTAAATGCCAAGGCACCCGCCGCCTAACGAAATCCACCGTTTGGGGCCATTTCTCAAAACGAATATCCCTGCATTGGCAAATAGCTGTTTATCCCTACGGTATGACTGCTGGGAAACCTGGGATTTTCTTTAGCAGCCATTACTAGCGCCTTGGTTTAACGTCTTGGTTTAACGCCTGTTTTAACACTCTGTTGGCGATCGCCCTCCTCAACCTATGACCAACCCCATTTTTTCAACCCTCAGGGGCGCATTTCGCAGCGCTAGCCAATGGTTTCAGGGCACCCCAGAACGCGCCCTCGACGACGCCTATGAAGCCGCCATGCGAATCAAAGTCATCGAAGACAACTACTTTGGTGGCGGGCGCATCACGGCTGATTATGGCACCTATGGCAGCAGCACCCACGCTTACTTTCAGGCAGAGTTGCGGAAACACCTGAACACAGCCCGCACGCGACTAGCGGTGTTTCAAACCAGTAACACGGTGCTGCGGGCCACCCCCCGATCGGTGACAGAAGTGGCGCTAGAGTCCTCCACAGACGAAACCTACGATGTCAACATCATCGACAAGCCCGCGCTAATTTTTCGCAAGTTGACTGCCATCGACGAGGTGCTTGCCCGCTACGGCGCATCGTCCCGATCGCCCTCCTCTGGCGTGGTGGTGGTGCCTGGGGCAACCAAACCAGACGCCAACGCCACTCGCAAGCCGGGCAATGCTCTTCGAGGTGGCAAAGCCGAACGCCCCACTACCCCGCAGTCCATCAGCAAATTCCGTCCCGATGACGCCATGGACGGCATCGAATCCTTTGCCGATCGCACGGGCGTTTTGCCTCGCTCCATCCTACGCACCGCAGAACGCATCAAGCGGGATCTTGATCCCAGCTCTGAGCAAGAGGTGATGGATAACTACCGCATGTCGCGGGCGAGAACCTCTATCGCCCTGCGGTTAGTGCTGCTGCTCATTATTCTGCCGCTGCTGACCCAGCAAGTCGCCAAAAGCTTTGTCGTTGGCCCGGTGGTTGATCGCATTCGCACTCAGGAACGGGTGGGCGCGTTTTTGAACATGGATATGGAGCAGGAAGCCTTTCAAGAGCTGCGGCGGTTTGAGGAAATTTCGCGATTTGAACAGCTGATTGGCAAAACCCCCCGCCTCTCAGAACCCGAGATGCAGGAGCAGTTTCAAGAAAAGGTGCTAGAAATTCGTGAGGTGTATCACCAGCGCAGCAATGACGCGGTGAAGAACGTCTTTGCCGATCTGATGGCGATGGGGATGTTTGGGATCGTGCTAGCCGCCAGCCGACGCGAAGTAGAGGTGCTGAAATCCTTTATTGACGAGGTGGTCTATGGCCTCAGCGACAGCGCCAAAGCGTTTGTGATCATTCTATTCACCGACATTTTTGTGGGATTCCACTCGCCGCACGGCTGGGAGGTGCTGCTAGAGGGCATTTCTCAGCATTTTGGGCTTGCCGCAGACCGGGAATTTATCTTTCTGTTTATTGCGACCTTTCCGGTGATTCTGGATACGATTTTTAAGTATTGGATTTTCCGCTATCTCAATCGCATTTCGCCGTCGGCGGTTGCCACCTATCGCAATATGAACGAGTGATCCCCACTGTTCAGGTGAATATTTAGGCGGGCGAGCATTTAAGCAGGCGAATATTTAAGCGGGCGAATGGTTCAGTGGGCTGATGGTTCAGCGGATGAAAGGTTCAGCGGGCTAGACCGCGAGGTCACTCCGCGCTATTGCCCAGCCAAACAGTCGCGGACGCGCCCCAGCAGCAAGCGCGCCTGATCAAAGGTGATGCGCTCTAAAGCAGCCTCGTAGGGTAGCCAAGCGTGATCCCGAATTTCTGCCGCTTGGGGAATCACATCGGGCGATCGCACCTCTGCCACAAAATACGTCACCGATTTCTCCACTCGCTTGCCGCCGTTCCGAAACCCATAGCGTTCTGTAAACGAGGGCGTCTCGGGAATCAGCTGATACTCGCGAATACCCGTTTCTTCTTCAAACTCGCGGCATGCAGTGGCGATCGCCGTCTCTCCTGGGTCGGCATGGCCCTTAGGAAAGCCCCAGTGCCCCGCATGATGCTGAATCAACAAAATGCGATCGCCCTCAAGATGCCGCCAAATCGGCACAATGCCAAACGCCTCATCTTTGACTACCTCTGCCATATCCATCGATCCTTCCACCACGAACGCGGTGCCCAACAAGATGTAGGCACAATTCTAACCAACTAGACCCTGGCTCACCCATCCAGAACTGATGCTGTCGAGGATGAGTTGCACGAGCGATGGTTTGCGGGCTGCGCCAGGAACCCTCAAAAATCCCCATACAACTCAAAAATCCCCGTACAGCTACATAACCTGAGTTCGGGATAAGCTCAAACCCTTTTAACTCGAACTAATGTTACATACAACTCATGCAGACAGATAACAGGGTGGACTACCAACCTGCGATCGCCGTTGGAGCGAAACGCGCCAGCGCATCCCCTTCGAAAACAGCCAAATCATATACGCTATTGAATAGACACTCTCAAATTTCGTGTCTTCCCGTTTACAATGACCACAACCCAATCCAACCCACCGCCGCCGGGCTTTTATCCTGCTGCCACGCTAGAGCGGGCCGAACGCGCTGCCCGATGCGCACCGTTTTGCCAACCGCTCTACGAAACCATGCGCTGGGAAGGCGTGGCGCTGATGGCAGTGGTGGGCAGTGCAGGCACTCAAAACCAATACACCCGGCGCACCCTGAGCGAATTTGCGGTTGAGCGCGAGCTCCTCTGGCTGATTCAGGTGGGAATGCTGCGGCGCGAGGTGGATGGTCAGGGGTTAACCGACAGCTTTCGGCTCACGCCCCTCGGTCGGCAACTGCTCGATCGCTGGCAGCGTCGCCCTGTTCTAGCGGCAACCTGGGGCGATCGCCTGCTCAACTGGCTAGCCCAGTGGAGACATCGCCTAAGCTGGCTAAAATAGGTACATTCCAAGTCTTGTCTTTCCTGCATCATTGCCTCACGCAACCGTTCTCCTGTTGATCCACTCACGCCCGCTTGCTCACCGCCCCCTCGGAGGAAATGGATGAAAGCCATCATGGTTGTCGGGACGACCTCCCACGCCGGAAAATCGCTTCTGACCGCAGCAATTTGTCGGATTTTGAACCGCCAAGGATGGAAGGTTTCGCCGTTTAAGGGACAAAACATGGCCAACAATGCCTATGTCACCGCCAACGGGGGCGAGATCGGTCACGCCCAAGCTGTTCAGGCGTGGGCTGCAGGCATTGCCCCCCGCATCGAGATGAACCCCATCCTCCTCAAGCCCCAAGGCGACATGACCTCGCAAGTGGTGCTCAAAGGGCGACCCATCGGCAAAATTAGCGCAGTAGACTACTACGAGCAATTTTTTGAGACCGGCTGGCAAGCCATCGAAGAATCTCTGAGCCGCCTAGGCGATGAATTTGACATCATCGTCTGCGAGGGTGCAGGCAGTCCGGTAGAAGTCAACATCAAACATCGCGATCTAACCAATATGCGGGTGGCGAAACACCTCAATGCTCCTACGCTGTTGGTGGTGGATATAGATCGGGGCGGTGCCTTTGCTCAGATTATTGGCACCTTAGAGTTGCTAGAGCCCGATGAGCGCGCGCTGATCAAGGGCATTATCATCAATAAATTTCGAGGCCAGCGATCGCTTCTGCAACCCGGCGTCGAGTGGTTAGAAAAGCGAACCGGCATCCCGGTCATTGGCGTCATCCCATGGATTGATTCACCCTTCCCTGCAGAGGATTCTTTGTCTCTCCTCGAGCGCCCTACTGTCAACACCCACACCGACCTTACCATTGCCGTTATTCGCCTGCCGCGCATTTCAAACTTCACCGATTTTGACCCGCTCGAAGCAGAACCCAGCGTCAACCTACGCTATGTGGGCCTAAAAGACACCTTGGGCTACCCCGACGCGGTGATTTTGCCCGGCTCCAAAACCACCATTGCCGACTTGGTCATGCTGCAAAAAACCGGCATGGCTGAAGCCATTCAGAACTACGCCATGGCAGGCGGCACCGTCATGGGCATCTGCGGGGGCTATCAAATGATGGGTAAAATGCTCGCGGATCCCGAAGGATTAGAGGGACACGAAGGACGCTACAAAGGGCTGGGGCTGATTCCCCTGAAGTCCGTGATTACCGGGCAAAAAATCACGCGCCAACGGCAGGCCTCCTCCAACTTTCCCCAGTCAGGGCTTCCCATCAGCGGCTACGAAATTCACCAGGGACGCAGCCACCTAGCCGAAGATGAAGCCGCAGAAGGGGTGACCTTCCACCCGATGTATGATGATCGCAACTTAGGCGTGGTGGATTCGACCCAAGCCCTTTGGGGTACCTATCTGCACGGCGTATTTGACAATGGCGCGTGGCGACGCTCTTGGCTAAACCGATTGCGCCAACAGCGGGGTCTAAAATCACTGCCCACCGGGGTTGCTAACTACCGAGAGCAGCGCGAGGTAATGCTCAACAACTTGGCAGACATTGTGGAAGCCTACCTAGACCTATCAACCGTGATGCAGCACCTTGATGCGGCCTCTTGAGCTAGCCGTCGCGCTATGGCAACGATCAGTCTGATCCGACGGCTTAACCCAGTTGAGGGTACCCAGTCTGAATCTCCAATACCGTTCTGCCCGCACCTTGGGCAGAACGGTATTTAACCTGAGTTCGGGATAAGCTCAAACCCTTAATGTGCTGTGCGCGACGCGCACAGCACATTAAGGGTTTTGGGGCATCGCGCGTCGCGCGATGCCCCAAAACCCTCTTAACCTGAACTGACGTTATTTAGCGTTTGCCAGACTGATTCAGTTAGGGCAGAGACGGGTTTGGCACCGAGGCGGTTGGCACATAGCCTGCAGCTTCGAGGTGGCGCAGCACCGTGGCGACGCTTTCCTCTAGAGTTTCTTGATCGGTATGGCACTCAACATCGGGATTAGTCGGCACTTCGTAGGGGTCATCAATCCCCGTGAAGTGCTTGATTTCTCCTGCGCGCGCCTTTTTGTAAAGTCCTTTTACATCCCGCTGCTCGCACACGGAAAGCGGTGCATTGACAAATACTTCAACAAAATCGCCAATGGTTTGCCGCACTTCGGCACGGGCCTGCTCATAGGGAGAAATGGCAGACACCAGCACCACAACCCCATTGCGTGTGAGCAGGTGGGCCACAAAGCCAATGCGGCGGATGTTTTCGTCGCGATCTTCTTTGCTAAAGCCGAGGCCTTTGGTGAGGTATTGCCGTACGATATCGCCATCCAGCACTTCGACCTTGAGCCCTCGATGGCGCAACTGCTGCTCTACGGCCATTCGAATGGTGGTTTTGCCGGCTCCACTCAGCCCAGTAAACCACACCGTCACGCCCCGCTGCTCACTTGTCATTGTGTCCGTAACCCCGTACAAGACTCACCGTAATTTGCCATTCCAGAGGACGGCGGCAACCCCTCGCTGCATGATGGGCAGTAGCCCCCATACCGCCAGGACGTCATGCCCAGCCTATGGATTTTTTGCTATGGACGTGCCATAGCCGCTGCATGGTTAGAGATCCGTAACGCCGTGGAATTGGAGTTGAACTCATTCCATGCGCTTGTTCTGGCCTTTGATCAATGCAGCAGTTTTTAATTCTATAGCAACGTGAGTTCAAGAGCATGTTTTTAGCCCTGCGCGGCGGGGCTGAAACCACATACACTGTGCTATCCAAGCCTTTGGCAGCACGGTTTTAGGAATTTATTGAACTGACGTTCTGTAGCATTGTATGACAAGGCTGGGTGGATGACGCTCGCATCAGGTCGGTGGCGATCGCCCAGATCTATAGCAGAGCGGCATATTTTTTGACTGTCACAAAGAAAAAGACAAAAAAAGAGAGCCGCGGCTCTCTCATCAGTTCAATCCGTCATTAATCTTCTGGCTGAATGCCCCCTTCTGGAATCACCCACTTGGGGGGTTCCGTCATTTTTCGGCGGCGGGCGATTTCGGCAATTTCATGCATTTGGTCAAGTGGCGTATTGCGAATGAAGTTAGAGGCTTGGTCGCGAAACTCCAGGTTGGGACACTTGTCACCCAAAATGCATCCGTTTTTGCAGGCTTCTGCACAGTTAATCTGTGTCGCTTCCACAGCAGTTCCCTCTCAACGATCGATCTATTTGAAATGGTATCGCACGGGTGAGGTGGGTGTTGGAGATCGGAAGGCTGGGGTGGGGATCAGGTGGCGGCGATCGCCGCTTTGCCTAAATATTCAACCCCTGTCGGCGTGTTGCAGAAGCGACAGGGCAGCACTTCGACCCCTTGGGCGATCGCCGCGCGAAACAGGGTGCCATAGGTGGGGTCTGCCGCATCGCCTGGGGCAAAGTGGGTGCAGTCGCCCCGGTTGATGTAGTAGAGCATCACCGCGCGGGTGTGGGGCCGCAGGGCCGTCAGCTCTTGCAGGTGCTTTTGGCCGCGTGTCGTTACCGTATCTGGAAACATCGCCAGCGTGCCCGACGCCCAGGTGGTGTTCTTCACTTCTACATAGATCGGCAGGTCGCCGCCCGTCAACAAAAAATCGATGCGGCTTTTTTGATCCGTTCCATAGCGCACTTCGCCGCGGACGGTCGTGTAGTCACCCAATTCGGGAAACAAATGCGCCTCTAGCGCGGCCTTAATGACTCGGTTGGGTAAGCCTGTGTTCGCCCCTACGAGCGTGGGCTGGGTGTCGTTGATCTCGATCAGCTCCCAAGTGTAGGCGAGCGATCGCTTGGGGTTGGTACTTTGCGACACCCAGACGCGGTTGCCAGGTCGATTCACCCCCGTCATCGGCCCAGTGTTGGGGCAGTGCGCCGTCACAATCGCACCATCGTCGAGCTGCACATCGGCAAAAAACCGCTTGTATCGCTTAACCAGCGTGCCAGACAGCAACGGGGGAAAGGGGTAGGTAAACGGCATGGGAAACGACACGACCTATCACACTAATCAAACTAATCCATCACCAGCCAGCCGTCACCAGCCAGCCATCACCAGCCAGCCGTCACCAGCCAGCCGTCACCAGCCAGCAACCCCGAATCCAGGCGACCACCCCTACCGAACGGCTTCCTGATAGAGGCTCACAATCGTGTCTACTACTTGATCTACCGTGAGGCGATCGGTGTTGATTTCAACGGCGTCGCTGGCTTTGCGCAGGGGGGCGATCGCCCGGCTGCTATCCTTTAGGTCGCGCTCATAGATGCTCTGCTCCAGTGATTCTAGGCTGATCTCGGGTTGCCCCTGCTCTTTGAGATCGAGATGGCGACGGCGGGCACGCTCTTGCACTGAGGCGGTGAGAAAGATTTTGAGTTCTGCATCAGGAAAGACATGGGTGCCAATGTCGCGCCCATCCATCACCACACCGCCCCGCTTGCCGTAGGCTTGTTGCTGCTGCACCAAGGCTTCGCGCACGGCCTGCTGAGCGGCCACCCCTGACACCTGGGATGTCACCTCAGCGCTGCGAATCTCGCGCGTCACCTCTTGCCCGTTAATCCAAACTTTTTGCGTGGGGGCGCGCATTTCGGCTTGGTCTTCATTTTCCAACCGAATGTCGCACTGGCTAACGAGTTCGGCGATCGCCGCCTCATCCGTCAGAGCGATTCCAGAATGTAACACCAGCCAAGTCACGGCTCGATACATGGCCCCGGTATCGAGATACAGCAGCCCCAGGTCAGCCGCAACCCGGCGAACAACGGTGGATTTGCCAGCCCCGGCGGGGCCATCAATGGCGATGATGGGCTTTCGGGTCGTGAGCAGCACGTTGTCTATCAGTCGGGCTGGGCCCACGTGAGCGGCGATCGCCAGCAGGCCTTGATCGTTTACTTTTTCTAACGGCTTCATAGTGTGAGGGTGAACCAGATCAACATAGTGAGGACGCACAGACGGAGTAGTCGCCAGCGTGCTAGCAACTGCATTAATTAATGCCCAACGATCGATAATACCCCGTTTAAATTGCTGCTGAGCGTGACTTAAGGCGCGATACAGAATTGGGGCCTGCGATCGCTCCTCCGGCGATAGATAGCGATTGCGCGAACTCATCGCCAGTCCATCGGCTTCGCGCACCGTCGGGCACGATACGACCGTCACGGGCAGGTTCAGATCCTGCACTAGCCGCCGCAAGATCGCCAGCTGTTGGGCGTCTTTTTGGCCAAAATAGGCGCGATCGGGCTGCACAATGGTAAATAGCTTGGTGACGACGGTGGCCACGCCTTCAAAATGCCCCGGGCGATGGGGGCCACACAGCACCGCCATCATCGCAGGCGGCGGCAATACTTGGGTCAACCCGGTGTGGTCTGATCCCGCTGCGAGATCCGCTGAGCCGTAGAGTTCCTCAACGGTGGGCGCAAACACCGCATCGACTCCAGCCGCTTCGCACAGTTGGCGATCGCCCTCTAGCGTTTGGGGATAGCGATGAAAGTCTTCTTGAGGGCCAAACTGCAGCGGGTTAACAAAAATACTCACTACCACCGCCCCGCATTCCTGCCGCGCCCGTTTCATCAGGCTCACATGCCCGGCATGGAGTGCACCCATGGTAGGCACTAAGCCTAACCTCTCGGTTCCCATACTCTGCCGCTGTTGTTGCACATGGCGGCACAATCCGGCAATGGTGGTAAACAGGCGCATGTTTTCCTCCAGGAACGTAATTGCCGCATTCCAACCTACCCTATCGCACTCCGCAGGCCGGATGCTTGCCTAGCGCAGCGCTATCGCAATCGGGCGATCGCCCCAATATAGGGCGGTTCGGCCTCACTGCCGACCTGGCAAGCAGTGCGATCCACCGCGATCAAATCCTCTCCCCAAATTACTTTACCGAGGGCAACCGCCGTGCCCCGGTCAGGTTTCCAATCCAGGCTGATAAATTTTTGATCGCCATCAACGACCGCACCGTGGAACAGATGCCCAATGCAAAAATACACATCTTGCAGCACCAACGGCACAGAGGGGCGATGCAGTTGCCCGCGAGAGTTGGCGCTGCGAGCTTTATAGTGCGATCGCGGAAACAACCCATACAGATTTTTGAGAGACGCCGAAATCAGCGGTTCGCCTTTGAGCTGAGTGCGCTTCAGCGCCCCAACCGAGATGCAGCAATCCACCTCTGCTAACAGCGCTGGCGCCACCATCGACTTAAACCGGACGGGCTCCGGCGATTGGTTGAGATACTCCTGCAGCGGTAACGTATCGGCATCCACCAGCTGCATCCCCTCATCCAGCAGAGCATACAGCCCGTTGCGGCTGGCAATATCCGCCAGCGCCACCGGAGAGCAGACCCCTTCTACAATCACAATGTCTGCCGCCGGACTAGCCGCCCGCAGTCCCCGCAGCACGGCCCCTAATACCCCCATGCTGACGGTAGCTGGTGGCCCCACGGGATAGCCCAGATTGGGTTTCACCAAAATTTTGCGAGCGGCGATCGCCCGCTTCGGCGGCGCATACTCAAACGCATGAGCATCGGCCACCTGCACCGTCTGATCCAGCGAACTTACCATTGATATCGAATCCTAATCACTCTTCGGCCCCTGCAAAGGGCACACAGCGTCCCCCTAACCCCTCTGCAATCACACAGGTGTTGTATTCCACCATTCCTTGATAGCTGCCGGAGGGCGTCCCCTGCTGCCCAATACCATCTGCAATCAAGACTCGATCCGAAATCTCTACATTGGCCTCATTCGCCACCGTCGCCAGCACGCGATCATTCGATGTGAGCTCAGCAAACACAGTCGGGATGTTTGCCGCCTGAATTGACTCAGACAAGCGTCTGACCTGCGCCGCTGTGGGCTCTTGCTCTGTGGTCAGCCCCAGCAGAGTGCCTTCCACGGTAAACCCATAGGCTCGGGCGTAATAGTTCATGGCGTCATGGGTGGTCACAAGGCGGCGCTGATTTTCGGGAATTGTGGCAATTTGTTCAGGAATCCAGGCATGGAGCTGCTCTAGCTCAGCCGTGAGGTCAGCCGCGCGGGCGGCATACTGCGCCGCATTATCCGGATCAATCTCTGTCAGGGTTTCGGTAATCAGCGCCACCATGCGTATTCCGTTCGCCACATCATGCCAGATGTGAGGGTCGGGTTCCAATGCCCCAGTGTCTTGCACTTCAATGGTGTCTTCTACGGCCACCTCATGCACCGCTACCTTGGGGGCGTTGGTGCGGGTGGCTTCTACCATTTGAATCACCGACGGCTCAAAGTTCATCCCAGCATAGAATGTGGCATCAGCCTGCTCAATAGCGCGGCGATCGGCAGGCGTCGCCTCATAGGTGTGGGGATCTCGATCGTAGTCAATTAGGCAAGCCAGATCTACCGCATCGTCTGCCACCTGCTCCACCATGCTGCACAGCACGCTGTAGGATGCGACTACGCTGAGGCGCGAGTTGGCTGCAGTCTCGCCAGTCTGCGGCGTTGATGAGAACCCGCAGCCAGCCACAAGCGCCAAAGACAGTGTCGCAAGAGGGATACGAAACCGAAAGCGACCTCGGCGTAACAGTGCAATCCAGATTTGCCGTAAATTCATCAGCACAGTCTCTTCATTTAGATACTTATAGTAGATGCTTACTCAGAATTTCTCTCATTAAGTAATGACGCTAAGGCGCCTTCGTTTTGGGTGATTCCAGCGATGCAGCCTTTGAAACATGGGGGCAGCAGACTTCAAAATCCCCCCATCATGCTCTCACCTCCAGTTCGTTAGGAGGATGAACCTGAGAAGGAATCAATGCTTTATAGAGGGATGACCATTGGAAACGCTCTCTCAAACATCGCTCCAACGGTTTACTCCATCTCTTAAACATATAGCCGAGCTGCGCTCCGTTGCATCCGCCGTTGATACCGCGTTTCGCCCTGCAAGGATGGGGCTGCCCAGATACAGTCGGCGTCGAGGACACAGGTTTACACTCTTGCGGACGACCTTGCCATACCGGAATTGCTCTGAGTGGTTTATCCCTTGCGCCTCTTGGCTCTATCGCTAGGAATAGCGAACCAAAGGAGAGTTGATCTACCTAGTGCATTGATTTAGGCGAAATGTTAGAGTCGTATTGTTATTTCATTTTTATCTCATTTTCTCTTCATTGTCTATTCACAATTGCTAAATCATGCTGCAAGTACAAGGGTTATCTGTTTCCTATCGCGACGTATTGGCGCTCCAAAATATCAATTGTGAAGTGGCGCCAGGGGAACTGGTGGGCATTGTGGGGCCAAACGGGGCTGGCAAAAGCACGATGGTGAAAGCAATGCTGGGGCTTGTCAATTCTGCGGCTGGCAGCATCCAGTTTTGTGGTCTTCCCCTCAGTCGTCAGCTCTTGCAGGTGGCCTATGTGCCCCAGCGATCGCAAATTGATTGGGATTACCCCATCACGGTGTGGCATGTGGCGATGATGGCGCGTACAGTTCATGCAGGGCTATTCCGTCGTCCCTCTCGGCAGTCGCGAGAGCTGGTGCAAGCAGCGTTGGAGCGGGTGGGAATGTATGAGTTGCGCGATCGCCGCATTGGTGAATTATCAGGCGGTCAGCAGCAGCGCGTCTTCATTGCGCGAGCGCTGGCGAAGCAGGCCAACCTGCTCATTTTCGACGAACCCTTTACGGGGGTCGATCGCAAGACCGAAGACATTATTTTTGACGTGTTTCACGAACTCAAAGCCCAAGCTAAAACGCTGCTCGTGATCAACCACGACCTAGGCGAAACCCTCAACCACTACGACCGCATTATGCTGCTTAATAAACAAGTGATTGCGGTAGGCCCTAAAGAAGTCGTGATGACGGCGCAAAACCTGCAGGCTGCCTACGGCGATGCGCTCAAATTTGCAGCGGCCTAATTCAGCCTTAACTCCCCATGATTGACCTGCTTTTAGAGCCGCTTGGGTTTGAATTTATGCGCAATGCCCTAACGATGGGGGTGCTGCTGGGTGTGCTGTGTGCCGTTGTAGGCAGTTACATGATCGTGCAGCAAATGGGCATGATGGGCGACATGATCTCCCACTCGGTGATGGCGGGTTTGCCCATTTCTGTATATCTAGGTCTGCCGCTGTCTGTAGGGGCGCTGGCGGCTGGGGTGCTGAGTGCGATCGCCCTTTCAGGGATCGAATCTCAGTCACGCCTTAAAATGGATTCCGTGATGGCGCTAATTCTGGCCTCGTTTCTGGCCATTGGCACCATGCTTGTTACGATTCTGCCTGGTGCCAACCGCATTGACCTGATTCATGTCTTGTTTGGTAATATTCTGGGTGTCAACATAGCGGATCTACGTCTGACATTTAGCATCACCGTATTGATTCTGGTTGCCGTCTTTTCATTTTATAAAGAGCTATTGTTCTACACCTTCGATCCAGTCGGTGCCCAGGCAGGCGGAATGCCAGTGCGTTGGTATTACCTAGGCATGGTTACGGCCATCAGCTTAACTGTGGTTGCTAACCTCCAAACTGTCGGTGTGCTACTAGTCATCGCTATGTTAGTTGCCCCAGGCATGACTGCGTATCTATTGGTTAATGAGTTGCATCACATGATGCTGCTAGGAACGTTGTTTGGTGCGCTGTCAGGCATTATGGGCATGTATCTTAGTTATTATCTGAATGTGCCATCGGGCGCCGCGATCGTCTTAGTCTCATTCAGTCTGTTTTTAGTCACGTTTTTGCTCAGCCCTACTCAGGGCTTGCTGACACAATCTGGAATGACGCAACAGCTCACCCAGCAGTTGCGGCGAATTTGGCGCTGAAGCTAGATCTAGGGAGCTGTCATCAATTAGCCGCTAATGGCCCAGAAATCAACGGTCACAGCTTCTAGCCTGTTTTTGGATCGGGCGTGGCAACGCTCATAGCATAAGACTTTTGATCCGAATTGATGACACGCCCTAGGAAAGATAAAAACTTGGTGCCCTTCATCCAGTCGGGATGCAGAGCGATTGGCCCAACCTGCCACCACCGCCCTGCAAACCCACCTCACCGCCCAAACCCTCATCGCCTGTCTTCCTGCCACTCTCTAACACCCATCCACCCATCCACCCATCCACCCATCTACTCATCCACCCATCCACTCAACCCATGACCCACTCTCCCACCTCCCGTACCCAAGTCAAGCGCGTCCCCCAGCGGGCCAGCTACGATCCCCATCAGGTCTACAACATCCTCGATGAAGGGCTGGTCTGCCACCTGGGCTTTGTCGTAGAAGGGCAGCCCTTTGTGATTCCCACCGCCTATGGCCGTTTGGAGGATAAACTCTACATCCACGGTTCCCCCGCTAGCCGCATGCTGCGCACCCTTGATCAGGGGGTGGAGGTCTGCCTGACGGTGACGCTGCTGGATGGGCTGGTGCTGGCGCGTTCGGCCTTTCACCACTCGATGAACTACCGCTCGGTGGTGCTGTTTGGCACCGCCACTCGGGTGGATGACCCGACGGAAAAGCTGACGGCGCTAAAAGCGTTTACCGACCATGTGGTGCCCGATCGCTGGGGCGAGGTGCGCCCTCCCAATCCTCAGGAACTGGCCGGAACTCTGGTGCTGGCCTTGGCGATCGCCGAAGCCTCGGCCAAGGTACGCACTGGCCCACCGATTGATGCGCCGGAAGATTATGCGCTGCCGGTTTGGGCAGGGGAGATTCCGCTGCGGCTGACGGCGGCGGCTCCGGTGGCGGATGATCGGTGTTTGCCGCAGCTTGAGGTACCAAGCTATGCGGTGGCCTATAAACGGGTAGGCCAATGCCATGTATAGGCTCGGCCAACTAGCTGCTAAGCGTTACACCTTATTCTCGTACCGAAACAATTGACTTCCAACTTTACCGATGGGAATCCATCCCTGATTGCGATAAAACTGATGTGCTCTTGTACTCATATCATCCGAGGTGTCTAACCAAATCTGCTGAAATCCTCTTGCATATAATGCCTCTTCGGCAGTTTTCAAAAGTGCTTTGCCTGCACCTCTCCCTTCATAGCCTGGATGAACAAAAAGACCTAAAAGACTACCCATTCTGGGATCAATGATGGCAAAACCTACATCTTTACCATCTATCGATGCAAGCCAAGCTGCATTGGGAAGCTTGATGATTTCTTCCACCGAATTAGGGGTGATTCCTAATTCGGCGAGTCGTTCTATCGAAGCCTGATTTTCATGAACACTCATCCGAATACGAAACAGTGTATCAACATCCTCTGGCTTGGCGGGTCGAATCAGCATGTAGACAACCTGAAGTGACTTAACTTTGAATGCTAAAAGACAACTTTAGCGGACCGTCCTACCAATAAGCAACGCGGTATAAAGGCAAAGCTCACCGGATGTAGATAACCTTTGCATCTAACCAATAACTTTCATCCATTTTGGTGCAGCGACGTGTTGGGCTGCTGACGCTTAGGCTAAGTCGATAGAAACTCAATCACTGCTCGGTTAAACTTATCAGCGTACTCCAAGTATGGTAAATGCCCGCACTGATCGAACAACTGCAACTTAGCATTAGAAATACTGTTTGCTGCCACTTCAGCATGACTTACCGGAAATGCTCGATCCTGTTTCCCCCACATAATCAACGTAGGTGACTGTATCTTAGATAGCTGATCGCGAATAGGTTGCCAAATCTCTGATTTAATCCCAAAAAAGTTTCCCATTGTCCGAAATGTTCGAGTCTGAAACTGTAAGATTTCCGAGGACATGTTTCGCAGCACTAAATCCATGAACTCGCTGTCATTCAAGTAAGGAACTGGATCATAAACACATTGCTGCATCATAAATTTTGCTGCTCCAGGGCTGGGATGATTCAGCAGTTCTCCCACACCCGGCAGTGAGGTTAGCCTTGTCGGAAATGCAACTTCTTTTCCCAAGCCACCAATGCCAATCAGCACTAGCTTATCTACCTTTTCAGGAAATTGCAGGGCAATCTTCAAGGCAAGGATGCCACCTACAGAGCCTGCTATCAGAGAGGCATGGGATAAACCAATTGCATCCATGAAGCGAACAATAAATTGGCTCAGATCGTCAAGGTTGTAAGTCTTTTGGGGCTTGTCAGTCTTGCCTGAGCCAACCCAATCTAGCGCATAAACCTGATGATGCTGCGCGATCGCAAATACATTTCTATACCAGTAATCGATTGCTCCTCCCTGTCCATGAATGAATAAAACAGGCGGCCCTTGCTCGCCCAGTGCCCAATAGCGTGTCTTGATCCCATCAACTTGAATGTATTGGTCTGCTGGCAACTTAATGGTCACTATTTACCTCCCTATTGCCGAATGTATTGAATAGCCTGAATCAAAGCGTTAATTATCACCTCGTAGCTCTCTTCGGTGGACGGCTCCAAGGTGAGTAATCCAGCTTGCTCAGTTGCGACAAAACCATAGAAGGCGGCGTTTAACATTCGCATTGCATGAATGGTTTCTGATTCAGTGAAATTGTAGGGTTGAAGCACTCGCTGATAGAACGTCACGATGCGTTTAACAATGGGCGCACAATCTGGCTCAGTTGGCTTTAGGGGCATTGCCGTCATGACACGATAAAGAGCAGGCTGCGATCGCGCAAAATTCCGCGCAGTATGCGCGACCGTTTTCAACAGTGCAGAAGCATCACTGATACCCTCAATGGACTGACAGCACAATGTTAAAAATCGTCGCCAAATTTCAAGCGCAACTAATCGCCGCAAGGCTGCACCGCTTTCTACATGCTTGTAGATTGACGGCGGTGTAATTCCTAGCTCACGCGCTACGCGATTTACACCTAAAGCTGTCTCGCCTTCTGTTTCTACACAGACGATCGCGGCTTCAATGATGTCGCGTTGAGTCAGCGATTTCTCTTTGATGGGACGACCCATGGCAAACCCAGTCAATTAGCTAGCACTATTTACTAAAAGCGAATGGTGTTAGCTTTGTCAAGTATTTCCTTGGCTACTTCCCTGAAGAAGTCTCACTGCCAATCTTCAAATACTGCCCTCACCGACAAGACTAAGTAGCCCAACTCGTAATTAGAGCGAAATTTTCCGCCCAATGCCCGGATAGGGCAGATTAGGTAGAAATCTGGCAGCCTAGTACTCCTCTGGGGGGTGATTAGGCAGAAAACTGTCCGCTTAACGCGCTTCGGTGGGTAATTCAGGTGGATTTTTTTTGTATGGTCAGGCGTCTATCTCTCGTTGCTATGGTCAGAGACAAGCCCAAAAGGGCGATCGCACAGATCATCACCCTTAGCTCCAGTTCATCACCGTGTGAGGATCAAGCAACTTGCTGGGATGCTAGCGCTACCCTTCATCGAAGCCTTGGCAAGGACTCGTTCACCCGTCAATGTGCCGGAGGATTATGCGCTGTAGTTGTGAACGCTGATGTTGCCGCAATCGGTTTGCTGCGCTCAGAGGTTTTTGGGCTGCGATCGCGCGAAAGTGAAGGTTTGTGCGGTATTGTGCTGAGAGAATTGGCGTTTTCGGAGTAGATGCATGGTCAATACGCCCTTGATCCTAGGGTTGCTCGTAGTGGGCTCGATAACCGGTGTGTTGTCGGGACTGCTGGGCATTGGGGGCGGGTTGGTGATGGTGCCCGTGTTAACCATGCTGGGCATTCCGCTAGTGCAGGCCACGGCGACCAGCTTGGTTGCTGTATTTCTGAGTGCTGTATCGGGCAGCATTCGCAACTTGCAAGCTGGAGAGTTGAACTGGCGGGTGTCGCTGACACTGGCGCTGTTTGGCATTGTGACGGCGCAACTAGGTGCATGGCTAGGCGATCGCGCCCCTGATGGTCTATTGTCGCTAGCCTTTGCTGGGCTACTGCTGATCACCATTTACCTGATGGCACTCAAAAAATCTTTGGTGCAAAAGCAAGCACGAGCGCAGTTGGTGGATGCGGCTAACATCGAGGCTGAGATAGCATCCAAGGTTGCGTTTGAAAACACCCCCACTGCGGCGGCAGAAACGCTGCCCCCATCCCCCCCGCTCAGTCAGCCTGTTTTTGCGCTGCTGCCTGTGGCGCAGATTGGGCTATTGGCTGGGCTGTTGTCGGGTTTGTTTGGGGTGGGGGGCGGTGTGGTGATGGTGCCCCTGCAAATGCTGATGCTGGGGGAACGGATTAAATCAGCGGTGCGCACCAGTTTGGGGGCGATTGTGGCGATCGCCATCTCAGCATTGGCCCAACATGCATGGAACGGCAATGTGCTCTGGATTCCTGGCATTGCGCTAGGGCTAGGGGGCGTGGTGGGGGCGCAACTGGGCACGCGAATTCTGCCCAAACTGCCCGACAGCTCGGTCAATACCCTATTCCGAGGCTTCTTGATCGTGTTGTCGATCTATATGGTGCTGCGGGGCATTCGGCTGTTGGGGTAAGGCGATCGCCCCATCCCATTCCGTTCCAGGTCTCTACGAAATTAGCGATTGGGTGCAGATGCCATGCTCCATCTCAGCGCGTTACTTCAGCTTTTGCCGGGAATGCAGACCCTGGCACCTCTCCACCAGCAGGCGGGGCAACAGCCGGATAATCTCTGCGGGCCCTATTGGGTTTCGCTGTGGCTGCGATCGCACCAGTACCACATTACGCCGGAGCAGGTGGCCCAGCAGGCAGGGACGGTGCTCCCCACGGGGCAACCCCAGACGGCATGGGTGCCTCCAGGGGCCACTCCCCGTTGCGACTATAGTCTGCCGCTGCCCACCACCCCGGATGTCACCACAGGCGGCACGTCTGCCCAGGGGCTGGTGCGAGCCGTGCGGCAACTCACGAGCGGCTCCTATGACTTGGTGCCCTTGCAATCTCACTGGACGGGCGATCGCCTGCTGTCTCTGCTTCAGCTCTGCGTCGATCATCCTGAGTGGAACACTGCGCCCCTATGCAATGTATCCACGGCGTATCTCTGGGGCAGCAACCTCTCGCCTGCAGCGGCGATCGCCCACCTCAGCGGCAGCACTATCTCGCCGCCACCTGCCGACTGGGCAGTGGGGCATTTTCTTACCTTGGCGGGCTGGGTGCAGGGCAGCGCAGCAATGCTGATGTGGGTCTGCGATACCTATCCCCAGTTTGGCTGGCAGGGCTACACGATGCAGCCTCCCAGTGCGATCGCCGCTGCCCTCAACCGAGAGGCGGGAGCCAGCGGTGGGGTGCTGCTGTTTGTCCATCACCAGCATCGGCAAGCGGTGGCGCAAGCAGCAGCCCAGTTAGGTTGTGAGGTAGAAGTGTGGGACAACGGCAGCCCCATACCCGCTGATTGGGAAGGGTAGCCTTCGGTCTGCTAAAGCCTGAGGCGAATTTAACGGGCGTTGAGGGGCAGCGCAGTTGCGTAGGCGCTTGCAGCGCAGTGCTGAGAGGGGTGAGAAAGGGCGATCGCTATTTCTTGGCGTTATCTCTCACGTCTAACGCTTCTAGCACCAAGATTTCAATCAGCACACTAACCGATCGCTTATCTTTCTCTGCGATCACAGCTAAACGCTGTTTGAGTTCTTGAGGCAGGTATACGGTAACTCTGGCCTTATCTGTAGCCACAAATTTAGAGGCGCTAATAGAAATCACGAAAATTCTAGAGCCTCACCGTGTTTTCATGGTAACGTTACCATAGCGTCAAAAATTACTACTATGAGGCTTCACAGATGGTCATACTCTCTGATGATGAGGGTGCGTTGTGGCGATCGCCCCTAGCCACGCTGCGCGATATCAAAATCCGGCTAGACTCGCGGCTTACCCAACTTCAATCCAATGTGAGTTCAGTCATGTTATTTCTGCCCTGCGTTGCAAGGCTGAAACAACCCTAAACCGCACGGATCGGGACGCAGGCCGTACGGGTTTAGGCCTTTGCCAACGTGACGTTAATCCAATTCGTCTAATCGGTGTTTTTCGATAATTTCTTGCTGGCGGGGTTGGAGTAGCCACAGCTCTAAGGCTTCTGCTGCGACTGCACTGATTGACTCCTCCCGAATGGTGGCAATGGTTTTCACCAGCCTATCCAGGTCGGAATCTAAATAGATTCTGAGTTCTGGTCTTTTTTTAGGACTCACTCGCGATATATAGCCGCAAAAGGACTAATCAGATTTTCTCATTCCTCCTTGCGTATATGCGGCTATGCGGATAAACTTGATTTAATCCTAGTTGAGGCTTCACAGATGGTCATACTCTCTGATGATGAGGTTGCGTTGTTGCGATCGCTCCTAGTCACGCTGCGCGGCATCAAAGTCCGCGACATTGATAAAGCGTTGGTCATTCTGGCGAAGACTGATAAACGAGCTAGGCCATAACGGTGCTCACTAGCCTGCTCACCTAGTCCTAGTAATGGCGGTACATTGCCGACTCTCTGTTGCACGACTGTTACATAACGTTTAATCAACAGAGGGGTCTAACGCTGGAATATCAACGGCTCTACCCATTCAGATAGGGCTTTCCCATAGCGCGATTCTGCCCTGTGGAAGACGAGAGTGACCCAGGTTTCCGCATACACTACCGGTCTGTCCAATTCCTTTTTTAAAGAGGTAGCTATGAGAAATCATGTGTTTTATGCGGTTAACGCGCTCAGGGCGATCGCCAAGCGGCTTACCGTGCTGATGGTGAGCGTTGTAATGCTGCTAAACCTTACCCAAACCGCAGCGATGGCGGCACCTAGCTCCGACACAGAATCGCAGCTTGAGGTCTCAGACGTCACCCAGCCAATGGATGAGGCGAGTTATAGCGCCGCCAAAGAAGACCGCCGACAATGGCAACGCAAAGTCTCTGCAATCAAAGAAGAGCAGGACAATGCACCCACCACCTTGGGCGAAAAGCTCAACGTAGATGAACTCTCAAAGGGATATGACCCTGAGCGAGAAGCAGAGAAGCGTGCTGTTCCCACTCCGTAGAGGTGGTGTTCAACAATTGCTACCAAAGAACATCTCTGATCCGCCGTAGGGGTAACGGAGGAAAGCCACAGGGGAAGCACAGGGGCGATCGCTCATTCGCCCCATTTAGAAAGGGTTGTGTCGAGACATAGCCTTAGTCCGCAGCCTCGGGATTAACCTCTACCGTCATCCCTGCATGGCGTAACCGCTCAGCTAGCACAGACCCCAGCCCAGTGGCTGGGGTTAAAATGCCTCCTCGCGCTTGACCCCCCGGCAGCGCATCGCCCTGCAAGGCCAAGCCCAAGGCCGACTCACACAAAAACTTGACCGTCGCCCGATTGCCCGGATCGCCCTTATCCCGAATCACCCCTCTCACCTTGCGGCCATCGGCAGCGGTGCCCACCAGCTCACAACAGAACCAGCCGTTGTTCATGGTTTGCTCTGAGGGGCCGTTGCCGGGTTGGGGCAGAAACGATTGCAGGAGCGATCGCACCTGAGGCTGCTGCGCCGCGCCCACAAATAGCCCTAGCCCTGCAGTCACTCCCGTGGCTTTGGCCCAAGAGAACGGGTCATCAAATTTTAGATATTCCTGATAGGTAAAGTCAGAACCGTAAGGCTCTTGCCATTGGTCATAAAGCGCGGCACTGCGCCGCACAACGCGGGTGTTGACGGGGCCCATAAAGAACGGCGCGACCCAAGTTTTTAGCTCCGAGTCAAAGGAGGGTGCCTTGGGGTCGCGATTGCGCTCAGCCTCAGCAGACGAATGCGAAGGGCTGGGGTTGAGCAGAAATGGATCTTGAAACTGCTGGCTTGCCTCAGAATCGTAGAGGTTGAAGGCAGAAGCCAGCGTTCCCCCATTAAACCCACCCTCTGCTTGAAAATAGGCTGTGACGCGGTTACATGCGACGCCTAGCTCCCGCTGCACATGCTGCACCACCAAATAGGTGCCGAGATCAGACGGCACCGAATCAAAGCCACAGCTTGGAATAATGCGCGTGCCGTCAGCCGCCGCTTGGGTATGGTAGCGATCGATCAGAGATCTAACCCAGGGCGTTTCGCCAGTGATGTCAACATAGTGGGTTTTGTGGCGCACACAGGCATCGACGAGGGCATCGCCATAGAGCGCAAAGGGGCCAGCCGTGGTGAGCAACACGCGCGTTTGAGCGGCGATCGCATCCACTGCCGGTTGATCTTGGCTATCGGCAACCAGCACATCCACCGATACGCCCACCTCATAGCAAACGGCCTCTAGTTTTTCTCGGTTGCGCCCGGCGATCGCCCACCGCACCTGCTCAGGCCCAACATGGCGGGCAAAGTATTGCACCGTTTGCTTGCCCACAAACCCGCTGGCACCGTAGAGAACAACATCATAGGCACGCTCAGACATGGCAGCGACACTCCTCACAATAGAGCTCCAGAATAACAACGATGATTACAAGACAGCAAACGCCATAGTAATGACCGTAATGAAGTTATTGGCAAGTTGTCGTTTGACGAATCAAGCTTATTACATATAGCTCATGCCGTACTTAAATTCCAAAAAAGACGATCGTAAACAAACGAGAATAACAGCAATACCCATTCTCTTGCTTAAGTTAATCGACTAGAAAAAATACCAAGGATTTATTTCAATTAATACTTAAATAGTATAAAAACATCACTTCTTTCAGCGATGAACAGCAAAATTAGCACTAATCTCTTAGCTCATTTAATGTAAAAAGCTGAACTAGATAGGTTCTACACTATCTTCAGCCAATCTATTATTTAACAGCAATGAAATAGGAGTATTTAGATCATATTTTTGTGGAATCGGGTAAAGCCCCGATTCCACAAAAATATGATTCATCAGAAGTTATCCATCACTCTACAGGTTCTACTGGGTCGTGTTGTAGACATGTGGATGATAATTCTGAATGCCCTAAGCCTTAAGCAGTTTAGCAACCCTGACCACAGGTCTAGAACCGTTCTACTGGAGTCTGGCAGTCGGCAGGATTAACGCCAAACAGACCCGCAATGAATGGGCTAAACGTAATCGGCAAAAAGCCAAGTCCTGGCAGCACCTGATCGCTGGTACAAACAACCTGGCGATCATTAGCAGCAGTTACTGGGAACGTGACACTGAACACACAAACAGTCGATGCAATCAGCGAAATAGACACTCTTTGTAAAAGATGCATAGTTGCCTCTTTGTAATGTACACGAACGATACGGCAAAACGCACAACTTGGATGCATCCTATCCGCAGTAAATTGATGCTGGCTAGTATATGGGTTCAGACTATTGAATTCTTAAATGGGTTAACAGCATTAATCTTTAGCGTTGCTGATTCGCGGGATAAATTATCTTCATCCCAAACCCCTGGTTGCCTGACACAAGTCCCGAAAGCCTTGAAAATACGTTGGCGCAGAGCCGCAGGTCATAGCTTACAGATTGGAGCCGAAAGGCTTAATCCAATAGGCTTTAAGGCAACGCGACTGACGAGAGATCAGGGGTTTCCAGAGATGTGTCAGGCACCCAGCCCAAACCCTTCTCCCCAAGGCGAAGAGCTTAAAAGGCTGGTTCTCTCGAGTGCATCCCAGTTTTGCAAGTTTGCCCTCATCCCCCAGCCCCTTCTCCCAAAACGGGAGAACGTGGGCCGGATTCAAAGTCCCGCTCTGAGAGAGGGAGAGGGATTTAGGGTGAGGGCGACAAAAGTGGGAGGCACCTGTTCTCTATCTTCTCGGGAGAGGGCTAGGGCGAGGAATTTGAGCGTGTTCATACCCAGATTCCGCAACGCCAACCTTAATCTTTTAGTAAAGACTGCTTAATTCTGAACCCAGATGGCCAATGCTCAGGCTTCTACGTTTACGTTGCGCATTGTGGCTAGCAGGCTGAGAGGATGCAGACTATGCAATAAGCAGCTTTCATTATCTCAATCGGTCTTAAATTAAGGGATTGGCGCTATGGACTATGTAGTTGGGTAGGTGTTCATAGATGCCGTCTGTGCAACACTGTCTGTAGCTATTAGGATGCTGCATTGCGTAAGGTAGGCGGCAAGCGATTATAGTCGGCAGCTATGGCAGGCAGGTACAGTTTACGAAGAGGATTTATGGCGACCTATCTGGTCACAGGGGCAAATCGGGGCATTGGCTGCGAGTATTGCCGACAACTGCACGCACGGGGTGACCGGGCGATCGCCGTCTGCCGCACCTCCTCTGACGAATTGCAGCAGCTTGGGGTACAGATCGAAGACGGCATCGACATCACCTCCGAGGCATCAGTAGCAGACTTGCGAAAGCGGCTAGGGGATACAGCCCTCGACGTGCTGATTAACAATGCTGGCATTTTAGAGCGCGTAACGCTGGATGACCTAGACTTTGACAGCATTCGGCAACAGTTTGAGGTGAATGCACTGGGGCCGTTGCGCGTGACGCAAGCGCTGATGCCGTTGCTCAAACCCGGTGCAAAGGTGGTGATGATGACGAGCCGCATGGGGTCGATTGAAGACAATACATCTGGCGGCTCCTACGGCTACCGCATGTCAAAGGTGGCGCTGTCCATGGCAGGCAAGTCCCTAGCGCATGACCTCAAAACCCGCGAAATCGCTGTCGCCATTCTGCACCCGGGCCTGGTGCAAACCCGCATGACGAATTTTGCGTCAGGTGGCATTACACCAGAGGATTCTGTAAAGGGATTGCTGGCGCGAATTGACGCGCTAACGCTGGAGAACACCGGCACATTTTGGCATGCCAAAGGCGACGTCTTACCTTGGTAGAACAAGGCCTCGCGTATGCTAATCTCAGCGTTAGTTTTTTAGTGCGATCGCCCATGGGTAGTCAATCAACCGCTAAAACCATTTTTCTGCTTGCCTCCATGGTGGGCTGGCTCATCGTGGGGGCCGCGCTGATGTACCTCTTTCCTCTCGTTGCTGATTGGCTCGTCTCGTCTGACCTGACCCATGTGTGGATGGAGACCTTGGGGCGCAGCGGCTATAACCCTTCGCTGGCGTGGGTTGGCGGTGGCACAGCTCTTGCTCTCACTGTCTTGGGCAATGTCATTTGGTATCAGCAGTTTGACGGGCGGATTTAGGGCGTGTCATCAAATAAGCCAAATAATGGCAGCCGCTATGTAAATTGCACAGAGAAACGTCTTGGCCAGCTTGTCGTAGCGTGTTGTAATCGCTCGATACTGCTTGAGCTGAGCCAATAAATTCTCAATCGGATACCCGTTTTTGCAGACCTAGTTTAGCCCCTGACAAGCGGATGCTTCCTCTAGATCAGGGGCTGAAGCTTTGGGTCGCCAATTAGTAACTAACCTGAGTTCGGGATAAGCTCAAACCCTTAATGTGCCGTGCGCGACGCGCACGGCACATTAAGGGTTTTGGGGCATCGCGCGTCGCGCGATGCCCCAAAACCCTCTTAACCCGAACTGACGTTAACTAAATTGACTCAGAGTCTTCCATCGCGAACAGCTGGGGTTACTCGATCCCCAGAGTATCGGCCAGCATCCGATGGAAGGCGGGTCGCGCGGTTTGGACGGCTCTTTCTAAATTCGGGTCGGGGTAGAGTTCGGTCATGAACCCCAGATCCAGCATGGAAAGCGTGGGTACGCCATCCTCTTCGTAGAAGGCCAGGTGGCCGCAGGGCATCATCGCCATGGTGTGCAGTCCGGCGGCAACAATATCGCTGCCGATGGCAGGATAGCAGATCTTGAGGGCCGTCACATCGCCACCGAGGAGGCCAATCTCAGCTAAAAACAGCCAGTCGTCTTGGCTCTCGGTATACTCGCGCACAAGTTGCGCCGCCGTCGCCGCCGGTTGGTTGAGCTGATAGATCAGAAAGTTATCTGGGTTGGTGGCGGCCGTAGCCTCTGGCGGCATATCTGGGTCATACCCTGTTGCCACCGGCAAATCGGCTTGGGCCGAATACTCCGTCCAGGAGCCTTCGTAGACCCGGACGTTGGGATAGTCCAGCAGGTGCTTCAGCACCACGTAGGGCAGGGTGGCTTCCTTGCCAGTACTACAGGTGACAATGATGGTGTCTTCCGGCGTAATTCCCCGTTCCACCATCAGGGCTTGCAGCTGATCGCGGGGCTTCAGCTGGTGGAGGTTATCGTCCCCAACGGTCAACATCGGCCAGGGAATATTTTGGGCTCCGGGAATGTGGCCGTTGCGAATAAATAGCTCTTCTTCCCCAGCAAACAGAGCCGCCGGACGGGGGTCAATAAACACCACATCCGCATCTTCGGTCACGTACTGCCGCACCTGGTCTAAGGAGACTCGAATCGAGTCATTCTCCTGCATAGTAAACGAGCCAGGTTCGTACTGGGGAAAGGCTTGGCTCACGGGCAACCCAGCCTCCTGATAGCCCTTGAATCCCCCGTTTAGAATGGCTGCCTCATGACCACTGCGCTCTAACAAATAGGCCACCATCGTAGCGCCCAGGATGTTAGGGCCATCCGCGTAGATCACCACTTGGCTATCATCGTTGACGCCCGCCTGTGAAAACAAACTGGCAATCTTTTGTGTCTGCCAGTACTGTACCGGTAAACGGCCATTCGGCCCTCGAAACGTATTGTCAGCGAGGTGTACGGCCCCAGGTACATGACCGGACATATACTCCAGGGGGTTAATGCGCACATCCAAAATCTTCAGGTTAGGATCCTCACCGTGATCGGCTAACCACTGGGGACTGACAAGGTTAATATCGGGACTATCGGGACGGCTGTGGCTGGCTGACCAACTTGGCGAGGCCAGTAAGGGCACTACTGCAACCGTGACTAGGGCCAGCACAAAGGCAAACAACCGTCCTTTCCATCGGGTTATTCGAGAAAACATCGATCAACTCCAACAAAATGCATACAACTATCCTTGAATCCATCTAGCCGGGAAGAACCTAGTCGGGAAGAACGATTTTGGCGGTTTAGGACAGGTGAGAAGGCTGCCGAGAAGTCTGTAGACCCTGAATCGAGAGTCATCTATGCCAAGTCCAGAGACCATACCAAGTCCATCTCAAGCAGTGTTCAGTTCGAGGAGTGTCGTTTTCCCACGGGCAGAACTCCAGTGCTGGATTTGAACCGGGGTTATAGGTTGCCCAACAGCGTAGAATCAAGACCGTTTAATACTATTACTAAAGAGGGAACCGAGTCTTGAAAAAAAATGACCTCAGGAGTTAACAGCCTGTCCAGTCAGGTCCGAAGCATTGTTGAAATGGATACATTGTCGATAGGCTTTGGGAGAATCGCCTGAAAAATGTTTGTTTAATTTAATTTTTGGTGTTCTGAATTGAGATATTAAAGGCAAAAACTGCCCTCACCCTAACCCTCTCTCGTTGGAAGAGAGAACCAGACTTCTAGCTCCCTTCTCTTTAGGGAGAAGGGTTGGGGATGATAGAAATCATATCTACATTCAGCAATGCCTAATTTTTTTATTTATTTACCAAACGAGACCCCACGCTTTCAGACCCCACGCTTTCAGAGGGACTGCTGGAGTGTTTGCCTGGTCTCGGTTTCAAATTGACAATATGATGGTTTCGAGTGCCATTGTAAAATGGTGTGAGGTGGGAAATTTCAGGGCTGCAACGCATTTCACTATTCTCGTTTCCACACAGATTGTGGGAATGCTCCCCAAGGGCTCTGCCTCTTCTACGCTCTCTCTGGACAGCAGAGCCGCATTAACTCGGTGGTTGCTATGTTTCAATGGCAATATGCAATCAGACAACCTCACCCTATGCTGAAAGGCTTAGTGTGCCCTTACATTAGTCATTTCCAAAATTTAGAGCAACCAGTTCGGCTCTTGCAGGCTCCCAATCCCAACATTTACATTGTCATCGGATTTGGGGAGGCCTGTTCTCTGAAAAGCCAGGTTATATCAGAGAAGTTGACATCCTTTCTGGTAGACGTAAAAACCTTTCCCATGATTACAGAACACAGTGGGAGGCAGTGTTTCATTTTAATTCCTCTGCCTCCTTGGTCGGGCTATCAGGTTTTGGGGGGGCGCTTGCTCGATTTCACTGAAAAGGTTATTCCCCTAACCGACATCTGGGGAAGAAAAGTCGATTTTCTGATGGAGCAGCTGAGCGAACAATCCTCCTGGCCAGACCGATTTTCTATCCTCGACCATTTTCTGATGGAGAAATTTGCTCAGTCTCAGTATGAGGTTCGTCCAGAAATATACTGGGCCTGGCAGCAATTGGAGTCTAAAGGTGGTCGTCTTTCTATTCGAAAAATAGCTAAAAAAATCGGTTGGAGCGATCGCCATTTCTCAAAATGCTTTCAGCAACACATTGGAGTCACGCCCAAATTGGCAGCCCGCCATATTCGCTTTTATGCAACTCTGAAACTGCTGAGAATGGCCCATGAGGATTCACTCAGCGCGATCGCACTATCTAGTGGCTATTCTGACCAAAGTCACTTTACTCGAGAATTTCATTCCTTTTCAGGATGGTCTCCAAAAACGTATCGAAATGCCCATGGGGCTGGTTTGGCAGGTATTTCAGGGTGCATTTTAACTGCATCCCAGCGGTAGCTGTGGGTCTAAGTAATTGCAATTGCTCAACTAACGCGATGTGCAACTAATCCATCATAAGATCACTGAGTAATAATACTGCTGAACTGGAGCCAAAGCCGCCCCTGCTGGTGGTTCAACCAAATCATCACGGTATGGGCGAGGATTTTACGGGCTAAGCGACTCGTCAGATGCCACAGGTCACGGCTGGAGACCCGCTCAATATCAAACGGCACAGATGGCCAATGACGGCTTCAACGCCCTGGCGGTGATGACTCAACAACCGATTAAAGTCAGCGTCGTAGGTGTGCATCGTTTTCCGCTGAGGCGTTAACAACTGAAGCCCTTGGTGCGCCAACTGAGTCGTTAGGCTTTGGCGGATATAGCCTTTATCGCCGAGCAGCAAGCCTTCAAGGCCCAAGACCAGTTCAGGGACGATATCGCGCTCATCCCCGTTGGCCGGGGTCACCGCTAGACCCAAGACAGCCCCTTGAGCGGTGATGAGCAGATGCCCTCGAAACCCATTTCTTTGGAATTAGTTGGACATCACGTCAATAGGACAGTTTGTCAGATTCTTATGGTGTTACTGCAAGCTTGATAAAGCTTCCCATTACGTTGCTCTGAATACCCACGACGTTCTTACCAATCTGGTTTACAACAGCATCAAGTTCAGTAGCGTGCTTTCCTGGTCGAGTTCAGGAATTGCAAAGTTGATTACGTCTCGTTCAAACGGTAAAGCCGCCATCAATTTTGAGGCTCGCGCCCGTGACAAAAGCAGCTTCAGGGCTGGCGAGATAAGAGACCATGCCAGCCACCTCATTGCCCTGTCCGTAGCGACCGAGGGCAGTCACCTGGGTCATAACTGCGGCAAGGTCTCCATCTGCGGGATTCATATCGGTGTCAATCGGGCCAGGTTGGATGTTGTTGACCGTGATGCCGCGAGTCCCAAGATCGCGGGCAAGACCACGGGTAAAACTGGCGATCGCTCCTAGCACTTCAACACTCGCATAGAAGGTATCTAAAGACTGAGCACACCTGTCACACAACGATGGCGATTCCCACCCAGCAGGGACAGATGGCTTTACAGGTGCAAACCTCGAGTAAGTTGCCTTCGAGTTTGTAAGTCATATCTATAACTCCTCCTTGATGATATTTACTCTCCATTACTGACCTGACGGCTTGGCCAGGGAATGAGCATATTGACCTGCTCCCGGTAGCGTCGGTAGCGATCGCCAAATCGGGCAATCAAATCTCGCTCTTCAAACCAGATGCCGATAAAGATGTAAGCGGTTGTACCAATGGCAAACAGCAGATGGCCAACGGTCATCCTGAGGGTGGCCCAGAAGGCCATCGCAAACCCTAAATAGATGGGATGCCGCACATACTTGTAAAGTAGTGGGGTTTGGAAATCCAGCGGTTCTGGCGGTTGCCCTTGCAGCTTCGCCCAAACCTGGCGCAGACCAAACAAGTCAAAATGACTGATTAAGAAAGTACTGATCAGCACGATGGCCCAACCCAGCCAGAAAACCGCCTGGATGGCGGCTACCGCCACGGGCTGATCAACGATCCAGACTGGTTGAGGGATGGGTCGCCACTGCCAGAGCAGCAGCACCAGCACCAGCGTTGCCGCCAGCACATAGGTCGAGCGCTCGACAGACTTTGGCACAATGCGCGTCCACCAGCGCTTAAACCCCTGCCTTGCCATGCCACTATGCTGCACCGCAAACAGGCTCAACAGCGCAATATTGATCGCCAGGGCCACAGGCAATGGGGTAGCCTGGCCTGAATCAATCGTTTTCGGTACTGGCAGATTGCCGACAAAGGCAATGGTGTACAAAAAGGTGATAAAAAACAGCCCATACACGATGACACCATAGGCCGCTGCTAAGATTCCTCCGAGAGTAAACATGGGGGGTTCCTCCTGCTGATAAAGCGGCTGTCGCATGGACAGTACCGCAACGTTGCAACGATCCTAGAGTTAAGCAATCCCTCCAGTCTTGAAAAAAATTGACCTATCCAGATGATGATCCTTGTTTCATGTCTCTCAGCTTGTTAAACTGACAGCAAATACCACCAAGGTGACGATGACTCACTTCTTGGGCTGACCGAGCAGGAGTGCAGGAGGTCAGGATATCTGGTATAGACACGACCGACCGGGAATATTTGGCGTGGCAGCCCGGCTCTGGCTTGACGCGCTGGCTGCATCACTATAGTGGCTTTTACGAAGCCTTGCCCCAGCCCGTACGCCGCCTGCAGGTGCCGAGGGCACAGGTTTCTTTGGTGCTGGGATGCGGCGATTAGCTGAAAATGCGCTCGGTTAGGTCTGAGTCGGCTCCGAAAACTTATCAGTCGTTTGTGGTTGGGATAGAAGCCGATCCGTTGATTTCTGAACACAGTGGAACGCGCCACTGCATTGAAGTTTCACTGTCGCCCTGGGTGGCCCATCGACTATTTCAGGGGGCTGACACTGACGTGGGTAAAGAGGCGATCGCCCATCACATCATGCATCAGTTTTTGCAGGTGCGGTCGGTCGAATTAGCAGCGGCCGAAACGTCTGCTAGCAAGCTCTAGAAGGTTCTAGGCGGATAAATGGGCCGTATGTCGCGCGTGAATGTCATCCAACGTGGCATCGGGGATAGCCTGAATCAGCTTGCGGGTGTAGTCGCGGGTGGGATGGTTGTAGACCGCTTCGGCGGGGCCAATTTCCTCGATTTTGCCCAGGTTCATCACCATGATGCGATCGCTCACAAACTTCACCCCGCTCAGGTCATGGGAAATAAAGATGTAGGTGAGGCTAAAGTCCTCTTGAAGATCCTTCAGCAGGTTGAGCACCTGCGCCTGCACTGATACATCCAGCGCAGATACCGATTCATCGCAAATGATAAAGCGCGGGTCGCAGGTAAGGGTGCGAGCAATGCAGATGCGCTGCTGCTGCCCACCCGAAAACTCGTGGGGCATGCGGCTCATGGCGCTGCCATCTAGCCCAACGCGCTCAAGCAGGGCGATCGCCCGCTGGCGGCGCTGATCAGCCGTACCGCCAATGCCGTGAATCACCATCGGTTCGACCATCATAGAGCCAACGGTTTGGCGCGGATCCATTGAGCCATACGGGTTTTGGAACACAATCTGCATCTCGCGACGCAGGGTGCGGAGGTCTGCCTCATTCAGCGCAAATACCGATCGCCCGTCAAACATCACCTCGCCCGCCGTGGGTTCAATCAGCCGCAGCAGCACCCGGCTCAGCGTCGATTTGCCACAGCCCGACTCGCCCACCAGCCCCAGCGTTTCACCCGGATACACCTCAAAGCTCACATCATCCACTGCATTGAGCGATCGCCGTGCGCCAAACAGTCCCGTGCGGATGGGATAACTCTTGGGAGCAAGCGCGAAAACGCGATGCCTTTAATCCATGACAAATTGTCTTAGAGCATTCCATGAAAACACTCATCCATCTGGCCCTCATCCCCCAACCCCTTCTCCCAGAGCGGGAGAAGGGGAGCCGGAGCGCTTTGTCTGGCTTGCTCCTCGCCCATTTTTGGGAGAGAGGGACTGAGGGGGTGAGGGCATACGCCAAACGCTTAATTAATTTGGACTACTCTTAGAACATCTTAGACCGCCTTTATCTGACAGAATCCTGACAGACGGGTCGATGCTGTGGTTCGCCATGTGTCTATATGGTGATGGGTTTGATCCCTACATGCGGTGTCCTTCAGTACGGTTTGCGCGAGCGCGGTCTACAGCGGCTTTAGGCGTGTTTGGAGCCTATGCAAATGTCCCAGGTAAATGCCGGAGGCTAGCCCAACGGATTTCTCAAACTGTTGGGGAGCGAAGCCCAGCGACCTGGCAGTCTCTTGATCCTTCCTTGCAGTGGTGATCGCCCTACGCTACCCTACAGCCACAGGCGTCAGCCCTGCGTTCGCGCGTCAGCCTGTTGGGTTCACCTATTTCGGTTAATACTCCCTATGACTTGGCGATGGAACCGATGGCACGCCGCCCTGTGGGCGATCGCCACCCTGATCACAATCGGACTCACCAACTGCACGCCCTCCCAGACTTTGGGGCGCGATCCGGCTGCATCCCCTGGTGCCGCAGAACAGATTGTGGTGTTTGGCTCAGTCTCTGATCCCACGAATTTAGAGCCAGGGAATTACGAAGACCTATACACGGGCTATGTGACTCGGCAACTCTATGATCAGCTGTTGGATGCCGAACCGGGGACCACGAATCTGGTGCCCTTGATCGCAACGGAATGGGCCGTGTCGCAGGATGGGTTGACCTGGACATTTACCCTGCGAGAGGGCGTCACCTTTCACGATGGCACGCCTTTTAACGCGGAGGCCGTGCGGGTCAATGTAGAGCGCTGGTGGAATCCGGCCAGTCCCTTGGGCTTTCGGGATGCGGGCAAAAATTATGTGATCTGGAAGGCGTTGTTCAACGGCTTCAAAGGCGAAGACGAATCGCTGCTGCAAGCCCTCACCGTTGTGGATGACCGCACCATTCAGTTTGTGCTGAAGGAGCCGGCTGGCTTGGGGCGGTGACTATGGCGACCCCGACAACTTCTACTATCCTCACTTTAGCCCCGGCTCTACGGATGATATTGGCGGCTGGCGGAGCGATCGCCTTATCGAAGTGCTCAACCAAGCTCGGCAAGAAAGCAACAAAGCGGTGCGGGCCACGCTCTACGCTGAAGTAGCTCGCATCGTGTTTGACGAAGCTCTGCGCATTCCGCTCGTGCATACCCAAACGCTGATGGCCCAACGGAGTGATTTGGAAGGCTGGGTGCCCAGTCCCTTGGGTGCCGAATCGTTCGAAACAGTGACGAAATAGTCAGCCCTCAAGCTGCCCTATTCAGGACGCGCAACACTGATTGAACGATGGTTGGGATGCTAGGCTATGCACCTCCCAACCATCGTCTAAATTTTCCGGCGGACACCGCCCGTCGTGCGTAAGCCCTGACACCCTCTGCCGAACTATATCGGTTCTACTCCAAACGATTGACGGGGGATTGATGCACAGCAGTTTCTAGTAGGGTTCTAGATAGGGGCGATCGCCCTTCTCGGCCCCACCCAACTCACACATTCTTGAGGATTCTGATACGATGCCTAATCTTTCTGCTCTACCGATTCAAGCGACGCTGCTGACTTGCCTGGTGATGGCAGCAATCGCCGTCTATGTTCCGTTTTTGCTGGTGGCCTATGGGCGGCTGCAGATTGGGATGGAGGCGATCGCCCAGCCCAGAGCGATGTTCGTCAAGCTGCCGCCCTATGCCCAGCGTGCCACCTGGGCTCACCAAAACGCCTTTGAAGCATTTGTGCTGTTCACTGCAGCGGTGCTGATGGCCTACGTCACGCAGATCACCAGCCCCATTGTGGCGGGGGCGGCGATCGCCCATGTCTCGGCGCGGCTTCTGTACCCGCTGTTCTATGTGCTCAACATTCCCCTAGGGCGATCGCTCATGTTTGCCGTAGGGTCACTTTCTACGGCCACGCTGATGGGCTTAAGCCTGATGCGAGTCTATGGGGGATGAGTAGTAGGAATGCAGCAATTTTGAGGTCTATTCCAAGATGTGTGTACTTGGTAGCCCAACGGGAAGGGGAACAAGACTTCTAGCTCCCTTCTCCTTAAGCAGAAGCGATATCCTGAGCTTATCGAAGGAGGTTGGGGATGGGGGTAAGTCATCTCTACATTCAGCAATGCCCAGAATTCCTTGTACAAATAGGGATGTTGATAGCCTCGCCCTGAGTGCGCCTGTTGTCAGCCCGTTGCTCTATTATGGTCACGGTTAAACCGCAGAACGCTGAGGCCGCTTGAGGGGTTATCCCTCAGGTCTAGGGCGATCGCCATCACTGTGACTGGAATGCAGGCTGACGCACCAGGCAGAACATGCTGTCGGGGGTGGGCTATTCGCTAGTCTGGAGAGAGTCTGCCCTCTAATGACAGGAACCAGGCTAACTCTCAGCGACGACCCGCACAGATCCATGAAGCTGGGATCTCATAGGGCTAAGCCTCACAGGCGAACGCGGCTTGGCATGACCAGAGACCCTTGGCTTTTGCAGATGCGGACAATTGTGGATGGTCGAGGAATTGGTTCAGAGATTGGAGCCCATCCCTGAATTCAGCACCGCGATTCAAGCAACAGGATTCGTTTAGACCAACCCGATCCACATCAAAACCACAATCATCGAAACCACAACCATATAGTGTTCAACTGGGTAAAGCTATGGCTAGTTTTTCATTTGACATCGTCAGCGACTTTGACCGTCAGGAGTTGGTTAATGCGCTTGACCAAACGACCCGAGAACTTCAGAGTCGCTACGACTTGAAAGATACGAACACCTCCCTTGAACTGGGAGATGATCAGATCATCATTCACTCGGCCAGCAATTTCACGCTGCAAGCGGTGCATACGCTGTTGCAAACCAAGGCCGCAAAACGCAACCTATCTCTCAAAATCTTTGAGTTTGGCAAAGTAGAATCTGCCAGCGGCAACCGAGTGCGACAAGAAGTTACCCTAAAACGCGGCCTTAATGCTGAACAGGCGAAGCAGATCTCTAAGCTGATTCGCGACGAGTTCAAAAAAGTGCAACCCTCAATTCAGGGCGATGCGGTGCGGGTATCTGCAAAGTCTAAAGACGATCTGCAAGTCGTGATTCAGCGCCTAAAGCAGGAAGAGTTTCCTGTGGCGCTGCAGTTTACGAACTATCGCTAGCCCTATCGCTACCCTGTTGCTAAGACGCCATTGCGGACATCTGATCCTGATAAGCGCGTTCTACGTCAATCTTAGACAGGATGGTGGTGCCGTTGACTTCTACTCCGTTGGCGCCGTCAGCCTGAAGGGCGATCGCCACCACTTGATGCAGCACAGTCTGGGCGGGAAACCGACCCTGAATGGTGACGATCGCGCCGCGCTGCGCCACTTTCAAGGCAGACACCTCGCGGGCGATCGCACTGCAGCGCAGCAGCATCGCCACTCGTTTGGCTAGGCCCTGGTGGTCGTGGTCGCCATTGAGGCCAATGCGCTCTGGCGGAATGCTGAGGAGAGCGTTTATGGGCGATCGCTGTGACCAGCGAACCTGATGCCTGGCGGCGGTTGCAGCGGCATGACTAAAGGGATACGAAACAAAAGACGAAGAGGGTGGATGCATAGTCCTGGATCTCAACAAGCTGCACGACGGAATCATTAACCGTTGACGCTGACCTAACTCTCTGCACGAATGCAGCGGCTAGAACCAGCGCAACAATCACTCTGAGCTGTGAGTCGATCAATCAGGGAAGGGAACCGACCCAACACGAGGATCAGGGTCTGAAACTGAGTGTTGGCTGCTTTTGAAGCCCAAGGGCGATCGCCCAATGAAGCAGGGCATCTCTGGCGAGTGGAGGCCCGCGCGAGAGCAATTCAAAGAGCAATGACCAGAGGCCACATTTGGACGAGACGGGAATTTACTGAGGAAGTTCCGGCTCTTGCACCGGCTTCTCCGTGAAATCCACGATGGGTGGGTTGAGTGAAACCGTGAGGGGCGTAGAGGCGTTGAACCCATTTCCCAGCCATGTTTGACTCAAAGCCCTCCCGGTGGTAGCGACCGCCTCAGCTAACTGGGCGAGTCCGTATCAGGAGAAGCGCGGAATGCACTGTTAGCATTATTGCGTAAATACCGAGATGAATCAAGTATTGAATGTATGTTTTTTTACAAATGTCTCTTTTGGTGTAGGACGCTGGATCTGACTGAGTACAACTCCATCAGAACGGCAGGGCTGTGAGCTATACCTACAGTTCCTACAGAGATTATTTCGGATAACTGGCAAGGGTTTGGGCGATCGCCCCCATGCGTCGCTGTTGATCGGCTACGATGCCCTGCGTGGTGTTGCCGAGGCCGGGCGCATTCCACTGCTGCGTGCTGGGGTCTAGGTATGCGTAGGTGCGAGCCCAGAGAATGGCATCAGCCCCCTCAAGGCGCTGCTGGTGAGCATCAACTAGGCGGTCGATATAGCCGCCAGCACTCAGTGCAGCCTCCGGAGACTGGTTGGCTAAGTCAATGCCGTTGAGCAATTCTTCTGGGGTCAAGGTAAGGCCGTGGGTCGCGGCGATCGCCCGTAGTTCTTGGGCTTGGTGGTGCAAGCGAGCGAGCTGTGCTTGATCTGCCGCTTCCGGCGAGTCGGCTCCATGCTGATAGGAAAACGTGCCCAGATTCCACCGACCGTTGCCCGGGTCCCAATGCCCAGCAAATGCCCAGGTTTTTGCCCCATCGGGCGTGCGGGTGCCTTCTGCGCTGCCCACGGCGATCGCCACGAGCGACTCACTGCCCCCCGCAAACAGACGGTGCAGCTCTGCATCAGGAGGTGGCCCAGGCGAGCCCTCAGCATCAACCTGGGGCTGACGAACCGCCACAGGCGCTAGGTCAAACCCGAGAATGCCGCTCAGCGTATGCACGAACTGCGATAAAACGGGTTGGGGTAAATGAGAGGGCTCACCAAGTGGCGATGCAAGGGGTGCGGGGGCAGTGACGAGTGGTGGGGGCGGCGGCAGGGGATCTACCACATCCACATGACCCAAGGGAGCTGCTGCGGCCTCCGGCGGCAAGGCCGAGGGCGCTGGGTCACTGGCAACAGAGGCAGCGGCGGGTGCGGCGGGCAACTCTAGGCTGAGGGCGATCGCCTCTGCCGCTAGGCCGCTGCTACTGTGCCCCAGCCAACTCACGAGCATCAGCGCACAGAGGGTTTGGGTTCTCAGCCACTGTCGTAGCGGGACAAGGGAAACTGACATGGCAATGGCATTGCTGCGTTGCAGCGGTAGTGATGGAACCGCAAAGGAATTCAGCGGCAAGGTGATATCAATTCCGAAAATTTGGGCAACACAAAGGGGGCAAGGGGCTTCTCCCCCTTGTGGGGAACGCAGTTCCCCAACCCTCTCCTCAAACGATTCGTTGTTCTGATTCAGAAAATTGACATGAGAACGGGAAGAAGGGATAAAGCGGTAGAGCTGTGGAGCGAAGCCAAAGCCTAGGGATGGCTAAGCGTTTGGTCGAGCAGGCTGAGGGAGGGCTCCACCAGCGCCCAGGTGCCATCGGGCTGCTTACGCATGGCCGCAAAATGGAGCGATCGCCCGGTACCAATCACCTCCCCCCGACGCACAGCACCGATCCGAGGCGGCTGCAAGCCACAGAGACGCAGCAGATAGGCGGGCAGCTCTCGGCTAGAAAACAGCACACAATTGCTGGGTTGCCCCTGCTGCACTTCCCCGTCAAACGGGGCCATCACCGCGCCACCACGCAAATTCAGCGACACATCCCCAATGCCACCCGTCACCACATAGCCTGCAACGTCGCGCCCGGGCTGAAGCGGCCAAGATTGGTGAATGTGGATGTGGCGCGGCAACGCCGAGGGTGAGGCACTACATCCGGCTAAGAGCAGGGCGATCGCCCCCAGCCAACCAGCAGAGCCGCAGAGAGAAGAGTGCCGAAGGGCAGAGCGGCGTGTGACCAACCGTCTAATGCTGAAACACAAACGAGTAGCCGGCATATTCATCTCCTTCATACAGCACCACAAACCAGGTTTGGGGGTCAAAGGCCAGGGGATACGCTTCTCGCTCTGCCATGACCCCCTGCCGCACTTCTACACTGGGCAACCGACAATAGGGCTCGCGGATAACCAGACGCACGGCTTCCTTGCGATCGCGCTCAGGGATGGTCAACAGTTGCGATAGCGCCTCCCGAGACAGCACGGCATCCGCCTGCACTACCTCGCGGCATATGTTACTCACCACGCTGCCAGAGGGCAGGCTATTGCGCGAATCGGCCAGCAGCGCCAGCAGGGTTAACATAAAGCCGCCCGCCAGCAGATAGCGAACGGGGTCAACAGCAGTGCCCTGGGGTGGCCGAGACGCGGGTCGATGGGATGATCTACGGGGCTTCATCTCGGCTTCCTCCAGACGATAGAATCAAGCACGACAGCACAATCAATAACCAGGCTGCTCCTAAAATGACGCTCATAGTCGCCCTCCAAGTAATAGACCCATTGCCGCTAAAATCAACCGATATCCCAACAGCACGCTGAGCTGCGGAGCCAGTGCCGCCAGACTTAGGGCTAGCGCGGCTGGCAACAGCAACAGCACCGCAACAAGACCCCACAGGCCCGGAGCCACCACAAGCACGAGATTGGCGGCCAGTCGCATTGCGGCAAACCCGGCCAACCAGGCGATCGCCTCTGCCAGCGCAGCGACCACGCCCTGCGGCGGCTGCAACCCCCGCTGCAGCAGTCGCCACATCGAGCGGCGAGATGCGGAATGGCGCTTTGAAGACGCAGATCGACCGACAAAACTTTGATACTGCATATTAGTACGTACGTACTTCTCCTGACTGCGTACAATTGTACTATAAAACCTCATCCTTGAGGGGTAGGGGCAGGCAAATGAGACGCCAATAATTGCGGTAAACGCGGTCAGACTTGATCAAACTGCGTCAGGCTGTACCTCTTTCTCATAAGATCAACCTCATAAGATCAACAGCAGTCAATGTGTGGGGGCCTGTGTTGCGATGAAATCTTTAGCCCAGCGGGTGGCGCCCCTAACGCCCTACCTCTTTCTGGCTCCAGCGCTGCTGGTGTTGGGGTTGACGGTGCTTTATCCTACGGTGCAAGCCATTGGGCTCAGCCTGACCGAATATGGCTATGACCTTACCCAACCGCCTCAGTGGGTCGGGCTCGCAAATTTTCAGAGGCTGGCGGGCGATCGCACCTTTTGGCAAACCCTGCGCAACACGCTGCTCTATCTCATTGGCGTGGTGCCACTGCTGGTGCTGCTGCCGCTGCTGCTGGCGATCTTAGTCAATCGTTGGTTGCCGGGGGTGCGCTGGTTCCGTGCGGCATACTACACGCCGGTGGTGGTGTCGATGGTGGTGGCGGGCATTGCCTGGCGCTGGCTCTATGCCGAAAACGGTCTGCTCAATCAGATCATCATTGGCTTGGGCATCGCCACCGAAGGCGTCCCCTGGCTCACCAGCCCACGGCTAGCGCTGCTGAGCGTCATGGTGGTCACCATTTGGAAAGGCTTGGGTTACTACATGGTGATTTATCTGGCCGGGTTGCAGGCTATTCCTGCAGATTTATATGAGGCTGCGGCCATTGACGGCTCGGATGGTTGGCAGAAGCACTGGGACATTACAATTCCCATGATGCGGCCCTATGTGCTGCTGGTGGCAGTGATCTCTGCAATTTCTGCAACCAAGGTGTTTGAAGAAGTGTTTGTAATGACACAGGGTGGCCCCCGAAATAGTTCTAAAACCATTGTGTATTATGTGTATGAGCAGGCGTTTCAAAATCTAGAAATCAGCTATGCCTGCACGATTGGCTTGGTCTTGTTTTTGATTATTTTGGCGCTTTCTGCATTGCGGCTTTCCCTTAGTCAAGCACCCGATGCGCTGAGTTAGAGTCTTAGTGCAACATGTGATGCACGTTCGGTGAAACCCCAATAATTTTAAGTAATGTAACTCTCTAAATTGAGAGCGATCGCCCTCTAAATTTGCCAGACTGCTGCACCCGATAGCAGTGGGGTAAAGCCCTGAAATTAAGCACCAGACCAGTTAGATAACAGGCTTGCAATCTCCTCCTAAATCCCTCGTCAAGGCTGGTTAGAGTTCTCTAGATTTCAGCAAGGGGATCAGCAAGATTTCCCTCATTCCGAGCAAGAATCTGTAGAAGCCGGAAATCGCTGAACGCCTTGCATACAGGCTGCTTCAGTTTTTTCTATGTCCAAATGTATATAGAACGTTGGACACATCTCTCCCCCTTGATGGATGCTCCTGCTCTAGCGCTTTTGTAAGATTCACACAGTCTAAATCATCGACCGCTAATGAATGTGCGATCGCTGAGATGCACTAACTTAACGTGTTTTAGATATTTGCGTTCGGAGTAATTGCGATGATTCGTTATTCAGTCTTAATGGTTGAACCTGCTGTGGATGCAGTTCAAGGGGGAGCATCGAGCGTCTTAATGCTCGTTATTGGAGTTGGTTTTGTTGCTGCAGTGGTGTTAGGTTCTATTGCTTGGTATAACTCGAAGCGACCTGCAGGTTGGGAGGGCAAAGAGCGCCCGGATATCGTTCCCAAAGTCGATAAGTAAGCACAGTGTTATCTAAAGTTGAGACGAGCTTCTGAAACGTTGATGCAGCGCTCCATTGCATCAACACTTTAAGCTTATGTTGTATCAGTTTACGAGGATAAAATTCATGAGTAACGACCGTAGCATTGACCGCGATACCTATGATCGCGGCATTGTCCCTGCTGAAACCGCTGCGCGCAAAGAGCGCGAAGGCGAAAACTATAAGAAAGAGCCTGATGGCGATGCCAGCATGGATACGACAGCGGGCTCAACCGTAGACGGCGAAGGGTTGGCTAACAACTACGCCATTGAGCCTGAGATGTATTATGAGACGCCTGGCGACTTGCGACAGAAAGAGGCTGCAGAAGCCGCTGAGCGCAAGGCTGAACAGGCAGAAGTGAATGACACTGACGAGGATGGAAAGCTAACGAACCAGGAAGATGATCGCTCCAAGGGCCCAGGAATCATCTAGCTGGTCGCTTACAGCCTATACCTTAACTCAAGGGCGATCGCCCTTTGACTCCGCTTCTATTTCGGTCACATTTGTGACACATTGGGCTTTGTACAAGGCGTACAAAGCCTAATTTTTTTAGCTAACTGGCTGGCTAGATTAATGATCATCACGCGAATGGCCCATCACTTTCCCGATGCGGTATTTTTTGCCGAAACGGTGCATCGACAGGTCGCGCTCACCATTGATGATGCGCCGACTCAGACCGTAGATGGGGCCTCTACCTGCGATATTTTGGGGGCGATCGCCCACCATAACCAAACGGTGCCAGATGGCGATCGGGTCCAAGCCACCTTTTTTGTCTTAGGGCAGCACCTAGAGGCACAGCCCCATCTGCTCGCAGAACTGCTGGCCCAGGGGCATGAAATCGGCAACCACGGCTGGTCAGATCTCAAGGATGTGCGGCTGTCTGCCCCGCGCTTTGCCCAACGATTGCAGCAGACACACCAGCGCATTCTGCAGCACGTCTCTACGCCGCTGCGCTGGTATCGCCCTAGCTATGGTGTCTACAGGCCATCCATGGTGAGGGCGCTTTGGCAAATGCCGGGATACCATCCCCAGTTTGTGCTGGCGTCGATGCTGCCGCTAGATGTGCGGCGAATGACTCAACATCCCCGCTTTACGGCAGCCTATCTGGCGCGGTGTGCCTTTCCTGGTGCCATCTTGCTGCTGCACGATGGCACGAGCGATCGCGCCCGCCACACCGCGCAAACCTTGCGTCTGCTGTTGCCCGCCTTGCACCAACAGGGCTATCGCATCACTACTCTGTCAGCACTGATGTTCCCCGTGCGTCACAACCCTGGCTAGTCTCAATCCGGGTTAGGACGGATTTGGGGCACTGCGCGAGGCGCACGACACGTTAAGGGTTTGAGCTTACCCTAAACTCAGGTTGGCCCCTGTGGCGAGCCGTCAACGACGAGGGCGTAACCCTTATGGCAAAGCGGTTGCAGGGGGGTGGTGATCGCAATAAAAGCTTAAAAAACCTGCCTGTAGCCCACAGATCCTGTATGGTGCGAATAGCTTGGATAGGCTGACCTGCTTGCCAGTTCGGCGCTGTCCTTCTCTGCTGGAGCATGTCTATGACGCCAATCCGCATTTCCCCTGGCCCCGGTCAAGAGTCTGTTTGGGATTATCCCCGTCCGCCTCGCTTAGAAGACACGCCCCGACGGATTCAAATTATCTTTAACGGCGAAACCATTGCCGACACAACCCGCGCCAAGCGCGTTCTCGAAACTAGCCATCCCCCGACTTATTACTTGCCGCCAGACGATGTTTGCATGACGTTTCTCAGCCGCACAAGCCGAAGCAGCTTTTGCGAGTGGAAGGGAATAGCCGCTTACTACACGCTAACGGTGGGCGATCGCACACTGCCCGATATCGCCTGGGGCTACCCTGACCCCACTCCCAGCTTTTCCGCACTCAAAGATCATCTCGCATTTTATGCTGCCCCTATGGATCGGTGCTCGGTCGATGGTGAGTTGGTTACGCCCCAACCCGGTGGTTTCTATGGCGGCTGGGTTACGCCAGATATTGTAGGCCCGTTCAAGGGTGAGCCTGGCACCTGGGGGTGGTAATCACCCAGGGCAGGCAGATAAACAGGACGCGGAAGTTCTAAGGTTCTACAGTACTGAAAAACGGGCGATCGCCTAGAATTCACAAAGCCTGCCGCCAAGCAATTTAAGGCGCTTCCTTCGCAGGTACAGCAACAACTGCAACCCAAAATTGAGGCACTGACCACAGAACCTCGTCCAGCGGGAATGGTCAACTTGTCTGGAGGATAGGAACTGTATCGGATTCGGGTTGGAGAGTATCGAATCATTTACACCATACAAGATGATCAACTCCTGATTTTGGTGGTCGTAGTTGCCCATCGCCAAGAGGTATACCGCAGGCTTTAGACATGGCGGCGCGCCCCTAGGTCTGAATCTGGGCCAGCAGGGCTTGGGTGATGGGGTGGTCAGAGAGAAGATGGGTTTGACCAGCGGCGACGACGGTGGCAATAAAGTTGCCCAGGCGGTTGACGGTTTCGCGGGTGTAAGGATGCTCTGCCCCAACGGGTTAACAAACGTCAGTTCGGATTAAGAGGGTTTTGGGGCATCGCGCGACGCACGATGCCCCAAAACCCTTAATGTGCCGTGCGCGTCGCGCACGGCACATTAAGGGTTTGAGCTTATCCCGAACTCAGGTTAACTGAAGCGTCAACCGTCCCGGTTTTTTGGGGCGACTTCGACGGTCTTGGGTGTCTGATAGTACTTCTGATTGACATACATCTGAAGCCAACGCTCAGACACCCCTGTAACTCGTGCTATCGCAGCAAGCGCAAGGCGTTCGAGCAACAAGTTATCAACCCACTGACGGGTGGCTAAGTCAATGGGTTGCCGAGTGGCGTTCTCCACAAACTGTCGTCCGCACTCCTGACAACGGAAGCTGGGTTTACCGTAATGAGTGTGTCCGTATTTGATAATCTGAGCGGATTGGCACTTAGGACAGTTCATGGAATTGTCTGGGAGCGTTGAGGTTTCTAGTTCACTAGTGCAGCGTCAGCGCTAAGAATTAGGGTTGACGTTCCTCGAAAGTCTTTCTCAGCATGCCTCCCAGAAGGTGGCGACCCTAAAATTAAGACTTGACGCTGCACTAGCCTACCATTACTATTCAGCACTACCCTTAATATTTAGACGTAAAGGTTATTGGCAACCCTCAACCAGACCGTTATTTGCCGAGGGAGAGAGGTTATTAACATGAAATCAATACAGGCTTACTGGAGTCCGCTGGCTGAACAAAGTGCTAGTGAATGAGAAGATTATTCCTGGCTCAGACGGCAATCTAGCCTATCTGACCACACTAATTTGGCTCGATAGTTTCTCTATACCACCGCTTTACTACATCTTGAGCACTACATTTGTATGGGAAATGTAACGGTCTATTCAGACTAGAGATGGAGTTGGGGGTCTGGTTCATGACAAGGTATCTTGCTTTTCATTTTCTGTGTATGTGAATCCCAGTGGTTGAGCTAGCGGAACCAGTGGAACAATCAAGAAGAAGTAATTTTGAAATACCACTTAGTGAAATACCACTTAGTGCAGATCTGAATAGTGCTCTATCCAAAGGTATAGATATCGGGACTCTAGGTAAATCCTTAAAGAAAAAACTATTCAATAATTTAAGCTGTCAATGTAGTGTTTGGAGACCAGGTTGGCTCATATGCCGTGTGGTGCGATCGCACCTACTCGCTCTTAACAGCTAGAAATACCGAATCCCTTTGTACAGCTTTTAGGGGTATTGAGAATTGTTCGCCATTACCGCTCAGGCGTCGTTGACGATGCTCTACAAAATCATCTAGATTGAACCTATAGCGCTAGTTTAAGCTTGGAACTGGCTTCTTGGATTGACTTCCTAATCTTGATTGGGAAAGCTGCCATAATGATCACTAGCGGTCATAGAAAGGGGCTTAAGAGTAGACTCACATTATTCTGTAGTGAAGTTGGCTGTTACATAAACTCACCCAATAGACTGTTCAGTTAACAGCTGCCTAATTCAATATCTTGCGTCTAGCTGGCGCGTTCGATATGCTTCTATTCACCCTTCTATTACAGTAAAGTCCAGCTATTTAATCAGCATCACTGGGTCAAGGTCATAGCGCTTGATCTCATCGCCTCACTATTTATCTCAAAGGAGAACACAGTTCATGGCTACCACTGATACACTACTGCAACCGTTTGGAGAAGTTGCGGAAAACCCAATTGGGCTAGAGACGAATGTTACTACTGCCATTTGTGAGGGTTTTAACATTACGCTCTCCAGTTTTCAGGCGCTGTATTTGCAATATCAAAAGCACCATTTTGTGGTGGACGGTGCTGAATTTTACTCACTGCACGAGTTTTTTCAAGAGTCTTATGGCGATGTTAGTGAGCATGTGCATGAGATTGGGGAGCGCCTCAATGGGTTGGGAGGGATTCCGGCGGCAGGGTTTGCTAAGCTCGCTGAGCTGTGCTGCTTCACGCCCGAGCCAGATGGCCGCTACTCTTGCCGTCAAATGGTGCAGCATGATCTGACTGCAGAGCAGGCCATCATTCAAGTATTGCGCCGCCAAGCCGGACAAGCAGAGAGCTTGGGCGATCGCGCCACCCGATATCTCTACGAAAAAATTCTGCTCGAAACCGAAGATCGCGCCTTCCACTTGGCCCACTTCCTAGCGCATGACAGCCTCACCCCGGCCTTTACGCTAGCCAACGGCAGCAACTAGCAGCCGTCGGGTTTGCGATCCCCGTACGGGTTTGCGTGGAGAGGTTCCTGCACCATCTCTCCACGCATTGCTGCGCGAGCCTTCTTTTTGCATTTTGTTATTTTTATTGGTTACAGAATAACGTGCATGTCTCATCCTGCTTATCTCCTCATTTCTCATGGCAGCCGTGATCCAAGACCCGACGCCGCGATGGCAAAGTTGGCACAGCAGTTAGCACAGCAGTTAGCACAGCGGTTGGCAACCTCAGATCTGGCTCTAGCCTCCCGAGCCTCCTGTGGTGGTGGGCAGGGCGATCGCCCTGCCCGATCTGCATCCGCAATACCACTTGTGGAAACAGCTGTGCTGGAACTGCACCCGCTGCCGCTGCACCAGCAAATCTTGCGGGTGTCCGAGCACGCGATCGCCCGCCAGCATGATGAGGTACGGCTGGTGCCCATATTTTTGCTGCCAGGGGTTCATGTCAAAGAAGATATTCCTGCTGAGGTGGCGATCGCCCGCCAGCAGCTAACCGAGTCTCTGCCCATCACGGTATATCCCCACCTCGGGAGTCATCCCCACGTCTCGCGCTTGCTCATGCCGCCTGCAGACGCCCCCACCACGGCGGCTCGGTTGGTCATTTCCCATGGTAGCCGCAGACCCGGTGGCAATGAGGCCTTAGAGCAGTTGGCGGCGACTCTGGGCGCATCGGTGGCGTTTTGGTCGGTGCCGCCTAGCATCGAAGACCAGCTAGCAAAGCTTGTGCAGGCAGGTCATCGGGCGATCGCTCTGATGCCCTTTATGCTGTTCCCCGGCGGCATTTTAGATGGAATCGCTCAACAGGTTGAGACACTCGTTCAGCAGCATCCTCAGGTGACTGTGTATTGGGCTCCGCCGATGGGTGCCGCGCCAGCCTTGATTGACCTGCTGGCAGACTGGCTAGCCTAAACGTGCAGATCTTGCATCGTCAGCGCATTTTTTTTGCATCGCACGTCCGCTTCTGTGATAAGCGATACAATTTTCGCCTCAATCTTATTGAAAATTTATATTATGGATATTCTGGGCGATCGCTCATCGATTCCCCCAGCGCGAACTTAGCATCCTTACTAGATCTATCCAGCGACTTCTTGGCAGATTATCAGCGCTAGATTCAGCGTCTTTAGGGTGAACAGTAGGGGATTCATCATTCTGCATCCCGTCACACTGCACCCCCCAGGGCAACCCGCGACAATTTTTGAACTGAATCTGCCTGTTGCGATTGGCTAGAGCAGGGTCACTGGCACGGTTCATCGCGCTTCTACCCATTCGCGCACCCACCCATTGGACACTTAATTCAATCCTCTATGCAGCATTCCATTGGCAAAGTGTATCTGGTTGGCGCAGGCCCAGGCGATCCGGGGTTGTTTACGCTGAAGGGCAAAACCCTGCTCGAACATGCGGATGTCGTGGTGTATGACGCGCTGGTGAGCCCGCAGATTTTGGCGATGGTCAATCCCCAAGCCGAGCGCATCAATGCAGGCAAACGTCGAGGACGCCACTCGCTGCAGCAAACCGATACAACTCAGCTTTTGATTGACAAGGCCCATCACCATGCGGTCGTGGTGCGGCTCAAAGGCGGCGATCCGTTTGTGTTTGGGCGCGGCGGCGAAGAAATGCAGGATTTGGTCAACGCCGGGATTGCGGTAGAAGTGGTGCCCGGCATCACTTCAGGAATTGCTGCCCCCGCCTATGCCGGAATTCCCCTGACCCATCGAGCCTATAGCTCCTCCGTTACGTTTGTGACGGGGCATGAGTCGGCGGGGAAGTATCGCCCAGAGGTGAACTGGGGGGCGATCGCCCAAGGCAGTGAAACCATCGTCGTGTATATGGGCGTGCACAACCTGCCCTATATCGTGCAGCAGCTTCAGCAGGGGGGACTGGCAGCCGAGACCCCCATTGCCCTCGTGCGCTGGGGCACCTGCCCCCAGCAGCAAGAGCTGTTGGGCACCTTGAGCACCATTGCTCAACAGGTGGCAGATACTGAATTCGAGGCTCCGGCGATCGCCGTCATTGGCAACGTGGTCAACCTCCACCGCATCCTGGCTCAGTGCCGTCCGGCGATCTAGGGCAGATTTTATGATTGGGAACACAGGAGGGCTAGGGGCGATCGCTCCCCCTCTGACGCACGACGCCCGCGTAAACCACCCCACCCACGGGGTGAACCTGCGAACCCAACTATCCCAAAGTCCCGTTACAGAACGTAACCATCCGGCTCTGGTATCGCTCCTGCGAACGGTTTAGACTTTTTAGTATTGCATCGCTCGGCCAGATTACTAAAGTGGCGATGTGGAACCTGCAAGACACGCAGATTCCACCACCTTGCCGATTCTGACCCAGTTGAAGTCTACCCATTCCGCGTTTCTAGGCTTAACGCACCTGATATCTGCCATGTTCCCAGTACAGCGTCCCCGCCGCCTTCGTAGCCATCCCCAGCTTCGTCGTATGGTTCGCGAAACCGTGCTCACCCCCAACGACCTAATCTACCCGCTGTTTGCCGTACCTGGAACTGGCGTCGCCAATGAAGTGCGCTCTATGCCCGGGGTCTACCAGCTCTCGGTCGATAAAATTGTAGAAGATGCGAAAGAGGTCTACGACCTAGGCATCCCTGCCATCATCCTGTTTGGCATTCCAGAAGACAAAGATACAGAGGCGACCGGCGCTTGGCATGACTGTGGCATTGTGCAAAAAGCGACCGAAGCTGTCAAGGCGGCTCTTCCCGATCTGATTGTGGTTGTAGACACCTGCCTCTGTGAATACACTGCCCACGGGCACTGCGGCTACTTAGAAGTAGGCGACCTGTCAGGTCGAGTGTTAAACGACCCCACACTGGATTTGTTGAAGAAAACCGCCGTGTCTCAGGCATCCGCCGGGGCCGATATTATTGCACCCTCCGGCATGATGGATGGGTTTGTCCAGGCGATTCGCCAAGGGCTAGACGAGGCCAATTTTGAAGACATCCCTATCATGTCCTATGCGGCTAAGTATGCATCGGCGTACTATGGCCCATTTCGCGATGCGGCTGATTCTGCGCCTCAATTTGGCGATCGCCGCACCTACCAAATGGATCCCAGCAACAGCCGCGAAGCCCTCAAAGAAATCCACCTCGACATTGCTGAGGGGGCAGACATGCTAATGGTCAAACCTGCGCTGTCTTATATGGATATCATCTGGCAGGTGAAGCAAGCCTCTAATCTGCCGGTTGCGGCTTACAACGTGTCTGGCGAATACTCAATGGTCAAAGCCGCTGCCCTAAACGACTGGATTGATGAAGAAAAAGTGGTGATGGAAACGCTCACCAGCTTCAAACGGGCCGGAGCTGATTTAATTCTGACCTACCATGCCAAAGATGCCGCCCGCTGGATGGCATCTGTTCTATAAAGAAAAACCGGGAAACTACGCAAAAGCAGTGTAAGAACATAAAGATTTGATGATCTTAGAATGAGGATTGCCCCATTTGTTCTTCATGTCATCACTATAGAAGTACTGCTCTACTTGTCTTGTGGAAACCCCCAAGACCGCAGAGTCAACTGACCCCCTGTTGATTCTACTGACATGAAATACTCCCTCACTCGCTCCAAATCGGACTGGCGCTTGCACATTTGGGAACCTGCGCCAATTAATCACAATCGTGTCTCTCCGTTTCTCTACAAAATTAACCTGCGCTTTGGTACCGAATATGAAGCGCGGGAAGCATTAAGCCATTTTTTGCAGATGCAGCAGCAAGAGTATGGCGAACAGTGCGAACTCATTTCAGCCTAGATGTCTGCGCTGTGGAACCCGTAGCGATAGGGTTTGTACTAAGGCAAGGCCCAGCACTGGGCCGATGTGTGGGATACCCCAACCCACTCGAAAAATGCTGCATCTGAAGAAAGTCCTGACATAAAAGGGGATACTGCGACATACAGTATCCCCTTTTGCGTCTTTCAGACGATTCAATAGCGTCTCTAAATTCACTAGAGACGCGGCTGACTCTATGCAGACGTCGCTCTCAAAAATGACATGCCCTACCTATGGTACAGGCTGCATTCCCTAGGGCGTGTCATCAATTCCGACCAAAAGCCTTGTGCTACAAGCGTTGTCACGCCCGATCCAAAAAACAGGCTAGGGGCTGTGACCGTTCATTTCTGGGCCATTAGCGGCTGATTGATGACAGCCCCTAGTGAGCGTCTTGCAACTCGTAAAAATCTGGCGAGATGTAATCTTTTCGGAGTGGAAAGCCAACCCAGTCCTCTGGCATTAAGATGCGCTTCAGATTGGGGTGCCCTTCGTAGACAATGCCATACATGTCATAGCTTTCTCGCTCTTGCCAATCGGCTCCTTTCCAAATCCAGTAAACAGAAGGCACCCGAGCATCATCGCGGGGAACTGATACCTTGATCCGTACTTCTTCTGATCGAGTTACATCGTCTGCGATCTTGATCAAATGATAGGTGCTCACCAGATCTGCGCCTGGGCCAACATCGTAGGCAGCCTGACACTGCAGACAGTTGAAGCCATAAGCAAATAGAGCCGTAGCAAACGGGAGCAAAAACTCGCGGTCTACCTTGAGCACTTCCACACCTTGGTGGTCAGCTTCCAAGATTTCGTGGTCAAACCCATTCTCGGTCAACCACTGAGACACTTTCCCTGCTTCTACCAGAGACGTCTCCTGGCTATCTGATGCGCCTTTAGCGGCTTTAGAGGCTTGCGATTCGTCAGTCACGCTCAACAGTCTCCTTCTCAGTTTGCTCCAGTTCTGCTGCAACTGGCATGCCCATGGCCTGCATCAGCTCCTTCGATGGAGCCTTGCGGCTGTTTAGCGATAGGTATTTGCCGTCGTGAATTGGAGCAGAGGGCTTCATTGCATGGGCGACCGTGTAATAACGATGGCTGGGGGCAATTATGCCGCGCTCTGCTGCCGCTTCGCTGCCAATTTTCTTCCGCAGCTTGATGATGGCATCCATAATGGCTTCGGGGCGGGGTGGGCAACCCGGAATGTACACATCCACGGGAATTAACTTGTCCACTCCACGCACAGCCGAGGGAGAATCCATGCTGAACATGCCGCCTGTGATGGTGCAAGCGCCCATGGCAATGACATATTTAGGATCAGGCATTTGCTCATAGAGCCGCACTAAAGCCGGAGCCATTTTCATGGTAACAGTGCCAGCGGTAATGATGAGATCGGCCTGACGCGGGGTAGACCGAGGCAACAACCCAAAGCGGTCGAAGTCAAACCGGGAGCCAATCAGCGCGGCAAACTCAATGAAGCAGCAGGCGGTGCCATAGAGCAAAGGCCATAGGCTCGACAAGCGAGCCCAGTTGTAAAGATCATCCACTGTGGTGAGGATGACGTTTTCAGATAAATCTTGGGTGACTTGGGGCTTGCCCACCGGGTTGAGCACTTGCTCGGTCGGATCGTAATTCGTGATGGTTTTAGGATTCATGACCATTCCAATGCTCCTTTTCGCCAGGCGTAGACTAGACCGATCACGAGGATTGCAATGAAGACTAGCGCTTCTGCAAAGGCTAACAACCCAAGTTGATTGAAGGCCACGGCCCAGGGATACAAAAATACGGTTTCTACGTCAAAGATAACGAAGACGAGAGAAAACATGTAGTAGCGGATGTTGAACTGAATCCAGGCTCCCCCGATGGGTTCCATGCCTGACTCATAGGTTGTGCGGCGCTCGACCCCCTGCCGCTTGGGGCGCAGCAGTTGAGAAGAGATGATCGCGATGGCGGGCACAGCGCTACAGACTAGCAAAAAGCCCAGGAAGTATTCGTAGCCACTCAGAACAAACACAATGACACTCGCTGCTTTCGACTGGGTCAATCACTAAATATGGTACTCTCTTTTTCATTTTGTTTCAGAATTAGTGAGTATTTAATGCATTCCTTTTTTTGGGGATAGCATTAGGGTTTGTGCAGTTGTCTAAGGGGTGGAAAGGAGGGGCGATCGCCCGTTCTATCCCTCAATCTGTGGGTCTAAGGCTGGCTCTATGCCCTCATTGGATGTGGTGATTGTGGCGGTATACCTGTTTACGCTGGTATACATTGCCTATCGCGCGATCGATAGTTTAGAAGACCAGGCTGTGGTGTATCTTGACCAAGCCACCCTGCGGGCACAACTTGAGGAGGCCAATCTTCAAGATCTTCTGGCGATTAAGGTGCCGCTGAAAGGGCGCTATCGCTTTGAGCCTATTCCTGATCTGTCGCTGATGATCACCAATGCCTCGGAGTTTCCCATCTATGTCGATTGGGATCGCTCAACATTGACTAGCTTTGCCGGGCGATCGCGCCGAGTCGTGCGCGTTACACCCAGCATGAACTTTGATCTGTCGCAACCGCAAATCTTTAGCGTGATTGCGCCAGGGAAGGTGCTGAGCGAGCGCATTGTGGCCGAAGACATGCTTAAACGTACGCCTGAAGGCATCATGCAGGTGGCGATTCCCTTAGTGGATTTGGCACCGGTGCAGATGCTGCCAGAAGACAAACAGCTTGAGTTTGCGCTGCGGCTAGTGGTTCGCATTGTCGAACCCGGTCGAGAACTAGAGCAAGACATGGTGACCTATTCGATGGTGTGTCGCTTTATCGCCAAGCGCGTGCCATGGGATGCAGGCTATCCCTGGAAGCGCAAAAAAGAGGCTTAGGCCATTTCTCGAAAAGAGTCCTTTATTGGGCAACATTGGGCAAGCAGCCGTTCGCTCTTACTACCTGCTGGCTTCGACTTTGCTCAGCCAGCTTGTGTCCTGAGCAAAGCTGTCTCAGAGAAGCTAGGCTAAAATCCTTTTATAGAGATCACATCATATCAAGATCATATCAAGTCCGGTCAATTAACCTAAGAATTTTAAGCCGCTAACCCTTGTCCATCCTGAGTTTATAGTGAGGTCAATTAAGCGGACTTGATGTTAGAAGACAATGTAGAGGCGATCGCACCGACCCCTTTCTTACGCTCTACGACTCATCGTCTCCGAAGTCTTCCGTGAGCAGCAGATAGCAATTTGCAACGTGATATCCCGTGATGCCTATGAGGGACTTCAGCTAAGGGGCGACCGCTATAGATACACTGAGTATAGGGAAGAGGCAGCGAGGCGGCTGCAAACCTCAACCAAGGTTTGAGGAAAGTCCGGGCTCCCGAAAGACCAGACTTGCTTGGTAACGCCAAGTGCGCGCGAGCGTGAGGATAGTGCCACAGAAACATACCGCCCGTTTTGGGATCAAGCGGTAGGAATTGAGCCTTGGGATTTATTCCACATGTTCAATTCACCTCGGATTCCTAGATGTGGTAAGGGTGCAAAGGTGCGGTAAGAGCGCACCAGCAACGACCGTGAGGCGTTGGCTCGGTAAACCCCGGTTGGGAGCAAGGTCGAAGGAGCAACGGTTGGTCTTTTACCGGCTCCGAAAGATAGGGATTCCTGTCTTTGCCAATCCGCTAGAGGTGCCTGGTGACAGGCATCCCAGATAGATAGCTGCCCATTCAGCGTTCGCGTTGGGTGAACAGAACCCGGCTTATGTCTGCCTCTTTCCACCCAAATTTGCGAGTGTGTTGGCGTGATGGGTCGATGGAGTGGGTTGGCTGGCTTTCATCCTGTTCTAGTTTCTAGCGCGAGGGCGACGAATGATTTGGCGTCGGAGCGAACTGCATCGATGCCCTTTTGTGCGACACTTCGACGCCCTGATGCAGTCTGTCCTGATGTTCTGTGCTCATGTCCTTTAGTTCCCCCTATCGAGAAACTCAGCTGCGTCAGTTGGTCCAAAAGCTAGGATTGCCGGAGCGCAGTCCGGTGTTGTGGGAACTGTTAGACGTGGCGCTGACGCACCCTACAGCGGGTGCTGCTGTGAACTATGAACGGCTGGAATTTGTCGGGGATGCAGTGGTGCGTCTGGTAGCGGCAGAATTTTTGTACGAAACCTATCCGGCGTTGCCTGAGGGTGAGATGTCGGCTATGCGAAGCGGACTAGTGAGCGATCGCACTTTGGCAATGATTGGCGATCGCTATGGATTGGAGCGCTACCTGATGATGGGGCCTAGCGCGGCGGCTGACCCCACCGGGCATGACACCCGGGTCGCGGCGGCGTTCGAAGCGGTGCTAGCCGTGCTGTATCTGAGTCAGCGATCGCTCGTCTTGATTCGTCCCTGGCTCGACCCACACCTTCAGGAAATGGCCACCATTATTTGGAATGACCCTGCCCGGCTTAACTACAAAGGGGCGCTGCAAGGGCTAACCCAAGGCCGCTTTGGGGTGCTGCCCGACTACCGCATCACAGAGGTGGGCCATACCCATGGCCATGCTGAGCGGTTTTTGGCGCAGGTGTTTGTGCAAGACCAGTGCTACGGCGAAGGCAAAGGACAGTCTAAGAAAGCCGCAGAGCAGGTCGCAGCCCGGGTCGCGTTCGAAGCTCTCCACCAGTTGAGTGATTCCGACTCCTAGTGGAATGCACGGCTGAAACCCACGGCTCATGCCCTCGGCCAGTGGTTTGCCATTCTGGTCGGAGTTGTAGATAATGAAATGAATGTGAAACCGCGTGCGATCGCCCATGTCTCTAATTCCTGACTCTCCGACGCTGACCGATGAAGCTGGGTTGGTTGTAATGACGTCTAGTTCACAGGAGTCTCGTCTTGATAGCAACTTAAGCGCCATCTCAACCGATGAAGCTGCAACTCCGGTACCGACAAGCTTAGGCTTAACAGACTTAGACTCACTAGACTCAACGGTCAGTGAATCCCTAGCCCACACCGATGAACAGCCGCTGAGCCGACGGGCCGAAGTTAGTATTTTTCTTTCAACCTTTGCGACGGTTTTTCTTGCTGAAATTGGCGACAAGACCCAGTTCACCGTTTTGCTAATGAGTGCAGAATCGGGTTCTCCGTGGACGGTCTTTTCTGGAGCTGCGACCGCACTCGTGGCGACAAGTCTCTGTGGTGTCTTGCTCGGTCGATGGCTGTCTACACGCATTGCGCCCGCAGTGCTCGAACGAGCCGCAGGTGGATTGCTGCTGAGCATTGCCGCACTGCTACTGCTAGACGTGGTGCGGCATTAAGCCACCCCGTTTTTACTGCCTGACAAGCATGTGTAAAGAGTCTTCGATTCAGCGGTCATGCCGCTAATGTAGGAATAAAAGATGGATTGGAAACTACTGGGGCTGACGTTTGTAACTGTGTTTGTGTCGGAGTTAGGGGATAAAAGCCAGCTCGCGGCGATCGCCCTTGGAGGCAGCAGCAAATCGGCTCGAGCTGTTTTTTTGGGCGCATCCGCAGCACTGGTACTCGCTTGTTTTTTGGGCGCTTGGTTGGGCGGCGGCGTCGGGCAGCTTTTTCCTGAACGCTGGGTTAAGGCGATCGCCGCTACAGGGTTCGCCACAGTGGGGGTACGGCTTCTTCTCTCCTCGCCTGAGCCAGCAACCGAAGCTAACCCTAAGTAACAGGCTAGTCTCTGAGTGGGGAATGAAAGGTCAGGATCAGGGTGTTTTGTTGCACCTTCATGTCCCCACGCATTGAAGCCTCAGGTTAGGTAGGTTATGAGCGCCCGCAGTCCCAGCAAATAACTATCCACGCCAAATCCACTGATTTGCCCAATGGCGACTGGCGCTATGTAGGAGTGATGGCGAAACGACTCCCGTTTGTGAATATTGCTCAAATGGACTTCTACGGTTGGCAATGCCACAGCGGCGATCGCATCCCGCAGCGCCACACTGGTATGAGTATAGGCACCCGGGTTGATCAAAATGCCATCTTGCATGCCCAAGGCCTGATGAATCCAATCAATCAGCTCTCCTTCATGATTGGACTGAGCCATATCTACCGTGCAGTCTAGAGACTCAGCCAGAGTCTGCAATGCCGCCTCAATGTCGGCCAACGTCAGCGTCCCATAGGTTTCAGGCTCGCGCTTTCCCAACAGATTAAGATTGGGGCCATTCAAAACCAAGATGCGCGTTAGGCACGTTACCTTGCTCAACCGTCCTTACCTATATTCTTCAAATATTCTCCAAACGCCACAATCATACGCTATTGCTCCGCTGGACTAGAGGTGATCGCGTTCGCCCTGAATCCATACAAGTATCGACATACCAAAAATCGCTTGCACTGAGTGATTTTGCTCACCCACTAATCAGCACAAACGATTTTCAAGTTATTCACTTTTTAGGTCACTAAGCCGCACCTAGCCGAACATAGAAGCGCTTTCTAAGCTCTTATCGACGACGTTGGGGATCTCTAACCGGAACTGGAATTGGCTCCGGCTCTGGCTGAACATCCGGGCCAAGGAGCGCTTCCACCACTTTCTGCGCCCATTCCTTCAGCTTTTCCAGAACCTTTTCGATGTATTCCATCGGTGAGTAACTCCTTCGGTTACAGACATCTCTGCCGGGGCGGAAAGCTACAGAAGTTCCGCTTGTCGCGTAGCAGATACCTTATGATTCTAGATCATAACGAATTCAAGAAAATGATCAACCCTTTTATTAAGCGGCTGTTAAGTAAATGCCGGTTTTAGAGGGCGATCGCCCGGTTCCCGTCAGGCAAGAAGTCAAGCGTATAGAGCGTTACAGGCTGTTGGGCTAAATCGGGAAATTTTATGAGTAATTTTTTTAGATTGCTGGTTAAATTACTGGGCAGTGAGCAGGCAGAAAAAGTCCAGTCAGCGCTGCTGGTTGCGGCAGTTACCCACGGCAACCCTATCGCCGCATTCCAGCAACACACAATAGCAACCTCAGAGCAATCAGAGCGCCCGATACCCCGAGACACGGCTTTGCCCATCCTATCGAGCTGCTTCGCTGCCACAGTAATCGCAAACGACGGGAACTACCGTGAGTTCGACAACTACAGCGCGGGGCTGAAATAACGCTATCGAACTCACGGTGAACTAAATGCAGCGGCAGCAGTTAGCGCATCGCGCAGAAGCACCAATCATCCCTCTACGTTATCCACATCGCTGATTTGTGGAATGCTGACCACATAACGGTATCCAGTTTCTGTAGACCCCTGGATGCTGATTCGTCCGCCATGCATTTCTGCCAATTGCCGACTCAGGGTCAACCCTAAGTTTTGCCGCGACGGCAATCCAATCGGGTCTACGCCAGACGACACAGACTCTGCACCTGCCCCATCTGAATAAGACTCTGCACGCGGCGACTGAATCTCGGCTGAAGGCGGAAGGATAGCCGCATCCAACGATGCTGCTGGTGACCACCCAACCGGACTATTTTCTGGTTCTAAATGCACTAGACCGTCGCCCAACCAAGGATGCGAAGCAGAGACAGTCACGTTGAGGTGATTCTGCCGTCGGGAGATATGAATTCGAATGGTACTGTCGTTGCTAGCCAGTTGGATAATGCCAAAGACTAGGTGATACATCATCTGGCGGGTTTTGTCTTTATCAAGCAGCCAGATGCGGTTTCCGGGTTCTAGAGTGAGGCGAAGCTGCTGCTGGCGACGGGCGGCTACTTGCTCTAGGGCGCTGAGTGCCTGTTGCCCCAGCATTTCCACGTCCACCGGGCTGAGGTTAAGGGAGTAGTTATGCTCGCTAAGCGTGCCTAAATCGAGCATTTCTGTCAGCACGGTTAGCAGATGATGACCACTGTTATGGATGATGTCAAGGTATTCCTTTTGTTTGCCTGTCAGAGGGCCGTAAATCTCCCGAATGAGCACGCTAGCCATGCCCAAAATTGACGTTAGGGGGGTTCGCAGTTCTTGCGCCATCTGACTCATGAGACTCGCCTTTACAGTGCTGACTGGAGCCGTTTGCGTTGCGGCCCCAGCCTGCATATGGCTAGCGCCCAAGCTTTGTTTCCGCAAGTGGTTGCGCTCGTATTCACTCATGCACCACCGGGCAATTAGCTCCAGAATTTCAATATCTTTGTAGGAAAAAGTGCAGGGAGCTAGATCCATAATTGCCAGTGTGCCAATGCAAAAGCCAGCTGACGTGATTAACGGTGCGCCCATATAGGCGCGGATGCCATAGCGCTGAACCAGAACTGACTCGGCATGGACTGGGTCGGCAGCGGCATCGTTGATCACCAGCACCCGATGGGCTGCAACCACGCTGGCACAAAAGGTATCTTGGCGCGGCAATTGACGCGATGCCGCGAGATCATTCATCAACCCGATGCGCGACAGCCCGATTGCGGATTTGAACCACTGCCGTTCGTGATCCATCAAACCCAAAATACAGATCGGCGCATTGAGTAAGTGAGCAGCAGTTTGCGTCGCCTCCTCAAAAATGGGGATGCTTTCAACATCCATCAAGCCCAGTTCAGCCATGGCTTTAAGACGCTGTTTTTCAGGCCTGCCAGACTCTTGCGAGCTGTCTGCTGGGCAGGTCACTTTGTGGTCTGGGCTCAACATCGCGACCCTCTCGTTCAACATAACCTTCTGCAAACCTCTGTAATATTTTGGGGAGGTTGTTCAATATACTCAGAGTTCCCTACTAGAGTTCATCGAGAACACATTTTCTCGAAAGATTCGATGGCTTTGATAGCTCTTGGTTTCAAAGGTTCTGCGAGTCGGCATTTTTTTCGTTGTGGAAGAGTTTATTCGGTAGAAATACGGATTGTGGAACTACGGGTGACAACGCCAGTCTTCCACAGTATGTCTGCTGCCAAAGATCTGATGAGGATGCGACATGGTGGCTGTTCTATGGGGACTGAAATGCAGAAGCTACGCCATAATGGTGGGTAATTTAGGCAGGATGTCTGGAAGTGTAGGGGCTAGTGCTGTAGTAGATAGTTGGATTGATCCAGTGAGACGATATTCATCCAGAGTCTTGTGCTGTCTAGGCATCACTGAGCCGTTCTAATCGATGCAAGGTGGGCTAGTGCGTCTAACGATGTTGTGTTTAGTGTCGACTGTGTTTATTAGTGCTGGTTGTATTAGCGACTTGTATAAGAGATGACTGTGCCACAAACTCCTCCTCCATCTCCAAATCCTTCGCCATCGCGCACTTTTTTAGGATCTCTGACGCAGGCGATGCAATCAGCGCGGGTCAACTTCTCGAAGCTGAAGCTGAAACCTCACGCTCGGGTTCCCGAACTCTGGATTGAGGATGCCGATAGCCAGAATAAGGAGGTTTATCCGCTGTTGGGCGATCGCTATCTGTTGGGCCGCAGCTCGCGTTCGTGCGATATTGTGGTTCGCAATCCGGTTGTCAGCCAGGTGCATCTGTCTCTCAACCGTGACAGTCGAAAGCCTGGTGCTCCCTTTGTGATGCGGGATGAGGAGTCGACCAATGGTATTTATCGGGGCAAGCGACGGCTGGCGAAGCTGCCGCTGCGGCATGGCGATCGCCTCACCCTAGGGCCACCAGAACTGGCGACTGCGGTGCAGGTGCAGTATGTTGATCCGCCCCCGTGGTATGTGCGGGCGGCAAAATATACCATGTATGGCTTTACTGGCCTGACCGCGCTCACGGCTGCATGGATTGCCACCGAGTGGACGAAAATTCCAGTGCGTCCGCTGCCTCCTTCTGTCGGTGGGCCTGTGGTAGTTTACGCCCGTGACAATGAGACGGTGCTTAATCCCCAGCGTAACCGGGCTCATATTGAGCTAGCCCGCCTGTCGGAGTATTCCTCAAACCTGCCCAAAGCGCTCGTAGCATCAGAAGATAGCCGCTACTATTGGCATCTGGGTATAGACCCAGTCGGTACGTTGCGAGCCCTCGTGACCAATGTGATTGGGGGCGAAATCCGAGAGGGCGGCAGCACCATTACTCAACAGTTGGCCCGTAATCTGTTTCGTTCCTATGTTGGGATAGAAGATTCGGCTGGGCGCAAGTTGCGGGAGGCAGTTGCCGCACTGAAGCTAGAAAGCTATTACAGCAAAGACTTTTTAATGCTGGCTTACCTCAACCGCGTGTATTTGGGATATGGCAACTATGGGTTCGAGGATGCCGCTCGGTTCTACTTTGGCAAGCCTGCTGGTGAGTTGACCGTGGCAGAAGCCGCGACTCTAGTGGGCATTTTGCCCGCGCCGAATGTGTTCAATCCGATTCAGGACTATGATGAGGCTGTGCGGTTGCGCAATCGCGTCATTAATCGGATGGCAGCTCAGGGCTCTATTAGTCGCGATGAGGCCGAGCGGGCGCGGCGATCGCGCATTGATATTAATCCCGAAGCAATTGAAGAGCTGCAAAGCAGTATTGCCCCCTACTTCTATAGCCAAGTCTTTACCGAATTAGAAGAGTTGCTGGGTATTCAGCTAGCGCAGGAGGGCAACTTTGTGGTGGAGAGCACCCTCAATCCTCGCTTTCAAGCTCAGGCCGAGACATCCCTGCGCCGAGCGATTGAAGTGCAGGGGGCAGCATCAGGCTTTTCTCAGGGCGCGGTGGTCACGCTTGACTCGAGCAATGGCGAAGTGCTGGCGCTAGTCGGGGGCTATGATTTTTTAGAAAGCCAGTTCAATCGGGCGGGACAGGCACTACGCCAGCCGGGTTCGACATTTAAGGTCTTTGAGTATGCGGCGGCGCTAGAAGCAGGTGTGTCTCCTTACCAATCATTTTCCTGTGGCGGGCTGGACTGGGATGGACAGTCGTTTCGTGGATGCGAGCGGACTGGAGCCGCAGCCGTGGACATGTTTGCAGGGATGGCCCTATCAGAGAATGTGATTGCTCTGCGGGTGGCTCAAGAGGCAGGGCTGGATCAGTTGGTTCAGTTAGCAAGGCGACTGGGTATTCGCTCTGAACTCAACCCGGTGCCGGGGCTGGCGCTGGGGCAAAGCGAAGTCACCCTGCTAGAGCTAACCGGAGCCTATGCCGCGTTTGATAACGATGGCATGTATAACTCGCCGCGCACAATTCGCCGCATTCTCGACAGCAGCGATTGTGAGAACCCTGACGATTTAGCAACCTGCCGTACTATTTTTGACGTGAATCGTCAGGGGCCACGTCCCAATGTGCAAGCGGTTAGTGGCCAATCCGCTGCAACGATGACAGCTATGTTGCAGGGGGTTGTTAGTTCTGGCACTGGTCGCGCTGCTTATCTAGGGACAGGGGAGGCTGGCAAAACTGGAACCAATAACGACAATCGTGACCTTTGGTTTGTAGGCTATATCCCCTCCATGAATATTACGTCGGGCGTGTGGTTTGGCAATGATAATAACGCCCCGACGTCTGGCTCGAGTTCGCAAGCAGCCGCGCTGTGGTCAGACTATATGGGTCGGGTGATTCAGTAACTCTGCTAGTGGCTCAGGCGGATGCGCCCGGTGGTGATGGCAATTGGGCGATCGCCCTGTTGAATTAGCAGCCGCCCGTGGGCATCAATGCCAGCAGCCTGCCCCGACCAAACGGTATCGCCTTGCTCAACCGTAATTGGCTGACCCAGCAGCGCATCGCGACGGCGTAGATCTGGAAGGAGGGGCGTCAGCCCCCCGTGGGCTGGGTCTGTGCGAGCAAACATATCGGCTACTTGCAGCAGATAGTGGCGGACCCGAGTGAGGAGCGATCGCACGTCTGGCACATCCACATGCACCTGATGCAGGCTAATAGCAGAGACATTCAGCATTGCCGCTCCCGAGATTGCCGTCCCCGAGAGCAGCGACTCCTCGTCCAGCTCCGCCGCAAAATCAACTTGGCGGTTAATGCCAATCCCCACAACCACTTGAGCTAGGGGAGACGAAGCCGCAGACGTAGCTTCACACAAAATTCCCGCAAGCTTGCGCTGCTCAATCCACACATCATTCGGCCACTTGAGGCGCAGCAGCCCCTTGCAAGCAGGCATCAGATCTTCCACCGCATAGATCACCGCCAAGCCGGTTGCCAAGCTCAGCCCCGGCAGGCTTGCCGTAGGAACTCTGTGCAACATCGCACTCATTGTCAGCACACCCGGAGGTGAATACCAAACGCGCCCATGTTGCCCTCGCCCTGCCGTTTGTCGCGGTGTGTAAACGACATCCCCATGCTGGAGTTGCGCAGCATGCGCTAGCGCCCAAGTGTTGGTGCTAGTGCATTGAGCTAGGCAGTGAAGCCACGTCACATCCATAACAGGCTCAGACTCCTGAGGCAAAAAAGCAGACATCGAATGCAGGGGAGATATTAACGCGCTTGCTGGAGACGGTTACTGTTTTTTGAAAGAAATTTACACCTCAAAATAGCCAGCAAACAGGTGTAAACGTTATATCGTACCCTCGGAACTCTCATCTCCCCAACCCATGTCCTCTAAACTCACCAACGAACCCTCGATTGCTACTAAAATCCGCACGATGAGGCAACGGGTGCGCTGGCAACACCCTCAGATCATGCAGCGCAACATTGACCAAACCCGCTTATCAATTGAAGGAGGTGACGGAATTGAAGAGTTCTCCTTCTTGGTCTTGGGCGATAGCGGTACCAGTCGCCATCGGCGCAGCAATCCGCAGCGACAAGTAGCAGAGCAACTCTTGGCTCACCTAAACTTGACTCAATTTACGATTCACACCGGGGATGTCGTGTATTTGGTCGGGTCTAAGGAGCAATACCCAAGTAACTTTATCCGTCCTTATCGCGAATGGATCGTGGGGGGCGAGAACTACAAGCGCATTCCCTACAACGACATGACGTTCAAGCACCCTATTTTGCCGGTACCTGGGAATCACGACTACTACGACTTACCTACAATAGTGGGGCTGATATCAGGATTGACAGGGCCTATTCGCTATGCACTACAGTCAGTTCTCGATTTCGACATAGGTTGGCATGGGTCCCACAAAGGGGATGCCTATGCGAGAGCCTTTCTGGACTACCTCAAGGCTCTGCCAGAGGCGCAACTGGCCCAGCACCTCGATCGGCATTACACCAGCCAGATCGATGGCAAACGCTGCCTAACTTACCGCCCGGGGGAGTTTACCCGCCTGCCTAATCGATACTACACCTTCCGTTACGGCGGCATTGATTTCTTTGCCCTCGATTCCAATAGCTTTGCTCAGCCGTTGGCTTTAGACGCGACTGAAGCCGGGGCAAAGTCGCGAAAGGATCTAGAGCAGCAACTACAGCAACTCGAAGCAACTAAGGCTGACTTAACTCGAAAGGCAAGCTTAGGCTCGTTGAACCCGCTGCCAGAGGATGAGGTGGCAGAGGAGATCGCTGGTGAAATTGAATCCATCAACGAGCAACTGGCTGATATCGACAAGCAACTGGCTGCCAGAGGCGACTCCGAGGTCGATGTGGATCAGCTCAATTGGCTGCGGGATGGGCTCATTGCCTCTTGGCAAAACCCAGACGTGCGGGGGCGGATCGTCTTCTTTCACCATCCGCCCTATGTTACAGAAGCCAGCAAGTGGCCTCAAGGGCAAACCCTGGCAGTGCGCCACAACCTACGCCAAGTGCTCGATGCTGTATTAGATCAGGTGGGCGACATAGCGCAAGGTCAGCCACTGGTGAACTTGGTACTCAACGGCCATGCCCACTGCTTAGAGCATTTGCAAACTGGCGATACGGGGCATGGAGATGCCAATATTTCTTGGGTGATTTGTGGTGGCAGCGGCTATAGTCTACGGCGACAGCGGCAGAAAGGCCCTAACCTTGAGGAAACGATCGGCGGCAAAACGCGCACTGTGGCGACTTCTCATCTATTTTTGGGCCGCGATGGCAAAGGCGACAGCCTCAAACGTCCCTACTCTGGGCTGCGGATTGATGTCAGAGGGGGCACCCCAGTGGCCCTAGATGTGACGCCGCTTGTGGCCGAGAAGTATGACGGCACGTGGCAGGGATATGCAATGGAGCCCTTCACGGTTTAGGGTTAGGCATTTGCTAAGCTGATGCTGCATTGGGAACCGACCTACTTTTCTATGGGCCTTGATAGGCGTATGGTCGGATGGCGAGCAAACTCCGCTATAGTTTTGATTGATTTAACTATTGTTTGAGGTGTCCTATGCAGCCTACTGCGCTCTATCCCTGTCTATATAAGCAGCTGTTTCCCCAAAAAACGATCGCCCGCGATCTGTTGTTAATTCTGGGCGGCAGTTTAGTGGTGGCGTTGCTCGCACAGTTGCGAGTGCCCCTGCCCTTTACCCCGGTGCCGATTACCGGGCAAACCCTAGGGGTGACGTTGGTAGGCGCTACCTTGGGGCCGCGTCTGGGGTTTCTAGCGCTGCTGGCGTATTTAGTAGAAGGCATTGTGGGCGCACCCGTGTTTGCGGGGGGCACGGCGGGAATCGCCAGCATTTTAGGGCCTACGGGAGGCTATCTGATTGCGTATCCGATCTCAGCTGCACTTGTGGGCTTTTTGGTGGAGTGGGCAGGGTGCGATCGCCAATTCTTTAAGATGTATGGGGCGATGGTGCTTTCTAGCCTGATTATTTTTGGTTTGGGCACTGCTTGGCTGGGGGTTTGGCTGACGCAGGCCGGGCGCTACGCGGGCCTTGCCGACTTGATGATGAAAGCCGTTGTTCCGTTTATTCCCGGCGACCTGATCAAATCTTGTATTAGCGCATCCCTATTTCCTACCGTTTGGCGGTTTTTGAATCGGCAATAATCAAGCGACTAGTGCAGCGTCAGGACTAAGAATTAGGGTGCCGTAGGGTGTATTCGCGTAGCAATGCACCCCAAGAAGGCTATGCCAAGAATAGTCATACCCTACATTTTAGGCTTGGCAAAACATTAGGGCAGTGCAGTGCCCATCACACCGGGTCAATGCTTGAAGCAGGTGATTGCAGCTTGCGCGTTCACTGCACCTCTGTCGCCGTCATGTTCAACGATAGGATCATCTACTTGACCTCAGGCGGCTTGCTCTAGGGCGTGTCATCAATTCCAACCAAACGCCTGATGCTGTGAGCGTTGCCACGCCCGACCCAAAAAACCGGCTAGGGGCTATGACTGTTGATTTCTGGGATATCAGAGGCTAATTGATGACAGCCCCTAGGGCTAAGGGGTTGGGAGCCCTGGCTAGTGCTGTTGCTCTAAATACTTTTGACGACTCAAAATTGGGTACTCTAATACCGAGATTGTCTTCACCCGCATGCAGCAGTGTTTATGGATGTCGCGTCAACGGTTGCTTTAATCCTTTGCCCAGTGGGCAGCCAAGGAAGGCTGTGGCAGACCATTTTGCGGTCGCAGGGTGTGTCCGTAATTTGGGAATCGGCTGATGTAGATCTGATTGGGACGCTAGCCAGCATGCAAGCCGACACGCATCTGCTGCCAGATCTGATTTTGGTGGATACGCGGCTGGTGCGGCTGAAACCCTATAGCATTTGCCGTTGGTGCAAGGTTCATTGCCCAACGGTGAAGGTGGTGCTGGTGAACGGCGCACAGGTCGCGATTTCGCTATCTGAGCGGGAGTGGGCGCGATACCAAGGCGCGTTGGATGTTTTGCCTCGGTTGCCGAGCCAAACGCTGGTTAGCAGCGCGATTACCTATGCGCGCCAAATCATAGCGATTTTGGGAGACGCGAGGCTGGATAGTGGAGCCCTGGTGACGGCCCTGCTCAAACTGGGCTACCGCAAGCCCCATCAAGCGGGCGATCCCATCTCCTTAAACGCACCCCCTGCTGCTTTGACCAAGACGTTGCATCGGCTTTCCCAAATCCAACCCTGACCCTGTCCAAGACATCAATTTCGCTCCAAATAAAAACCCCCAAACCAAAATGGCTTGAGGGCTGGAGTTCCTGAAAATCGTCACTTCTGTAGATGATGGCAACCAAACCCGAAATCAACAAGAGGGGTAAGACCCATCATTGACGCCATATCTGAGTTTAGGGAGTCAACTTCATCCAGATATTACACCGCGGCCCGGTGTCTTAAAGAACGCTATATCATAGGTTTACGCCGATTTACAGCGCCATACCCGCTGGATTGCAGCGACTCAATGGGTTCGGCAAGTATTTTTGTAGACCCGTCACGATGCGAGAGTTTTATAAAGACACGGGAGTGCGATCGCGTTGTTTCAGCTCTAATGACATAAAAAACGACTCCCCCTTGTCGCTGAAATGGGCGGGAATAGCCGTTAGGAGCGTGACAGACAATGCAGCATTGCAACAACCGGGGTTCATCGTCCTGTCACGCCTACAAGGCCTGTGGGACTTATCCTGCCACCTATGGCGTGATTAGGTTGGCATACATGTCCCGATCCTGCGCCGAATGGCGTTTCTCTAGGGGCACAAACGGCACGCTGTGCGTCCCGGTATAGATTTGGGTTGGCCGGAAGATGCGGTTCTCATTGAGCTGCTCCTTCCAATGGGCGAGCCAACCTGCTACTCGGGCGATCGCAAACACAGGCGTATAGAGATCCGTCGGAATTCCCAGCTTGCGATAGACCAGCCCCGAGTAAAAGTCCACATTGGGATAAATGCCCTTTGACCCCATGCGGTCGGCCACAACCTGCTCTAGCTTGACGGCAATGTCGTAGTAGTGATCGCTGCCAAACTGTTCAAACATTTGCTCGGCCATGCGCTGCAAGATCGTAGCCCGTGGGTCTTTTACCTTATACACCCGATGCCCAAAGCCCATGATTTTAGAACGGCGCTCCATGCACTGGTCTACGTAAGGTTCTACATTGGCAACCGAGCCAATTTCTTCCAGCATTAAGATCACTTCTTCGCTGGCACCCCCGTGCAGCGGCCCTGCCAAGGTGCCCACCGCTGAGGCAATCACAGCATAGGGATCGGTCAGCGTAGAGGCAGTCACCATCGCAGAGAATGTGGACGCATTGATGGTGTGTTCTGCATGCAGCGTCAAACATACATCAAAGATGTGCGCGGCTAAGGGATCTGGTACCCGCTCGGTCAGCATGTAGAGAAAATTGGCAGAATATCCCAGGTCATCCCGAGGCTGGATTGGGTCATTCCCCTTTCGCATGAGCTGAAATGCGGCAACCATGGTCGGAATCTTCGCCAGCAGCCGCACTACCGCCGCCCGAATGTACGCGGGGTCATCGAGCGCCCGCCGTGAATAAAACAGCCCCAGTGCCGCCGCGCAGGCCTGCAGCGCATCCATTGGGTGGCCGCTCTCAGGGAAGCACTTCATCATGTCGCGGATGCGGTATTTCAACCGTCGATGAAACTGGATTTCATGTTTGAATTCTTCCAGCTCATCTTCGGTGGGCAGTCCTCCCCAAATGAGCAGATAGGCTGTTTCAATAAAGGTGCTGCTTTGGGCTAATTCTTCGATGTTAATGCCCCGATACTCCAGAATGCCGTTCTGCCCATCCACATAGCTGATGCTAGATTGAGTTGCAGGAATGCCTTCTAACCCTGGTCTATATTCACAAGCAACCGTCATAAGTCCCACCGTGCGCCTGCACTAAACTGTTTATCAACTTGTTTGCACTTAGTCTACGACCACTCAACTGCGTAAAAAAGCTCAGAAGGAGCACGTTTAGGGAGAGACGAGACGATCTTGGGGCGATCGCCCCTCGCATCTCCACTCCTGCGGCGACTACCGTCTGTCCCTTCCTTGCATCGGTCTAGTTTGGTTATTGTATAGCAATCGTCTCAGCCCTTGAAGAATCGCCAACCGCAGAGTCAGAGTGAGTAGCAGAACCAGCATCAAGAGTGCTGAGTTTATCTTTGGATCAAGCAACGACCCAGGATGATGCAATATCTCCAGCCCCCTAATCGCGTAGGACTAAGGCGTAGGTGACACTCACTTCTAATGCGCTAGGCCATCTCCTTCGGCTGCGGCGTCACGGTCTGGTCAATAACGGCTTGGGGCAGGGGTGCGGGTGGTTTTACCAGAGCAGATTCTGCATGATAAATCGGTAAATCAAACCAGAATGTCGTCCCCACCCCCTCTTCACTCACCAGATGAACGCTGCTGTGATGCTTCTCAATAATGTTGCGCACAATCGAAAGCCCTAAACCTGTGCCTTCTAAGGTGTGCACTCGATTTTCTACCCGGAAAAAGCGCTCAAATACCGCAATCTGATCTTCATAGTCAATGCCAATTCCGGTATCGGCAACTTCTACGCGCACCTGGCTCGGGGGTGCATGGGTCGCAGAGGGAATCGAGTAGGCGCGAATTGCGACTTTGCCACCGGCTGATGTGAACTTGAGCGCGTTGCCCAGCAGATTATTTAACACCTGCAACAGCAAGTCGTAATTGCCCAGCACTGAGGGCAACGCGTCGTCCACATCTTGAATCAGCTCAATGCCTTTGTCTTTGGCGTTGAGCTGATGAGTCCGCAGGGTTTGTTCAATCGGCTGGCTGAGATCTACCGCATCAAAGTGGTAACGCTTGCCAGATTCTAGGCGAGATAGATCCAGCACGTCGTTGACCAAGCGCGTGAGGCGATCGGTTTCGCGGTTGGCCGTATCTAAAAATTCACCGCGCTCCTGATCCGTCAAGCTATCGCCATACTCGTGCAGCGTCTCGATGAACGATTTGATGTTGAACAGCGGCGTCCTCAGTTCGTGAGACACATTGCTAATGAACTGGCTTTTGGCTTCATTCAGCTCTGTTTCTCGGGTGATATCTTGCACTGTGATGGCGATGCCCTTCACGTTTTCGCGCGATTGGTCAAACACGGTCGTCAGCCAGAGGCGCACTGTGCGGCTAGTAGATCCTGGGATGGTAACGCAAAACTCGCCCGGGTCGCGATCGCGCTCTGCCACTGATTCAGCCTGCAATCCCGATTGAGCAATGTCGTGCAAGGGCTGATCGAGTGCAGACTTTACTGCGTCTGGCAGCAACGTCAGCACATGCTGCCCCACGATCGTCTCTGCATTCTCCCAACCAAACACTTTACGGGCTGTGGGGTTTACCAGCACCACACTCATGTTGCTGTCGAGCAGCACCGCCCCATCTGCAATGGTGGATACTAAAGTTTCTAACTTGGCCTTTTCAGCGGTGAGCTCTTCAATATTTTGTTCTTCATAGCTAGATAAGCGCTCCGCCATTTCATTGAAATTGAGGATAAGCTCTCCTAACTCCCCTCCAAGCGGCAGATCAATGCGCTGCTGAAAATTTCCTGCTGAAATATTTTTGACGCCAAACAGCAGTTCTTTGATGGGCTTGGTGATGGTGAGGGCATTAAACACCGCGCCCAAAATCACCATCACCCAGATCGACACAAACACCGCGATGGTGACATCGCGCGTGAGGTGAGAGGAGGTGACAACGGTGGGATTGGGATTGGTGCCGATCGCCAGCACCCCCAGATACTCACCGTTGTAATGCAGCGGCACAAACACATCAGTAACTTCGCCATCGGGGGTGATGTGCTGCCGCACCATGGGAATGTCGGAACTGGTAACGAAATTTTCGGGAAGCTGTATCCGCCGTCGAATGCTGAGGGAGTTTTGAACCTCTGACTGAGAGAAGGGAATGCCGAAGTAGATTTGCCCCTCGGCATCCGCAAATAGCATGTAGCGAATGCTGGAGGTGCTGGTGTAAAAGCGGCCCGAGAATTGCGCTAGGTCGCTGAGGTGACTTTCACCCACCATGGGGGCCACGTTGGCGGCTAGGAGCAAGCCCAAGTCTCGCCCGAAGCGGGTGTCATTGAGGCGGGCGTCTTGCTGAATAGAGTTGACTGCCCAAAAGGTAAGGCCACTCATGAGCAACGACACTACTAGGGTTGCCACTGCCATTAGTTTGGTCTGGAGGGTAAACTCTGACCACCAGCGCCGTAGAATTTCTCGAAGTTGCTTGAGCAGCGTTAACAAGGTGGTTGACCTGCTGATGGATGCAATGAAGACGGAGTGGCAAAACTTGCTCTGTATTTGTTCCTGCTGTGTGTATTCCTACAAGTACTAAGGTTCGCCCATTAAATAACGTGGGATAGCTGTCCCGGCTGTCCACGGTCAGGCAAGATGCCTGACTTACAAGAACTGCACATTAAAAGAGCCGTAAAAGATTCGTGTTCCTAAGTACTCTCATTTTGCCATGTTCTAGGAATAGCGGTCGCTAAAGGCTATGGGCGGTCATGAAAGGTGGGAGGGGTTTGCGTTTAAGACGCGATGACCAATGTCATGACGATAGTAAGCGCCCTCGAACTGGATGTGGGGGATGGCTGCATAGGCGTGGGCGATCGCCCCTTCAAAGGTGTCTCCGATGCCTGTGACGCCCAACACTCGACCGCCATCGGTGAGCAGTTGCCCAGCCTTGAGGCGCGTGCCCGCATGGAACACCAGCGCCCCGGTGTCTGTGGCGGCGTCAATGCCCGTAATGGGAAGCCCCTTGCGATAGCTCTCGGGGTAGCCCTCTGCCGCCAGTACCACGCAGGCTGCTGCACCAGAGCGCCAATCAAAGGGCGGCAGGTCTGCCAGGGCTTGCTGGACGCAGGCTAGCAGGATGCGATCGAGCGGTGTTTCGAGCAGCGGCAGCACGACCTGGGTTTCGGGATCGCCAAAGCGGCAGTTGAATTCCACCACGTTGGGGGTGCCGTCAGGCGCAATCATCAGCCCAGCGTAGAGAACGCCGCGATAGTCGATGCCGCGCTGCCGGAGCGTGGCGATCGCCGGTTCTAACACCTGTTGCTGCACCCGCTCTAGTAGCGCTGGCGGCACAATCGGCGTCGGGGCATACGCGCCCATGCCGCCGGTGTTTGGCCCAGTATCGCCGTCGCCAAGTTGCTTATGATCCTGCGCAGGCACGAGGGGACGAATGGTGAGGCCGTCTGTCACGGCTAGCACAGAGGCTTCTTGACCCTGCAAAAACTCTTCGATCACCACGTGCTGACCTGCTGCGCCAAACTGCCCGCCAAAGGCCGCCTCAATAGCGGCGATCGCCTCATCGACCGTTTGCGCGACCGTGACGCCCTTCCCAGCGGCCAACCCATCGGCTTTGACCACAATGGGGGCATCTTGAGCGTGCTGTTGCACATGGGCGATCGCCGCCGCCGCTGTAGCAAACACCGCCGCCGCCGCAGTGGGAATTCCCGCATCCCGCATGAGCGCTTTGGCCCAGGCTTTGCTGGCTTCAATCTGCGCCCCCGCCTGGGTTGGGCCAAACACCATCACCCCCTGCCCTTGCAAGTAATCCGTAATGCCTGCGGCCAAGGGCACCTCTGGCCCCACCACCACCAAGCTAAAGTTATTCACCAGGGCAAACCGGGCAATGCCCTCAAAATCGGAGATCGACAGCGCCAAGTTGTGGCATCGCTCTAGCGTGGCCGTGCCGCCATTACCGGGAATGCAGACCACTTCGTGCACATAAGGAGATTGCAGCAGCTTCCACACGAGTGCATGTTCTCGTCCGCCATTGCCCACCACTAAAACATTCACACGCACTCTCCCGGCCAGCCAGACAAAAAACACCTTATTATGTCACCTCTGGTCTACCACGACACGGCACAGCAGAAGGTCAATGGAACAGACTCCTAGGGCAACGCCGTCAGTTCTCTTGTGAGTCACCTGCCTCAGCCACCTAAACCAGCTACCGTCTGAGCAGTCGCGAGGGGATAGCGTGTGGGGTATGGTGGATCTGGCAATCTTTGGGTTGAGGGGCGATCGCACCCCCACGCACGGCAAAAGGAACACACCATGACTTCAGCATCCGGTTTATCCACACCCCGGTCTACGCCCGCCAGCGGCTCACGTCAGCCTTTGATCTGGGTCTGCGCGTTGTTCAAGATGCGATTGAAATCCTCATCGACGGGTTTAGCCAAGAGTTCAGCTAATCTGCTCGGGCTATCGTGTCTTGCGTTTGCGCTAGGTTTGGTGTTCCTGGGCGGTTCGGCGGCTCAAGCGCAGAGACCCCTGAGAGATGCTGAAGTGTCCCAGCTTGATGCGTTTGAGCGAGACAATGCTGACCTCCCTGATACGCCAGCTATGGATGAGTCCCCGGTTCCGCCCTCCCCAGATACCGAGTCCACTGAGGACTCGGCAGACGGGGACTCGGCAGATGTGGACTCGACGGATGTTGAACCTTCGGCTGCTGACGCTACTGATGCGGAATCCACAGAGGCGGAATCCACAGAAGCTGAATCCACAGAGGCCCAAGAGAGGTTTGCACCCAGCCCATTGGAGCTAGAGGTCGACGATCCTCTGCTGCCTCAGCCCGTGGTCGATCGCCCGTTGAGTCCATTAGAGCGATTTGAGCTGCAGCAGGCACTGGATGAATTGAATGCTGACGCTATCGCAGAATACCAAGCAGGCAATGTGGATGAGGCCTTTGTCATCTGGTATCGCGAGTTGCGGCTGCGGCGGGCGTTGGGGTTAGAGGAAGAGCTGCCTGCTCTGGGCCGAGTGGGTGAAGTGGCGTGGGGCGATAATCGCAATCAGGATGTACAGATTATCACTGCGCGGCTGCGGGAGATTGAGCCAGAGCTGATGGCAGAAACGCCGCCCAACTTTGATCTCATGCTGACGCTGGCACAAAGCTATCAAACGCTGCGCGCTATCGATGCGGCGATCGCCCTCTATGAGCCTATCCTAGCGCAAGCCCGCGCCCAACAAAATGCAGCGATTGAACAGCAGACCCTTCAGGCATTGGGCGACCTAAACTTGGCCTGGTTTCGCTTTGCCCCCGCCGCTTCGGCCTATCAAGAATTATTGGTTATGGCTCAGCAACGGGGCGATCGCCCAGCAGAGCAGACCTATTTAGAACAGCTAGCCTTTGCCTATCAGCGGGGGCGGCTCTATGCCCAAGCGCTACCGATTCAGCAACAGTTGGTGAGCGTATATGAAACCCAACAGCAGCTAGAGCGCATTGCGCCGCTCAAGATTGCGATCGCCAATAACTATCGCAACACCAACCGACTGGATCAGGCGGCGATTACCTATCAAGATGCCTTTGTGACTGCGCGCGATCAGCAGCAATTTGGCTACGCCAGCGATGCGCTCAATCGCCTAGCAGACCTCTACAAATCCATTGATCGCACCGAAGATGCGCTGCTGGTCTATCGCGCTCTGATTCAGGTCGAATCGCTGTCCTACAACGCGCTCGGCGTGATGAACGTGATGGATCAAATGGCGCAGCTGCATGAAGCTCGCAATGAGCCAGACGCGGCGATCGCCGCCTATCAAGAAGCCCTAGAACTGGCGACCTTGCTCGATTACGTGACACGAATCGGCTACTTTGCCCAGCAAATTCAGCGGATTCGGGGTTAAGCGAGGGGCGGGACAGCGGCGTAACGCGTCATACCTTACCCCTCTACGCTCTCACCGCCTAATCTTCCATGTGAATGCCGCACTCGGTCTTGCCCATGCCGCGCCAGCGACCGGCGCGTTCATCTTCACCCTCGGCAACGGCGGTGGTGAGGGGCTCATCGCCAATGCTGGGATAGCCCTGATCATGCAGCGGATTGTAGAGAACGCCGTGCTCTGCGACATAGTCCCAGGAGTCTTGGCGCGTCCAAGTTGCCAGCGGGTTGATCTTGAGACGATTGTTGGGATCAAGTTCAAAGATTTCTAACCGCGTGCGGGTCAGAGCCTGATCCCGACGGCGGCCTGTAATCCAGGCGATCGCCCCCAAGTCTTCTAGCCCCCGATTCAGCGGCTCAATTTTAGTAATCCGGTGGAAGGCTCGCACGTCCGTTTCCCACAGTGCGTCCCCAAACTTAGCGGTGAATTCCTCACGGCTATTTGCATCAGGGGTTTGGTACACCTGCAGATTGAGGGGATAGGCGGCCTTGGCCTTCTCCACCAACTCTAGCGATTGGGGGAAGTGGAACAGCGTATTCAAAAACAGCACCGGCACCGGAGAGACAGCATTCACCTGATGATAAAGGATGTCGGTAATCACCATGTCATCTACGTTAAAGGCGCTCGCCTGAACCAAGCCAGTGGGGATATTCGCCACCGCCCACTTGAGAACATCAATGGGATGTGCAGTCTCAAACTGTTCGTTCAGTTCATCCAGATTGAGCGATGTCAACTGAATGGGAGAATCTGTTGGAGTTGTCATAGTCACCGATGGAAATATGTATCGTTGACTCCATCATAGATCGATAAGTACATATCCCTACCGGAAAACTGAGGTTTACGACTGAGCCAGAGTTGATCCCCCTTGCGTCAGGCTGTCATTGATAGTCAGTCAGGTTTGTGGACTGCTCCCTTGTGCGGGCGCAGCCGCTATTGGGGTTGAGTAGAATATAAAATTACATCGAACTCAAGTTAATCTGTGCATCACAGACAAGACTTACGCACTGTGTGCGGCGTCCTGCTGGGAATGTTGGACGATTTTGGGGAGGCTTAGCCTCCCCAAAATCGTCCAATAGCGCAAGCCCAAACAGAACGTCTTGACGACGATGGTGAACGTGAGGGCGATCGCAGTATTTCAGCCCCAATGCAGAGAATGAAACATCCCCAAACGTCTAAGAACAAATGCTATGGGTAAGGCTGAACCCCTCGCCAGCCCAATCTTTTGTTTCTTTGCGCCGTCCTGCCTTCTGGCATTGGAAACTGACGTCAGCTATAAGTCGTGATGCCGCGCAGCACATAGCCCAGCACCACTCCGATGAGCAGCGCCCACACTTGCCCCGATTCAACAAAGTTGCCAAAGGCGGTTCGCGTGGCGGCAAACACGTCTGTGTCAAACTGCTGTGCTAGTAAGCTCCATTCAATTGCAGCCATGCTGCTTAGCAGGTGGCTTGGGTCCCACAGGGTCGTCTCAATGCCCATGCGAATCAGTTCGAGTAACATTCCCATTCCCCCACACAGTAAATAATCTCTAATACGTCACTATTTTGCACTCTACTAGGGCAATTGAAGCACTCGTTATGAAGCCAGACCGCGCTAGATCGCTGATATGACTTAGCAAACCACGAGCAGACTACCGTTAACCTGGGAATGTTTGGCTTTGCCTGCTCGTGAAATCTCTCCGACCTCTTGATTGAGGAGGGGGCTCTTAAGGCTGCACTTGCATCACAATCAGCGTCATGTCATCCTCGTTGGTCTGGCCGTTGCCAACAAACTGCTGCACTTGTCCAAATAGGTAGTCCAAGATTTGCTGAGGATTTTCACAGCTCTGGCAGGCATGCTGAAAGTCGTGCGATAGATTAGCTTCATCGTAGCGATCGCCCGCTGGGCTGGCTGCATCGGTAAAGCCGTCGGTGTAATAAATCAAAATATCGCCAAGCTGTAGCTCGATCTGAGCATCATAATACTGCGTGTCAATATCCAGCCCGATCAGCATCCCCAGCGTATCCAACCGTTTGAGGGTTTTCGTGGCGGCCTGCCACAGCAGCGGCGGGTTGTGGGCGGCGTTGCCATAGCGCAAAATCCGCGTTTCGGCATCATAGTCTGAATAAAACAGCGTGACAAACCGATTGGAGTTTTCTAAATCGGCATACATGACATGGTTCAAGTGCTGCAAAATTCGCGCGGGTGAGTGCCCGTTCAGCACTTCGGCCCGCAGCATACCACGCAGCATGGTCATAATCAGTCCGGCAGGCACGCCCTTCCCCATCACATCGCCGATGGCAATGCTCCAGCAGCGGCAGTCATCGAGATTACCATTGCGCCAACGCATCTGGTCATAGTTGGCGGGGATAAAGTCGTAATAGTCGCCTCCGACTCGGCTAGCGGTGAGACAGCGAGCCGCTAAATTGACCCCTCTAATGTTGGGGCATTGCCGGGGCAAGAGCTGAATCTGAATCTCAGCACCAATTTCTAGCTCCCGGTCGAGACGCTCTTTCTTTCGCAGCTCTACTGTTAGTTCGTCATTGGCGATCGCCACTGCGGTTTGATCCGCCACCAACCGCACCAGTTTTTGGCGAGTCTCCGTCCACTCATAGTCTGCATCATGGCTAAACACATAAAGCCGCCCACGCTCCACACTTTTCGCCAGAATGGTCGTCCCAAAGAGTTGCACCTCTGGCCCTAGCAAGTGGCTGATCCGCTGATCTAGCTCTGACAGCGAAGCCGTGGCCGGATCACTTGCGCTTCCATCCGTCGAGGTAACCTGCCGCATCGCTGCTTCTAATGCCTTACGGATAGATTGATTTTGGCGGCTATCTTGACAATGCACCTGTTCCAGCCGCATTTGCCCATTGGGTCGAAACAAGACCAGCGCTCCACCGTCGGCATCCGTTACTCGGCTGGCAATCAGCGGTGTTAACTCTAGAAATTGATTGAGGTTGGTAAAGCTGCGCAGCGCAAACCCCAGCGACCCTAGCAAATCTTGCACTTTGTTGTGCTCACGATTTAGCCGCGCAATGAGATCCTCCAGCGCAAACACTGGCACCAATTCCGGTGACGGCACGATGCCCGACGAAATGCCGCTTGGCAAGTCTGGCTGTGATGGCTGTTTGGGGACGGGTGCTGTTGCCATGTAGGTGGGGTCAGCGAAGGATCTAACGAATGACTGTAGCTGGATGGGCTTGAAGGGGTGGCTTGCCGAGAAGAGTTTGGCGTTTATTGAAGCGTTGATTGGGTGGATTGAATAGTAATAGCATCAATTTGTGTCAGTCGTCAGAATCCCAGAGGCGACCTTGTGATTGCGTTGACTGACCCATGCTGGTCGGGGCTGTGGGATATGGGGGTGATGTGAGGTGCGATCGCCCCATGCCCCGTAGGCACAAGCTGTGAAAACTCAATGCCAACCTAAACTGAAGGACTCTGTCAATCCCTACCTCGACGTTGGGTTTGATTCTAACGAATGCAGCGCGAGCAGGCTACAAGCGGCAGTCTTGGATGCAGGCTTGGATCAGGAGCAGAGAACCTTCTGGCATTGCGCCATCGCCGCGGATGGCTCCGCCAAGCTTTCCTCGGTCATCGACCCTCATTGATTCTCATTGGGCGATCGCCCTAACCGCTGCTTAATGCGCTGCCACCGCAACCAGACGGGCCAAAGTTTGCTGCGTTGAATCGCTTCCAGCTCCTGCTGGGCAGATTGCCTCTGGTGCTCTGCGCGCTTGAGTCGCTTGCGCAACTGCCGCATCCGTCGCCGCATCGTCTGAACATGGATCGGGGAAATGACGGCGGGCGGGGGTGTCCGCTTCTGGACGGTGATCTTGGCGCGCAACACTGACAACACGTCGTCGGGCAGATCCCGAAAGGCGGGGGCTAGGCGATCGCGCTGAATCGTTGCTGAATCTATCGTGTCGGTTGGATCAACCTCTAACACCTGAAACCCTGCCGCTTCAAACAGAGAAATAAACTGCAAGGGACGAACGCGGTTGCACCCAATCACAATTTTGTTGGGTGAATCAATGCTTAAAAAATCCAGGGGCTCCGCTAGGTCAATGTAAAACCGATGATCAAATCCATCAATCGCATGAACGCTAAAACCGCCAGGTTTGAGAATGCGATTAATTTGGACGATGGCCTGATCCACATCGGGAATGTGCTCCAACACAGAAGCAGAATGCACGAGGTCAACTGTCTGATCGGGAATGCTCAGATTGTGAACCGATTCCTGCAGGAACTGTAGCGGACTGTTGTGGATGCCTGACAAATCCCCATTCGCCAGCGCGGCAAGGTCAATTCCCCGCAGGTTGAACAGCATCTCTTCGCGGCTTGGGTGATCCGGCCCTACGATGCTGTCCGGATCTTGCAGCATCCATGCAGCAGAACGGGCCATGGCGATCGCCGCTAATTTAGGATCTTGAGGCGTATCCAGATCAATCCCGATTGCAGTTGTGGCACCCAGCATCACACACACCATCAGGCTTGAGAGCGGATTGAGATTGCCGCAGCCTAATTCAACGATGGTCTTGCCTCGGATCTCGGGGATAGAGAGAGCACTGCAAATAATCTGCTTAAAGGCATGGCGCAGCCGTGCCTTAGAGAGGCGATTGTGAAACTGATTGCCAACCCAATCTATCTCGATCGCTAAAATCGAGCATAAATGCTGTAGGGCCGCCACTTCAGATGCATTGACCCGACTGCGCTGCAAAAGTGCAAACACCAACTCTTTGGCGGTGCAATCATCTAAATGCGACGGGTAGGGCAAGATCTCAAACCGCGGTAGCGTGCCCTGGGGTTTATCAGACGAATGGGTCATAGGTGCAAACGCTTTATATCTAGTTATCGCCGAAGCCGCTGTTTGAATTGCAGCCAGACGCTGCGCCATTGCCAAAACCGACTGGCTTTCATCTCTGCCACCTCAGCTTCGGCTCGATCAAGCCGCTTGCGCACCCGCTGGAGCTTTTGGCGCAGTTGTTTCGTCGTTTGATGCAACTGCTGTAGGGTCTGAGCCTCCGATGGCTCTGGGGTTGGCACCACACTCGTGGGCGGCACGGGTTGAGCCGCGTTGGTTTTTTGGGATGTTTGCGTGGGCCGAACCACCGTTTGGTAGCGAGCGGCAGGCGGTACAGCGGGGCGTGCTGCTGTCGCAACGGGGGCGCTGCTGGAGGCGCTGGCTGGGGCAGTAGAGAAGTCTCCCTCAGTCACGTCAGATGGAAGCGAGGGCTTGAGCAAGTGGGCGGGTGCCTCAGACACTTTGCGCATGAAGAACTGCGCTCGGGCGATCGCCAACATTTCATCCGACATCTCGCGAAACGGCGCAGATAAATCCTGTCGCTGGAGCGGACTAAGGTCAAGCTCTGTCGTCTTATTAAGGTTGAAAATCTGACAGCCCGCCTGTTCAAACATAGAGATGAACTGCAAGGGACGAACCCGGTTGCACTCCCGCACTAGCGCGTCGGGCGAGTCAATTCTTAAAAAGTCGAGCGGGTGAATGTCGGGCTTGAAGTAATGCCAATGGTCAACGCCATCAATGGCGTGAATGCCCAGGCCGTCAGGTTTGGTGATGTGGTTGATGCAGGCGATCGCCCGTGCGGCATCGGGCACATGTTCCAAAAACGACGTAGACATAACCACATCTACAGAGCTAGCCGCTAGGCTCATCTCATAGACTGACTCTCGCCGAAACTCTAGAGCGCTGCCATCTAGCCCAGATAAGTCTCCTCGGCTCAGCTTAGCCAAATCAATGCCCCGCAGGCGCTGAATTACCACGTCAGGAGCGGGCGCTCCTTCAGCTAAGAGTGTAGTGGGATTGGTCAACATCCACGCGGCCGTGCGGGCTAGGGCGATCGCCGCATAGCGCTCATCCTTCACCACATCTAGATCAACGCCAATGACCCGCTCAGCACCCAGCATCAAAAACATAAACAGCCGCGACAGCGGGTTTAGGCCACCGCAGCCAAGCTCCACAATGATTTTCCCCTGCACATCCTCCGGTCGAAACTCGGGTGTAGAAAACAGCATTCGAAAAATATCGAACAACCGCTGCTGAGAAAAGTGATTGCTGTGAAATTGGCTGACCTGATCTAATTCAATCGCCAACAGGCAAGACCAGTGCATGACCGCTTCAAACTCTGATGGGGCATCTGCCGTGCGCTGCACGAGCGCCCCGACCAAATCCTTTACAGAGTAAGCATCGAGCACTGTATCATAGGGCGGCGCTTCGAGCCGCAGCATCGCGCCTGCCGGTTTATCTTTTTCTTCCATAATCTCGGATTTCTGTCGGACGATAAGAAATTGTCTTCTATATATTAGGCAGCCACTTAGAGCGAATAGCTACCGCAAGGGGGTTCGCTTGGCAGACATCATCTATCTGAAGGCACTAAAGGAGCACAGAGGGCGCCAAGTAGAAACCATCAAGATAGTAGAGCAGTTCTGCATAGAATCTGCATAGAAACGGTTTTTTGGGCAACGATTTTTTTGCGTAGAGCTGCCGAAACAGTATGCCTCGTTTGGGCAAAACCATTCATCAAACGTCCCCACTCCTGGCACGGAGAGATGCTAAGGAAAATTCTGACAACGAAAACCCATATCAAACAGCAGTTCTTTTGTAGGAGCGTTGGCGCAGCCAAGCCGAAGAATTTACAGGTGTTCGCCCGAAGTGGAGACGTTCGTTTTGAGAAACCTCCTGCGTACTCATTGAGGTTTGCCGAGTGCTGGTTTTAAAGGTAAAGCATTGACGCCCCTTCCTATGCAACGAGTACGCAGCAAGTTTTGTGAATGATGACTGCTGACAGCGATTTAGTCTATTATGGGACGTGAGGCTTTCGATTCGGTTGCTAAGTTGTGCTTTCTCTGGACAATTGCTGGACGACAGACAACGCTCCGACTAATTGAGTTCTCTGCACTTTTCATACTGGTCAAACTGGAGTGGTTGTATGTCAATCTACGTTGGCAATCTTTCTTACCAAGCAACGGAGCAAGAGGTTGAGGAAGTATTTGCAGAATACGGTACGGTGAAGCGGGTGCAGCTGCCAACCGACCGCGAAACGGGCCGTCCGCGTGGATTTGGGTTCATTGAGATGGCGACAGACGAAGAAGAAAACGCGGCAATCGAAGCCTTGGATGGTGCCGAGTGGATGGGACGTGATTTGAAAGTGAACAAAGCCAAGCCCCGTGAAGAGCGTCCCCGGTCAGGTGGATGGGGCGGCGGCGGCGGTGGCGGCGGCGATCGCCGCAACAGTCGCTACTAGGTCATGCCTTTTGCTGCTTACATCCGCGCCTCTAAGCCGCTGTAAGCAGTTTTGACTCTTTCTTGTGCAGAAGTCCATCTGTTGAACTACTCTGATTCAAAATAGTTGGTTCAAGGCAGATTTGTACTATGGCCTAAAATGCAGCAGATTCTGTTGCGGTTTAGGCCTTGGCAATAATGCAGTAGTGCCCTAGCCGTGCAATGCTGTTATTGCGCGATGCCCTTAATAATGTGGGGCTGCGCGTTCTTGATACAAAGCGGTACCGAGGTGTTTTGGCTGTCGGGGAAGTGCGCCATGCCGTAGTAGACCATATAGATAAGGAGGTTATGCCAATGGCTCAGGTCATTTTGGGCGAAAACGAAGGAATTGAATCAGCATTGCGGCGATTTAAGCGCCAGGTGTCGAAGGCCGACATCTTCGCAGATATGAAGAAGAATCGCCATTTTGAAACTCCGTTAGAGAAGGCAAAGCGAAAGGCGATCGCCCGTCGCAAGAAGCGTCGGTTCCGCCGGAGTTCTTAGTCAGCGCTTGGCTGTAGGAATTAACCGCATTCTTCAACGGCCCTATCGATAGATTTGCTCTCCGTCTGATTTGGAACTGTGAACCAGACGCGTTGAGCGACAAACCAGGGTTGAGCGGCTTCTAGCGCTACAAACACGAGATTCGATAAAGCCCTGATGGTCTAGATTTGCATAATAGTGCAAGTTTGATTATCAGGGCTTTTAACCTGCCAGGGCGTTCAGGGTATCGGAGCGGTTGAGCGTTGGTCTGTGCCCAGCCCTGATTTCTCATCCAGTTCACTACACTAGAGAAGGTTTATCTCGTCAACGCCTATGACCGTTCGCAAAGATACGCTATTTGAACGCTACCTTGCCCCGTTGTTTGAGCATGTCTTGCTCGACCGGCAGGCGTTGATGGCCTATCGGCGCAGCAAAGATTGGGAGCAAGAAGGCGATCGCCTGCGCAACCCCACGCTTGTCTATCCCGATTATTATCAGAGTCAGCATTTTCACGGCGTATCCGGGGGCTATCTCAACCCCGACGCTGCGGTGACCTACGATGCGATTACACAGTATGTGCTACCGCCGAACGAATTGTGGATTCGCAAGAGCCTGATTGAGCGCATCCAGAGTCGGCCGCGCCGCATTCTTGACATTGGCTGTGGCACTGGCTCGACAACGCTGCTGCTCAAGCAGGCGTTTCCGCAGGCGGAGGTGATTGGGCTAGATTTATCTCCCTATATGCTGCTGGCAGCAAAAGACAAAGCCAAGGCGGCCCATCAATTGATTCAGTTTGTGCATGGAAACGCTGAACAAACAGGATTGCCGGACGGCAGCATAGATTTAGTTACCGCGACGCTGCTATTTCACGAAACCCCACCAGCGGTGAGTCAGACAATTCTGCGGGAGATGTTTCGGCTCTTGCGGGTGGGGGGTGAGGTGCTGCTGCTAGATGGCAACCAAGCAATGCTGCGGCACAGCGATTGGCTGACCGACATTTTTGAAGAGCCCTATATTCAAGCCTATGCGGCGGGCAGCCTTGATGCATGGTTAGGGCAGGCCGGGTTTGGAGCTGTGCAAACTGAGGATCTATGGCTGGTGCATCAGATCAGCCGTGGCGTTAAGCCCTTAGAGTCAACGCGGGTTCAGTTTGAAACTCCGGCGATCGCCGAGCAGCCTGGTTGGGCTATGGGTTAGTCATTCGTCTGGCAACGCTACTATCCCTAATGGACTTGTGCAGAGCGGGCGATCGCAGGCATGATGGAGCTACCGGTTCTTGTGGATTGCAGCATGCTGAAGGCGGTTTTGTTTGACTTTAACGGGGTAATCATTAACGACGAGCCGCTCCATGAGCGACTGTTGGACAAAATCTTGGTCGAAGAGAACCTGCGCCCTAATCCCGACGAGTATCGGCAGTTTTGTGTAGGACGGAGCGATCGCGCCTGCATTACCGATCTATTTGCGCAGCGAGGACGCATCCTTAACCCTGCCCAACTCGATACTATCGTTCAGCGCAAGTCCACCTACTATCAGCAATATCTAGAAACAATGGAGAGTCTGCCCGTCTATCCGGGTTTGGTAGACCTCATTACGACGCTACAAGCTGCAGAGTTGGCGCTAGCGGTGGTGAGCGGCGCGGTGCGAGCTGAAATTGAACTGGTCTTGCAGCGCCTCGACCTAGCCCAATATTTCTCGGTGCTTGTGGCCGGGGATGAGATCGCCAAGAGCAAGCCTGAGCCTGATGGGTATTTGCTCGCAGTAGAGCGGCTCAATCAACTGACCCCCAACTTAAATTTGCACCCGTCAGAGTGCCTCGTGATTGAAGACACCTTTGCCGGGGTTGAAGCTGCGAAACGAGCCGACATGCAGGTGATCGGTGTCGCCCACACCTACCCCTTCCACATGATGCAGCGGGTCGCAAACTGGACCATCGACTATTACTCCGATCTAGAGCTAGAACGCATCACCGCGTGGTTTGAGCAAGCAACCTCGTCGCTGGCATCTTAACGAAAACGCGAGTTCGATAGGGTCGTTTTAGCCCTTGATTATGCTCCCCATTACCGACGGGTGTCATTTGAGGCAATTGGCGAAGACGCAGCATAACAACCTACATAACAACCTAATTGGAGCGGGCTGAACAACGTTGGTCGGTGTTGTCGCAAAAGTTACTAGCAACTGCTCAATTGGAACGTTAGCTGGATCTATGCAGAATCTTTGAAGGATGTCAGGTGGTGCGAAAATGCTTAGGGAGCGATCGCCCACTCTACTCATACCGAATGAGGGCTTATCGAGCCTCTAGTTGCTAGAGTGTGGATAAGCCCAGAATGGCTTTTTTCGCTACCTAGATTGACTGCTGGGACATGTTGCCTAGGTGCAGATGCAGTTTCTGATCACGCTGAAACCTAAAAAACCTAAACCAGAACCTAAACCCGATATTGCGGCAGTTCGCTGGGGTAGTTCGCCTTGATGCTAACGAGTTGAATGTATGGTTGACCGAATGAATAGAGGGCGATCGCGCCGTTATGTTCTCAAAGCTGGGCTGCACTATGGGGCTCTGTCGGCTGTGGCATCGCTGGCCTCGGGGGCGATCGCTGCCTGTAGCCGTTCTATACCCACAGCGGAAACAGCGGATGATGTCTCGCAGGCGCAGCCGCAGCCGCAACCGCCATCGCTGACTCCAGCCTGTGGCGATGCGCCCACCCCGCCGCAAACAGCCGGGCCATTCTATACCCCCAATACGCCAGAGCGAACATCGCTGCGAGAGCCGGGTGTCAGTGGCACACCGCTGCTACTCACCGGAACAGTGCTGCGGCAAGACTGCACACCCGTTGCCGGAGCCTGGCTCGACTTTTGGCAGGCCGATGATGATGGCGCATACGACAATACAGGCTTTCGGCTGCGGGGGCACCAATATACCGATGACGCCGGGCGCTATCGCCTAGAAACCATTGTTCCGGGCTCCTACCCTGGACGCACGCCACACCTGCATGTGATGGTGCAAACCTCAGAGCGATCGCCCCTCACCACGCAGCTCTACTTCCCCAGTGAGCCGCAAAATCAACGAGACGGCCTATTTCAGCCTGAATTGCTGATGACAGTTGAGGCAACTGATCACGGCCAACAGGCTGCGTTTGATTTTGTAGTGAGTTAGCGACGGAATTCGGTGGCGAATGGCTTACCGCTTGAGTTTTTTGCGAAGCTTGGCGATCGCCCCCTCTGCACGCCACGCCGCCAACCGCCACGGTGTCCATTCAGGAATAGGCTGGGGCGATCGCCCTAGATGATCGAAAAACGCATTGAGCTCCGGCACGATCACCTGCCAGCGCTGGCGTATAGCTGCTGCCCGATGGGGGCGCAACAGGCTGTCGAGAACTGTGTCGGGAGGCTGGGTCGTGGCAGTGTTAGCAGGGGAGGGCGATCGCCCCTCTTGCACAGCCGCCAAAATCCGCTGCACATCAAAGTCTCGGGAATACCCAGCGATTTTGGCGCAGTTAAACCCAGGGTCGAGATAATCCGATAGACCATGGTTCACGCTAGAAAACACAGAACACCCACAGGCGATCGCCTCCATCGGCTGCAGGCCAAACCCCTCTGTCACAGATTGCAGCGCCCAATACTCTGCCGAATCATAGAGATAGACCCTCGCCCGATTAAACAAACTCGCCAAATCATCCACAAAAGAATCCACTACATAGACAGTGCAGTGTTTTTTTAGCTCTGGAATTAAGTCATAGAGTAAATATCGAGATGATTTGCGCGCCTGCACCAGCACATCAATATCTCGCGATGCGCCTCGATCCTCAAACTCATCCGAAATTTGATTCGGCAAGTGATAGAGCAATGACTGGGGTGCCCGTTGCCCCCAATATCCCAACGTATTTCGACTGACCGTAATAATTGGGATTCGGGATGGCAGCGAAAAGCCATACTCAGCACTGTGAGCGTGATAGACCACATTCTGTCCTCTCAGCCGTGCGGCCAGCTTCGGAACATCAAAGCCCCAACTGATCACAAAAATGACATCCTTAAGATTGGACTGCTGCAACACCTCGTCTAAAAACAGCATGTCCTTCTCGCGTTGACGATAGGTGACAATGGCCGCATCGCATACCTGCTGCGCCAGATCCATCGCCCTTAGTTCAGCAAATAGCCCACCGCAGACATACTTGCCCCCTGTCCCCGGCAGCAAGAAATAGAGTGTTCTCATGGCGTCCCCAATCTCTGCATCCACTCGACGCTCCCAAGCCTAGCATCCACTCGCCGCCCCTAAGCCCAGCGAATTTTTGAGCGAGCTGCGGCGATAATAGATCAGAATAGACATGGCACTCGCTATATGCTCACGTTGGGAGAAGGTATGCAGAACAGGATCAGCCAGCTTGTAACCAGCACGCGCATCAAACGCCTAGGGCAGACGGTGCTGCTGCGTGCGGTGCTGATGGTGAGCTTGGTTGGGATGCTGGTACTAGGTGTGGCGTCTCCGGCGATCGCCCTGCTCACCGACGATCACTACGACGGCGAAATCTTCTCGCTCTATGCAGGCAACGGCTATCTGGTGCCGCCCAAGATCTCATTGGCCCAAGCGTTGCAGCGCACCGACTATCCAGCCGTGGTGATGTTCTACATTGATGACAGCCGCGACTGCAAAGAATTCGCCCCCGTCTTTTCCACTGTCGAAGCCTACTACGGCAAAGTGATCGACATTTTGCCCTTTCGGGTAGACTCCATCGCGCCCAAAGACAGCTACGAACCCACCGAGCCCGGCTATTACTACAAAGGCATGGTGCCGCAGACAATTGTCTTTGGCAAAGATGGTCGCATCCTGCTAGATGAAATCGGCAACATCCCCTACGAGCGCATGGATGATGTGCTGCGTGAAGAATTTGACCTGTTACCCCGCGATGAGTCGGTTGAGTTAAAGCGGCGGGTCGTGAATGAAATCAATACAGAACTCGTAGAGTGAGCCAGCGCGCAATGCCCATGAGTCACATCTGATTTACCTCTGTTGCCTCGTGACGAGAATGCCCCCAGCCCATTCCACAAAGCTTAGAGTTTAGGCTCAAAACAGCGTTTGCCACGGTTGGGAGAGGTCGGACAAAGGAAACCCACATCAATCAGCAGTTTTTTCATGACCCGACATCCCCTCTCCTATCCCAACAGTCCCAGAGGCAATCACGTTGATACTTACCATGGTGTGACTGTTCCTGATCCCTACCGCTGGCTCGAAGAGCCAAAATCTGAGGCGAGCCAGCAGTGGATCGACGCCCAAAACCAAGTCACCTTTGGCTATCTAGAAAAGCTCCCTGGCCGCGAGCGAATTCAGCAACGCCTGAGCCAGTTGTGGAACTACGAGCGCTACAGCACTCCATTTGAATGGGGTGGACGCTATTTTTACTTTAAAAATGATGGCTTGCAAAATCAGAGCGTGCTCTACACTCTAACTAGCCTGGATGCTGAACCCAGAGTATTGCTCGACCCCAATGCCTTGTCAGAAGATGGCACCGTCGCTCTGGGCGGCATGGCTGTGAGTGAAAACGGAGAGTATCTAGCCTATGGCTTGTCTACGGCTGGCTCAGACTGGAACGAGTGGCATGTGCGGCAGATTGAAACCGGACTGGATACCGATGATCATTTGCGCTGGGTGAAATTTTCTGGAGCCGCGTGGACGCACGACCATCAAGGTTTTTTCTACAGTCGGTATGATGAGCCCGATGAAAGCACCAAGCTAGAAACGGTCAATTACTACCAAAAGCTCTACTACCACCGTCTGGGCACATCCCAGAGTGAAGACGTGCTGATCTATGAACGCCCCGATCAAAAAGAATGGGGCTTTGCAGGCAGCGTGACCGATGATGGACAGTACTTAGTAATCTCGGTCTGGCAGGGCACTGATTCCAATAACTTGGTGTTTTACAAAGATCTAAGCCGTCCTGATAGCCCTGTGGTGGAGCTGATCTCAATCTTTGAAGCGAACTACAGCCTAGTGGGGAATGAGGGCGATCGCTTCTGGTTTCGGACTGATCTAGATGCGCCTAGGGGCAAGCTGATTGCCATGGATCTCACCCAACCCGAGCAAGAACACTGGCAAGAGATCATCGCTGAGGGAGAAGACACCCTAGAAGGGGTTAGCCTGCTGAACCATCAGTTTGTCGCAAACTATCTGAGAGATGCCTCAACGGCCCTCTCCATTTATAGCCTAGACGGTACGTTCGTCCGACCGATTAGCCTGCCGGGTATCGGCTCTGCGGGGGGTTTTAGCGGCAAACGAGACGATACAGAAACCTTCTATAGCTTCACCAGCTTTACGGTGCCCAACACGATCTATCACTACAACATGGTCACGGGGGAAAGCACGCTATACCGCCAGGCTGAGGTGGAGTTTGACCCTGGGGATTACGCAACCTCTCAGGTGTTTTATCCCAGCAAGGATGGAACGCGCATTCCGATGTTTATCATTCATAAAAAAGGGATTGAGCTAAATGGGCGCAATCCAACGCTGCTGTATGGCTATGGCGGCTTTAATGTGTCGCTGACGCCAGCATTTTCAGTCAGCCAGTTGGTGTGGATGGAGATGGGCGGCGTCTATGCTCAGCCCAATTTGCGTGGGGGTGGCGAATATGGCGAAGACTGGCATCAAGCGGGGACGAAGCTCAATAAGCAGACCGTGTTTGACGACTTTATTGCCGCTGCTGAATGGTTGATTGCGCAAGGCTATACCTCGTCCCATACGCTGGGGATTAGCGGCGGGAGCAATGGCGGCTTGCTGGTGGGTGCCTGCATGACTCAGCGACCTGACTTGTTCGCCGCAGCTCTACCTGCCGTGGGCGTGATGGATATGCTGCGCTATAACCAGTTCACCATTGGCTGGGGTTGGGAACCCGACTATGGCTCGCCCCAAAATGAGGACGAGTTTAAAGCGCTGTATGCCTATTCGCCCTTGCACAATCTAAAGGCTGGGACTCAGTATCCTGCGGTGTTGATCACGACTGCCGATCACGATGACCGAGTTGTGCCGGCCCATAGTTTTAAGTTTGCAGCGGCGCTTCAGGCTGCCCACAGCGGGGACGCACCGGTTCTAATTCGAATTGAGACGAAGGCAGGGCATGGAGCCGGGAAGCCCATCACCAAGGTGATTGAAGAAGTGGCAGATAAATGGGCGTTTCTGGCTGAAAATCTGGCGATGGCCTTATAAATCGGTGGCCGTATTTTGGACGGCTGTGTTTTTAATGGCGTATCCACGCGCAATTGTGGAAAGGGGCGATCGCCCTTGCTCTATGCGGGTTTTCGCAAAAAAATAGCGGTCTGAGATTCACGCTTAGGGCGTAACGTCTCGGAACCGCTATTGGGGAGATATCCAGTCGCGTTCTAGGCACTATCGATATCGCAAAGATATTGCAGTCGTCTATCTGATCTTTGCTAATCCAGTTGGGATTGCTTGATCAGTTGACGAACCGAACAAGAGGACTACGCTTTCGCAGGAGTTTTTAGCTCAACGTTGCGATCGCCAGTGGACTCAAACGCTTCACCTTCTAAGAAAGAGCGCAGCATCCACGCCATCTCTTCGTGCTGCTCCATCAAACCGGTCAAAAAGTCGGCTGTCCCTTCATCGTGGAACTGCTCGCTCACTTGATCAACCGCCTTGCGTAGGTTACGGATGATCTGCTCGTGGTCGGAAACCAGACGAGCTACCATGTCATTGGCGGTAGGCAGGTCACCCGCATGCTCACGAATGGACGCATGCTTCAAGAAACCTTCTGCGGTTCCAATCGGGTAGCCACCCAGAGCGCGAGTGCGTTCGGCGATTGAATCAATACTGATGGTCAATGCTTCATAATGCTCTTCCCACAATTCATGCAGGGTGCGGAACTGTGGCCCAACTACATCCCAGTGGTATTTCTTGGTTTTAATCAACAGCAAATAAGCATCCGCTAGAGCCTTGTTTAGTAGCTCAACGACTCCCTGACGCTGCTCTTCAGACAAGCCAATGTTAATAGTAGCCATAAAACGTATTCTGTTCCTTTACTCGTTGTTACCATCCTAGGAACTTTTCTACTAATCCTCATCTACCAACCGTGGTAATTTTTAACGTAGTCTCTCCCCCATTCCGCATCATATTTGATATAAATCACTCGTTAGTTAGATTCAGCGATCGCCCCTTGACCGTACTATCAATACCAATTCAAATAGCACCCTTGCGATTTACAGATTTCATTTTTATGAGCAGTTCATCTCCATTAACCGGGCTCGACTTAGTTGATTGTGCAAAGGCTAACGCGGCGTCAGGCAGTGCGATCGCCGCTGAGCAATGTGGATATGGAAGCGACATTGCTACCTTCCGCGACGCCCTAAAATCTGCTTGCTCTGATATGGGAATTGACGTAGAAAGTGTGGCCGATCTTATTACCGATCAGCAATCGATTAAAACTGAAGGAGGAATAGAGGTAGCCCCTGACACGCCTGCTGATCTGTAATCCAAGGCATCGCGTTGGCTATGGCTAACTGGTAAAGAGTGTTGTGTGGCAGGCCATGTTCATACATATCTATACGTATGCGCAACTTATACACAAACCACAAAGGCGGCATTTTTTGATAGTTGTCTCTAGAAACTCCACAACAGGTACATCCCACTTTTGTCATCCTGAGCGGAACAGAGTGTAGCGAAGGATCTCAGTCCTTGTGCCAGAGCGAGATTCTTCACTTCGCTATCACTACATTGCTCTTTCAGAGCCGCTAAAGCGAACAGAATGACATTTGCAAAACTGAGATGCACTTCTCCACAACGCTTTCGGTCAATGTGGGTGAATAAACCTTGCCACGTAGAGGAATGCTGTCCCAAAACAGAAAACTCAGTCCTTTAAAGCATAAAAAACTCCCTAGATCAATCTGATCTAGGAAGTTTTGTTTAGGAAATATCGCTCGCCGTTAAGAACAACTCAGAAAGACGAGCAGATATCTCTCGCAGACCTCCTCAATTAGACCTCAATAAGATAGAACCCATCTGTGAGGTCTAGTAGCTGTCTATCGTCTGTTGTCTACCGAGGGATTCCCCTTGGTGTCAACATCAAGCTCTTCTCGGCGAACTGTTTCATTTGACCGGGCAACATCCCGATCAACTTCCTTCCGCACCTGAACATTCTCGCTTACGAACGTTTCTTTGCGCACCTCAGGGGTCTCTTCGTACAGCTCTACGCGGGCAGCGTCACCCGACTTGAAGTTCCCTGCAGCACCTGGGTCAACGGCTTGCTGATCCCCTGCAGTCCGCTCGACGACGAGACGCTCCTTTCTTAAGGGAACTTCGACCTGAACCGTTTCTGTTTCTACGCGCTTCCCAACTGCAACTTCTCCGGTTTTATGGCGATTCTTACCTGTCACTAAGCGCTCTTCATAGAGCTTCAGGGTTTGGTGGTCACGATCGCTCGTATTATACAAATTAGGCTGTTGGTTATAGTCATAAGAGCGTCGATTGCTCCCATTCCCCGGCACAGCCGCTCTGCCTGCCGTAGGCGAAACACCCTGGGTTCTCGTAGGTGCCCCTGCTCGTGGTGTGCCGGCGGGTGTCCCTGATGTAGTAGGAGTAGCGCCTGCAATTGAAGCACTTCCACCAACCGCTGTGTTAGTCGAAGCCCGAGTAGCTGAAGGGTTATAGATGCCCTGAACTCGTTCTTCGTAGTCATAGTCAATCTGTTGCAGACTATCGTCTACGTCAGGCAAGTTTTCTACTTGTTCCTTGGTAAGGCTTCGTGCGTTGATTCGTCTATCAGTGTAGTCAATCTGAGCCATTCCAATCGGCATTAGAACTTTCTTGCCAAAGACCCAAAAACCAGTATCTACAATCAAGTAGCGAATACGACCTTCTTCTTCATCAACGAGGATATCGTTAACAGTTCCAACCTTATCATCGCCTTGAGCATACACATCAAAGTGGTTGATGTCGTGCTGGCTATCTAAGACGTCACTGCTATCAGCGTAATAATCTCTCAGCTTAACGAGTGCCATGTTGGTTTCTCCTTTCAACTTAAGCATTACCCTTATTATTGGGGTATTTAAGCTTTGATGTATCGCGCTATAGAAGTACTAATAAAATGAATTCACACCCACCGGATGTACAATCTGACATACCTAAGAAGGCAGTAGCAAATTCACTTCTGGTTGAAGTTAAATTCAAGTAAAAGAGCTATACTCTTTACCTGAAAAGACTTTGACAGAAAGCAAGATATATTCTTCTGCATCGGAACAAAAGTCTAACTTACACTATTACTTTTTGTCAGCAAAACAGATCTCCACGCTCGTCGAGCGCCTAGCACGGGAAGAGCTAGGACAGAGAATTCGTGAGGCTCTTTTTGCAGAGAAGAGCGTCGGAGCCGTATTTGGGTTTGAGCTATCATCGGGCGAGCGGGTTGTCCTCAAGCTCTTCCATCCATCCCAATTGCTGACGCAGCTTGCAGCCGTGCATCGGTGCTTGAACGTATTAGTGCAGTTTGGTTTTCCAGCACCGCCACCCCGGTCTCGACTGTTTCAGACTGAGGATAGAATAGTAGGCATTTTCTACACATTTATGGCTGGGACAGTACGGAACGCACACGAGCCGATTGTGCGTCAAGAATTAGCCCGAGTCCTAGCAGAACTCACTGCCATTCTGGAGCACGAAAATCCTACCGGACTTCCGCTAGCACCGACGCGAGGAAATAAACTCTGGCCCGCTTCCCACCGCTCCTTCCTGAAGCTAGATGAAGACCCAGAGGTGGAGTGGATCGATGAAATAGCGCGTCGCGCCCAAGCCGTCATACGAGCTAAAGCGATGCCGCTCATGCCAGCACATCTAGATTGGGGTGTAAAGAACTGTCGATTTCATCAGAACCGGGTGTGTGTAGTGTATGACTGGGACTCTTTGTGTGTAGCGTCCGAGGCAGAGATGGTAGGATATGCGGCAACTCAATTTACTGCACAGTGGGACTTTCAAGCTCCGCTAACCCCGAGCCTAGCTGAAGCACGTGCATTTGTTCTTGAATATGAGATCGCTCGCGGACGGCCATTTTCCTACGACGAGCGGATTTTTATGGCAGCATCTGCAGACTACGCACTGGCTCAAGCCGCGCGGATTGAGTTTGCCTACGGATGCCTTCCAAGCAATGGATTCTTCACGCTGTTGCAGAATTGGAGAAGTCATGGCTTGTTAGAAGGTTTACTGATTGAGAGCCAACCTACATGAAGGGGGCTAGGCCACTGTAGGGCAGGGCAGTCCAACAACGCTATTGCAAGCGTCGATTTTCAATTACTCTGCATTAGCCTCAACAGGCTTGGTGGCGATCGCCACCAAGCCTGTTGCTTCGTCGTTAATGTCCAGAGTGCTAGTGCAAAGTAGGTAGGGAAAAACCTGAAGCTTGGAAAGACATCCGCTCTCGATTCCATATCGTGACCAAACAGCGGTACACTTGGTGTCTAGATACGCTTTTGAGAAATCAAGGTTTTATTTGACACTGTATCCTGAATTTTATTGATAGTGCTGCGCAACGCTATTGGGTGCGAAGGCTTCGGTGTGTGGTTTTTAGCGCTACTACCACCGCACTTGGTTAACACGCACGGCATTCTATAAACCAGGCAACAAAGAACACCTGATGGATATGGGTTAGGCACCATATCAACCCATCAGGCAGCTTCGTTCAAATGGAATCCGCGATGGATACCTGGGTGTTATCAACCATCAAAAAAGGTTAAACGTATTTCTATGTCAATTGCTGTTGGAATGATTGAAACTCTTGGTTTTCCGGCGGTTGTCGAAGCAGCGGATGCTATGGTAAAAGCGGCTCAGGTTACCTTAGTCGGCTACGAAAAAATTGGCAGTGGTCGAGTCACCGTCATCGTTCGGGGCAATGTTTCCGAAGTTCAGGCCTCGATTGCCGCGGGCATTGAGTCGGTCAAGCGGGTGAATGGCGGCTCTGTGCTGTCAACTCACATCATTGCGCGCCCCAATGAGAACTTGGAGTATGTGCTGCCCATTCGCTACACCGAAGCAGTCGAGCAGTTTAGATCTATGATGTAAGCTTCCATTTCAAGAAAAGAGTCTTTAGGGTTTGTATTAAGAGCCTCTAAATCCAGCACTTGGCGCAACTGAACGGGTTGGTCTCATCTTTAACTATTAGAGAACTATTAGAGCAACTTTTGAAACTGAGCTACTAAAACTGGTTCTTGGGTAGATGAAGAGAGGTGGCGAGAAAAGTTTATTGTAGCGGGCTTGGAAGCTTTCTTTGTTTAACTGGGGTTGTTGCTCTTCTAGGGTTTATTCTGCGACGAGTTTCTCGTTCATTATGGTGGCGATAATTGTTATGAATTGAGCGACGGAGAGGTGTTCGCTCTAGGTCGTGTCATCAATTCCGACTAAGAGCCTTGTGCTATGAGCGTTGCCACGCCCGATCCAAAAAAACAGGCTAGGGGCTGTGACCGTTCATTTCTGGGCCATTAGCGGCTAATTGATGACATCCCCCTAGAACCGACAGGCTTGCATGAAGAGATTGCAGCCTTTGTAACGACGAAGATTCTGTATCAGAACCTGCTACCGCTGCTCTAACGCAAGCTGGACTAGCCGATCTACCAATTCCTCAAAGGGAATACCGCTAGCAGCCCATAGGAGAGGGTACATGCTGGTGGCGGTAAACCCTGGCATGGTGTTGATTTCGTTGATGAAGATCTCACCCGTCGCTTCGGCGTAGAAGAAATCGACGCGGGCAATCCCAGCGCAGTCCAGCGCTTGAAAGGCTCGGACAGACATGTCCTGAATTTGCTGGGCGATCGCCCCCGGAATATCAGCGGGAATCGCCAGTCCGGCTAAGCCCTCGGTGTATTTCGTGGTGTAATCGTAGAAATCGCTGTCGTAGGAGATCTCACCCACGACTGACGCCTGGGGATGGTCGTTGCCCAGCACCGCACATTCCACCTCGCGAGGCGCAGGCACTGCCGCTTCGACAATAATGCGGCGATCGTAGCTGGCAGCACTGTCGAGCGCAGCTTCGAGTTCGTCTCGGGTGCGAACTTTGGCAATGCCAACCGACGATCCCAGATTCGCCGGTTTGACAAAGCAGGGATAGCCCAAGTCTGTCTCAATTTGGCCGCAGAGTTTAGGAAAGACGCAGGGGTTGGAGTAGATTTGCGATCGCACTACCGGCACATACTTCACCTGGGGCAGCCCAACTTGGGAAAAAACCATCTTCATGGCGATTTTATCCATGCCCATTGCAGCGCCGAGCACACCCGACCCCACAAAGGGCACCTGCATCAGCTTCAGCATCCCCTGCACGGTGCCGTCTTCGCCGTTAGGGCCATGCAAAACGGGGAACCACACATCTACACCCGCCACCTGCGCCGTGGACTGCCACCGCTCCATCGCCTGGGATGCTGCGGGTTGAAGACCGGTGGGATCAGACTCTGAGGATTGGGAACGCACCGCTGAAGGTAGGGAATCTTCTCCACCCTCTGCTGCTTCGGATGCTGCCTCTGAGGGTAAGGAGGCAGGAGGTGTGCCTGCGGTTAGTACCTGTTGCGCCAAATCCCCCGCTTGCCAGCGTCCGTCTTTGTGGATGTAGACTGGCGCGAGTTCATACTTGGCGGCATTGCTGCCCTGGCCTAGTGCGCAGGCGATCGCCTGCGCCGATTTTAGCGAGACTTCATGCTCCCCAGAGCATCCCCCAAACAACAACCCTACCCGCAACTTAGCCATGGTGTTCTCTTAATTAACGCCCGTCCGAGATAGCCTACCATCCCTTTTGGGTTCAGAGTCATGTGAGTTCCCATCACGTTGTTTCAGACCTAACGTCAGAGCTAAGTCAGTCTAAATAACGTCAGTTCGGGGTAAGAGGGTTTTGGGGCATCGCGCGACGCGCGATGCCCCAAAACCCTTAATGTGCCGTGCGCGTCGCGCACGGCACATTAAGGGTTTGAGCTTATCTCAAACTCAGGTTGAATAGGTGATGCTTGGGTGGAACAAGGGCACCTGTCGCGCCACATAACTGGGGTGTTAATGCTCCTAGGCTCAATACTATGTGATTCCACAACAGCATGCTCCCTATTGATGCTGCGCGCGCAATGCAGGCCATAGTCCCACCCCGACACTGGCAGATGTTTAAAAACGAGAGGGGCGATCGCCCTTCTCATCTCTTACCCTAGAATTACACCCGCAACCCGTCTCATCTGACGCTGTCTTTAGCCGATGACTCCCCTTAATGAGCCATTCAACATCGCCTTCGCCTTTGCCTTTGACGGCGATCATTGGCTTGAGGCATCGGGCATTGCTCACATTCACAACGATGGCATTGTGTTGGAATATCAAACCTCTGACCCAATCATCGGTGTCGTCAAAAGTGGTGTAAAAACCATTCGACTGCCGATAGAAGACATCGCCAGGGTTAGGGTGGTCAATGGATGGTTTAGCACCAAATTTATTATTCAGATGCGATCGCTCCAATCCCTGCAAGCGCTGGGACATTACGCGCAGGGGCAAGTCAAGCTGCGGCTAGAGCGGGCCGATCGAGACTTGGCCCAGCAGGCAGCCAGTCAGATCAGGCTGCAGCTTTCGGCTTACCAACTCAATCAACTCGAAGGCCAGTAGACCCACCACTCATCACAGACAGGGGGAATAAAGCAGCCAGAATTAAAGGCGTTCGTTCCTCCAGACTCATCAACCAACGACATAAAACAATATATATCGTCATAGTGGATATCCGGTTGCCATGGGTATTCTTGGAAGTAGTGTGCTGCATAATTACCCTCTATGCCGTTGTTTGACCTGGTTCACCTTCCTTACTGGCTGCTGCTGGGCATGGGAATTCTGCTATATGTCATCATCATTGCGGCAGGCGGCGGTGACGATTTAGACGCCGATGCAGCTATAGACATAGAGGCCGATGCCGATCTGGACTCTATTGAGTCACTGGATATGGATGCCGATGCCGATGGAGGCGAGTTTGGCGCGGCGCAGATTTTGGGATGGCTGGGGGTAGGGCGTGCGCCGCTGATGCTGCTGTTAGCCACTGACCTCAGCCTGTGGGGGCTGCTGGGGTGGATGGGCAATGTGTTTTTGGCAGGCTTGCCCAGCACAGTGATTTTGTTAGGTTCGTGCGCGCTCGCGCTCGCCGGGGGCGGGCAAATTGCCAAGTCCATCGGAAAAGTGTTCGCTGGGTTTGGAGAAGATACTCGGGGCGATCGCCTATTGGGCTGCGGGGGCACCGTCAGCACCCGCATCATTCCGCTTCAATCTGATCACAAAATCGGCCAGGTCGATGTGCTGGATGCAGCTCGAAACCTCATCACAGTGAATGCGATGCTGCCAGACTGGGTGACGGTGCATCCCCGTCGGGGCGACCCCATTGTGGTGATTGATCAGACCGAGACTGGGTATCTTGTGGTAGCGAAGGGCAGCCCTGATGAAGATCTCTGGATGCGTCAGAGCGCAAAATAAGCCGCCCGCTCGGTATGGGGTCTGCACCAAACCAAACCCACAACCCTGGGAAAGATCCCGCTAGAGAACATCCTGATGGATAACGCTCCGAGGATTTACAAGCCCGTTCAATCATAGAAGCATCCTTAATTCAGCGTTAGTTCAGTTTTGCTGAGTGTCTACTCATCAGTGTTTAATGAGTGCCTGCCAAACGTTAACAAGACCGTCCTGCTAGCACGTATTCATCCATCAAGCAGCTCATCTATTTATTTACGGCGTGTTAGTTCATCGTTTTAGTTCAGTAGCACAGTTTTTCTATTCGCCTATCCATCTCGCTGATTTATCGCTTGTCTGTCTTCTCTATTCTTTTTTGAGCACCCTCTTCTATGCTGTTCTGGCTAACTTTTATTAATACACTTCCGGCGATCGCTCGCCCAATCACGGACGAATCCCAAGTTACGGATCAAGCATTTCATCAGACTGATCATCAGACTCAGCAGAATCGTGACAGCCTCATCCTGACGCAAGCGACGGCGCTGCCGCCCTCGCCCACAGTGGCTCAGTTGGGAGGTCTCGACGGCATTCTCTTTTTCCCCGGTGTGATTGCGGGATTGGTTGTGCTGTTGCTGCTCAGCATTTGGGCCTACACTCGCGTTTACGTCATCACCCCCAACAACGAAGCCTTTGTGCGGACGGGCGGTGTTTTTGTGAAGAAAAAAATGGTGGTGCTCAATGGGGGCTGTGTCGTTCTACCAGGCTTTCACGAACTAACGCGCGTCCCCCTGCGAGAAATTTCGATTGATGTAGAGCGCACGGGCAAACTAGCGGTGCGCACACAAGACTACCTGCGCGCCGACATGCGCGTTACCCTCTATGTCTGCATCAACGCGTCGGACAATGACGTGCTCACGGCTGCCGCCCGCCTCTCGCAAAACGGGCGCATCACCGCAGATGACATTAAAAACGCCTTGGAAAAACGGGCTGATGATGCCATTCGCGCTGCTGCCAAAACCAAGAGCATTGCCGAGATTGACTCTGACAAGCTGGGGTTTGCCCAAGAAGTGCTGAACCTGATGCAGCCCGATCTGGCAAAAGTAGGGCTGACTCTCAACAACATCGCGATTTCCGAGATTCAGGAAAGCGATACCTATGATGAAAACAACTTCTTTGATGCGCAAGGGGTGCGGTTGCGGACGGAAACGATTCAGCGATCGATTCAGCAAAAGCGAGAGGTAGAGCTGACCACCCAGGTTGCCATTGAGCAAAAGGTGCTGGATGCCGAGAAGCGATCGCTCCAAATTGCCCAAGAGCAAGAGAGCGCTCGATTGGGGCAGCAGCTACAAGTAGAAGCGACTAAAGCCCAACGCGAACGCGAAATCGAAGAAGCCAAAGCGAAGGAAGCCGCGGCCATTCAGCGGGCTCGCCTGCTGCAAGAAAAATCGGTTGAAGAAGAAGAGATTCGCAAGCGACTCTCGCTACGCCAAAGCCAAATCGAGGCTGACATCGCCCTAGAAGAACGCAACAAAGATCTCAAGGTGGCGCAAACTCTGCGACAGCAGGAGGCAGAACTGGCCGAAATTACACGCCAAAAAACGATCGATTCCCAAACCCTAGAAGCCCAAGTGCAAGTGGTGGAGTCGGAGCGGTTAGCCAGTGTGGCTCGGGAAGAAGCGGCGATCGCCATTGCCCATAAACGCAAAGAAAGTTTGGAAGCAGATGCCGAACGCGCCCGCGCTGAAGCCGGCGTGCAAACGGCAACAGACTTAGAAGTGGCTGAGCGCGATCGCCAACTGGCCGTCATCGTCGCTCAGCGGACCGCCGAAGAACGCCGCATCGCCGACCAAAACGTTGTGGAAATCGACGTATTCCGCAAGCGCCGCCAAGCCGAAATCGCCCGGCAATCCGCAGAACTCGAAGCCGAAGCCATCCGCACCCTCGCCTCTGCTGAGCGCGACAAAGCCCTAGCCGAAGCCGAGGGCGTGCAAGCGAAACTCACGGCCCAAAACAGCATTAGCAATGCTAATCTCACCGCTGATGTGCTGCAAGCCATCTGGCCGCAGCTAGCAGAGCACCTACCCGAAGTGATGCAAGCCTTGGCTCCGCAGCCTGGCGTCCTAGGCGACGCCCGCATCTATGCCTTCCCCGGTGCCAACGGCAGCAACGGCAGCGGCCCCGCACAAGACATCAACAAGCTGCTGCTCTCTACTAGCGGTCTATCACTGATTAACAGTTTGCTAGATGATGGCAAACTCAGCGAGGTCATCGGGCAAATTGGCACTCTCATGCGCGACAACCGCACAGGCAACAGCACGGTGGATACCCCCCCGCAAGATTAGCAGCGTTGTGAGTCAGTCATGAGGGGAGAGATGAAGGGGCGATTCTGAGTGAGACGGCAAAGCCGATCGCCTCCACAATCTTTTTAGGTTCAAACAGCGCAATTCATGGATTGCGCCAAAGTGCGTATGCTCAATTTCCAAATTAGACGACTTAACAAAACATAATATTGGCGCTGAATTGGGAATACTCCTAATAGCAATTCGCCAAAGATCAGCTATAGATAAAGGTAATCGTTATGGCCTGTCTGCGCTATGTCTGGCATTTTCAAAATTGATATCACCGAATCGGCTGAGGAGTTGAAAGCAGCACTGAACTGATAGCATCGGGCCTCGCAGCGCAGTCAAGTGCAGGTGTTATGGTGGCTAAAGACGGGGCAAGCAACGAGTGTCGAGCAGTTAGCTGAGATCAGCGGTTATCATCGCACAACGGTGTCTCGGTGGTTGAGCCAATATCGTCTCGTCAGAGCGGACTGAAATCATTGGTGCACGTCGCCCCCCGACACCTCTCGGAACCTCAAACTGCCGACCCAAGCCTATCGCGACTCGACGTGGCGGCTGACCCGAAAGCTTTTGGGGCTGTTCGCAATAACCGAGTTCTCAAAGAACCGAACTATCGCAATTGGGGGCGAATCGCTTACCCACCGACCAACTGGCAGCACCAGAGCGCTGAGGGCTAACGACTCAAATCAGCGGCGGCAGATCAGCTTAAACTTAGCACAAGAAACTCTCTCCGTCCGCTGCATTTGAATGGTTAGACCTGCGCAATCCTGGAGTTTTTGTCTTTTGCTTGAGTGCTATTCGTTGGGAAGAGTTGCACCATTTGGCCAGCTCACACCACCAATCGTATTACCTAGCAAGGCTCGAAAGGGAGTTACCTGACAGTTGCTATAAACTCCTGCCCGGGAATAGGGCGATCGCTGCATCAATTCCAGAGCAGCCTGTGGGTCACTACTTTCGATGAAATACAACCGAGCAGTCGGTGGATTGTCCGTGCCACTGGCATACAATTGCCCTGCGTAACTGATACGCTCCAAGTTGAGTTCTAGATAGCGCAGATACTGTGGACCTACAGTGGTTCGCAACGTATCGGTATCCGGTGCCGTAGCGCACTGAACCAGTTGGGTTTCAATCGCTTCAACGGTTTGAGGACGAGCCATCCAATCCAGGGCAGATTCCTGTGTCATACCCGCTTCACCAATCTCCAAGCGCACCAACTCTGGAGGAATGATATCTGTCTCCGTTGTCGCTGAGAAAATACCTCCATCGCCTACTACATAGACACTGCGGCGATCGCTCTCCAGACTTCCAAATGCCAAAGCCGTACTGCCAGTAACACCCTGCTCCCCAGTGGCGATCGTTTGCCGCTGTCCGTCAGGGGTAATCCGCACTACGGAGTTGAAGATATGAGTCGTACCGTAGAGACTACCACTGCGACCAAAGGCAAAATCATCCAGCACAATATTGTCAAAAATAACGGTAGGTTCCCCTGCTGAACCATCGGCGTTCAACGGAATGCGAACTACGTGTGCCTGCCCGGAATTAGTGACATAGACTGCCCCATTGAATAACTTGATGCCATTTGCTCCAGGAATGACAGGAGCCTGCGAATTAGGTGCCAGAGTTTCATGCTGGAGCCACGGCATTGCCTGCTGGGTATTGATATCCACGCGCCAGATAGTAGCCGTGCGAGAGTCGGCAACCAAAAACACACCGGGTTGCAGGAGTGCCATGCCGTTCAAAAATTCGGCTTCTGGGATGGAGATGACCGTCTCCACTGTTCCATCTGCCGCAAATTGATAAACATTCTCGCTGTTCGTTTCGGTGTGCCCTGTTGCCACCAACGTTCCATCAATATCCAACCCCAAGCCTGCCAGTTGAGCCTCAACGCTACCAAAAACATCAGCTTCTCCTGTTGTTGGGCGGTAACGCAGAATTTGTCCAGTCGTGTTCTCGGTAATGTAGATTGTGCCGTCCACATCAACCACAATGTTTTCTAGAAAATAACCCTTGGGGTAAGTCTCTAGGCTTTCAGCGGGTACAAGCTGAGTTGGAGGTTGAACAATCGCTGGCAGAGTCATGCTGGTCGGCTCCTCGCTTGCCAGGGCGATAGGTGCGAGAAGCATAACAGAACCTACAACTCTGGCGATAGCACCTACGAACTTCTGAATATACAACATCGTTGTCAACACTCCTTTTCAACTAACAATGGGTGGCTGGAGGATGAAGATATGTGAAATTGAGACTCACTCCCAAAGTCTTACCATAAATGACAAAGAAAATAACCTGGAAGAAAGACTAGTCATATAGCAGTTTCCACTCAGGTTAGATGTGGATAGAAGTTGCAGTAGAGTAGGCGTGAAATCGTCTAACGTTCCGGCTGAGCGGCTGTAATCACCCTTTATAACGTAGCCAAGATTCTCGATAGTCCGCTCCAACCGGGTTGTTATGTCGCGCTGTTACTGCGTTCAACGGCGTAAACACAGGTTGGTTTGT